>SFJH01000070.1 GCA_004555155.1 Clostridiales bacterium
CATACATGCCGTTGCCCTCGCGCCACGTCTCGTCCTCGCTCTGCCAGAGCCAGAACCACACCTGATACACCGGCTTTTCCCCGTCGCGGTCGATACAAAGCCACTCCTCCACCGGCGTCATCGCGTCCTGCTGCGCCTGCGTGAGCGCATACCGCTGTGCGAGCGCCGTGCGTGCCAGCGAGATGATCTCCTCCGGCACGTCGGGAACCGCCTGACCGTTCGGCGTGGCCGCGTCGCCCGGAGATGCCGTGCCCTCCTCGACCTCGTAGCCGCAGGACGCTGCGCTGCCGTCGTCCGCGTACAGCTCCACGAAATAGCGCTCGACCGTGCCTGCCGTCCCATTCGCGCGGGCAAAGCAGACGGTGTACTGCCAGATGCCGTGCCCGCTCGCCGCCATCTCCTGCTCCCCGGACACGTGGGCGTTCACGTCCTCCAGCGCAAAGCCGTCCAGCGCATTCGCGCCGTAGCGCTCCGCGACAGCCTGCCGTGCCAGCGTCTCGGCGTTGTCCTCGGTGACGTTCACCGCCAGCTCCGCATCGCTGCACAGGATTTCAAACCACGCCTCGCCCGCAGCGCGGCGCTCGAGCGCCTGACCCAGCAGCCCGGCGTCCCAAACCAGCGAGGATAGGTCGCTTCCGACCGGCTCGCCGTCGTGCGACCAGACCGCCGTCGTCTTCCCGTCACTGACCGTGACACGGTAGGTGCCCAGCCGTTCGCCGAGCCGGTCCGAAGCTTCCCCGAGCGGTGTGAACGTCACTGTGCCCGCCGCCTCGTCCACATCCCGGCTGAAAACCGAGAGCATGTCCTGCGTCAGCCCGTAGCGCTGCGCGAGCGTCTGCTCAGCCCTCGCCTGTACATCCACCCTGTCCGAAAACAGCAGCCCCGCCGCCAGCGCGACAGCCGAGGCCAACGCAAGCACGGCGCATACCACCCATGCGATCCTTCTTTTCATGCTGACATTCATATTCGTCCTCCTGTCCGGCGCATCGCTGAGCGTGCGAAGCGTCCGGCGCACCCGAATATCCAGCGCGGCACCCTGGGGGACATACACGCTCTGCCAATCCACACGCTTCATACCATGTCCTCCCCGATTCGTCTGCGCAGCGTCTCGCGCGCCCGGGACAGCCCGGCGCACACCGCGCCCCTGGTTGTACCCATGATGCGCGCGACCTCGCGCACGTCATAACCCTCCATGTAGTGCAGAACCACCATCGTCCGCTGCCGCTGGGGAAGCGTTTCGATTGCCTCGCGGAGGCTGCGCACCGCGTCGCTTTCGTCCTTCTGCGCCTGCTCGGGCAAGGCCTCGACGGGTACGGTGCGGCGCTGCCTGCGCTGGATGCTCACGCATTCGCGGATGAGGATGCGGATGAGCCACGTGGAAAACAGCCGTTCATCCCGCAGGGTGCCCCGCTTCTCCCATGCCCTGGCGATGGCCTCGCACACGGCGTCGAGCCGGTCGGCCTCGCCGTGCAGATAGCTCGCCGCCACGCGGTAGAGGCTCTGCTGCATCGCCGTCACGCGCCCGGCGAAGGCGTCCTTGTCCATGGCGGTTCCTCCCTTTGAATGGAATTCTTCTGAAAAGCGCTCTTCACCTATTAGACGCACGAGAGGGGCAAAGGATTCGGTCAATAGAAAAAGTGCCGGGAAATACCCGGCACAGTGATGCGAAGCAGGAAAAGCCCCGGTTCAATCTCCGCTCAGTTCGACCCCAGATACGCGGCCTTGACCGCCTCGTTGCACAGCAGCTCCTCGCCGGTGCCGGTGAGGGTGATGCGCCCGGTCTCCATCACGAAGCCGTAGTCCGCGCAGCGCAGCGCGGCGTTGGCGTTCTGCTCGATGAGCAGGATGGTGATGCCCTCGCTCTTGAGCTCGCGGATGATGGCGAAGATGTCGCGCACGACCAGCGGCGCCAGACCCAGTGACGGCTCATCCATCATCATCAGCTTCGGCTTGGCCATCATCGCGCGGCCGACGGCCAGCATCTGCTGCTCGCCGCCGGAGAGCGTGCCGGCCAGCTGCCACTCGCGTTCGCGCAGACGCGGGAAGCGGCGGTAAATCTCCTTGATACCCTCCTCGATCTCGTCCCGGTCCTTGCGCAGATACGCGCCGATCTTGAGGTTCTCCTTGACGGTGAGGTTCGCGAACACGCGGCGTCCCTCCGGGACGAGCGCAATGCCCTCCGCGACGATCTTCTGCGAGTTGAGCGTGGTGATGTCCCGGCCCATGAAATTGATGCTGCCGTCGCTCGGCCTCACCAGGCCGGAGATCGCGCGCAGCGTCGTCGACTTGCCCGCGCCGTTCGCGCCGATGAGGGTGACGATCTGCCCCTGGCGCACGTCGAAGCTGATGCCCTTGAGCGCCTCGATGCCGCCGTAGTTGACCTTGAGGTCCGTGACCTTGAGCATGTTCATTCTTCATCCACCCCCAGATACGCCGCGATGACGGCAGGATTGTCGCGCACCTCTCTGGGCGTGCCCTCCGCGATCTGCTTGCCGAAGTCGATGACGTAGATGCGGTCGGAGATGCCCATGACCAGGTTCATGTGATGCTCGATCATGAAGACGGTCAGGTTGAATTTGTCCTTGATCTCCCGGATGAACGCGCCCAGCTCTTCGGTCTCCTGCGGGTTCATGCCCGCTGCCGGTTCGTCCAGCAGCAAAAGGCTCGGGTGCGTCGCCAGCGCGCGCGCGATCTCCAGCCGCCTCTGCTGGCCGTAGGGCAGCGAGGTCGCCAGCTCGTTCGCCACGCCGTCCAGCCCGACGATCTGAAGCAGCTCCATCGCCTCCCGGCGCATGGCGTGCTCCTCCTTCAGGTTCAGGCGGAAGGTAGCGGTGAATACGTTGCTGGTGCGGCGCATGTGCATGGCGATGAGCACGTTGTTGAACACCGTCTGGCTCTTGAACAGGCGGATGTTCTGGAACGTGCGGGCGATGCCCAGGCTGGTGATCCTGTCCGGCGTGCGCACAATCTTCTTCGTGTACAGACCAGCGTTTTCGCCCGCGTAGGCGCGCTTCATCCGGCCGGAGGGGTAGTTCTCCACGATGGTTTCGCCCATGAAGTCCACGCGGCCGTTGGTCGGCTCGTAGACGCCCGTGATGCAGTTGAAAGCCGTGGTCTTGCCCGCGCCGTTTGGCCCGATGAGGGCGACGATTTCACCCTCGTTGATGTCCATGGAGAGGTTGTTCACCGCGACGACGCCGCCAAACTGCATCGTCACGTTCTCCACATGCAATACGTTCCGGCTCATCGCCTGGCGCCTCCCTTCGCTTTCTTTGTCCGTTTCTCAACCAGGTCCCACAGCTCGTTTTCGCCCATGATGCCCCGGCGGAAGAACAGCACGATCACCATGATGACGACGGAGAAGACGACCATGCGGAAGCCGGAGCGCAGCAGCGGCACCTTGAACGTCCCGCCGAAGAGCATCATCTCCGTATCCAGGAAGCGCAGCCACCACTCGCTGGCGGCGATGAACAGGAAGCTGGCGATGACGCTGCCGCTGATGGAGCCCATGCCGCCGATGACGACGATGAGCAGGATCTCGTAGGTCATGGAGGACTTGAACGCGTTGGCCTGCAGGCTGCCCTGGTACATGGCCAGCAGCGCGCCGCCGATGCCCGCGAAGAAGGAGGAGATGACGAACGCCATCTGCTTGTGGTGGAAGAGGTTGATGCCCATGGCCTCGGCGGCGATTTCATCGTCGCGGATCGCCTTGAACGCGCGGCCGTAGGTGGAGTTGATCAGCAGGACGATGATGCCGATGCAGATCGTCGCCGCGGCAAAGACCGGGATGACCGACTTGAACGTCGGATACGTCTTGAGCAGGT
>SFJH01000071.1 GCA_004555155.1 Clostridiales bacterium
TCTGCGTGGACGAGGATCCCTCCGTGGCCTGTCAGCGGCTGGCGGGGCGCACCCGCATGGTGCACCTGAAGGACTTCTACGTGCGCAAGCGCGACCCGGGCGACACCACGCAGTTCGACTGCGGCGGCCATTGGTTCCGTTCCCGCGCGGGCCGCTACCTGCGCGGCGCGATTCTGGGACAGGGCGATCTGGACATCTGGGAGAACCTGTCGTACCTGAAGCGCGCGGGCTACGACGGCAACATCATGGTGGAGTTCGAGGGGCTGGAGGATCCGGCCTACGCCTCCGCGGTGTCGCTGGCCAACGCCAGAAGGATCTGGAACGAGGTGTAAGAGTCCATGAAAGGGGAACGGATCGATGTGAAACGATCCGTTCCCCTTTTGCTGGTATGGAGTTTGAACGCCGCTCATTCCGCGCGGCTGGTCATGGCGACCACGGCGTCCCGGAGGAACTGGGCGCAGCCGGGCACCTCCGCATCGTAGTAGGAGCGGAAGCGCTCGTCGGCTATGTACATCTCCGCCAGACCGGCGTGGGCCTGCGGCGAATAGCGGGTCCAGGTGTAGCTCAGCCAGCGGCGGTGCAGCTCGGCGATTACCGCGCCCACGGGGCCGTCGGGCCGTTGTTTTTCGCGCACGGCTTCTGCCAGCCGGGCGCGGATATCCTCGTCCAGGCGCTGCCACTCGGCGTATTCCGCCGGGCTCAGCGAGAGCAGCCTCCGGTTGGAGGCGTTCACGGCGTCGTCGCCGTATTTCTCCCGGGACTCCCGGCCATATTCCGCCTCGCTTTTGCGCACGGCGTCGCGCTTGAAGCATTCGAATTTTTGCTCGTCCATCATCATTTCATTCCTCTCTTCGGATTCTATGGTGCGCGCCACGGTGGCGATCAGCGCGTCGATGCGCGCGCGCTCGTCCCGCAGCGCCGCCAGATGCCCGCGCAGCGCGGCCATCCGGTCGAAGGCGGGGTCGTCCAGTATCCGTCCGATCTGCGCCAGCTCCACCCCGAGGGCGCGATAGAACAGGATGTGCTGCAGCCGATTCACCTCCGCGCCGGAATACAGCCGGTAGCCGTTCTCTGCCGTGCGGCAGGGCCGCAGCAGCCCGATCTGATGATACCAGCGCAGCGTGCGGGTGGATACGCCGGCCAGCTTCGCCAGATCGTGAATCGTGTATTCCTGCATGGGGTTCCCTCCTTCATAGAGGAATTATAGCGGTTGACGCAGCGTCAATGTCAATGGGGAAAACCGGCGCTTCGCAAAAAAGCGGATGCGGCCCGAATTCATCGGGTAACAGAAAAAAGGGAACAGTCCAGATGGCCACGGCTCCCGGGGGATCATGCTTTGGTCGCCTCCACGGCGGCGGACTTCATCCGGCGCTTGTCCGCCAGGCGGATCAGGAACAGGACGCCGCGGACGTTCAGCTCCACGCACATGCCGATCCACGCGCCGTGCAGGCCGAGGCGCGGGGCGACCGGGGGGCGACAAAAAGGGGAACCGGGGCGGATGGCCACGGCTCCCGGGGGATCATGCTTTGGTCGCCTCCACGGCGGCGGATTTCATCCAGCGCTTGCCCGCTAGACGGATCAGGAACAGGATGCCGCGGACGTTCAGCTCCACGCACATGCCGATCCACGCGCCGTGCAGGCCGAGGCGCGGGGCCAGCAGCGCGGACAGCGGGATGCGCACGGCCCACATGCTGAAGAAGTTCATGCAGCTGGGCACCAGCGTGTCGCCCGCACCCCGGAACACGCCGGAGGCCACGATGGAGGCGGCGTACATCGCCTCGGCGAAGGCCTCGATGCGCAGCACCTCCGCGCCCAGCGACACGATGGCCGGGTCGGGGGACAGAAGCGAGATCATCCACGGCGCGGCGATGAACATGGCGGCGCCGGAGACGGTCATCACGGCGACGCCGAAGAGCGTGGTCATCCAGCCCAGGCGGCGCGTCAGATCCTGGCGGCCCGCGCCGATGCTCTGGCCGATCAGCGTGGAGGCCGCCGCGCCGATGCCGTAGCCGGGCATGTAGCAGAGGCTCTCCGCCGTGACGGCGAAGGAGTTGGCCGCGATGGCCACCGTGCCCAGCGGGGACACGATGCGCGTGGACATCACCTGCGCGCCGCTCATCACCAGCTGCTCGAAGCCCACCGGCACGGCGATGCGGATCGCCTGCTTTAGGTGCGCCGGCTCAAATTTCAGATGCTCGCCGCGCCGCAGCTTCAGCAGCGGGGATTGCGCCAGCAGGAAGTACAGCATCAAGAGCGCCGTGACCGCCCGCGCCAGCGCCGTGCCCAGCGCCGCGCCCAGCACGCCCAGGTTGGCGCCCGGCAGGTGGACGCCCAGCACCGTGCTGCCCGGGAAGATCAAGAGCAGGTTGAACACCACGTCCAGCGCGCACATCAGGATGTGCAGCATGCTGGGCACGCGCATGTTGCCGCTGGACTGCAGCATGCCGCCGGCCAGGTTGCAAAGCTGCATGGCCGGCAGCGAGAGCGCGAACACCAGAAAATACCAGGAGGCATTCGGACAGATCTCCGGCGTGCCGCCCAGCCAGTGGGGCAGCGCGCCGCTGGCCGCGGCCCCGATCAGCGCCAGCAGCAGCGAGAAGCCGGTGGCCACCACGAAGGACTGCATCATGATGTTGCGCGCCGTCTTCATCCGGTTCGCGCCGATGAACTGCGCCACCAGCACCGTGAAGCCGGTGGCCGCCGCCGAGCACACGCCGCCCAGCAGCCACGTGCTGGAGGACACCAGCCCGATGGAGGCCGAATCCGCTGCGCCCAGCTGACCGACCATGGAGGCGTCGATGTACTGCATGATGATGTGGGAGATCTGCGCCAGTATGGTGGGAATGCTCAGCTGGACGATCAGCAGCAGCAGCTGCCGCCCGGTCAGCGGCTTGCCCTCGCGCAGTTGAACCAGTAGCCGGTTTTGCATGGTTGGGAACCTCTCCTCGCCTTTGAAGTGGAGCGCCTTTATCTATATTACCGCCGATGGTGGGGTTTGTCAATTCCGGATCGGGGTTGCTTCGCGGAAAGCCGGGGAAATGCCGTCAATCGGCGTTTGCGGGGGTGGGCTTCCCATAAAAAGGCTCTTCAAGGAAAGTTCGGCCACATGGCTCCAAGGATCACACTGCCTGGCGCCGGAATGGAGGAAACGACGTCGAAGAGATGTGATTCGCCCTTTCGCTGCCGTTGTCATTCATGGCAGAGCCATGGACATACGCGCTGCGGATCATTCGCATAGCCTGGGTTTCCGGGAAAAACCGAAAAAACGGGGGGAACGAACGCCGGATTGACGTTCGCTCCCCCCGTCCAGGCTGCGGATCATTCGCATAGCCTGGGTTTCCGGGAAGAACCGAAAAAAACGGGGGGGACGAACGCCGGATTGACGTTCGCTCCCCCCGTTCAGGTATCACACAGCGGTCTTTTCCGAAGCGGCATCCTCGCTCTGCTTCGGGTGGTATTCGGGCACGAATTCGCGGATGCCGTCGCGGATGTGCTCCGGGTCGTCCTCCGCCTGTTTGAGCAGCGCCTGGATGCGCGCCTCGAAGTGATCGTAGTCCATCTCGATGGGCGGCGCGATGAAGATCTGCTCGTGGTGGGTCTTCTGCATCCGCGCGCGCTCCTCTGGCTTCATCAGCTCCTCGTATAGCTTCTCGCCGGGGCGCAGACCCACGTACTTCAGCTCGATGTCCCGGCCCGGCGTGTAGCCCGACAGCCGGATCAGGTTGCGCGCCAGGTCGGCGATCTTCACCGGCGTGCCCATGTCCAGGATGAACAGCGAGCCGCTGCGCCGGGATGCGCCGGCCTGCAGCACCAGCTGGGAGGCCTCCGGGATGGTCATGAAGTAGCGCTCCATGTCCGGGTGGGTCAGCGTCACCGGGCCGCCGCTGGCGATCTGGTTGCGGAACAGCGGGATCACACTGCCGTTGGAGCCCAGCACGTTGCCGAAGCGCACGGCCATGTATTCCGTGTGGCTGCGCAGAGCCATGTACTGCACGATCAGCTCCGTGATGCGCTTGGTGGCGCCCATCACGTTGGTGGGGTTGACCGCCTTGTCCGTGGACAGCTGCACGTACTGCTTCACGCCGTATTTGTCCGCGCAGAGCGCCACGTTCAGCGTGCCGCCCACGTTGTTCTTCACGGCCTCGGCGGGGCTGTCCTCCATCAGCGGCACGTGCTTGTGCGCCGCCGCGTGGAACACCACGTCCGGCCGATACTGCGCGAACACCGCCTCCAGCCGCTTCCGGTCGCGGATGGAGCCGATCAGCACCTCGGCGTTCAGCGCGCTGCCGTACTTCTGGCGCAGCTCGTAGAGCAGCTCGTAGGCGTTGTTCTCGTAGATGTCGAATATGATCAGCCGCTTCGGGGAGAAGCGCGCAATCTGGCGGCACAGCTCGGAGCCGATGGAGCCGCCGCCGCCCGTCACCAGCACCGTGCGGTCGGTCAGGTAGCTGCGGATGGAATCCATGTCCAGCTTCACCTCGTCGCGGCAGAGCAGGTCGGCGATGTTCACGTCGCGCACTGCGCCCATCTGGGGCTTGCCGTCCACCACCTCGGACAGCATCGGCACGTAGCGCAGCTTGCAGTCCGTCTGGGCGCAGATGTTCATGATCCGGCGCTTGTCCACCGCGCTGGCCGAGGGAATGGCGATGATGATCTCGTCGATGGCGTATCGGCGCGCGTATTCGGGGATGTTCTCCGTGGAGTACAACACCTTCACCCGCCCGATGCGCGTGCCGGCCTTGGCCGGGTCGTCGTCCACGGCGATGACCACCGTGGCGTCGCCGGACAGCCGCGTGTCCCGGATGGTGGTCGCGCCGGCCCAGCCCGCACCCACCACCATCACCCGCCGGAGCATGTGGGCCTGGGAGCCCTTCGCGGCGCGCCAGGTCATGCGCCAGAAGGCCCGGCCGCCCATGCGGGTGACCACGGTCAGAAACGTCATGATGAACCAGGCGATGATGTACACCGCCCGGGGCAGGGAGACAGACTTCGGCAGCAGAGAATAGACGTCCATCAGCCGCGTGAAGGCGTAGGTCGCCACCACCGTGAAGCCGCTGCCCAGCGCGATGGTGAAGATCTCCTCCAGCCCGGCGTACTTCCACAGCCGCCGGTACAGCCCTGCCAGCGCGAAGCAGCCGATGCAGATGGCGCAGAGGAACGGCGTCAGCCGTTGCAGCGCGCCGGAGAATTGCTGATATGTAGGGCTTTGCAGGTTCAGATTAAAGCGCAGCATCATCGCAAAGGCGAAGGCCACGTTGACTACGATCAGATCGATGCCCATATAGAGGAATGTGCGCAGCACAGTCCTCTGGGATAGCTTTGGCTTTTCGGCCATGAAAACCCCTCCAGCAGAGTTGCGTAGATTTCATCTGGTCTATTGTATCATTTCCTTCCCCATTTTGCAAATCTACTGCAACAGGTATTCGGGGTGATACACGGGCGCGGCCTCCGCCACCCAGGCGGCCACCTGCGCGTCGTAGGCCTCGTCGGCCATCCGGTTCTGCGCCTCCACGGCCAGCGCGTCCCAAATCTCCTCCGGCGGAACCGGCCCGGCGGGCACGTCGCCCGCGTACAGGATGAAGTGGACGCCCCCGGCGGTGCGCACCGGGTCAGAGACGTCCCCGATGTTTTGCAGAGAGAACGCCGCCTCGGTGAACTCCGGCACGAACAGCGCGCTGCCCTCGCGCACGATGTAGCCGTCGGTGGAGTACGGCTCGTAGCGCATGTTCTCATCGTCGCCGTGCGTGCGCATCAGCGCGTCGAAGTCCTCGCCCTGCATCAGCAGCTCCAGCACCTCCGCCACCCGGTCGTCCAGCTGGGCGTACAGCGCGTCCACCGCCTCCGGGTCGGCGTCCGAAAGGCGGCCCTCGCCCACCAGGGATTCATACGTCAGCGCCATGGCCTCGTCGAAGCCGATGATGATGTGCTTGATATAGCGCATGCCCTCCGGACGGTAGGCGATCAGATCGTCGTTCATGTACAGGTAGTCGAAATACGTGGGATCCTCGGCGAACTGCAGCTGCTGGGTTTGGGCCAGCGCGTCGTAATACGCCTGGATGTCGGCCTCCGTCGCCGCGACGTCGCCGCAGATATATTCGTAGAGCGCGCTGCGCCACCAGTCGGCCAGCCGCGCGTCCAGCAGATCCTGCACGGACTGACCCTCCTCGGCCAGATAGGCCTCCGTGGCCGCGCGGGCCTCGCCCTCGGTCATGCCCTCCGACGCGCAGAAGTCAATATAATAGGAAATCAGCGCCTCATGGGTGGCCTCGGCGTCGGCCTGCAGCGCCGCGAGGGCCGCCGCGTCGGGCGTGAGCAGCCCCAGCTCCCCGGCCTTCCCTTGCAGCACCGCGTCCTCCACCATGCCCTCCAGCACCTGCTGCGCCAGAATCGCCGGGTCTTCCTCGATACCCAGGTCGGCATAGCTGCGCTGCACGGACTGGTATTGCGCCAGCGCGTCCGCATAGGCGATTTCGCCGCCCTCGAATTCTGCAGCGGCGGGCGCCTCCGCCAGCGCACAGGGCGAAAGGGCCAGAAGTGCCGCCAGCAGCAGCGGCAGGAGCATGTGCTTCGCTTTCAAATGGAGATTCCTCCTCTGATGTGTATGTTCTTCCATTATATCATTTTTGTGCGTTCTGTGTCAGATATCCGGTAAAATAATTGCGAAGAAAATATGAAAAACGGGTTGCACTCTGGGCGGATTCGTGATATAATGCTTGAAAGCACCGAAAAAAGCGCTTTTTTTGCTGAAAAAGAGCGATTTTCCTCAAAAAAAGTGAAAAAAGGTGTTGACAAGCCCGGGATGGGCGTGTATAATACATCATGCTGTCGCGGAAACGACGGCGACGATCCTTGAAAACGATACAGAGAATGAGAAGAACAAACAGTCAGATTTCGAAAATGA
>SFJH01000072.1 GCA_004555155.1 Clostridiales bacterium
CGGAGGAAAATCCAAAATCGCTGGCGCTCTTTGGATTTTCCTCCGGGGACGCGCCTAAGTTAGCTGCGCGCCCGACTTTGCACGCAGGGGACGTTGTGCGAAATTTCTTGCCGCTTCCACGCATGGACTTTGGTTCGGGCGCGCGGGGGAACGGCGGGGGCGTGGTACAGCGCTGTGATGAGCCGCAGGGGCGCTGCCCCTGCACCCCGCCAGGGGGATGATCCCCCTGGACCCTTCTCCTGCTGCCGCCGTTTCTATTCTGCCTTTCCCTTTTCTTTCCCACCCCCATTGCCAACCCCGCTTTTTCGCGCTATAATGAACCCAGAGGTGAATTATGCTGTCATATCTTCTTCCAACCCTCCTTCTCCTACTGTTCCTCCTCGCATTGTGCATCATCTTTCGCATCGTCTTCTATTCCCCACAGCACAATCGCGTGGAAAACCCCTTCGACATCCCCGCTCAGGAACAGTATCAGCGCCAGCGCGAGCGCATGCGCGCGCTCATCCAGACCTTCAACGACCTCCCCTGCGAACACGTCTTCATCCATTCCCGCGACGGTCTGCGCCTTCACGCCCGCTACTATCATCTCCGCGACGGCGCGCCCCTCGAGATCGAATGTCACGGCTATCGCGGCAGCGCCATCCGCGATTTCTGCGGCGGCTCCGAGATCAGCCGCGCCCGCAGACACAACCTCCTCCTCATCGACGAACGCGCCCACGGCCAGAGCCAGGGCCGCGTGATCTCCTTCGGCGTCAACGAGCGCTTCGACTGCCTGGACTGGATCGACTACGCCGTCCGCCGCTTCGGCCCCGATGTGAAGATTCTGTTGGGCGGCGTGTCCATGGGCGCAGCCACCGTGCTCATGACCGCCGACCTGCCCCTGCCCCCCAACGTCGTCGGCATCGTCGCCGATTGCCCCTTCTCGTCGCCCGAGGCGATCATCCGCCGCGTCGCACGCGACATGCGTCTGCCCGCGCCGCTGCTCATGCCCATCGTCCGGCTCTCCGCGCGAATGTTCGGAAAATTCAACCTCCGCGCCGCCTCCGCCGTGCAGGCCGTGAAGCGCGCACCCGTGCCCATCCTGATCATCCACGGCGAGGACGACCGCTTCGTCCCCTGTGAAATGAGCCGCGAAATCCAGTCCGCCAACCCCGGCCGCGTCGCACTGCACACCTTTCCCGGCGCGGGCCACGGCCTGAGCTACATCGTCGACACGCCGCGCTATGTCCGCATCGTGAACGACTTTGAGGATTCCCTGAATATTGATTGAGGTGATACTGTGAAACTCCAAAAACGCTCCCTGTCCACCTTCAGCAAGGTCATGATGATCGTTCTCGGCGTCACGGCGCTCGTGCTGGTCGTCACCACGCTGCTCGAACAGTGCGGCTACCATCTGCTGCGCCTGCCCGAATTCAATCTGCTGGGCTGCGTGGCGATGATCGTCGAAGCGCTCATCTGGGGCGCAGGCTCAATCCGCAGCCGCCTGCGCGGCAAGAACAGCACGTTGATCTTCACCATGGTCGCCGTGCTGGTGATCATGCTGGTGGGCATGTTCCTGTCCACCTATATCATGCAGTTCGGCCAACTGACGCTGCCGCACGCCTACGGCTCGATCAAGTCGCCCACCGGCCGCACCATCGAAATCGTCTCCGCCGTGGACACCGGACTGGCCAGCGAGGAGGACTTCCTCGAGATGCTCGCCCGCATGGATGAGCGCCGGGCCTATATCGAAGCCAGCGCCACTCCCGCGCCCGAGGACTCCGACGGCGCCGCAGCCCAGCCCACGACCGCCCCGGAGGAATCCGCCGCGCCCGTCTCCGCCGCCGACGTCTCCCTGGACGACTATCCCTACGGCGCGTATGGCTATATGTTCTGCGCCTATCCCCGCAAGCTGGGCCTGTTTTACGACAGCAACGTCTCCGTGGAGGGCCTGATCTACCGCGGCGCGGAGAGCCAGTCCCGCCTGTGCTATGAGTGGATCGACGACACCACCGTCCGCTTCTATCTCGAGGATCCCGAGCCCGGCGATTCCGGCGAGGTGCTGCTGTCCTTCTGATCCCGTCCGGATTTCTACCTATTATACAGACATAATGAATACGAACGAAATTCAGAAATCGAATTGAATGTTCGCCTTTATACCGCCTCCTGGCCAGCGCCGCGGGGCGGTTTTCCTTCATAGACCGCGCCTTTTCCGCATACCCATTTCCCGGAGGTGAGCCGATGAGATTCCTGAAGCCTGCCGCCGCCGCGCTGTTTCTGACCGCGCTGCTGGCTTATCCGGAGACCGCGCTCAACGCCGCGCGCGAGGCGATGTACGCCTGGTACAAGTCCGTCGCGCCGGCGCTGTTTCCATTTATGGCGCTCACGCCGCTGCTCACCTGCCCGGAGTCCGTCCGCGCCTATGAGCGGCTGCTGGGGCGATGGATGCGCCCGCTGCTGAACCTGCCCGGCAGCGCCGCGCCCGCCGTCGCCATCGGAATGACCGCCGGATCGCCCACCGGCGCGGCCGCTGCACTGCGCGCCTGCGCCGCCGCAGGACTGTCCCGGGCCGAGCTGGAGCGCATCGTCTGCTGCGTCGGCGGCATGAGCCCGGCGTTTCTGATCACGGGGATCGGCGCGTCCATGCTGGGCAGCCCGGCGGACGGCTATCTGCTGATGCGCGCGCAGCTCGCTTCCCAGCTCGCGCTGCTGATCGCCACCCGCCGCATCGCCCCGGACGAGCCGCTGCCGCCGCCGGCCGACTCCGCCGCCGATCTGCCCCTGCGCGCCGCCGTGTCCGGAGCGCTCGCCGTCTGCGGATATATGATGCTCTTCAGCGTCGCCGCCGCGCTGATCGCCCGGATCGCGCGCAGCGAATGGGCGGGATTGGCCGCCGTGTGCCTGCTGGAGCTGCCCTCGGCGGCCCGGGCCGTCTCCGCGCTGGCGCTGCGCCGGGAAACGCGCCTGCTGATGATCGCCGCACTGGCCGGACTGGGAGGCATGTGCATCGCCGCGCAGAACCTCTCCGCCTGCCGCCGCACCGTTCGCCCCGCAAGATATCTGGCCGCAAGGCTGGCGCAGGCCGCGCTGATGACCGCCTTCACCGCGCTGCAGCTGCGCTTTCCGCTTCACCGGCAGAAAAATCCGCTGCCCGTCCTGGAAATTTCTGCATTCATCGCCGCTGTTTTCGCCCTGATCGCGCTCTTTTCCCGAGAAAAAGACCAATTTCTTAACAAAAGAAATTCCGGAAAAAATCCCGGATTCTGATGGAAATTTCAGGAAAAACTACAAGATGTAGTGTAAATGGAGCCTCACAATCTACAATATCTTGCGAAATAAAAAAGTTCAAAAAAAGTGTTGACAAAAGGCATGCCTTTTGCTATAATAATTCATGCGTTGAGCGAGTAACGAACCCGCGAAACGCGAGCGATCCTTGAAAACGATACAGAGAAAGTCATTTTGTACAAGAAACGTCGACGAAGAGCGCGAAAGCGCGACGAGGCGTCGATGGCAGTCAGATTCGAAAGAGTGAAACGCCTTGACGAAATGGAGAAAGCGACTGGCTTTGGCGAGCTGGGAGCGAGTAGACATGGAAGTTGAGGATAAGGATTGAACATCAGAGTTTGATCCTGGCTCAGGACGAACGCTGGCGGCGTGCTTAACACATGCAAGTCGAGCGG
>SFJH01000002.1 GCA_004555155.1 Clostridiales bacterium
CGCTCAAAAGGTCTTCCTTTGGATACCAGAACTTCTCTCATTTCCGCAAGAGAATTTTGTTATCTTTCTCTTTTCACCCCTACATTTGACACAGAGCCTGACAACACGATCTGCAGAAGCCGCGGACAGACAGGGTCAGCATGGCAGTCAGACGTTTGCTGTACATAAAAAAGACCTGAAAACCATTCGTTTTCAGGTCTTTTAAGTGGTCTGGGTGAGAAGATTCGAACTTCCGGCCTCTTGAACCCCATTCAAGCACGCTACCAAACTGCGCCACACCCAGTTATGAACCCGCCGTGTGATTGCTCATCTCCAACGGACAAGAGTTATTATACAGCAGGTTCCTTGATTTGTCAATAGGGAAAATCACTTTTTTCTGAATTTTCTTTCGGATCCTGTCGTCTCTCTTTTCTATGGATCCGAGCGGCCGCCATCATGATCAAGCCCAGCAGAATCAGCAGATAATAACTGAAAAAACGCCAGCAGACCATGGCGGCCATCAGGCCGCTGTCCGGGAAGATGCCGCGGAAGAAGATGCAGAAGCCGCTCTCCTGCGCGCCGGCTGCGCCGGGCAATGGAATGAACGCGGCCGCGATGAACAGCATCAGCTGCATGGTCAGGATCCGCTGCGCCGGCACGCCCGTCAGGCCGAACGCATGATACAGGCAGACGACCACGCCCATATACGACAGCACCTGCATGATCGACAGCGCGAAAATCACCACAGCGTCCAACGGCGTGTGCAGCAGCTGCAAAAGCGCGTCCCGGTATTCCTTCACCATTTTCTGGAAGCGCTCAAAGGTCTCCTCCCGGTTTTTCACCAGGCGAAGCTTCTCCCCCAACCGGATCACGGCCCAACTCATCCTGTCCACCACGCGGGTCCTCGGAATCGTAAACAGCACCGCCATGATCAGCGCCGCGTTCACCAGATATCCCAACACCACCAGCCACCGAAACCCGATGAGCTGTTCATTGACCATGCGGGCATTGGCGAGTCCCATCACGCCCCCCAGCAGCAGCACCGCCATCTGAAAGCCCAGGAATTTCACGCAAACACAGGCGGTGCCCAAGCTGACCGGAATCCCCAGCCGCCGCAGCCAGACCACCTGCATGGGCTGTCCGCCGCTGGACGAGGGCGTGATGGCCGAGTAGAACTGCCCCGCGCCTGTGACGCCGCCCGCACTCCGCCAGGAAACCCTGTGGCCGCGCCGCATCAGATAAAACCGGATCGTCGCGGCCCGCAGGAAGACATACAGCACGATTCCCGCGCCGGCACAGCAGAGCCAGCGGGGATCCATCGATCTCAATGCCTCAAAAATCTGCCCCATCTCATTGGTGCAATTCAGCACGACGACGATTACCGCCGTCATCAGCGCAATATAGATCACGCCGGAGTATTTTTTCAAAATCTCTCGCATTTCAGCTTCCTTTTCATTTACTTCTGACGATTGTCTCCGGATATCCGGAAAACGCCTCTTCTGTTCCATGGAATACATTCACATCAATGCACTCCTCTTCCCCGCTGTAGCCCTCCAGCCGTTCCCAATCCGAAACCTGCCAGAACGTCCAGTCCCGATCCAGCCGAGGCGTAAAATAGACGCTCCGAATCCATAGATCGCAGTCCTCAAAGGCGTCCCGGATATAGAGCCGATAGGCCCGCAGCGTGCAATAGATCACAGGCTTCACGCCATAGGCCTGCTCCAGCGCGTCGACCATGACGCGAAGCTCGGGAATGACCTGCTCGCGCGCGGCCGGATGCGCCGCCTTGTCTGCGTAAAACTCCACATCAATCGCCGGAGGCAGCATTCCCTCCTGCGCAGGAACGCAGGCAATGAAGTGCATCGCCTGGTCGATTCCCGGGCTGTCGTAGCTGAAGAAATGATAAAACCCCGCCCGGATCGGCGCATTCCGAACCTTCTGCAGGTTCTGCGCCAGGCATTCATCGATATGGGAGCTGCCCTCAGTCGCTTTGATGTAGGCAAACTGCATGCCCTGCTCCGCCAGCTGATTGAAATCGACCTCGCCCTGGTAGTGCGAGACGTCCACGCCGCGCACAGGATATCCTGCCGCCGAGCGGTTTTTCATCCCGGTCAGTCCCCATCCGGCCGCCGCCAGCGCCGCCGCAGCCAGAAGGAGCGCCGCCGCCCATCGCTTCCGCATGTGCTTTCCTCCTTCGGACACTCTAAATTATAACATATCCAGCCGCGCCGGACAACATATTTATATCCTTTCTTAATGCCACAAAGATGAATAGTTTACGCGCACACGGTATAATAGTATCCGGTATATCGAAGTCTTATCAGAGGAGTTGCAGAGAAAATGAGAAAGACCAAGATTGTTTGCACCATTGGCCCAGCGAGTCAGAATGAGGAGACGCTGACAAAAATGTGCCTGGCGGGCATGAACGTCGCCCGCGTGAATTTCTCCCACGGAACGCACGAGGAGCATCACGACAAAATCGAACTGATCAAGCGCGTTCGTGAAAAGCTGAACCTCCCCATCGCCATCATGCTGGACACCAAGGGGCCTGAATACCGCATCCGCACCTTCAAAGACGGCAAAATCATGCTTCAGGAGGGCGCGCGCTTTACCCTGACCACCGATGACGTGGAGGGCGACGAGACCCGCGTCTCGGTCAACTACGAGGGCCTCGCCGGCGATCTGAACCCCGGCGACCGCGTGCTGCTTTGCAACGGCCTGCTGGCGCTCCGCGTGGACGACATCGACGGCCATGATATCCACTGCACCGTCACCATTGGCGGCGAGCTGTCCGACCGCAAGAGCATGAGCTTCCCCAACAAGGTGCTCAGCATGACCTATCTCAGCGAGCAGGACAAAAAGGATCTGCTCTTCGGCATCGAGCACGACGTCGACTACGTCGCCTGCTCCTTCGTCTCCGTGCGCCAGGATCTGATTGACGTGCGCCGCTTTCTCGACGCCCACGGCGGCAGCCACATCAGCCTGATCGCCAAGATCGAAAACCAGCCCGGCATCGACAACATCGACGAAATCTGCCAGGAATGCGAGGGCATCATGATCGGCCGCGGCGACATGGGCGTGGAAATCCCCTACGAAGAGCTGCCCGCCGTGCAGAAAAAGCTGATCACCCGCTGCCGTCTGATCGGCAAGCGCGTCATCACCGCCACCGAAATGCTGGAATCCATGATCCACAACGCCCGTCCCACCCGCGCGGAGGTTTCCGACGTGGCCAACGCCGTCTATGACGGCAGCAGCGCCATCATGCTCTCCGGCGAGACCGCCGCGGGCAAATACCCCGTCGAGGCCGTGACCGCCATGGCCAAGATTGCGGAAAACACCGAAAAAAATATCAACTATAAAAAGCGGTTCCTCAACACGGAATTCGTCACCCACAGCACCGTCGACGCCATCTCCCACGCCACCTGCGGCATGGCGATCGATATCGGCGCGAAGGCCATCGTGGTCTGCTCGCTGTCCGGCATGACGGCGCGGATGATCTCCCGCTTCCGCTCTCCGGTGGACATTCTGGGCGTCACCACCAACGAGCGCACGCTGCGCAAGCTGGCGATGTCCTGGGGCGTGCTGCCCGCCATGAGCCAGGAGTTCACCTCCACCGATGTGCTGTTCTATTGCGCCACCCAGCTGGCCAAGGAAAAGCTCGGCCTGCAGCCCGGCGACAAGATCGTCATCACCGGCGGCATCCCCAACGGCCACTCCGGCAACACCAACCTGATCAAGGTCGAGGTCATCCAGTAAGCGCCGCACAGCGCCTCCGATGCAAACACCGCATCGGAGGCGCTATTTGTTTTATCCAATCAGCCGCGCAGCGCCCGCGACCAGCATGCAGAGCGCCATGCCGATGGCCGTGGGCAGCGCCGCCGCCAACGCCGTCCACTTCCAGCTGCCCGTCTCCCTGCGGATGGTGGCCAGCGTCGTCGAGCAGGGCCAGTGAAACAGTGAGAACAGCATCGTGCACAGCGCCGTCAGCCAGGTCCATCCGTTCTCCAGCAGGATACGCTTCATTTCCGCCGTGCTTCCCGGCTCCATCAGCGTTCCCTGGGCCAGATAGGCCATCAGCGCGATGGGCATGACGATCTCGTTGGCCGGAAGCCCGAGAATGAACGCCGTCAGAATCACGCCGTCCAGTCCCATCAGCCGCGCAAAGGGATCCAGCGCCGCCGCACAATGAATCAGCAGGCTGCGGCCGCCCAGCGTCACATTGGCCATCAGCCAGATGACCAGTCCCGCCGGTGCGGCCACCGCTGCCGCGCGCCCGAGCACGAACAGCGTCCGGTCGAACACCGATCGCACCAGCACCTTGCCGATCTGCGGTCTTCGGTAGGGAGGAAGCTCCAATGTAAACGACGACGGCGCGCCCCGGAGCACGGTCTTCGACAGCAGCCTCGACGCCGCGAACGTCATTCCCACGCTCAGCAGAATCGCCATCGTCAGCATCAGCGCAGCCCAGACCGAATCCATCCATCCGCCTGCAGAGATCGCAAAGAACATCGTGATGAGCGCAATCAGCGTAGGAAAGCGGCCGTTGCAGGGCACGAAGCTGTTGGTGAGAATCGCGATCAGCCGCTCCCGGGGCGAGTCGATGATCCTGCACCCCACCACGCCCGCCGCATTGCAGCCAAAGCCCATGCACATCGTCAGCGCCTGTTTGCCGCAGGCGCAGCACTTTCGGAACGGGCAGTCCAGATTATAGGCAATCCGCGGCAAAAAGCCTGCGTCCTCCAGCAATGTAAACAGTGGAAAGAAGATCGCCATCGGCGGCAGCATCACCGCCACCACCCATGCCAGCACCCGGTATGCGCCCAGCACCAGCGCCCCGTGCAGCCATTCCGGCGCATGGAGCCATTCAAACAGCTCCGTCAGCCGATCCTGCAGCGCAAACAGACCTCTGGAGAGCGCCTCGGAGGGACCGTTCGCTCCCGCGATGGTCAGCCAGAAGACGAACGCCAGCATCGCCAGCATCACAGGATAGGCTGTATGCTGGCCGGTCAGCATGCGGTCGATGCGCCGGTCGCGCGGGCTATATCCCTCCGCCCCACCGCCGACCACGCCCCGACAGATGCGCTCTGCCGCCCGCACGACGCCGGAGACCACCGCATCCTTCCAGGCGTCTTTGTCCAATCCGCTCTCCGACCGGGCCGCCTGCACCTCCGCCGCAAGCTGTTCGTCCTCCAGAGGGTTCGCCCCCAGATACAACGTCAGCTCCCGAAGCAGCGATTCATCGGGATCCAGCAGCTTCAGGCACAGCCAGCGCGGCGGCAGCCGACCGGCGGCGCAACGCTCCGCCGCTGGCAAGATCCGCGCAACCGCCCGTTCAACGCAATCCGGATAGCGGATCTCCATCGGCGCGCGCGGAGGCGCCTCCATCATCGCATCCAGAGCATCCAGAACCGCCCGCAGCGTGCGCTTCTTCCGGGCGACCGTCGGAATCACGGGAACGCCCAACCGCCGCGAAAGCCCCTCGAAATCAATCCGAATGCCGCGCTTCTGCGCCTCGTCCACCAGGTTGACACACACCAGCGCCCGTCCGCAGACCTCCAGCGTCTGCAGCACCAGATTCAGATTGCGCTCCAGGCAGGTGGCGTCGCAGACGATCACCGTCGCGTCCGGCTCGCCGAAGCAGATGAAATTGCGCGCCACTTCCTCCTCCGCGGAGTGGGCCATCAGAGAATAGGTGCCCGGAATATCCACCAGCACATAGCCGTGCGCCGCAGATTCGCAATAGCCCTGCGCGTTCGCCACCGTCTTTCCGGGCCAGTTGCCCGTGTGCTGATTCATACCCGTCAGCGCGTTGAACAGGGTGCTCTTGCCCACGTTCGGATTGCCCGCGATGGCCACCACCCGGTCCTCCGGCGATCGTTTGCGGATCTCCAGCCCGGAATCCACGCTGTTTTTTCCCATGGAATCCACCGTCAGTCCCATACCGCTCCCTCCCGTCCGTCAATCACCACGCCGCATCCGTCCTCTCCGCGGATGGCGATCACCGCTCCGCGTATCAAATAGGCCGCAGGATCTCCGGCGGGACTTCTGCCCACACACTCGATCCTCGTTCCCTCAATCATTCCGATATCCAGCAGCCTGCGCCGCATGGAGCCGGTGTTCAGCAGTCGGCGGATCACGCCCTGCTGTCCCGGCAGCAAATCCCGAATCGTCTTCATGCTGATCCTTCCCCGAGCGTTCTATGGATCATCATACGCCGCAGGCCCAAAAGCGTGACGAGGGAGCCGACGCTTTCAGCGTCGGCTCCCTCAGACCACTGACAAAGCCCGCAAACGCAAAAATGCCTGCTGAAATCATGAAATCAGTCGGCATTTTTGCTTACGGCGTCAGCTGCGGCTGCAAATTGCGTTGACTTTGTCAACGATTTGAGGGAGCTGACGCTTTCAGCGTCGGCTCCCCCGGATCGTCTGTCGTTATTCTTCTGTCTCCGGCTTTTCCCGTGGCTCCACCAGAATCTGCGTCACCCGCCGCTTGTCGACCTGTTCAACGGTCACATGGAGGTGTTCGCAGTCGAAGGTATCGCCGGGCTGCGGGAAGGTGCCCATTTCCTCCAGCACCCAGCCGTTCACGGTCACGGACTCATATTCTTTCTTCAGGCCGAAGATGTCCAGCAGATCGTCCAGATTGGCGCCGCACTGCACGCGGCAGCTGCCGTCGGGCAATCTCTTGAACTCCTCGACGATCTCGTCGTGCTCATCCCAGATCTCGCCCACCAGCTCCTCCAGGATATCCTCCAGCGTCACGATGCCGGTCACGCCGCCGTATTCATCCATCACCACCGCCATGTGTCCCTTCTGGCGCTGCAGCAGCTTCAGCAGCACGCTCAGGCGGGTCGTGGGCATCACGCAGATGGGCGTGGTCATCATCTCGCGCACGCCGGTTCGGCCGCGGCTGCGGTAGAAGTCCTTCTCGTGAAGAATTCCGATGATATCATCCACGTTTTCTTCATAGACCGGCAGGCGCGAAAAGCCGCTCTCCGCAAACTGCGCGGCGATTTCCGCCTCCGTCGCCTCCACGTCCACCGCAACGATATCCACGCGGGGCGTGAGAATATCCTCGACGCACAGATCCGTGAATTCAATCGCCGACCGGATCAGCTCGCTCTCATGCTCGTCGATCTCGCCGTCGCTCTCGGCCTCCTCCACCATGGTGATCAATTCCTCTTCTGTCACGCCGTGCTCCGCGTCGTCCTTGATCATCCGGCCGATCAGGCTCTGCCAGCAGCCCATCAGGAAATTCAGCGGGCGCAGCAGCTTCACAATAAAGCTCAGCACCGGATAGAACGCGAAGGCGATCTTCTCGTTCCTCACGCGCGCGATGCTCTTCGGCGCCACCTCGCCCAGCAGCAGGACGGACACCGTCATCACAACCGTCGAAACCGTCACGCCGGAGCTGCCCAGCAGCTGCACGAACAGCACCGTCGCCAGCGAGGTCGACAGAATATTCACAATGTTATTTCCGATCAGGATACTGGAGATCAGGCGATCATAGTCCTCGGAAAGCGCCAGAACCTTCTCGGCCCGCTTGTTCCCGGAGTTGGCGAGGTTCTTCAGCCGAACCCGGTTCAGGCAGGTATAGGCGGTTTCCGCAGCAGAAAAAAAGGCGGAACAGCAGACAAGTGCGATCAGAATTGCAAACGTTAATGTAGCGTTGCCGTCCATGACGGACCTTCACTCTCCTTTGGGTCGATCAAACAGTTGGGCGTCTCATCCTGCGCAGAGCGGCAGGATATTGATAGAATTATACTCCATTTTTGTTAAAAAATGATGTCCAGAGCATTACATTTATTCTGATGGCGTCGTCGACGGATCCATCAGGCTTCCGTTCTGCGAAAGCGGCTGCGAATCCGCTCCATGGCGCTCTGCTGCGCCGCCTCCGTGACGCCGGCTCCCGCCAGCAGCGCTGATTCCTCGAGCATGCCCTTCACGTGGTACACCCTGTATGCGCCCGCATCGCTGCCGGACGCGACAATCCCGCCCTGCGCAGCGCAGTCGCGCACATTGCGCATCTGCAGCTCCAGCAGCGGCCGAAGCACCTCGTCCGGATATCGCCCGCAGCCGATCAGGTTTGCAATGGTTACCAGCGTCGGCGTCCACACCGCTCCGCTTTCCGCCAGCTGGGAAACGCACTCCGCATCCATGTACGCGCCGTGCTCGACGCTGTCCACGCCGCCGTCCAGCGCATCTCGAATGGTCTGCGCGCCGTTGGCATGCGCCATCACCGCCATGCCGCTGTCGTGGGCATAGGCAATCATATCCGCAATCTCCTGCCGATCCAGGGGCGTGCTGGTGATCACGCCGAAATGATCGAAATCCATCAGCCCGGAAATCATGATCTTCACGAAATCGCCGCCGCCGCGCGCCACCTCGTCCACCAGCGCCCGGTATTCCGCGAAATCCGAGAACGTGCGCCCGATAAAGCCGCCGTACCTGCCTTTGCG
The DNA here is from genome assembly GCA_004555155.1 of Clostridiales bacterium. GTDB lineage: Bacteria > Bacillota > Clostridia > Christensenellales > Aristaeellaceae > Faecivicinus. The sequence goes on from SFJH01000002.1 coordinate 8,438, forward strand.
GCAGATCGGAAACAGCGGCGTGCGATATTCCATTCCGTATTCCGGCGCAAGCTGCGCCGCCCGCTTCGCTGCGCCCAGCGCATCGCCGCCATCCCGCAGATACGTCGCGCCGGCGTCGGCATAGCTCTGCAGGGTCGCGCGAATCCAGCCGTCCTGAACGCGCTCCCGGTGCGCACCCATGGCCTTCCTGTAATCAATTCCATCCAGCACCATGTGAATATGGCAATCGCCGGGCATAGGCTCGCTTCCTTCCCCTATCTTCTGTAAATTCTGAGCTGGCCGGTCACAACCTGAACGTCAAAAGGCAGCCCGTCATACAGCTCGCCGTCGATCTGCACCGTCGCGGGCGGATCGAACAGCGCCTTCAGCCGCCCGGCGCGTTCATGGCGCGTATAGCGCTGCCGGAGAATCCTGCCCTGCACCAGCCGAACCAGCGCGCCCGGAATCATGGCCTTGCTCACGTCCTCCACCATCACCACATCCAGCAGGCCGTCGTCCACCACCGCATCCGGACAGATGCCGATGCCGCCGCCGATCCGCCGCCCGTTGCAGGCGCAGACGATCAGGCCCCGATGCTCCTTCCGCTCACCGTTGAATTCCGCCCGGAACCGGTAGAATTGGAAATGGATCAGCGCCATGATCAGGGATGCAAAGTAGTTCAGACTGCCCTTGAGGAACTTCGCCCGATAGCTGCGCTTGAGAATCTCCACATCAATGCCCGCTCCAATGACGTTCAGCCCGCGAACGCCCGCACATTCCAGGAAATCCGTGGGCCTGGGCTTCGCAGACAGCAGCACGTCCAGCGCACCCTCGGGGGTCTGGGGAATTCCGATGGCCGCGGCAAAATCGTTGCCCGAGCCGCAAGGAATCAGCCCCAGATTCACTCGCGCCGGATCCGCGAGGCCGTTGAGCACCTCGTGCACGGTGCCATCGCCGCCCATGGCCACGATATCGCATTCGCCGCGGCCGGTCAGTTCCCTGGCAATGCGCGTGGCGTCCCCGTGCTCCGACGTCTCCCAAAAACAATAAGCAACGCCCGACGCCTTCAGCTTTGCCTCAATCGCGCTGCGAAAGCGTTGTGCCCTGCCCTTTCCGGCCACTGGATTGTAGATAAAATTCAGCATAGCCCTTCCCCTGCCTGGCGGCCTATAGGGGAAAAGCAGGAGGGTCATCCCTGACCAGACGAATGGATGGGGTGCGAATCGTTGTCATATCCTGACTCATGGGGGAAGAGAGGATTGGATACATGAGGGTATATCCTTGTAACAGATGACCCGCCCTGCTTTATGATCCTATAATAACCGCGAAATATCAACTGGATATAAACGGATCCCGGAAAAATGTTAACTTTCAAAGAATCGATCAGGCCGCCTCGCGGGTGACGTTGCGAATCCACTTGTCGCCGCGGAGCCGGATGAAGGCGATCAGCCACTTGAAGCACTGGTCGATGCGCGTGCACAGGAAGACGATCGGCAGCGGCGCATGGAACACGAACGCCGCCAGCAGCGTGGCCGGAAGCACCACCAGCCAGCCGCAGATCATATCGACCATCGCGACGAAGCGGCTGTCTCCCGCGCCGCGGTTGATGCCGACAAAGCAGCTGGCATGATAGCTGGTGCCGATCAGCGTGACCGACAGAATCGCGATCATGGCGACGCTCAGGCCGTACACCTCGGGATCGGCCGACGATCCGTAGAGCCGCGTAAAGGGCTCTCTCAGCGCAAATACCAGCGCGGCCATCACCAGGCCGATGATGAAGAACATGATCTGAATGGTTTTCGAGTAGGCTCTGGCCAGATCATAGTCGCCCTTGCCCACCGCTTTGCCCACCATCACGCAGGCGCCGCCCGCCAGGGCAAAGGTGAACATCGTGCCCAGATTGGCCATGCTGGAGGCGATGTTGTTCGCCGCCATGAACGCTGCGCCCATCTGGCCAATGATCGCGGACTTGATCATGCCGATCAGCGCCCACTGCATGTCGGTCAGACCCACCGGCAGGCCATATCGCATGTAATCCCGCGCCAGCGTTCCGTCCACGCACAGCAGATCCTTCGGCCGAAACTCCAGCTGCTTCTGAACGGCGAAGACATAGACGCAGACCACGATCATCTCCACAATGCGGGTGATGAGCGTCGCCAGCGCGGCGCCGCGCACGCCCATGGCCGGCAGGCCCAGACGGCCGAAAATCAGCACGTAATTCAGCCCGATGTTCACAAACAGCGCAATCACCGTCGTGACCAGCGTAATGCGCACGATCTCGATGGAGCGCAGCATGCCGATCAGCGCCGTGGTAATCGCAAAGGGCAGATATGTAAAGCAGACGATGGCGAAATACTCCAGCGCCAGCGCGACGGCCTCCGTCTCCTCCCCCTTGATCACGATGCCGACCACCGCCTCCGGGAAGAGCCTCGCCACCGCCACAAACGCCACCGCCACCAGCGCGCAGAACCACAGCACCACCGAGAAGATTCTCCGGATGCGCGCCATGTCCTTCTTGCCCCAGTACTGGGCGATCAGCACCGCCGAGCCGCTGACCAGACCGGTCATCGTGGCGGTGTAGAACGCCGTAATGCTGTTCACCTGCGAGACCGCCGCCTGCGCGACGGTGTGGTTGGGCAGCAGAGACACCATGATGTCGTCCGCCACCACCACCAGAAAGCTCACCAGCGCCTGAAATGCCGCCGGCAGAGAAATCCGCAGAATCGTGCGGTAAAATTCCCGATCCCGAATCATCGATTATCCGCTCCCCAATACTTTTTCCGCAGTACCGTCAAACCCGCGATCATCAAAAGCGGGAAAACCATCGCGGCCAGCACGCCCATCTTCAGATTGCCGCCCGCCAGCGAGGATGCCGCGCCAACCACGGCCGGCCCCAGACTTCCGCCCAGATCGCCCGCCAGCGCCAGCAGCGCGAACATCGCCGTGCCGCCGTTTTTCAGGCTGACCGTAGCCACGCTGAACGTGCCCGGCCACATGATGCCCACCGACAGTCCGCACAGACCGCAGCCCAGCAGGCCCAGCATCGGATTTCCGCTCAGCGAAGCCAGCAGATAGCAGACCACGCACAGCGCGCCGCTGAACAGCATGAACTTCGTCAGATCCACCCGCTCGCTGAACTTCGCATAGAACATGCGCGCGCCGCCCATCAGGATGGCAAACACACAGGGACCGGCGAGGTCGCCCACCACCTTGGTCACGTGCAGCGCAGACTCCGTGTACGCCGAAGCCCACTGGGACATCGACAGCTCCGACGCGCCCGAGCAGACCATCAAAAGCGCCAGCAGCCAGAACAGCCGGGAGCGCATCAGCTGGCCGATGCGCATTCCCTCGCCCTCTGCAGTGATGGGATTGATCGGCACCACAATGAAGTTGAAGATATTGACCAGCGGCACCAGCGCCCAGAAGAACGCCAGCAGCTTCCAGTTCTCCACGCCAAAGATCACAAAATACGCCGTCGAAAGCGCCACCACCGCCACTACGCCCCAGCAGTAGAACGAATGCAGCAGGCTCATCTGCGCGTCCTTCTTCTCGGTGGGACAGGCCTCGGCAATGGGGCTGACCAGCACCTCGCACAGGCCGCCGCCCACGGCATAGAAGAACACCGCGACGATCAGTCCCGCAAAGGGATCCGCGAACAGCTCCGGGAACACCGCCAGTCCCGCAATGCCCACCACATTGGACACGTGCGCCGCGATCATGCAGGCGCGATAGCCGATTCTGTCCACAAACTTTGCCGCAATGAAATCCACCGCCAGCTGAATTCCGAAATTGATGGAGGCCAGCATGGCGATCCGGCTTAGCGAAATGCCGTACTGCCGCTCAAAGGTCAGAAACAGGAGCGGCGCAAAGTTGTTGGCGATGGCCTGTGTGATATATCCCATATAACAGGCAATCATGGTGTGCTGAAAGTTGGAGCTCTTCCGCATATCTCTCTTCCTCCTGAGTTCAGGCTCACTCCGCATTAGTATAGCATTCGACACACAAAGCGTCAATTCGCCCGCCTGCTTCTTTACTTTTCCTTATAATAGAGCAAACAATGGCAGTATCCCTCAAAGTTCTCGTCCGCAATCTGATCGCGGAATTCCTTGCACATGCACTTGTTTTCCTCTGTGCGCTGCAGCCTGCAGGGGCAGTAGCCGCCGGTGCGCTTCAGGCCCTCCTTGACGCTCTGAACGATCTCCTGGTTTTCATTGAGACGAATCTTCAAAACAATCTCTCCCTTCACTTCATCAATTTGGGACAGTGCATATATCCCTCCGCTTCGCTCCAGGGCACGGTAAACCCCGCCCCGTGGGAGCAGAATACGCTGGACGCAGGCTGCTCCAGATCGCCGTCGGGATCATATCCCGTCCGGGCGATCACCTCCTGCGCGTCGTGGCAGACGTCGTAGCCGTCCATCCGGAAGACGGCGCTGCCCTCGCCATGGGTGAACGCCCGCAGCGCGATGCCATAATCGGCAAAAGTGGCCACGGGGCCCCGGCCGCAGATGCGCGCATCCCCTCCCAGCATTTCCGGCGCGTCAAATTCGCCCGCAAGCACAGGAATATCCGCCATTACCCGCCCGGCAAATTCGGAAGGCACCACGATTTCAAACCGGTAAAACGGCTCCAGCAGCACATTCTGCGCCTGCATCAGTCCCTGACGAATGGCGCGATAGGTCGCCTCGCGGAAGTCTCCGCCCTCGGTGTGCTTCAGATGCGCCCGTCCGGCCGTCAGCACAACGCGCACGTCCGTCAGCTCCGCGCCGGTCAGCACGCCGCGATGGACGCGCTCGAACACGTGCGTCCGAATCAGATTCTGATAGTTGGCCGCCAGATGATCCACGTGGCACTCGCTGGCGAAGGAGATCCCGCTGCCGCGGGGCGCAGGCTCCAGCCTCAGATTGACCTCGGCATAGTGGCGCAGCGGCTCATAGTGGCCATAGCCCATCGACGGAGCGGAAAGGGTCTCCCTGTACAATACGCGCGGCGGCGAAAAGCATGCCTGGATTCCGTAGCGCGTCCGCAGCAGCTCCTCCAGGATTTCCAGCTGTACCGGGCCCATCACCTGCACGAGGAGCTCCCGGGACAGCGGATCATATCGCACGCCCAGCTGGGGATCCTCATCCTCCAGCAGCTTAAGCGCCTCCATCAGCACGCTCTCCTGCACGCCCTCCGCCGGAGTCACCCTGGCCGCCAGCGCAGGCCGGGTCTCAAACTCGCTCCGCCCGACGACGGTGCGGACGCCGTCTTTCACGCCGAGCCGGTCGCCGCAGCGCGGAACGCTCAGGCCGGTCAGCCCCACCGCGTCGCCCGGCAGCGCCTCCCCGACAATCTCGTAGCGTCCTCCCCGATACACGCGGATCTCATGGATTTTCTCGGCCTGATCCCCGAAGACAAACCCATCCCGCGGCGCAAGCCGACCTGCAAGCATCCGCACGTAGACCACGCGCTTTCCCTTCGGATCCCGGCGCACCTTGTACACCCGCGCATCCAGAGGGCCGTCCGGCGCGCGCTCCCCGTCGGGCAGCAGCGAATCCAGCGCGTCCAGCAGCATCTCCACGCCCTCGCCGGTCATCGCAGAGCCCTTCAGCACCGGCACAGCCTCTCCGGCCTGAAAGGCGCGGCTCAGCGCCCGGGCGCAGTCCCCTTCGTCGAAATCGCCCGAGAGGTATTTTTCCAGAAATCCCTCGTCCAATTCCGCCACCTGTTCCGGATCGGCGGGCATCGGAACGAGCCCCGCCTTCAACCGGAGCCGGGCCTGATCCAGCGCGTGCGCCGGGTCTGCGTTCGGCAGATCGCACTTGTTCAGAAACAGGATGACCGGCACGTTCCACTTTTGCGCCAATCTCCACAGCATCACCGCGTGAGGCCGCACACCCCCGGATGCGTCCACCAGCAGCACCGCCGCGTCCAGCGCCGCAAGCGCGCGCTCCGCCTCTGCGGAGAAGTCCACATGCCCGGGCGTGTCGATCAGCGTATACCGGTGTCCATTGTGTTCAAACGCCGCCTGATCGCAGAATACCGTAATGCCCCGCGCCCGCTCGATCTCAGCGGCGTCCAGCGCCGTATCGCCATGATCGACGCGCCCCAGCGCCCGCACCGCGCCGGTGCGGTACAGAATCTGCTCTGAAAGGGTCGTTTTGCCCGCATCCACATGCGCCAGTATTCCGATTGTCCGGTTTCTCATTCTTCTCCGTCCTCAAACGCTTTTCTCAAAACAGAGCTGCCGCACCACAGGCGACAGCTCGCAATGTTGCCAAATCCGGTTTTTCAGTTAATCGACGTCCTCCGCGATCTCCTTTGGCGGCTCGTCCAGCTGCTGCGGATTGCGCAGCATTCCATTGAACATGCGGAAGGCCGAAGCGTAGTAATACCCGTCGCAGATGCGCTCGTCCATCACCAGCGTGTAGTTCATGTACTTTTTGGTCTCCACGCTGCCATCGGTCTTCACGCTGCGCTTCTTCTCGGTAATGCCGAAGGCCAGAAACACCGGAACGTTGCCGAAGTTGTAGATGTGATGGTAAATCGGCGGCAGGCCCAGGCTGGCCATGGACGTGATAAACAGCGAGCCATGGAACGGCGAGAGCCGCTTGAGCTTCATCGGCAGCAGTCCGAAATAGTCCAGCACGCGAAGCATCCAGAACGCGAACTTCTTCAGCAGTCCCGGAATGTAATCCAGTATCTTTGCCAGATCGTCGAAGTTCGTCGTCTCGTTCTTTGCTTCCTCGATCAGCTTTTCGGTAATCTCATACACCTGCGCAGCCGTCGCGTCCAGCGGATAGACCATGGAGATCACCGAGTCGGGCGAGTTGAGCTTCATCTCCTTCTTCACGCACAGCATCGCCTCGAAATGATCCCTCGCAAAGATCTTCTGTCCGGAGACAAACCGGTTCAGGCCCGGCCGCTGGGACACCAGCCGAACATAGCACGCCAGCAGCACGTGCATCACCGTGAAGTTCGGCATGCCCTGCCTGCGCTTCTCCTGAACATACTTTTCGATGGCGTCCATCTCCGCCACGCCCCTGAAGCTGTTGCAGGCGTCGCAGCGCTGCGGCATGATGTACGGCATGATCTTCATCATCGGGCTCAGCGAGCGCAGCAGTCTTCCGTCGTTGCGATCTCCGAAACGCCTTTTTCTCTTCTTGTTTTCCAATCCTATCACCCCATCGCAGATTGTCGTTTTGTATCGATCCCCGCTTCCTTTTCACCCTCATTCGGAATATGCGGACATACATTTCTTCAATATTATACATCGAAATGCGAGTCAGTTCAAGTCATTCAGGCGCCGGAAGGCCTTCAGGCCAACATTTTTCCGCAGAAATCCCATTCCTGCCAAATCAGCTATTGCCGCGGAATTGAAGACATGTTATAATACAGATCAGAAGAATTGGCAGATTCGTTTATTCTTTTTTCATATTCACTGACAAGGAGGATATTTTATTATGGAGAGATTCGAAAGCGCAAAGGAACGTTACGCCCGGTTTGGCGTAGATGTCGAGGCGGCGCTGAAGGCCGCCGCCTCCAAGCCCATCTCCATTCACTGCTGGCAGGGCGACGACGTCACCGGCTTTGACCAGCGCGACGGCGGCGCCAGCGGCGGCATCCAGACCACCGGCAACTATCCCGGCCGCGCCCGCACCTTCGAGGAGCTGAAGGCCGACTTCAACAAAGCCGCCAGCCTGATTCCCGGCAAAAAGCGCATCAATCTGCACGCCTGCTATGCCGTGTTCGGCCCGGGCGAGTGGGTGGATCGCGACCGGATTGAATACAGGCACTTTGCGCCCTGGGTGGAATTCGCCAGGGAGAACGGCTACGGCATCGACTTCAACCCCACCTGCTTCTCCCATCCCATGGTGAAGGACGGCCTGACCCTGTCCAGCCCGGATGCGTCCGTGCGCCGCTTCTGGATCGACCACTGCAAGGCCACCCGGCGCATCGCAAACGAGATCGGCGCGCAGCTGAACGACAAGGTGCTCAACAACGTCTGGATCCCCGACGGCCTGAAGGATGTTCCCGCCGACCGGCTGGGCCCGCGCCAGCGTCTGAAGGCTGCGCTGGACGAGATCTTCGCCGAACCGCTGCCGAATGTGATCGACTGTGTGGAGAGCAAGGTCTTCGGCATCGGCCTGGAAAGCTACACGGTGGGTTCCAACGAGTTCTACATGAGCTATGCCGCCTCCCATCCCGGCGTGTACAATCTGCTGGACAACGGCCACTATCATCCCACGGAGGTCGTCAGCGACAAAATTCCCGCGCTTCTGTGCTTCTTCGACAAAATTCCGCTGCACGTCACCCGCAGCGTGCGCTGGGATTCCGACCATGTCGTGATCCTGGAGGACGAGCTGAAGGAGATCATGAAGGAGATCGTCCGCAACGACGCGCTGGACAAGGTTCTGATCGGCCTGGACTTCTTCGACGCCTCCATCAACCGCGTCGCCGCCTGGGTCGTCGGCACCCGCAACGCCCAGAAGGCGCTGCTGTGGGCGCTGCTCCAGCCCCACGACCGGCTCAAGGCGCTGCAGGACCGCTCCGAATTCACCGAGAAGCTGGTGCTGATGGAGGAGTGCAAGACGCTCCCCTTCGGCGACATCTGGGAGGAATACTGCCGCCGCGAAGGCGTTCCCGCCACCGAGAGCTGGTACGGGGAAGTCGCGCAGTACGAAAAGGACGTGCTCTCCAAGCGCGGATAAACAAAAAAAATCACAGCGCCGCCCGAGCTTCCCGTGGCGGCGCTGCTGCTATGCCGCGCTTCGCTGCGTCAGTCAAAGTCCACATAGTGGGCGAAAACATGCGCCCGAAATCTCCGTCTGCCGCGGCTCCCGGACAGATCCAGCGCTCCGGGGAGCACAAACCGCAGCTCCCTCGCCAGAATGTCCCGATCAGACTGTTCGTGGTGCGCAGGCAGCAGGATGATTCTCTGCCCGCGGGGAAACTCCTCATCCACGTCGTTCAGCTCATACAGTCTGACAGCCATCGCCACGCGCTTTCCCGGACACACGCCGCGCACGCGCACATTGATTTCCACGATATGTCCCCGTCCGTCCGGCCGAACCTCCGCTATGGTGCAGGCCAGCCTGTCGCTGCAGCCGTCGATGGTCATGATTTCCGATTTTCGCTCCGGTTCTGTCGGCTGACTGAGCATGGTTGGTTTGCCGTTGACTTCCATGGATGAACGCCTCCCCGCCTTTTCCACGGCGCCCTGCGCCGTATGTAGCCCATGCCCCCGAGGCATACTATGCTTTGCCCTTTCAAGGCGTGCGGAAAAGCCGCCGGATGATTCGCTCATCCGGCGGCCTCTGTTCTCTACGCATTCCCACGCCGCGCAACCACCAGGAATCGGTGCTCTGTCGTTTCAATAAAGCCGCGCGCCCCGATCTCGCGCTGAACGTCCAGCAGCCTGTCAAAGCAGCGCTCCACGGTAAAGCCCGGGAATTCCCATTCGATCACCCTCGCATGGAACACCAGCGCGCCCGTATCAAAGAAGCGGCATGGATTGAAGCACTCCTGCGCGCGCAGAATCTCAAATCCCGCGCGCCCCAGCCATTCGACATTGTGCGCCAGATCATGCGCCGAAGGCGGCGGCGCGAAGCCCAGTCTCTTACGCAGGTCAATGCAGTTTTGCCCGCCCACCTGCTGCGTCACAAACCATCCGCCCGGCTTCAATGCCCGCGCCGCCTCGTCCGCACTGAAGCATTCATGCCGATTGATCACGCGGTCAAAGAGCCCGTCGGCAAAGGGCAGCGGCCCGTCCCCGCTCCACTCGCGCACGTCGACGCCCAGCGGCGCCAGGCGCTCGCGGCACAGCGCCAGATTCGGCGCATAGCCCTCGGTTACCGCAGTGTTCTCCAGCGGATGCGCCAGCGTGCGCAGAAATTCTCCTCCGCCCGTGCCCATGTCCAGAAGGCGGTGCTCCGGCTTCAGCCCGTCCAGCACCTCCCCGCGATAGTCCCAGGGCAGCGGATCGCTTTTCTGCCGTCCCGCCAGATGGGAAAAGTCCCAGCCGCTGAAGGCGTGCTCTTCCTCCGCCTTCCATATCTTCATCCAGTTTCCGGTCTCTTTCACGCAAACTGCCCCTTTGCTTTGCGGAATTCCGTTCAACCACCGGCGCAGTTTGCTGCGACAAGCCAATTCCCCCGGCTGCGTCCGCTGCGGACAAGTCCGCGCCGGGGAAATCATTCGCTCCTTTCGCTATGCGCCACCTCCTTTCCATTCTACCATGTTCTCCGGCCGCCGGTCAAGCGCTCAGTTCCCCAGGCGCACCTCTGCCGACAGGCCAATCCGATCCAGCGCTTCTTCCGTGCGAATCCGCACCGCATACCCCTCCTGCGACGGGAGCCTGCATACGGATTCCACCGTGCCGGACAGCTCCGTCTCCTCGTCTGAGGCCAGCACCACTCCGGCGGAATCCCCGGGCCGGATGCAGGCGGCCGTGGCTTCGTCCACACAGATCTCCACGACAATCCCGTCGAGCGGCGCCACATACGCCACTGTCTGGCCGCGCTCCACGCGCTCCCCCTGCGAGATCAGCGTCCCGGTGACGATGCCGGCGGTCTCGCAGACGAATCGCAAATCCTGCCCGTCCGCAATTCTGTACAGCAGCTCGCCCCGCTCCACCGGCTCGCCCTCCGAGACGCAGAGCTCCACCAGCCTGCCCTCCGCCGCATAGCTTTCCGTTTCGGAGGCAAGCACCGTGCCCGCGCCCAGGCATTGCGCTGAAGAGAACGCGTCGTCCCGGTACAGCCTGACGGCCTCGCCGACATACAGCTCTCCGCCGATGGTTCGCACCTGATACCCGTCGTCATCCACATCCGTCACCACGCCCACCGCGCGATGCGTGCCGTCCACCTTACAGCGGACGTATACCTGCTCGCCCATCTGCACCCACTGCGTCCGGGGCGATTCATACGCCCCGCCCACCGTGCAGCAGATCGTATACAGCTCCACCGGCGCGAGCTCCAGCACTGTGCCGCTCACATCCTGACCTTCCGCCGCGTGCAAAACTGCCACCGTGCCATCCTGCGCCGCGAATACCGGAGACGCAGCCACGGTTCCAAGCACATCGCCGACCTCCACCGCGTCGCCCGGCCCGACGCACAGCGCATCCACCACGCCGCCCGCATCGGCGGCAACGGCGCTGACCTGCGTCGCCACCGTCTCGCCGGCAAACACCTCGGCCAGGGCCGGGACGCACAGCACGCTCAGCGCAAGGAAACAGCTCCACGCTCTCTTCCACATGTTCTCAACCTCCAGACAGCTCCAGATTGCCATCGGCATTCAGACGGTATTCCGCTCCGTCAACAGCAGCCGTCACGCCGCTCGCATCCACCGTCCACAGATAGTCCTTCGAAACATAGCCCGACGCGCACAGCTCTCCATAGACGGCGCCGGAGAGCTTCATTTCCGTGTCGAACCCGATCTCCGCATCGTCGATTGCCAGCACCAGCACGGATATCCCGCTGATCTTCAGCGTCTTCAGCGCGGCTCCGCTCAGCTGCCACTGATTTCCGCCGTCCACCGGCGTCAGATACAGCCGCTCGGCGTCAATGCGCGCGGTAAACCGCTGCGCACCGCCGTCCAGCATCACATCCAGCGATGTACCGCCCAGCTCCAGCGCCTGCATCGGCGCATCGCCGGTCTCCAGCGCCACGCTGCCATACAGGCGCATATCCTTCGTGCCGGATGCGTGCGCGTCGGTCAGCGCCTCGCCGGGGATGACGCGAAAGCCCTGTTCTTCTCCGGGCGCGTCCCCTCCGCCGCCAGCGGCGGCAAAGCCGCCGCTGGGACGGCTGCCGCCGAAGCCGCCGGGAAAGCTTCCGCCCGGTCTGCCGCCCGGCTGCTGCGCAATGGCGAAGACCAGTTCGCCCCAGACGACGGAGCCATCCGCCTGCACCGCGCCGATGCGCAGCGTATACGGGCCTGTCGCCCAGTCCGCCGCGCTGATCTCCAGCCGCATTTCATCAGGAGCCTCAAGCGCCGTCGTTACGCACTCGGAATCGGCAATCTCCGCCGCAAATCCCACAGCTTCTCCCGCATAGCTCCACACGAACGAGATCCTGTCCTCGGGCGAAGCGCAGATCACCTGCCAGACGCCGTCCTGCTGCACCGCTTCTCCCTCGATGCGGATCAGCGGCGCGTCATCCGCCGGTTCCGGCGACTCCGCGGGAACGTCCGTCGGGGGGACGGACTCAGGCGGAGCGGTTGCGTCCGGTTCATCCGAGGGCTGCGGCGTCTCCTCGGGGAACGTCGTCTCCTCCGGCTCAGGCGTTTCCAGCGGCAGCGCAGGTGCTTCCGTCGTTTCGTCAGACGCGTCTGTCGGCGGCGGAAGCACCGGCTCCGGTTCCTCCGCGCAGCCAACGGACAGCAGCATCGCCATGATTACCGCCGCGCAGAGCGCGCGTTTACTGCTCCGCATCTTCATCCGCCTCATCGCCGGTTCCATCCTTCGTCGTCACGATGGCGCTCATGCCATAGCGCGTGTTTTCGTCGGCTTCAAAATCCACATAGACGGCATAGGTCACGCCGTCTGCATTCTCACCATTTCCGGCAGATTCCGTGGCAATGTGCGAGATGCCCGTGATGACGCCGTCGTAGGTCACTTCTTCATCCTGATTCCAGAGCAGCTCCACGGTCACCTGATCGCCTTCCCGGATTGATCCCAGATCGCTCTCGGAAATCTGCGCGACCACGCGCATGGCATTCGCTGGATAGATCACCGCCGCCACGCTGTCCTTCTGCACATTCCCGCCCTGCTGCACGTTCAGCTGCGCCACCACGCCGTCCGTCTGTGCGGCCAGAGCGCTGCCGCTCATGTAAAATCCGTCGAAGGCGCCGTCCAGCGTCTCAAACAGCAGATCGCCCCGCCGGACGCTGTCGCCGTCGGACACGGCCAGGGACACGATGCTGCCGCTGCCGGTCACAGCCGTCGGATTCGTGCGGGCCAGGGCGCCGCGGCCGATGCGGCTGGCCGCCTTGCAGCTCTCCTCGCGGAAGACGCTGACCGTCTCGCCGATCAGGAATTCGCCGTCCGTCACCTCCACGGTGTAGTCTGTTCCCTGAATGGACGTAATGACGCCTTCGCCCGTATGCGCGCCGTCGGAATAGCAGCTCAGATAAACCCGCTCGCCCACGCGGACAAACTTGTTCTCCGTAGTATTGTACGCATTTTCCGTAGAAGCCGCGATGGTGTAGCGCCGCTCGCCCTCGATGTACATCACCGCGCCGTAGCGCGCGGCCACGTTCTCCGCCGAATCCCCCGGCACGCCGAACACGCCGGTCACGACGCCGTCCTCCGGGGCATAGACCTTCTGCGTCGAGAGCGTCGCCAGCACATCGCCGGCTTTCACCGCCTGGCCGACTTCCGCCTGAACCTGCTCCACCGTGCCGCCAATGGGCGCGTAAACCTCAACCGTCCCGTTCACATCCACCGTGCCGCTGAAGGAGATGGACTCCGCCAGCGCGCCCTGAGCCAACAGCAGACACGCCGCCGCTCCTGCCGCAATCCTTCTGAAGCTGATTTTCATGGAAATATCCTCCTTTATCCTGGTCCTAAATGGATCTCAGTGCGTCAATGGGGTTCAGCTGGCTGGCCTTTCGCGCAGGCGCCCAGCCAAACACGATGCCGACGGCTGCGGAGAAGCCTACGCCCAGCGCAATGGCTTCGACCGACAGCACGAATTCCGCGCCCAGCATCCGGCACAGGCCGAAGGACAGCGCCAGTCCCAGCACCACGCCGGTCAGTCCGCCGATCACGGACAGCAAAAACGATTCGATCAGAAACTGCGCCTGAATCTGCCAGGGCAGTGCGCCAAGCGCCTTCTTCAGGCCGATCTCCGCGGTGCGCTCCGTCACGGAGGTCAGCATCATGTTCATGATGCCGATTCCGCCGACCACCAGCGCGATGGACGCAATGCCCGCCAGCAGCGCGGTCATCATGGAGAGCATCTCCTCCATGGTATCCTCGATGCCGCTCAGGGTGGTCACCGTGAAGCAGTCCTCCTCAAAGCTGAACATGGCGTCCATACTGGCCTCGATCCGATCCGCCGCGGCCTCGGAGTCCGCGCCCTCGGAGAGATACACAGTAAAGGCCGTCACCGCATTGGCGTTGTTCATCTTCAGCGCCGTTGTATACGGCATGAGAATGTCCGCGCTGCCGCTGAGCATGCTTGCGATGCTCTCGGTGCCGTCGTCGGAAAACAGACCGACCACCAGAAAGGGAATGCCGTCGATGTACAGATTTTCGCCCACGGGATCCACGCCGTAGAAGAAGGCGTCCACCATGTCCTGATCGATCAGGCAGACAAACGACATATTGTCGCAATCGACGATATTCAGCGCGCGTCCGCGGGCAACCACTTCGTCGTTGGTGTGAAAGTAATACGGACTCTTGCCGGAAACGGAGACGCCCGTTTCATAGCTGCCGCCGCGGGAAACGCGGGCGCTCAGCGATACGGTCGGCGTAATGCCGTCGACGCTGTCCAGCCCGGAGAGCTCGGAGAGCTCGCCGTCCGTCAGGCCCGATTTCAGATCGCTGCCCGTGATCGAAACCATCAGCGTGCCCGCGCCCATGGACGAAAAGGAGCTGGACAGCGAACCCGAAACGCCCGAAACCGTCGTGATCAGCGCAATCACCGCCGTCACGCCGATCATGATGCCCAGTACCGTCAGAAACGACCGGACGCGGTTGTTCAGGATATTGCTCAGGGACATCGACACGCATTCCTTCAGCATGCCAATCGTTCCAAAGGCCGCTCTAAGCATCCTCGCACCCGCCTCCCTCCTGCAATTCGCCGTCGATAATGTGCACCACGCGGCGGGCATGGGCGGCGATCTTCATATCGTGGGTGATCATGATGATGGTTCGTCCCTCTGCGCTCAATTCGGAAAACAGCTCCATGACCTGAGCTCCCGTCTTCTGATCCAGCGAACCGGTCGGCTCATCGGCCAGCAGAATCGTCGGATTGCCCACGAGGGCGCGCGCAATGGCCACGCGCTGCTGCTGTCCGCCGGAGAGCTGGTTCGGATAGTGTCCGCTGCGGTCCGTCAGACCCACGCGCTCCAGCATCCGTTCCGCACGCCTGCGGCGCTCCCTGGGGGGCACGCCCGCATAGACCAGCGGAAGCTCCACGTTTTTCTGCGCCGTCAGCCGCGGCAGCAGCTGGGAATTCTGAAAAATGAAGCCGATCTCCCGGCTGCGCATTTGCGCCAGCTCTCCCTCGGACAGATCCTCTATGCGCCGGCCGTGCAGGATATAGCTGCCGGAGGTCGCCACGTCCAGGCAGCCAATGATGTTCATCAGCGTGCTCTTTCCGCTGCCGGAGGGCCCCAGCACGGACAGGTATTCGCCTTCGGCGACGTCCAAGTCGACATCCTTCAGAATCCTCATATCCTCGTCGCCCATCCGATAAACCTTGTTGATGCCGCGCATTTCAAAGAAGATCTCTGCGCTCATCGGCTGCCACCGCCCGTTCCGCCCCGGCCTTCGAAGCCTCCGCTGGGCATATCGCCGCTGGGCGGCGCAAAGCCTCCGGACATCTCGCCGCCGAAGTTTCCGCGTCCGCCGGCGTTCCCGGCTGCGGGGTTCATCTGCTGGGCGCCGAACAGGCTGGACATCAGTCCGCTCAGCCCGTTGGCCACCGCCGTGGTCTGCGCCTCCACATAGACCTCGTCGCCCTCGGAAAGTCCGCTGACGATCTCCACATAGTTGCCGTTGCTGACGCCGACCTCCACGTCAATCCGTTCGAGCTCGCCCGTATCGCCGTACATCCAGACATAGGCGCTGTTGGTTTCGTCAAAGCTCAGCGCATCCATCTTGAGCACGACCACATTTTCAGCCTCCTCCTGGGGGACGGACACCGTCGCCTGCATGCCCGGATAGATGCCCTCGTCCACGTCCACAAGAGCCACTGCCGTATAATAGGCCACCGAGCCGCCGGAGGAGATGTAGTCGATGGATTCGATCCGGGATTCAAAGCTGTGCTCCGCCGCCGTAGCCGTGATCGTGCAGTTCTGGCCGACGCTGATATCCGCGATGTCGTATTCATCCACGCGGAAGGATACCTGCATGTGCTCGAAATCCGCCACCTGCATCAGCGGCGCGCCCGCCTGCACCTCGTCGCCCTCCGCGACGCTCAGGGTGTTGACGCGGCCGTCAAATTCCGCCGAAAGGGTCGTTCCATTGGCCAGGCGCAGCAGCTTGTCGCCCTCCTTCACGTCGTCGCCAACGGCGACATAGATCGTGCGCACCGTCGTCGACGCCTCGGCGGTGTAACTGGCGCTGTCGATCAGACTCAGGTTGCCGCTGAAGCTCAGCGCATTGGAAATGCTGCCGATCGTCGCCGTGTAGGCGTCGTAGGTGACCGTATACTCCTGCCTGAGCATGCAATATCCATACCAGCCCAGCGCGGCAATCACCGCCAGCAGCAACAGCAGCAGAAGCACCCTGCACAATCTGCGCTTCCATTTTTTTCCGTTTCTTTTCATAGGCTTGGCGTTCAAAGTACGCACCTCCAAGATCTTCCAGATTCCTTTTTGAGTATATTGGAAATTTTTTTCCGCGTTTGAACAAAATGTGGACAAACCATGAATTCACAAATTGTTTTCAGATTGTTCATTCCTCTTGACAGGCAATGGGATCCATGATAGAATGCTCCTTACAGAACGCCCGTGAGGGAGTAGTTTGCGCGAAAGCGTGGCCGGTCAACACACTGATCCGCCGATGGGATCTGGCCTGCCTTAATGAACGAGACTCATGTGCATGATCCGCGAGCAACCGGTCATGCGCGATGGGTCTTTTGTACGTTTACGCAAATGAAATGAAGGAAGGGTTTCTCTTGAATTTTTTCAGCTTGCTCCTGCTCGCCATCGGGCTCTCGATGGACGCCTTCGCCGTCGCGATCTGCAAAGGTCTCTCCACCCGCCAGCTGAACTGGAAGAAGATGGTCATCGTCGGCCTCTGGTTCGGCGGCTTCCAGGCGCTGATGCCCACCATCGGCTATTTTCTCGGCTCCGTCTTTGAACTGTACATCACCGCCATCGACCACTGGGTGGCCTTCATCCTGCTGGCGCTGATCGGCGCGAACATGATTCGCGAGTCCCGCTCGAAAGACGAGGAATCCGTAGACGACTCTTTCTCCTTCAAGTCCATGCTCCTGATGGCCGTCGCCACCAGCATCGACGCGCTGGCGGTGGGCATTCCCTTCCCCTCTCTGGGCGTCAACATCGTCATGGCGGCCTCATTCATCGGCGTCACCACGTTCCTTCTCTCCGCGCTGGGCGTGAAGATCGGCAATCTGTTCGGCACCCGCTACAAGGGCGCGGCCGAGCTTACGGGCGGAATCATTCTGATTCTGCTGGGTACGCAGATCCTGCTGGAGCACCTCGGACTGCTGGTTTTCTGAAAGACATCAAAAAACAGACCGAAGTCCTGAATTAAGGACTTCGGTCTGTTTTTATCCAATTCAGTCAAACAGGCTCAGCTGTACGCCGGACATCGGCTCCTCGTAGGTGCGCAGATAGTCAAATACCGGTGTTGCGCCGCGCAGAATGCCGTGCGCCGCGCAGGTTCTTTCGATTCTTTCCATCAGCTGCGCGCTGTGCGGCGACGGCAGCTCATAGGCGTTGCCGTATTCCCGAATGTAGCGCTGCCTGAGTCCGGGAAAATGCTCGTCCAGCTTGCGGTAGTAGTACTGTCGATCGCCGTCACGCAGCGTCAGTCCCAGTCCTCCGAAGAGGATGATCCCCTTCACGCCCGCGCGCACACAGATCTCCATGAGACCCGCAATGTTCTCCTCCGTATCGTTGATGAACGGCAGAATGGGCGTCAGCCAGACCACGGTCGGAATGCCCTCGTCCCGCAGGATCTCCAGCACCTCCGCCCGTCGCGAGGTATCGCAGACATTGGGCTCCACAATCCGGCAGAGCCTTGTGTCACAGGTCGTCAGCGTCATCTGCACCACGCACTTGGCGCGCGCATTGATTCGCCGGAACAGATCCAGATCCCTCAGCACCAGGTCGGACTTCGTCTGCACCGCCGCGCCAAAGCCATATTGTTCGATGATCTCCAGGCAGCGCCGCGTGAGCCGGTATTCCCGTTCCAGCGGCAGATAGGGATCGCACATCGCGCCGGTGCCGATCATGCACCGTCTGCGCTTTCGGCGAAGCGCCTGCTCCAGCAGCTGCGGCGCGTTGACCTTGACCTCCACGTCCTCGAAGGCGTGATTCATCTGATAGCAGGTGCTTCGCGAATCGCAGTAGATACATCCGTGCGTACAGCCCCTGTACAGATTCATGCCGTTCTGCGCGGAGAGAATCGACCTGGCCTGAACCTCGTGCACAGAATCACCTCCGGTTTTCCACAGACCGTCTTCGGATTTACCGCACATTGCGTTTGCCGGTCATCTCGCTGATCGTCAAGCACAGCACACATACGGCTTCAATGGCCCTTTCGGGAAAAGCCTCCATCGGCTCCTGTCCATAATTGGCAAGGATCGCGTTGAGCCCGCGCGGCTTCTCCTCCATCCCGACAATGTACATGCGGCCATTTCCGCAAACCGACTCGTATCGCATGGTACTGCTGATGCCGCTGCCCTCGAACCGGTGCGCACAGCTCATCGCAAATGAGACCTGCGGATTGCGGCGCAGCAGCTCCAGCTTCCTGCCCTCTCCGGCGCAGTGGAAATAAAGCGCCGTATCATCGCCGTCGGTCTCCACGCCGAAGTTCATCGGCACCGTATAGGGACAATGCTCATCCATGAACGACACATAGCACACATCGCACCTGCGCATGATGTCCAGCATCTCGCCGCGCGCAGTGACCTCCCGATCCCTTCTCCGCATCTCAAATCCCCCGTCTGAGCGTTCTGCGCTCCATTATACCCCTCATCGTTCCGATTGTCCAGACCCTCTCCCATGAAAAGAACCCCGCCGAAGCGGGGCTCTTTCTCACGCACGCTTTCCGTGCTTCGCAGTCGCCTTATTCAGCACCCAGACCACTGCGATGATCACGAGCGTGACGGCAAATACGCCCGCCCAGCCGAGCATGGCGTCCGGGATGGCGGCAACCATTGCCGGAAAATTGATTTCGAATTTCATGCTGCGCTCCTCCTTCCAATCAGCCGAACAGGCCCAGGATCAGTCCGCCCGCGATCACGGACGCGATCTGTCCGGAGACGTTCACACCCACGGCATGCATCAGCAGGAAGTTCTGGTTGTCCTCCTGCAGGCCCATCTTGTTGACCACGCGGGCCGACATCGGAAACGCGGAGATGCCCGCCGCGCCGATCATCGGGTTGATCTTCTTCTTCAGGAACAGGTTGAACAACTTCGCGATCATGACGCCGCCCACGGTATCAAACACAAACGCAACCAGACCCAGCAGCAGGATGATCAGCGTATTGGCGTTCAGGAACTGCTCCCACTGCATTCTGGTGGCGACGGTGATGCCCAGGAACAGGGTGATCAGGTTCGCCAGCGTCTTCTGGGCGGTTTCGGACAGATTGTCCAGCACGCCGCACTCGCGAATCAGATTGCCGAACATCAGCGCGCCGATCAGCGCAACGCTCCGCCGCGCAACCAGGCCGACGATCACGGTAATGATGATCGGGAACAGGATCTTGGTGGTCTTGGAGACCTCGCTGGCGGAGTACTCCATGCGGATGCGGCGTTCCTTCTTCGTCGTAATCGCGCGGATAACCGGCGGCTGGACAATCGGCACCAGCGCCATGTACGAGTACGCGACCACCACGATCGCGCCGATGTAATTGGACTTCAGGAAGTTGGCCACGAAAATGGAAGTCGGGCCGTCCGCCGCGCCAATGATGGCGATGGAAGCCGCGTCATTCAGCTCAAAGCCGAACAGCAGCGCCATCAGCAGCGTAAAGAAGATGCCGAACTGCGCCGCCGCACCGAAGATCATCAGCTTCGGGTTGGACAGCAAAGGCGTGAAGTCGATCATCGCGCCGATGCCGATGAACAGCAGCAGCGGGAACAGCTCGTTGGAAATTCCCGCGTCGAACAGCACACTGAGGAAGCCCTCCTCCACCACGCCGTCGATGACCTGTGTAATTGCGCCGGACTGGGGCAGGTTGACCAGAATAGCGCCGAATCCCATGGGCAGCAGCAGCGCCGGCTCCATGTCCTTCTTAATCGCCAGGTAGATCAGAAGACCGCCAATCGCCCACATGACAATATACTGCCACTGAAACATTCGAAACGATTCAAGCAAGGTATCCAAATCGAATCCCCCTCCAAAAAAATATCAAAAAAGCGGGACTTCTATCGCGGCCACGCCACAATAAAAGTCTCGCTTTTTCATACAACAGCGGGCATTTAAGCCGTATTGACGCCAATTGTAACGGAATATCCGCAAGCTACTCCCCTTTATCTGCTTTCCATTATACGCACCGATCGTTCCATCTGTCAAGTTAAAATCCGGAATCGCTGGTTATTCTGCGTCGCTGGTCAGCTCGGAGCGCAGACGGCGCATCTCCTTGAGCGTTTCGTCCAGACGGCCCTCCACCTCGGACATCATGCGATAGACGTCGTGGCTGGCCTTCAGGCGCATCTCGCCGGCCTCCACGCGGGCGTCGTTCTTGATGCTGCGCGCCTCGTCGCGAGCCTGTCTCACGATCTCGGAATCGCTGATCATGTGATCCGCGCGCTCCTGCGCGTCGTCCAGAATGGCCTTCGCCTCGTCCTCGGCGTCCACCACGATCTGATCGGCTTCCCGGCGCGCGTTTTCCAGCGCCTTGTTGGCCTTCATCTCCGCAGAGGTCACGCGGCTGATCGCGGTGTTCTCCGCATCGCCCATAATCCGGCTGCGCTCGGAATACATCTGCATGCCGTACTGAATCGCGTCCGGAAGATTGCTGTCCATCTCATCGATGACCTTCAGGCAGCTTTCCACGTCGATGAGCGCTTTACCAGTCAAAGGAACCCGGCTTCCACGCTCCAGCAGGATGCGCAGATGCTTCAGCAGCTCGATAAAATAGACCATGTCGTTGACGTCTTCATGATCATTGACCGGCTGCGCTTCCGCCTGGGACTGCTGTTCCTCCGCCTCGTAGAACTTCTCCTGATCGTGATCCATCTTAGTCCTTCCTTTCCGTTCCCGGCGCAACGCCGAAAGCGTCATAGATTTTGTCAATGATCTCCTCCGGAACCATTGAATCGATCGGCGCGCCGTGCGAGGCGCAATCCCTGACGATCGTCGAGGAGATCATGCTGTATTGGGGCTGACAGGTCAGAAAGACCGTCTCCACCCCGCCGATTTTCCGGTTGGCCTCGGCCATCTGCATCTCAAACAGCAGGTCGGCCGAATTGCGAAGCCCCCGCACAATCACGTCCGCGCCCTCGCGCTTCATGACGTCCACCAGAAGCCCGCAGTCCGAAATCACCCGGATATTGGGAAACTTCTCCGTCACCTTCCGCAGCATTTCCAGCCGCTGCGCAGGAGAAAACAGATACTTTTTTTCCGCCTGGGACAACACGGCCACCACGAGCTCGTCAAACAGTCCGGCTGCCCGGGCAATGATGTCCAGATGGCCCAGCGTCGGCGGCGAAAAGCTGCCCGCGTAAATCGCCTTCATTCCGCAGCCTCCCTTATCAGCTCCACGCTGGTCGCGCCGTAATTCCGGGTGTCATAGCTGACAAATCCCTCCGGAATCGGCACCGGTTTTTCCCTCAGCCGCTCGGCGACGATCAGGCAATCCTCACCTAACGCGCCGCGCGCCTTCAGGCGCAGAAGCGCGTCGCCATAGGCGTCAGTCATCCGATATGGCGGATCCAAAAAAACCAAATCGAATTTCATCCCGGCCAGTGAATCGATTGCCGCCCGGTAGTCCGCCCGCAGAATCCGCACGCGCTCGGGGAGCTCTTCTTTCAGCACGTTCTGCGCGTTGCGTTCGATCGCCTGAATCGCCTCTCTCGCACAATCGACAATCACCGCGTGCGCAGCGCCCCGGCTCAATGCTTCCAGCGCCATCGCGCCGGTTCCGCCAAATAGATCCAGAACGCTGGCGTCGTACACGCGCGCGCCCATGATATTGAACAGCGACTCGCGCACCTTGTCCGCCGTCGGCCGGGTTTCCTCTCCTGACGGCGCGAATAATCTTCGTCCGCGGGCTTCCCCTGATATTATGCGCATGGCACCACCTATGGTATTTGTCGTAATTATATCACATTTATGCAATAGTTGCAAATGGTTTTTCGAAATAAAATCAAATTTCGGGCTTGCGAATTTTGGGGGCATTCTTCTTCCGGCCGATGCGGGAACGGGCCTTGGCGCGGCGCTTGCCCTCCGCCATCGCCTTTTCCGTCTTTTCCCAAAGCTTCGGGCCCTGCAGATAGCCCGCGAACTGGCATACCGGCAGCAGGAAGGGGCCCGCCATCAGCACCGCCACGATATCCGGCGTGAGCACATTGAACAGCTCATGCCAATGGACGACGATGGGCCAGTAGCCGATCGAAACGACGAACGACGCCATGCGCGTGCCCAGCTGCACGCCCTCGGGCGCCTTCAGCAGCATGCACGCGATATACACGGAATTCACCAGATAGCCGATCAGACCTCCGGCGAGAATGGATTTCACGCCGTTGGAAACGCTGAACGCCTGCCTGTACATCTTATCGTCGATCTGATCCGCACGCCCGGGCTGCTGTCCGATATGGCGGATGGAGCTGGAAACCGAGCATGCTTCATGGCCGATTCCCTGGCCCTGGCGGAACGCCATATAGCACGCCAGCAGCAGCACCACGATTCCCAAGGCGATGAACACCGTCATGTTTCCAAAGGAAAGCACCGTAAAACTGACAAAGATCAGAATGGCTTTCAGAACGGAAACGCTCTTCCACATGTCAAAAACTGTCAATTCAATCTTCCTTTCATCAATCCGCAATCACCCTCGGGATGCGCGGCAGGAAGCCGAGCATGATCTCGTAGGGGATGGTCTCCGCCTGCTCCGCCAGCTCATCCGGTGTGATGCGCTCGCCGCCCTGGCTCCCCATGAGCACCACCTCATCGTCCAGCGTCACATTTGGAATCCCGGTAATGTCCGCCATCAGCATATCCATGCACACCCGACCGATGATCGGCGCGCGCCGGCCATGCACCAGCACATGCGCGCGGTTGCTCAGGATGCGCGGATAGCCGTCGCCATATCCGATGGGCAGCGTCATGACCGTCGTCTCCCGCTCCGCGCGGTAGGTTCTTCCATATCCGACAGTATCCCCCGCCTGAATCCGCTCGATGCGGATCGGGCGCGTCGAAAGCGTCTGCGCATGCCGAATCTCCCCATCCATCTCCGGCATGCAGCTGCCGTAGAGGCCGATGCCCGCGCGCACCATGTCGTGCTGATAGCGCGGATTCAGCATTGCGGTGGACGCCGCCGCGTGCGCAACGGGGCGGTAACCCGCGGCATGAATGCGATCGAGCATTGCGCAGAACACCCGATCCTGCTGTTCGGTAAAATCCGGCTCGCTGTCCGCCGCGCAGAAGTGGGTAAAGCACCCCTCCATCTCCACATGCGGGCATGCGCGCCACCTGTTCAGCAGCGCGTCCAGCTCCTCCATCCGGCGCACGCCGATGCGCGACATGCCGGAATCGATCTTCAGATGCGCCTTCGCCGGAACGCCCAGGCGAACCGCCTCGTCCTCCAGCACATCCAGCGCCTCGGGCGTATAGACCGCCTGGGAGGCGTTGACCCGAACCGCTTCCCGCAAGGATTCCTCGCAGCCGCCGCCGAGGATGACGATCATGCCGCGCACGCCGCCCTCCCGGAGCGCGCGCGCCTCCTCGACCATGGCCACCGCGAACGCATCCGCCAGACCCAGCCGCTCCAGTTCCAGCGCAAAGGGCAGCGCGCCATGGCCATAAGCGTCCGCCTTGACCACGCAGAGCATCTTCACGTTCTCCGGCACCCGAGCCCGCAGCGCCTTCGCGTTGCCAACGAGGGTCTGGAGTGAAACCGTCATCTTAGTGGGCCGCATTTCTGTTCGCCTCCGCAAAAAGTAGAGAAAAATCCCCTTTGAAGAATTATTATACCTCATTCCCGTCAAAATTGCAACATTTTTGTCCACATTACCGCAAAATTCACAGGAAAGAAACTGTGCGGCAGGGCTTGCAAAACGCCCTCCCAACATGATATACTACTGGGTATACAGAACTCTTGGGACAAGGTGGTGTCATTCTTCTATGTCGTTCTTCGGAAACCTGATGAACAACTACTATTACGGCAAGGCCGGCAAGGGCGATTATACCGTTTCGGATATGCCGCAGAACCGGATTCAGCTGTTTGGCGCAGTGTTCAAGGTGCGCTGGGGCAGCATGTTCGGCGTCAACCTGCTGTACATGATCTTCTGGCTGCCGACGTTTGTCTGGGGGCTCATGCACGTCTCGCTGCTGTTTTCGGCGGACACTGTGCTCACCGCCGAGAACATTTCCAGCTACTTCACGACCTTCCTGCTGGGACTCGTGCCCTGCATCGCCATCACCGGCCCGTTCACTGCAGGCGCAACCTTCGTCCTGCGCAACTGGGCCCGCGATCAGCACAGCTTCGTCTGGAGCGATTTCTGGGACGCGGTGAAGGCCAACTGGAAGCAGGCGCTGCCGGTATCCATCATCAGCGGGCTGATGCCCCTGGTGGTCTATGTGGGCTGGGTATTCTACGGACAGCTCGCCGCGCAGTCCTTCTTCTATCTCATCCCGCTGTGTCTGGTTGTCCTCGTGTTCGTCGTCTGGAAGCTCAGCGAAATGATCATCTATACGCTGATGGTCACCTATGAGCTCAGCTTCATCAATCTGATCCGCAACGCGGTGCTGCTCACCATGGCGAAGCTCCCGCTGGCCATCGGCATCAAGCTGCTGACCTGGATCGTTCCGGCGCTCACCTTCGCGGTGTGCTGGTTCTTCCCCGACACCCAGCTGTACGCGCTGCTGATCGTGTCGCTGCTGTATCTGGTGTATGTGCCCATCTTCAACCGGCTGATCATCGCCTCCTATTCCAACGCGCTGTGTGAAAAGTACCTGAACATCAAGATCGAGGGCGCCGAAACCAACATCGGCCTTCGCCCGGAGGATTGGGACGACACCGAGTATCTCCCCGAGGACGACGAGGACTGACCCGTTTTTCGCCGGCGGCGCATGACCATGCGCCGCCGTTTTTCAGCACGAAAGGAGTGTGCGCAATGCCTTCGTTTGAGCTTCTCGCCCCTGCAGGCGATCCGGAACGGCTGACGACCGCCCTGCGCTTCGGCGCGGACGCAGTCTATGTCGGCGGCCCGAGACTGCAGCTGCGCGCCGGTGCGGTGGGGTTCTCCATGGACGGTCTCGCCGACGCCGCGCAGACCGTTCACGCCGCCGGTAAGAAACTGTACGTCACCGTCAACGCCTTCGCCACCAACGCCGAAATCGACGGAATCGGCGACTATGCGCAGGCCCTGAAGGCGCTGGGGGCGGATGCGGTCATCGTCTCCGATCTCGGCGCGATCTCCGCCATCCGCCGGGCCGCCCCGGATCTGAACGTTCACGTCAGCACGCAGGCCAACTGTCTGAACTACGCCGCCGCCAGCGTCTACGCCGACCTGGGCGCGACGCGCGTGGTGCTGGGCCGCGAGATGTCGCTGGAGGAGATCGCCGCGCTGCGCGCGAAAGTGCCCGCTTCGCTTGAACTGGAGGCCTTTGTGCACGGCGCGATGTGCATGTCCTACTCCGGCCGGTGCATGATCAGCGCCTACCTCTCCGGGCGCAGCGCCAACCGCGGCGCGTGCGCCCAGTCCTGCCGCTGGACGTATCATCTGATGGAGGAAAAGCGCCCCGGACAATTCTTCCCGGTGGAAGAGGATGATCGGGGCATGACCATCCTCAGCTCGCTGGATCTGAACTGCCTGTCGTTCCTGGATCAGATCATGGATGCGGGCGTGGTCTCGTTCAAGATCGAGGGGCGCATGAAGTCGCCCTACTACGTCGCCACCGCAACCAACGCCTACCGCAAGCGGATCGATGCGATTCTCAGCGGTTCCGCTTCGCCGGAGCACACCGCCATGCTTCAGCGCGAGCTGAACGCCGCCAGCCATCGCCCCTATTCCAGCGGATTCTACTTCGGCGAGCTGAAGCACCATGCACCGGACGAGGGCGCCTATCTTCAGGACTGCACCTTCGTGGGCGTCGTGCGCGAAGCGTCCGGCAGCGGGCGCATCCGCTTCGAAGCCCGCAACAAAATCACAGAGGGCGATCGCGTGGAGATCCTTTCGCCCGACAGTCTCGGGCTTTCATTCATCGCAGAAAACATCTGCTCTGACAGCGGCGTCCGCGAATCCGCCGCCGCAAGGCCGTCGGAGATCTATGAAATGGACTGCGATCAGCCCGTCTCCCCCGGCGACCTGC
Organism: Clostridiales bacterium; assembly: GCA_004555155.1. Lineage (GTDB taxonomy): Bacteria > Bacillota > Clostridia > Christensenellales > Aristaeellaceae > Faecivicinus. Next base: position 34,796 of record SFJH01000002.1, read on the forward strand.
TGCGCATCCGCAATGGATAACACGATCAAAGCCGCCTGTGAAACCGGTCGTGCCGCGCTGTCCTTCCCAAAGGCGCAACCAGCGGAAAACGTGGGATGATCCGCTTTCCCCCAGTCTTCCTTTTTCCCGATGCAAGTGCTCGGATTTTCATCGAAGGGTTCAATCACACAAAAACCGCCGGAGCGCGCCTGCGCGCGTTCCGGCGGTTTTGCTCAATCAGTAGCGGGGCTGGTTCTGCGTCTGGCCGCCCATCTGGCGCTCCTGCGCCTCGATCATCTTCTTGACCATGTTGCCGCCAATGTGGCCGGCGTCCTTGCTGGTCATGTTGCCGTTGTAGCCCTGGTTCAGGGTGATGCCCAGCTCGTTGGCAACCTCGTGCTTCATGTTGTACATCGCCTGACGGGCCTCGGGCACATTGATCTGATTGGAATTCTTCGATGCCATATTTTTCATGCTCCTTTCAAATTTCAAAGCGTCGATCGCGGGGAATGCTTACTGCATGGGGGCCTGGCTGTGCTGACGCTGATAGTCTTCGATCATCTTCTTGACCATCTGTCCGCCGACGCGGCCGTTGTCCTTCGCGGGAACGTCGCCGTTGTAGCCGCGGTTCATATTGATGCCGAACTCGCGCGCGACTTCGAGCTTCATGTTCTCCAGCTCGGGCCTGCTCTTCTTGCTCACTCGTCTCACCTCCCGTTTCAGTCTGCACCTATTTTGCGCCCGGGTTCGTTTTTTACGCTGGAAAATGTCTACTGTCAAAATGATGAAGCGCCCGACGCAAAATGCGTCGAACGCTTCATCATTTTGAATGATTTTCGCAATGCCATGCTCAGGCCATCGTCTCCAGCATGGTCTCCGTCACCTCGTCGCCGCACGGCAGACCGGCCTGAACACAGTCGAAGGCGCGGATCATGTAATCCGCCATGCGGCGCACCTCCAGGCCCGTCGAGCCTGCGATGTGGGGCGTCATCAGGCAGTTGGGCAATCCGTTCAGGACGCTGTCCTGGGCATGGGCCTCGTCCGCCAGCACGTCGATCAGAGCCGTGCGGGTCGGATCGGCCGTCAGCATGTCCCGCAGATCCGCCTCGGAAAGCTGCGCGCCGCGTCCGGTATTGATCAGCGTGGAATACGGCTTCATGGACAAAAGATGCTCCCGGCGAATGATGCCCACCGTAGCCGGGAGATTTGCCAGATGGTTGGAGACCACGTCGCACTGTGCAAACACTTCATCCAGCGCGGCCCGACGCACGCCCAGCTCCGCCGCGCGCACATCGCTGAGATAGGGATCGAACGCCAGCACCTCCACGTCGTTTTCCCGCAGCTTCATCGCCACGCGGCTGCCGATCGCGCCGCAACCCAGCAGTCCGACCCGCGCCTCGTATCCGCCCGGATAACGCGTCTGGATCGCATGCGCCCTTTCACGATCGGGCTCCACGGCGGAGTTTGCGCGAAAATACCCCTTCAGCGACAGCAGAATCTGCGAATATGCAAACTCCGCCACCGGCACGGCATTTGCCTTCCATGCGCTGAACACGCGCACGCCCGCGCGCAAAAACGGCCTTGCAAACGCCTGCACGCTGCCCGCCGCATAGAACAGCAGCTTCACCTTTGGCAAAAACCGGCGGATTTCCGCCTCCGTGCAGGCGGGCATGCCCCAGGTGGAAAAGATGACCTCCGCCTCCCGAAGCGCCTCCGCCTCCGCCGAATCAAACACACCGTCCAGCAGCGTTACCCGCTCCTCCAGCATCGCGCGCTGCCGCGGGCCGTACACCCTGTCAAACGTCTCCGGCACAGTGCCCAAAAAAGCCGCTTTCATCGATCCCATCCTCCCGCGATCCATCGCTTCAGCGTTTCCGCATCCTCTGCAAGCTGCTCCGGCGCGTCGCCGCGCACAAACTCCAGCAACAGCCACCGATCCTCCGTCAGCTCCGCCAGCTCTCTCAGACAGCCGCGCCACTTTTCCTCGCCCGCCGCCAGCGGGAAACGCTCCACCGGCGCCGGACTCCAGCTGAATACATGCACATTGCGCACATATTTCCCCACCTCGCGGATACTCGCGCAGCAATCCTGAGCGCTCATGCCCACCGGAGGCTGCCACAGACAGCCCACGTTTTTTCGGTCGATTTCCTCCAGCAGCCGCCGCGCGGAGCCCGCGTCGTCCGTCAGCGTGCCTCCGTGATATTCAAACGCCAGATCGATTCCATACTCCTCTGCAATATCCGCCAGCCGACGGGCGTTGTTTACAATCCTGTCGCGATCCGCCCGCGCCGCATCGGCGCTCGCCCGATCGCCGGCCCAGACGCGGATCAGCGGCGCGCCCAGCGCGCGCGCCGTCTGAACCAGCTTCCGCAGCTGTCCGTCCGAGGATTCCCCGTCCGTCAAACGGCAGTAGGAGCCGTAGCAGACGCACTCCAGCCCGCGCGCCCGCGTGGCCTTTCCCACCTCCCGCGCGCGCTCCAGATCTCCACAGGGAACGTGCACGTCGCCGCCCCACTCGATCCCTTCCAGACCGCATTGCTCCGCCAGCGCCAGCACTTTCTCCCACGGCAGCGCCCGGAATGAAATGGATACCAGACCCGCTCTCACGCCTTTTCCCCCTTCATCGCCACGCGCTAATTGACCGCGATTCCGTCCAGCCGGTCGGCGAAGCGCGCCTGCGCCAGCGCAATCACCGCGCGCGCGTCCTCGCTTTCCGGATCGGCCAGCAGTTCACGGGCCAAATCATGCGTCTGCTTCAGCATCTCCGCGTCGGAACCCATCTGACCGATTCCCTCGGCGATGGCTCCGGACTGCCGCGTGCCGAACAGCTCTCCCGGTCCGCGCAATTCCATGTCTTTCTGCGCCACGCGAAAACCGTCGTTGGTGGAGGTCAGGAACCGCAGCCGTTCGTTTGGCTCCGCCATCAGGAAGCACCAGGATTCGTGCGCGCCGCGCCCCACGCGGCCTCGCAGCTGGTGCAGCTGCGCAAGGCCAAAGCGCTCCGCGTTTTCGATCACCATGATCGTGGCGTTCGGCACATTCACGCCCACCTCGATGACCGTCGTCGACACCAGCACGTCCGCTTCGCCCGCGCGGAACTTTTCCAGCACCGCGTCCTTGTCCCTGGGCTTCATGCGCCCGTGCACCAGTTCGACGCGCAGATCCGGCAGATGGATCGTGCGAAGATCCTCATACACCTGCTCGGCGGGCAGCGCTTCCACCGCCTCGGACTCCTCCACCAGCGGACAGACCACGTAGACCTGCCGCCCCTTGCGCACCTCCTCGCGCAGAAAACCGTACAGTCCTTCCCGCTTTGATTCGGGCACGATGCGCGTGGCCACCGGCTTTCGCCCCGGCGGCAGCTCGTCCACGATGGAAATATCCAGATCGCCGTAGAGGATCAGCGAAAGCGTCCTCGGAATCGGCGTCGCCGACATGACCAGAACATTGGGCGCATCGCCCTTCTCGCCCAGCTGGGTGCGCTGGCGCACGCCGAAGCGGTGCTGCTCGTCGGTGACCACCAGTCCGAGATTCCGATACTCCACGCCTTCCGTAATCAGCGCGTGCGTGCCGATAATCGCGTCCCACGCCCCCTCCCGGATGGCTTCGTGCGCGATGCGATGCTGTTTGGGCGTGAGGCTGCCGGTCAGCAGCCCCACCCGGCAGCCCAGCGGTTCCAGAATTTCCTTTGCGCCGTCATAGTGCTGCCGGGCCAAAACCTCGGTCGGCGCCATCAGCGCAGCCTGATAGCCGCACCGGTGCGCCAGTGCGATGGCCGCGAAGGCGATGGCGGTCTTTCCGCTGCCCACGTCGCCCTGCACCATCCGCGCCATGGCCCGGCGGGATCTCAGATCGTCCGCCACCTCCCGCATCACGCGCCGCTGCGCGTTCGTGGGCGCAAAGGGTAGCCGATCCCAGAATTCCTCCAGCGCATCATCTTCAAAATGGAACTGAACGCCCTCCCTTCCCGTATTGCGAAACAGGGAGAGCGCGGTCTGATACAGCAGCAGTTCCTCAAACGCCAGCCGTTTTCGCGCCGCTGCGAGCGCCTCCTGTCCCGTTGGAAAGTGGGCGTTGCGCAGCGCGAAGTTCCGCTCGCAGAGATCGTACCGGCGGCGAATGGACTCCGGCAGATCCTCCGGCCAGCTTCCGTCGCAGGCATCCAGCGCCGCCTCGACCGTGGCGCGCATGGCCTTCGCGGGCACGCCCGGAATGGCCCGATAGACCGGCACCAGGCCGTCGTTCTGCTCAATGGTGGGGCTGACCAGGTGCAGCACGCCTTTCTTCCACTCCGCCTTGCCATACAGCAGCAGCTCGCGGCCCTTGACCAGCTGATTTTTCAGCCATGGCTGATTGTACCACACCGCGGCCACAACGTCGCTGCCGTCCGTGACGAACACCTTCGTGATCAGCAGCTTCTTTGCCCGCTGCTCGCGCACCTCGCCCGTGACGCGCACGCGCACCGCCGTGGGCACGCCCGCCTGCAGCGCGCCGAGGGGCGTGGTCCGGGACAGATCCCGATATTCCCTGGGCAGAAACATCGCCAGATCCCGAACCGTGAAGATCCCCGCCTCGTTCAGCGCCTTCAGCCGCGCCGGGCCGATTCCGCGAATGGATGAAAGCGTCGGCTCCATATTCCCCTCCGTAATACGACAAATCCGGCATTGCTGCCGGACTTGTCCGCTTCAAATTTCAAACCGATCATTCCACCGCGACCAGGTAGTAGTACAGCGGCTGACCGCCGTTCTGCACCTCCACGTCGCAATCGGGATACTTCTCCTCGAGCACATCGCCCAGCGCCCGTGCCTGTTCCTCGGTCACGTCGCTGCCGTAATACACGGTAATCAGCGAGGAATCCTCGTTGACCATCCGCTCCGTACACTCCGCAGCCACTTCCTCGGCATTGTGTCCGAGAATCTCCAGCTTGTTGTCCAGCATGCCCATGATGTCGCCGGAATGGATCTCGCGGCTGTCATAGTTGGTATCGCGCACGGCGTAGGTCACCGAAGCGGTATGCACATTGTTCGCAGCCTCGGACATCGCCGCAGTATTCTCCTCCACGCCGGCCTCCGGATTGAATGCCAGCGCCGCAGAGATGCCCATCGGCACCGATTTCGTCTGCAGCACGACCACGTTCTTGTCCGTCAGCTCGCTGGCCTGCTGGGCCGCGAGGATGATGTTGGTGTTGTTGGGCAGAATGATGACGTTTCGCGCATTGGTGGCGTCCGCTGCCTCGGCCAGATCCTGAATGCTGGGATTCATGGTCTGTCCGCCGTCGACGATCTGGTCGACGTTCAGGTCGCGGAAGATGTTCGCAAGGCCCTCGCCCAGCGCCACGGCCACGATGCCGTACTCCTTCATCTCGGCCTTCTTGGCTGCCTCAGCCTCCGCCTGCCTGGCTTCGCGCTCGCGAGCCTCCTCGAACATGTTGTCGATCTTGATGGCGTCCAGCTCGCCCAGCTCCAGCGCATACTGAATGGCCTTGCCCGGCTCATTGGTGTGCACGTGCACCTTCACCACCGACAGGTCGGAGATGACCAGCACGCAGTCGCCGATGCGCTCCAGGCGCTTGCGCAGGCGCACGACCTCGCTCTCCTTCATATCCGGCCGCGGATGGGACACGATAAACTCGGTGCAATAGCCGAACTGGATGTCCTCCACCCGCAGCGAGGCATGCTCGTCCACAAACTCGCCCGGCAGACTGGCTTCCGTCTTCTTCTCCTCGACGCCGGCGTCCACGGGCTCTCCCGCCAGCGCGGCGTACATGCCGCGGAAGACCACCATCAGGCCCATGCCGCCGCTGTCCACCACGCCCGCCTGCTTGAGCACCGGCAGCATGTCCGGCGTCTTGCGCAGAATGGCGTCGCCGGAGGTCAGAATCGTCTTGAACAGCGCCGACACATCGTCGTACTGGCCGGCGATTTTCACCGTATCCTCGGCAATGACGCGGATAACGGTCAGAATGGTGCCTTCCTTGGGCTTCATCACGGCCTTGTAGGCGGTGTTCGCGCCCTCGCGGATCATCTGCGCCAGCAGCGCGCTGTCGATCTCCTCGTGGCCCACCAGCGCGCGGGCGAAGCCTCGCAGAATCTGGCTGAGGATGACGCCCGAATTGCCGCGCGCGCCCTTCAGCGCGCCGCGGGCCACCGCGTCCGCCACATCGGCGACGCTGGTATAGGGCTTGGCGTTCATTTCCCTGATCGCAGAATTGATGGTCTGCGTCATATTCGTACCGGTGTCGCCGTCGGGCACCGGGAAAACGTTCAGCGCATCCACGCTCTCGCGGTTCTGCGTCAAAAGGGCTGCGCCTGATGCGAACATCTCCTTGAGCGTCATGCCGTCGATCTTGTTAACCATATGCTCTTCCTCCCATTTCCCGCCAAATCCGTAAGCCGGCGCGGGTTCTGATGCTTCCGGGCACGAAAAGCACGCGCACCTTGCGCTGCCGCTGCGCGCGTGCGCTTTCGCCGCCGCAGGGCGTTCAGACGCGGATATCCTCCACGCAGACATTGACGCGACCGACGGAAATGCCGGTGAGGTGTTCCACCTTGTACTTCACAGTCTCGATAATCGCAGCCGCAACGGCGCTGATCGAAATGCCGTATTCCACGATGATAAACAGATCGATGTCCACCTTGTCGCCGGACGTGCGAATCTTGACGCCGCGGCCGAGGTTTTCCCGACCCATGAGCTGCACAATGCCGTCCGTCGAACGCTTCGACGCCATGCCGACGATGCCGTAGCAATCCAGCGCGGCGTAACCCGCAACGCGTACCAGCACTTCATCGCTGACGCTTACGAGGCCCAGTTCCGTATTGAATTTGCAGTCCATATAATAACCTCCTTATTGAAAGGATCCGTGCAAGCGAGAGACTTCTCATCAACAGTATAGCGTTTTTTACAGGATTATGCAAGCAAAAACCGAGAAATCCCCGGAATTTCCCTATGAAAATCGCCCGTTTTTTACATCCACGAACTTTTTTGACCAAATTTCAGAACTTTTACATGCAGCACTCTTGCGTTTTGGCCCGGAAGGTGGTATAATTCCGTTGTTTGTTGTGACATACCCTTGAAGGAGGTGTGATAGAGTATGGGAAAGTTTTGTGAGGTTTGCGGCAAGGGCATCGTGTACGGCAACAACGTCAGCCACTCCAACCGCAAGACGCGCCGCACCTGGGCTCCGAACACGCAGAAGGTTCGCGTGGTCGTGAATGGCGCTCCGAAGCGCATGTCCGTGTGCACCCGCTGCCTGCGCAGCAACAAGGTTGAGCGCGCTCTGTAATTGCAGACACGGCTCGGCTGAAACGCAAAAATACCGGCAAAAAGGCGTCGCTCCGATCGAATGCGGTCGGATAGCACGTTCCTGTTTGTCGGTTTTTTTGCGTCCCCTGACTCATGCGAAGCGCCAGATCAGGAAGCCCACGCTGATGAGTACGACGCCCAGCACCGTCGCCCACAGCCAGCTGGGCACGCTCAGCAAGATCAGCGCCAGTCCCGCCGCCATCAGCGCAATGCCGACGGCGCGCATTGTACGGTTGCCGCTGCGCGGCCAGCAGAATCTGCCCATGCCATCCCCTCCCACGCATATCGTATGCAGGGGCGGGGAATTTTGTGTCTCCGGGAGCAATCTCCCTTGAACGCAATCCCTCCATATGATATAATCGGAATGGATTTTCTCTGAATCGGAAGGTAAGCCTTATGGAAAAAATCAGAACCACCGTCAGAATCGCCGGCAAGGACTACAACATCGCCGGCTACGATCCGGAGGATCACGTCCAGCGCGTAGCCGCCTATGTGGACCGCAAAATGAGCGAGCTGGCGCTGACCACCCATCTGCCGCCGGCGCAGCTGGCCGTGCTGACCGCCGTGAACGCCGTCGACGACATGATGAAATCCCGCGACGAGATCCGCCGTCTGCGCAAGGAAATCGAGCAGCTTCACGAAGCGCTGGAAAAGAGGACGCATGAAGCATAAACCGGAACTTCTCGCGCCCGCCGGCGGACGCGAGGCACTGATCGCCGCGGTGCAAAACGGTGCGGACGCCGTCTATCTGGGCGCCGGAGGATTCAACGCCCGCCAGAGCGCGGACAACTTCGGCGGCGACAGCCTGGCCGAAGCCATCGCCTATTGCCACGCCCGGGATACGAAGGTGTACGTGACGCTGAACACCATGGTGCGCCAGGACGAGCTTCCCGCGCTGGAGGATTCCGTGCGCCTGATTGCGGAAGCCGGCGCGGACGCAGTGCTGGTGCAGGACTTTGGCGTTGCGCGCATCGTGCGTGGAATCGCGCCGGAGCTCCCACTGCATGCCAGCACCCAGATGGCCGTCCACAATCGCGCTGGCGTGGAATTTCTGGCCCGGGAGGGCTTTTCCCGGGTGGTGCTGGCTCGCGAAATGGATCTGGAGAGCATTCGCGAATGCGCCGGACTGGGCGCGGAGCTCGAGGTGTTTGTCCATGGCGCGCTGTGCGTTGCCTGTTCGGGGCAGTGCCTGTTTTCCAGCCTGGTGGGCGGTCGGAGCGGCAACCGCGGACGCTGCGCCCAGCCCTGCCGGCTGCGCTACCGCATGGACGGCCGCGAGGGTTATCTGCTCTCCACGCGGGATCTGTGCAGTCTGAACGGTCTGACCGCGCTGCGGGACGCCGGCGTGGACAGCTTCAAGGTCGAGGGGCGGCTGAAGCGTCCGGAATACGTGGCCGCAGTGACCGCCGCCTATCGAAGCGCCATCGATCATCCCGACCAGCCGCAGGACGAGGAGCCGCTGAAGCAGATGTTCAACCGCGGCGGCTTCACAAGGGGCTATGTCCCCGGCGCGGAGGATACGTCGCTGATGTATGCGGAGCGGCCGAACCATCTGGGCGTGCCCGTGGGGCGCTGCGCCCGAAAGGGATTCGTCCGCCTAGACGCCGCTGTCGATCCCGCCGACACGCTGGTGCTGCGCGGCGACGGGGAGGATCGTCCTGTCCGCCTGACCGGCCAAAGGTCTCAGGAAGCTCCCTGTCCCGAAGCGAAGCCCGGCGACCGGTTGATCCGCCTGGTTTCTGAAAGACAGATGCGCTCCGCCCGGGAGAGCTATTCCGGCGAACGCCGGATCCTCCCGCTGACCGCAAGCCTGTCGCTTCGCGTGGGCGAGCCTGCCGGGCTGACCGTCTCGGACAGCGTTCGCTCCGTCTCCGTTCAGGGGGACGTCGTTTCGCCCGCCAAGACAAAGGGCGCGGACGCCGCCCGCATCGAAGCGCAGCTGCGCAAGACCGGCGGCACGCCCTATCGATTCGACCGGATTGCGCTGAACGTGGATGAGAACGCCTTCTGGCCCGTATCCGCGCTGAACGCGCTGCGCCGGGACGCGCTGGATAAGTTCACACGCGCTCGCCTGCCCAAGCCTATCGTCCTTCATCCCGCGCCGAAGGCCGCGATTGTTCCGCATGACTCCCCCGCCGTGCCCGCCGTTCGAGTGCAAAGCGGCGACGCAGATCTTCTCCGCCGGGCCATTGAGCTCGGCGCGGACGGCGCAATCTTCGCGCCGGAGGATGTGCGGCCCTCCGCGTTGGAGACCGCCGCCGGGGCTCTGCCGGAGAAGTTCTCTCTCGCCCTGCCCGCGGTGCTGCCTCAGCGGTCGCTGGAGGCGCTGCACGCATGGGCGATTGCGCAGGGGGACAGAATGGATCGCGTCTATATCAGCAATATCGGGCAGTTTGATTTTGACTGGCCCTGTGAAAAATTCGCCGACTATGCGCTGAATCCAGCCAATGAATACGCGCTGGAACAGCTGCAAATCTGGGGCTGCGACGGATACACGCCCAGCGTGGAACTGAACGCAGGCCAGATCAGCGCGCTGCGCGGCCGCCGGGAGCTGATCGTGCACGGCAGGCTGCCGCTGATGCACCTGCGCCACTGCCCCTATCGCGCGATACACGCTCTGAAGGGACTTCACGCCGACTGCCGCCGGTGCGATCATTGCGCCGCCGAAGATCGCGTGAACGCCCGCGCGCTCACCGATCGCACCGGCGCAGCCTTCCCTCTGCGGCGAATGGCGACGGACGAGGGCTGCATTGTCAAGGTGATGAATTCGGTGCCGCTGATGCTGCTCAGGCGCGTAAAAAAGCTCCCGCAGGCCGACGGCTGGCGGCTGCTGATGGACGATCCCTCCGATCTGCCGGACGCGCTTCGGCTGTATGGTCTCGCCGCCCGCGGCGAGGACTTCCGCGCCGACGCCGCCTGGCCGGAATATGAACGCATGAACACCACGACCGGACATTACTTCCGGGGAGCAGAATGATATGAATGAAAGAAATCTACGGGTACTGGAATTCCCGAAAATCCGTGAAATGATGGCCGCGCTGGCCGTGACCGACATGGGACGCGAGCGCTGCCGCGCGCTGGTTCCCTCCAGCGATCCCGACGAGGTGCGCCGCCTTCAGTCGGAGACCGAGGAAGCCTCTACGGTGCTGGCCTATGTCGGCTCCAATCCCATGGCATGGTTTGCCGATGTGCGCGAATACCTGAAGCTGGCCCATGTGGGTTCGACGCTCTCGCCCAAGGCGCTGCTGGCGGTTGCCGACGCGCTGAAAGCTTCGCGAGTGGTGCGCAGCGCGCTGGTCACCGACCGCGAGGACACGCCGCTGCTGACCGAGATGGGTTCCCGCCTGTCCGTCAACCGCATGCTGGAGGAGGATATCTTCAACGCCATTCTCTCCGAGGACGAGATCTCCGACCACGCCAGCCCCGAGCTCTACAACATCCGCCGCCAGATGCGCGTGCTCAACGACCGCGTGCGCGACAAGCTCAACGGCATCATCCGCTCGTCCACCATGCAGAAGTACCTGATGGACGCGATCATCACCGTGCGCAACGGCCGATACGTGGTGCCGGTGAAATCGGAGTGCCGTCAGTTCGTGCCCGGCATCGTGCACGACCAGTCCGGCTCCGGATCGACGCTGTTCATCGAACCCATGGCCGTGGTGGAGGCGGGCAACGAGCTCAAACAATGGACGCTGAAGGAGCACAATGAAATCGAGCGCATCCTGGCCGATTTCTCCGCACGGATCGCGCCGGACGCGCCGATGTACGCCAGCAATCTGGAGATCCTCGCGACGGTGGACATGATCTTTGCCCGCGCGGCGCTGGGCCGCAGCATGCACGCCGTGCCGCCGAAGCTCAACACGGAGGGCCGCATCAACCTGATGCGCGCCCGGCACCCGCTGATCGATCCTCAGAAGGTGGTGCCCTCCAATCTCTGGATGGGCGGAGATTTCACCACGCTGGTGGTGACCGGCCCGAACACCGGCGGCAAGACGGTGACGCTGAAAACCGTCGGTCTGCTTTCGCTGATGGCGCAGTCGGGCATGCAGATCCCCGCAGCCTTCGGCTCGGAGCTGGCCATTTTTGACGAGGTGTTCGCGGACATCGGCGACGAGCAGTCCATTGAGCAGTCGCTTTCCACGTTCTCGTCCCACATGACCAACATCGTGCAGATTCTGGAGAACGTGACGGAGCGCTCGCTGGTGCTGTTCGACGAGCTGGGCGCGGGCACCGACCCCACCGAGGGCGCGGCGCTGGCCATGTCCATTCTGGAGCACCTGCTCAAGCAGCACGTCACCACGCTGGCAACCACCCATTACAGCGAGCTGAAGGCCTTTGCGCTGAGCACCAAGGGCGTGGAGAACGCCTCCGTGGAGTTCGACGTGGAGACGCTGCGGCCCACCTACCGTCTGTCCATCGGCGTGCCGGGCAAGTCGAACGCTTTTGAAATCTCCCGAAAGCTGGGGCTGCCGGAATTCCTCATCAAGGACGCCGGCGAACGCCTGAGCCACGATCAGGTGCGGTTCGAGGACGTCATTGCCAACGCGGAGTATCACCGTCAGATCGCGGAAAAGGAGCGCGCGCTGGCCGAGCAGGCGCATCGCGAGACGCAGAAGCTGCGCGACGAGGCGGAAAAGCTGCAGCGCGAGCTGGAGTCCCGCCGCGAAACCGAGCTGAAGAAGGCGAAGGAGGAAGCGCGTCAGGTGCTCAAGCGCGCCCAGCGCGAATCCGAGCAGCTGATCTCCGAGCTGAAGAAGCATCGCAGCGGCGATCTGAAGGAGCACGAGCTTCACGCCATGCGCGCGAAACTTCAGGATTCCATCGACGCCAATTCCGAGAAGATCGCGGCGGCAAAGCCTGAGACCGAGGAGGTCCCGAAGGATCTGAAGCCCGGCGATACGGTGCTGCTGCTGGATCTGAACGCCGTCGCCACCGTACTGACCGCGCCGGACAATCGCGGAGAATGCACGGTGCAGGCAGGCGCTTTGAAGCTGAAGTCGAACATCCAGAAGATGCGCCGCGCAAAGCCCGAAAAGGAGAAGAAGCCCAAGAGCGGCACAAAGGTCAGCGTCGCGATGCGCCCCGTGGAGATGGAGTGCGACGTGCGCGGCTTGAATCTGGAGGAGGCCCAGATGAATGTGGAGACCTTCCTGGACGGCGCGATTCTGAACCGTCTGCGCGAGGTCAGCATCATTCACGGCAAGGGCACGGGCGTACTGCGCGCGGGCATTCACAAGCAGCTGCGCGCGCATCCCGCCGTGAAGGAATTCCGCCTGGGACGCTACGGCGAAGGCGAAGACGGCGTAACCATCGTCACCCTGCGCTAGGCGCGCGGCCACTTGCTGCCGCGTTGATCTGGCGAATCCTGCGCAGCCATGGTGGCTGCGCAGGATTCTGGGTTGCGTTTCGATGGGATCGTTTGTGCGAAGCGGCGACTTTGAGCCGGACGGCGGCTCAAAGTCTGGGTTCGGTTAAATTGCGGTTGGACACAGTTTGTTCATTCGCGGTTCACAGAGGAACTGTATGCTTGGGGAAGGGAGGAATCGGTGATGAAGACAAAAATTCTGCTGGTGGACGACGATCCGAATATTCGCCAGCTCGTCAACCTGTATCTGGAGAAGGAAGGCTTCGAGGTGATGATGGCCGACCGCGGCGACGAAGCGGTCAAGATGTTCAAGGCCACGCCGCCAAATCTGATCCTGCTGGATCTGATGCTTCCGGGCATGGACGGCTGGCAGGTCTGCCGCGAGGTGCGAAAGGTTTCGAACATCCCGATCATCATGCTCACGGCGAAGGACGAGACCTTCGACAAGGTGCTCGGTCTCGAACTGGGCGCGGACGATTATATGGTGAAGCCCTTCGACACCAAGGAGCTGGTGGCGCGCATCAAGGCCGTGCTGCGCCGATTCCAGACCGCAGAAACACCGGCCAAGGAGCTGGTGTTCCCGGGACTTACCATCAACATCAGCCACTACACCGTGACCTATCTGGGCAAGGAGCTGGAGCTGCCGCCCAAGGAACTGGAGCTTTTGTACTTCCTGGCCAGCCATCCCGGCATGGTGTTCACCCGGGAGCAGCTGCTGGAGCAGGTCTGGGGCTACGACTATTTCGGCGATTCCCGCACGGTGGACGTGCACGTCAAGCGCCTTCGCGAAAAGCTGACCGAGGGCGAACAGCTGGGCTGGATGATCAAGACCGTCTGGGGCGTCGGCTACAAATTTGAGGTGAAATAATCCATGCGCGGCGGACTGTTCTGGCGCACCTTCAGCGCCATGATGGCGGCGATGCTGGTCACGGTGCTGCTGTTCACCGGCATCATGTCCACCTCCCTTCAGCAGGTGCGGCAGGAGAGCTACGAAGGCGAGGTGCGCCTGCAGGCCTACGAAATCGCCGACTACATGAAGAATCTCAATCAACTGAGCTTTGTGCGCGACAACGTCACCATGCAGTATGTCATCCGCCGCAAGATCGCCAAGATCCACGAGCTCTACAATGCCGACATCTGGATCGTCAGCTACAATTCCGGCATCGCGCAGGTGCTGGACAGCAGCTGGAACACGTCGGAGAGCATCGTCTCCGAGAAGGTTCAGGAGCAGCTTCAGGTGATTCAGAGCGGTCGGGAGATTCGCGTGACGGGACTGTTTCCCGAGCTGGGCGATCAGATGGTGACCATCGGCGTGCCGTGGACATACAGCGACGGTCATGTGGTCGGCGCCGTGCTTCTGCACATCTCCACCGAATCGCTGCGCGTGCGCGTCATTGACCTGATCCCCCAGATTCTGCCCGCAGCGGTCGCCGCGCTGCTGCTGGGCGCGCTGCTGTCCGTCTTCCTGGCGCGCAGCCAGATCCGGCCGATCAAGGAGATCGACAACGCCGTGCGCGAATTCACCAAGGGCGATCTGTCCCGGCGCGTGGAGCTGCACTGCGGCGGCGAGCTGGAGCGCCTGGGCAGCTCCATCAACCGCATGGCGGGAGAGCTGTCCCAGCTGGAGGATTCCCGGCGGAACTTCGTCGCCGCGGTCTCCCACGAGCTGCGCTCGCCGATGACCTGCATGCGCGGCTATGTGGACGCCATGCTGGACGGTACCATTGCTCCGCAGGACATGCCGAAGTATCTGGCCATCGTGCGCGACGAGACCAATCGCCTGACCGACCTGGTCAGGGATCTGCTGGACATGTCCCGACTGGAATCCGGCAAATTTCCGCTGCAGATTTCCCCCTTCGACGCAAATGAGATGATCCGGCGCATTCTGATCAACTTCGAACCCCGCATCGAGGAAAAGCACATCGAAGTGCGCGTGGACTTCGATGCGGAGCAGCGCTATGTCAGCGGCGACGGCAACCGCATCAATCAGGTGCTCTCCAACCTGGTGGACAACGCGCTGAAGTTCATGTCGGACGGCGGCGCGCTGACGGTGAAGACGCGGCTGAGCGACAAAAGCGTCCTCTTCACCGTTCAGAACGACGGCGAGGTCATTGCCGCCAAGGATCTTCCCCACATCTTCGAGCGCTTTTACAAGGCCGACAAGGCGCACACCTCCGGCATGGGCACCGGCCTCGGGCTGGCCATCTGCAAGATGATCATCCAGGAGCACGGCTCGGAGATCCAGGTGCATTCCGTACCCGGCGACACGGCTTTTGAATTCTCGCTGCCCGCCTGCTCCCCGCCGGAGCCCCGAAGCCCGAAGCCCGCCGAACCGGGAGCAGAGATTCCGTAAGGTTCACAATTTATTCACACCTTTTCCAGCGTTATCCTGTATAATAGGAACATCATTATGAAACGAGGCTCTGAATCATGAAAAAGTCCGTACGATTCGCGCGCATGCTCTGCGCCCTGCTGGTGCTCGCGCTGGCAGCGTCCATGGCCCTGGCGGAAGAGACAGCTACCTATGATGTGGTGTATTCCGCCTCCAACCCCATTCCGGAGATCGCCGCCAACGTACGCCCCTCCGTTGTGGAGGTTCTGGTATCCGTTGAATCCTGGAACGCCGCCACCCGCGAAGCCTCCGTCGATCTGACCGGCGGCGGCTCGGGCTGCTATATTCAGTCCTGCGAAAGCGGCGGATACATTCTGACCAACTACCACGTCGTGGAGGGCGGAGACGTATTCACCATCAAATGGCTCGACGATACCGAGATGGACTGCAAGCTGCTCGGGTATGACGACGGCACGGATATCGCCGTGCTGATGTTCAGCGAGCCTGCGCCCGAAGGCGCGCTTCCGATTCCGATGGGCGATTCCGACGCGCTGCAGATCGGCGAGCTGGTGATCGCCATCGGCAACCCCGGCTCGGGCAGCGAGACGCTGTTCGGCACCGTCACCGCCGGCATTGTCTCCGGCCTTGAGCGCGAGGCCAACGCCAACAACTTCACCCGCAGCGTCTCCGTCATCCAGACCGACGCCGCCATAAACACGGGCAACTCCGGCGGCGCGCTGCTCAACGCAAAGGGACAGCTGGTGGGCATCCCCACGCTGAAGTACATGTATTCCTATGACGTGGTCTTCGAAGGCCTCGGCTTCTGCATTCCGATCAACACCATCAAGGATTACATCTCTCAGATCATCGAAACCGGCGTCGTTGTCCGCCCGCGCATGGGCATGACCGTCGCCGCCGTCGACGGCCCCGACGAGCCCATGAAGAACTATCCGCCCGCCGGCGTTCAGGTCTATGAGGTGGAGAAGGGCGGCCCCGCAGAGGATGCAGGTCTGCAGGCCGGCGACATCATCACCGAGGCCAACGGCAAACGCGTATACACCTTCCCCGATCTGACCGTGGAAATCGACAAGAGCGAGGTGGGCGATTCCATCGAGCTCAAGGTTTACCGCTATTACGACAAGAACGGCAATCTCACCGGCAGCTACGAGGAGCTGTATTTCTCCGTGAAGCTGGAGATGCTGGACTGAATCCCGCCACAGAAAAGCAGCCGCGCATTCGCTTTGAATGCACGGCTGCTTTCTGTTCTGTCTCACCGCTCCCTGCTCATGACGAAGTTGGTCAGCCTGATTCCATGGCGCTCCACCCGCTGCTTTCGAACCACCCGATAGCCGCGCCGCTCAAAGAACGGCTTCGCCGCGATGGATGCATGCGTGACAAAGCGCCCGGCGCAGGAACCCGACTCCAGCGCGTCGCAGAGCGCCGTCGCGACGCCGCGGCCCTGATGCTCCCGGTGCACATACAGCCGGTCCAGATAGCCGGTTTCGTCCATGTCCGCAAAGCCGATGATCGTTCCGTTCTCCACGGCGACCAGCGTCCGATGCGCGAGGAAGGATTCATTCCAGGCCGCCTGATCCACCTGTCCCGTCGCCCAGGCGTTCAGCTCCGCCTCGGAATAATCCCGGGCGTTGACCGCGTGCACGGTATCATAGAACATCTGCTCCATTTCCGCGCAGTCTTCAGGACGATATTGACGCAGCTCCATTGCAGACCTCCAAAAAAGCGGAGACCGAAGGGCCTCCGCGCAATCCTCACACCGCCTCCGCTCGCCTGGGCATGCTTTGATCCAGCTTTCTGAAAAGCACGACATACAGCGGAATCAGAATCACATCCGCCATCGTCCAGGCGAAGGGATTTGCAAAGCAGACCGCATCGAAGCCCAGCCAGGGCACCAGGAACAGTCCCATCGTCGCGCGGGCGAACAGCTCGAACGCGCCCGCCAGCATGGCCGCCTTGGAGAAGCCCACGCCCTGCAGCGCATTGCGCACCACGTAAATCAGCGCCAGCACCGGATAGAACAGGCTGTTGAAGAACAGGAACTGCTGAACCTGCGCGATGATGCGCACCTCGCTTGCGTCGATGAACAGCAGCGCGATTTTGCCCGCCGACGTCCAGTTGATCAGGAATCCCACCACGGAATAGCCCAGCAGCATCAGATATACCTGGCGAATGCCCCTGCGCACCCGGTCGATCTTGCCCGCGCCGTAATTCTGCCCGGCGAACGTGGCAGTGGCCACGCCGAAGGCGTCCATCGGCGAAACGACCAGATTCTGCACCTTGGCCGCTGCGGAAACCGACGCGACCGCGTCCGCGCTCAGGCCGTTGACCGAGCGCTGCAGAATGATCGAGCCGATGGCCGTGATCGAAAACTGCAGGCCCATGGGCAGTCCCACGCCCAGCAGCCGGCGCATCGTCGGCCCGTGGGGACGCAGATCCTCCCGGCTCAGATGGAGGATCGGGAACTTCTTCGCGATGAACGCCAGACAGCACAGGCCTGACACCAGCTGGGCGACCACCGTCGCAATCGCCGCGCCCTTCACGCCCACGGCAAAGGTCTTCACCAGCAGGATATCCAGCGCGATGTTCAGTACGCTGGAGAGAATCAGGAAGATCAGCGGCGTGCGGCTGTCGCCCAGCGAACGCAGAATGCCCGCCAGCATGTTGTACATCATCTGCGCGCCGATGCCCACAAAAATCCAGAACAGATAATCGTAGGCGTCCTGCATCATGGCGGGCTGCGTGTCCATCACCGCGAGAATCTGCCGGGTAAACGCGCAGGTCACCAGCGTAATCACTGCGCTGAAGGCCACGCCGATGTAGATGATGTTCGCCACGCACCGGCGCACGCCCGCCTCATCCCCCGCGCCGAAATCCTGAGCGACGGGAATCGCGAAGCCGGAGCAGGAGCCGAACACCATGCCCAGCACGAAAAATGTGATCGATCCCGTCGAGCCCACTGCGGCAAAGGCCGTCGTGCCGACGAACTGGCCGACGATGATGCTGTCGACCATGTTGTACAGCTGCTGGAAGACCGTGCCCACCAGCAGCGGCAGACTGAACCGGAGCAGCTTTCCGGCGGAGCTTCCGGTCGTCATATCATGAACCAAACCATCCACCTCCATAGGGAATTGTCAGAAACTTCAGGATGATCGAATACTATTTTATCCCCAGCGCCGGAAATTGCAATGGCTGTTTGATGATGATTGGATGAATTGTGGATAAAATCCCTATCCAAAATCGTCAAAAAAATTCCTCCGCTGCGCACGTTTCGCGGAGGAATTGCATTTTTGTCGCATGCTGCCGTCACAGCGCGCGGAGGTCGCCGATCAGCTGCGCCACGTCTTCCGGCCTCGTCGCCCAGCTGGTGCAAAAGCGCACCGCCGTATGCGTATCGTCCACCCGCTGCTGGACGCTGAACGCATACTTCTTCTTCAGCACCGCCAGATGCGCGTCGGGCAGAATCGGGAACTGCTGATTGCTGGGGCTGTCCACCAGAAAGGGAACGCCCATTTCGGTCAGCGCCTGTCTGAGCTCCATGGCCAGCGATACCGCGTGCCGGGACAGCTCCATGTACAGGCCGTCCCGGAACAGCTCGTCAAACTGCAGCCCCAGCAGCCAGCCCTTGGCCAGCATGCCGCCGTTCTGCTTGATGAAATAGCGGAAATCGGGCTTCAGCTCGTCGCGGACGATCACCAGCGCCTCGCCGAACAGCGCGCCCTGCTTGGTGCCGCCAATATAGAACGCGTCGCACACCTCCGCGAGGAAGGCCAGATCCAGATCGTTTCCCGGCGCAGCCAGGCCGTAGCCCAGCCGCGCGCCATCCAGATACAGATACAGATTCCAATGGTCGCACACGCCGCGCAGCGCCAGCAGCTCGTTGCGGGTATAGACCGTGCCCAGCTCCGTGGAATTGGAGATGTACACCGCCTTGGGCATCACAATGTGCTCCTTCTCGCTTCCCGAGAAGTATTCGCGGCAGTATTCCGAAATCTGTCCCGCATCCAGCTTGCCGGCTCTGCCGGGCAGCGTCAGCACCTTGTGGCCGCAGGCTTCCACTGCGCCGGTCTCATGCACGGCAATGTGGCCGGTGTCCGCGCTGATCACGCCCTGATAGGGCCGCAGCGCCGCGGAAAGGAAAGTGAAGTTCGTCTGCGTGCCGCCCACCAGGAAGTGCACGTCCGCCTTCGGCGCTGCGCAGGCTTTCTGAATCCGCGCGCGCGCCGATTCACAGACCTCGTCCCTGCCGTATCCCGAGCGCTGAATCGTGTTTTCCTCCATCATCCGCTGAAGAATCCGCGGATGCGCGCCCTCCACATAGTCGCTGTTAAACCGAATCATGTTCATCATCCCATCTCAGTTGATTGATCAGTTCCCCAAGCTGCGATTCCCCGAAAACGCGGATGCCGTTTTCCTTGAACATCGCGGCCGTCATCCCGTCGCCCGGGCATTTTGTCCCTGAAAAGCTGCCGTCGTAGATCTCTCCGGAGCCACAGGACGGGCTGCGCTCCTTGAGCAGCGCATATTTCGCACCATAGAGCCGCGCAATCCGCAGCGCCTCCTCCGCACCGCGCTGAAACGCCTCGGTCACGTCCTCGCCCTCACGGTTCACGACGCGGCCGCCAAGGCGCTCGGAGGGAGCACGGGGCGTCGTCATGCCGCCCAGCACCTCGGGACACACCGGAATCCATCCCCGCGCACAGGCCTCGTTCCGCACCGCTTCGTTCGCCGCGCTCCTCCCGTCATACCGGCAGCACACGCCCAGCAGACACTGGCTGATCACCACGCTTCGCTTCATCCCAGGCACCTCCCCACGCATGTCTCCCACTATCATACCACCAGCCCTCGCGATGTGTCAATATCGATCCGGCAGCGTTTTGGTTCCGCTCGAATTTGCGCTTCTTGTTCCGCGTTTATCCATAATTGCTCTTCCAAATTTTGTCTGAATGCGCTATAATGAACTCAAGTTGATGGAAATAAATGGCGCCTTCGCGCAGACGAACGCCATTCTCAGGAGGAATCGTCACATGAATATCGAACGCGTCCGGGAAGCCATTGTCCGCGGAAAGACTGTTCTGGGCATCGAGCTCGGCTCAACGCGCATCAAGGCCGTGCTGATCGACGAGCATCACACGCCCATCGCCTCGGGCAATCACGACTGGGAAAACCGTCTCGAAAACAACATCTGGACCTATGCGCTGGAGGACGTCTGGACCGGCCTGCAGGACGCCTATCAGCGGCTCGCGCAGGACGTGCGCGCGAAATACGGTGCGGAGCTGACCACCTTCGCCGCCATCGGCCTCAGCGCCATGATGCACGGCTACATGGCCTTCGACGGCGACGGAGCTCTGCTCGCGCCCTTCCGCACCTGGCGGAACACCGTCACCGGCCCCGCAGCCGCAGAACTGACCAAACTGTTCAACTTCAACATTCCGCAGCGCTGGAGCATCGCTCACCTGCGCCAGTCCATGCTCAACGGCGAGGATCACATCTCCCGCATCCGGTATCTGACCACGCTGTCCGGCTATGTGCACTGGAAGCTGACCGGCGAAAAGGTGATGGGCGTGGGCGAGGCCTCCGGCATGTTCCCCATCGACAGCCGCACCAACGATTTTGACGCGGGCATGGTCGAAAAGTTCGACGCGCTGATCGCCCCGGAAAACCTTCCCTGGAAGCTTCTGGACATCCTGCCCCGCGTGCTGGTCGCCGGTGAACCCGCCGGCTGCCTGACCGCCGAGGGTGCAAAGCTGCTGGACGTCAGCGGCCGCCTGCAGCCCGGCGTCCCCCTCTGTCCCCCCGAAGGCGACGCCGGCACCGGCATGACCGCAACCAACAGCGTCTCCGTGCGCACCGGCAACGTCTCCGCCGGCACGTCCGTCTTCTCGATGGTGGTGCTGGAAAAGCCGCTCGCCAAGGTGCATACGGAAATCGACATGGTCACCACGCCCACCGGCAAGCCGGTCGCAATGGCGCACTGCAACAACTGCACCTCCGATCTCAACGCATGGGTCGGACTGTTCGGCGAGTTTGCCAGGCTCATCGGCGTGGAGCTCGACCCGAACGATCTCTACGGCAGCCTCTACCGCAAGGCGCTCGAGGGCGATCGCGACTGCGGCGGTCTGCTGGCCTACAACTACTTCTCCGGCGAGCACATCACCGGCTTTGAAGAGGGTCGGCCGCTGTTCGCCCGCACGCCCGACAGCCGCTTCACGCTGGCCAACTTCATGCGCGTGAACCTCTATTCGGCGCTGAGCGTGCTGAAGATCGGCATGGACATCCTTCTCAAGGAGGAGCACGTGCAGATCGACCGCCTGTTCGGCCACGGCGGCCTGTTCAAGACCAAGGGCGTTGGACAGCGCATCCTCGCCTCCGCCATCAACGCGCCCGTCTCCGTGCTGGAAACCGCCGGTGAAGGCGGCGCATGGGGCATCGCGCTGCTGGCCGCGTACATGGTCAGCCGCGCCGACGGCGAGACGCTGGACGACTATCTGGCCGGGCGCGTGTTCGCCGGCAAGCTGGGCGAGGAAATGCAGCCCGACCCCGCAGACGCCGCAGGCTTCCAGGCCTTCATCGACCGCTATGTCAGGGGTCTGCCCATCGAGCGCGCCGCGGTCGAAACGATGTAGGATTCCTTCGGGCGGATTTTTCAAGAGTTTACACCCATTTAACGCTTTAGTTCGGTGATATGCCATTGACAAATCCGCCCGGAATGTCTATAATTTTTAACATAGTATTTGAACCGGAAATACCGAAAGAGGAGGTTGTGGATCATGACGACGTGCTGTACCTGCATCGTGAAATCCATTTCCTGCCCTGAGGTTTCCTGCAAGGCAGCGGTTTCTTACGCCTTTATGAACGCAGCCCGCTTTTTTAGCGCGCTGCGTTTTTACTTTTACGGCTTTTACCGCTTGCTCATCCGCCGTATGAAAGAAGAACAACCTTGCTGAACAAAGACGTTCATCAAAGCGGCTCTCTTTCAACGAGGGCCGTTTTTTTGAGCAACCGACGAGGAGGTAACCGTTATGCTCAAGCGATTCGCCCTTCTGTTGATTGTATCAATTCTGTGTCTGTCGCTCTGTCCGGCCCTCGCCGAAGGGCCGACATACCGCATCGGCATCTGCCAGCTGGTGCAGCACGACTCGCTGGACGCAGCGTCCCGCGGCTTCAGGGATGCGCTCGCCGCGCGCCTCGGCGATCAGGTTTCCTTTGACGAGCAGAACGCCTCCGGCGATCTCTCGGCCTGCGCGGCGATTGTCAATTCCTTCGTCGCCCAGGATGTGGATCTGATCCTCGCCAACGCCACGCAGGCGCTGCAGGTCGCCCACAGCGCCACCGCGGAGATCCCGATCCTCGGCGCTTCCATTACCGACTATCCCGCCGCGCTGGATCTGGACGAGTGGAACGGCGTGACCGGCATGAATGTTTCCGGCACCTCCGATCTGGCGCCGCTGGATCAGCAGGCTGCGCTGATTCAGGAGCTGTTTCCGGACGCCGTCAGCGTCGGACTGCTCTATTGCTCCGCCGAGGCCAATTCCGTCTATCAGGTGGAAATCGTCCGCGAATGCCTGTCCGGCATGGGATACAGCTGCAGGGAATACGCTTTTGTCGATACCAATGACGTCTTCTCCGTCGCCCAGAGCGCCTGCACCGGTTCCGACGTGCTCTATATCCCCACCGACAACACCGCCGCCTCCTGCACCGAGCTGATCCGCAACGTGGTCGAGACGTACGGCGTTCCGATCATCGCGGGAGACGAGGGCATTTGCGCGGGCTGCGGCGTGGCGACGCTCTGCATCGACTACTATGATCTGGGCTATGTCACCGGCGAAATGGCCTGGGACGTGCTGGTCAACGGCGCAGACGTTTCCACCATGCCCATCGGCTTCGCATCCAGCTTTTCGAAGAAGTACAACCCCGAAATGTGCGCGCTGCTGAACGTCGCCATCCCGGAGGACTACGAGCCCATCGGCTGATCCCCTCGCCTGGAACCATCACCCCTGCCTTTGCGCGGAGCGCATGGTTTTCAAATATACCAGGATCAATAACAACAGGAGGAAACCAAAATGAAGAAACTGCTTGCTACCCTGATGGCAGCTCTGCTCTGCCTGTCCATGATGGCCGTTCCGGCCATGGCCGATGAAGCCGCCTACAGCATCGGCATTTGCCAGCTGGTTCAGCATCCCGCGCTGGACGCCGCCACCCAGGGCTTCCAGGACGCTCTGAACGAGCTGCTGCCCGGCCAGGTGACCTTTGACGTTCAGAACGCCTCCGGCGATTCCGCCGTCTGCACCACCATCGTCAATACCTTCATCTCCAACAGCGTGGATCTGATCATGGCCAACGCCACGCCCGCGCTGCAGGCCGCCCAGGCCGGCACCGGCGACATCCCGATCCTCGGCACCTCCGTCACCGACTACGCCACCGCGCTGGACATGTCCGACTGGACCGGCACCACCGGCATCAACATCTCCGGCACCTCCGACCTGGCTCCCCTGGATCAGCAGGCCGCGATGCTGCAGGAGCTGTTCCCGGACGCCAAGGAAGTCGGCCTGCTGTACTGCTCTGCCGAGGCCAACTCCGTGTATCAGATTGAGGTCATCACCGGCTATCTGACCGAGATGGGCTACAACTGCACGCCTTATTCCTTCACCGACTCCAACGACGTCGCCTCCGTCACCCAGAACGCCTGCGCGACCAGCGACGTGCTCTACATCCCCACGGATAACACCGCCGCTTCCTGCACCGAGGCCATCCGCAACGTCGTCGAGCCCGAAGGCGTTCCGGTCATCGCCGGCGAGGAAGGCATCTGCTCCGGCTGCGGCGTCGCCACGCTGTCCATCAGCTACTACGACATCGGCTATGCCACCGGCAAGATGGCTTACGAGATTCTGGTCAACGGCGCCGACATCACCACCATGCCCATCGAGTTCGCGCCCAATGTCACCAAGGAATACAACGCCGAGCTGGCCGAGATCCTGGGCGTGACCATTCCTGAAGACTACGTCGCCATCGGCGAATAATCTGATGCCGAAAAGAGCAGCGGCTTCGGCTGCTGTTCTTTTCACGTATTACGTACTTGGGGGAAAAGACATTGAATTTCGTGACACTGCTAAACGCCATGCCCGGCGCGATCGCTCAGGGCCTCATCTGGGGCATCATGGCGATCGGTCTGTACATCACCTACAAGGTTCTTGATTACTCCGACCTGACCGTTGATGGCACAATGGCGACCGGCGGCGCGGTTTGCATCATGCTGATGATGAACGGCGTCAACGTATGGGTTGCCCTCGTCTGCTCTGTGATCGCAGGCATGCTGGCGGGTCTGGTCACCGGCCTGTTTCACACCGCCATGGGCATCCCGCCGATCCTCGCCGGTATTCTCACCCAGCTGTCTCTGTATTCCATCAACCTGACGATCATGGGCGGCAAGGCCAACCAGGCTGTCAGCGTCACGAAATACGATCTGATCGTCAGCTCCCGCTACGTCAGAGAGCTGTCCATCCAGAATCCGATCTTCATCACGCTGATTTTCATCGTCGTGCTCATCGCGATTTTGTACTGGTTCTTCGGCACCGAGCTGGGCTGCTCGCTGCGCTCCACCGGCGCGAACGAGGCCATGTCCCGTGCGCAGGGCATCAACACCGGCCTGTGCAAGATTCTGGGCCTGATGATCGCCAACGGCATCGTGGCGCTGGCCTCCGCACTGTATTCCCACTATCAGGGCTTCGTGGACGTGAACATGGGCCGCGGCGCCATCGTCATCGGCCTGGCCTCCGTCATCATCAGCGACGTCATCTTCGGCCGGCTGTTCTCCAACTTCGCGCTGAAGCTGTTCGCCGTCGCGCTGGGCGCGGTGATCTACTACATCGTCATCCAGATCGTGCTCTGGCTGGGTCTGAACACGAACCTGCTGAAGCTGCTCTCGGCGCTGATCGTCGCGCTGTTCCTGGCGCTTCCCTATTGGAAGGGAAAGCTCCGCACCACCCGGAAAGGAGGTCGCAGCCATGCTTGATCTGATCAACATCCGAAAGACCTTCAATCCCAAGACGGTCAACGAAAAGATCGCGCTGAACGGCGTGGATCTGCACCTGAACGACGGCGACTTCGTCACCGTGATCGGCGGCAACGGCGCGGGCAAGTCCACCACGCTGAACGCCATCGCCGGCGTGTGGCCCGTGGACGAGGGCAAGATCGTGATCGACGGCATCGACGTCACGCCGCTGAGCGAGCATCGCCGCGCGGCGCTGCTGGGCCGCGTGTTCCAGGATCCCATGACCGGCACTGCCGCCACCATGCAGATTGAGGAGAACCTCGCGCTGGCCGCCCGTCGGGGGCAGGTTCGCCTGCTGCGCAGGGGCATCACGCGCGCAGAGCGCGAAGCCTATCGCGAGAAGCTCAGAATGCTGGGCCTCGGACTGGAAAACCGCATGACCACCAAGGTGGGACTGCTCTCCGGCGGCCAGCGTCAGGCGCTCACGCTGCTGATGGCCACGCTGAAGAAGCCCAAGCTGCTCCTTCTGGACGAGCACACCGCCGCCCTGGATCCGCGCACCGCGGACAAGGTGCTGCAGCTCTCCCGGCAGATCATCGAGGAGAACCACCTGATGACCATGATGGTCACCCACAACATGCGCGACGCCATCGCCTACGGCAACCGCCTGATCATGATGCACGAGGGCAAGATCATTCTGGACATCAGCGGCGAGGAAAAGAAGCACCTCACCGTGGAGATGCTGCTGGAACAGTTCGCAAAGGCCAGCGGCGACGAGTTCGTCAACGACCGCGCGCTGCTCTCCTGACCGCGCAAGATGCAAAACGGGATTCCCCAATCGGGGAATCCCGTTTTTTCGTTTGTTAGCGCACAATGCCCCGGTAGTTCTCCTGCACCTGCCGATAGCTCTCCAGGTTGCCGATATCGTAGCGTTGACCGGGCATTTCCATGGAATGCACCTGCGTTTGTGCGCACAGCCAGGCAACGAAGCTGCCGGGCGCGTCCGTCCCGCAGCCCTGGGCAATGCCGTCCTTCACCCGCCGCGCATCCTCCCGGGTGTAGAAGTAGAACGGCGGCGTGCACCAGTGCGACTTCGGCTGCTCCGGCTTTTCCTCCAGATTGAGGATCAGATCGCTCTCATCGATCTCCGCCACGCCGCATTTGCGCAGCCGATCCTCCCGCGCCTCATAATAGCGCATCACGCAGGAGGTGCCCTTCGCCTTCGCATAGTCGATAAAACGCGTCAGCGAAAAGTCCAGCACATTGTCGCCGGCAATCACCAGCAGATCGTCGTCCAGCTTCAGCGCATCGATGGCAAACTGAATGTCCCGGACGGCGCCGAGCCGCGTGTCGTTCGAAGCCGTGCCATCGTCCAGCACCGTCACGCGACAGCATTTGCCCTTCGCCCATTCCTCGAAGTGTCGGGCGAATTTGTGGTTGGAAATCACAACGTACTCCTCCACCTCGCCCGCCGTGTCGATATCGTCCACCAGCCAGTCCAGGATCGTTTTTTCTCCGACCCTGAGCAGCGGCTTGGGAAAATTCTCCGTCAGCGGATACAGCCGGGTTGCGTAGCCCGCCGCAAGAATCAGACATTTCATCTCATCTTTCTCCTTCCAGGGCGACGCCGTCGGCGCTATGGCAGAAGTGCACGGAGAACCGTCCCTCCAGCTTCGGGAATACCCTCAGATACGCCTCCGTTACCTTTTCCTGAATCGATTCGCGGAAGGCGGGATCGATCAGCGCCATGCAGCAGCCCTTGAAGCCCGCGCCGGAGAATCGGCCGCCGTAGATGCCATCGGTGCGCAGCATGATTTCATAGAGCGTCTTCAGCTCCTCGGATCCCGTCTCCCAGCACTCAATCGACGATTTTCCGCTCTCGAAGGACAGCCGTCCATAGGTTTCCAGATCGCCGCGCCGCCAGGCCTCCGCGCCCTGCTGGACGCGCTCGAACTCGCCGTACCAGTGCTCCGCGCGCTTGCGCCAGTTTTCCGGCAGCCGCGCACCGTACTGACAGAACACCTCCCGCGGCACGTCGCGCAGGACGGTTTCTCCGAATCCGCCATACTCCATGCCCGCATACGCCTTCAGCGCGTACGCGGCGGCCTTTGCCTCATCCACGCGCATGTTGAACCGGCTGCCCACCAGCGAGCGCTCCACGCCGGAAAACAAGATGGCAATCTCATAGGGCTTCATCGAGGGATGCTGGGGAATCAGTTCATAGCTGTCATCCAGCGTGTCCAGATACAGCAGGTGATCCTTCCGGCAGTAGACCTCACAGCTCTGATCCAGCTTGCCCACCGCCACGCCGACATAATCTGTTTCCGCCCACTGCGCAGTCATGATCATCTCGCGCTCGCTCAAGCGGATGCCGTTGACTTTGCAAAGTGCCGACAGAAACGCAATGATCACCGCAGCCGACGAGGAAAGTCCGCCGATGGGCAGCGTTCCCTCAATCACGCCGCACAGCCCCATCCGCAGCGGATATCTTCGTGCCAGCGAGGCCGTCGCGCCGCGGAGATAGTCCGCCCAGTCGTTCTGCCGCCCGGGCACCGCGTTCACGTGCCACTGCGCCCGCTTCGGAAAGTTCATGGAGGTCAGCTCGATCACGCCATTGTGCTTGACCGAATAGGCAATGTGTATGCCACGATCGAGGGCAAGTCCGGTGATCTTGCCGAAATTGTGGTCGCTGTGCGCCCCGATCGGACAAATCCGGTAGGGACAGAAGGCGATGCCGTCAGGTTCCCGATGATACTGCCGGGTGAATACCGTATCGCAGTGCATATGCGTTCCTCCGTATCTCGCGCGCGGACGCGCTTCCCTATGAAACAGACGGTTCGCGCCGCCTGTTTCATTATATTCATTCATTGCGCTCGCGTCAACATCCCGGGCTCAGCCTCTGACTGCCCGTCCGCAGCGCCCGTCCAGAATACAGCCGTCCTTCGCCGCCATCTTTCCGCCGACCAGTACACAATCAATGCCCTCGGGCGGCAGCATTGGCTCCCGGAAGGTCGCCTGATCGCGAATCTTCGCAAAATCGAAAACCACCACGTCCGCATCCGCGCCGACGTTCAGCCGCCCCTTGTTCACCAGATGCAGCCGGTCGGCAGGCATTGCGGTCATCTTTTCAACGGCAGTGTACAGATCCATCGCGCCCTTCCGGGCAAACTCCGCCAGAAAGCGCGGGAACGTGCCCGCCGCCCGCGGATGGCCCTGGCCCCTGTCGAGGATCCCGTCGCTGGCCACGATCACCGCGGGATGGCGCAGTGCGCGAACCACGTCGTCCGGCTTCATGACATAGCACACCGTGATGCAGTCCGGATCATCCCGGCGCATTTCCTCAAAGCGCTCCTTCGTCGCACGCAGGCCCTTGTATTTGCCCTCGCAGAACTCCAGAACATCGTAATCGCAGCGATACCGCTCCAGCCATCCGTCGTCATAGGTGGTCGCGCCGATTTCCGTGGAAAAGGCAAAATAGGGATAGCAATCCAGACCTACATCGAGACCGCGCATCCTGCAGGCGTCCACCCGCCGCAGCACCTCCTCCATCTGGCCGAAGCCGCCCATGCTGCCGATGTGGGAGATCTGTACCGGCACGCCGCATGCCTCGCCCAGCTGCATCACCTCATCAACAGCGCCGAAGACGCCGTCCGCATCGTCGCGCACGTGCGCGGCGATCAGCTTCTTCTGCGGTATGCAGCACTGCGCCGTCCGAAGCAGCTCATCCGCATCCGTGCCGGGCACGTACCGCAGCCCGAAGGACAGGCCCAGGCAGCCGTCCTCCAGCGCGCGGGCAATCTCCCCGATCATGGTCTGCTTCTGCGCCTCTGTCGCGCAGGCATACTTGTCCATCGCACCGGCTGCGTTCCGGAAGTACTCATGCCCGGCCAGCATGCCCACGTTCACCGGCGCGCCGTCCCGATCGACGACGTCCAGATATTTTGCCGGATGATAGACGTTGATGCCGCAGTTGCCGCCAATGGCGGTGGTCACGCCCATGCGCAGCATATTCTCGAAAATCGAATACTCTATTTTGCCGTCCGGCCCGATGGGATCCTCGTGCATGTGCATGTCGATAAAGCCAGGCGCGACAATCCGTCCTTCCGCACACACAACCCGATCCGCCTCGGGCTCCCCGCAGCCGACCCAGGCAATCCGCCCGCCGTCGATCAGCACATTCAGCGCCGCATCCACCCGATTGGCAGGATCCATCACCCTGCCGCCGCGAATCAGCGTCTTCATTTTCATCTCACCCCCGCGTGCATTTCGGTGCCATTATACGCCCGTTCCCGCACAGGTGCAAGCCTTTCTCCGGAAACTTTGGTTTGTTTCTTGATTCAGGCTCCATTCTGTGATAGTATGATTGCATCCAACAGACAGGAGGCATGCGCCCATGATTCCCAATCGATTGAAACCCGACGACGCCATCGGCCTGATTTCTCCCAGCGCCATCGCCGATCCAGCATTTTACGCCGATCTCACCGCTTCCCTGCAAGGGATGGGCTATCGCGTGAAGCCCGCAAACAACCTCTACGCCCGAAGCTGGGGCTACGCGGCCAGCGACCAGGAGCGCGCCGACGACATTCATCAGCTTGCAGCCGATGACGACGTGTCCGCCATCCTGTTCTCCGGCGGCGAAGGCGCCGACGAGGTGATTCCCCTGCTCGACTACGACCTGATCGCCCGCCATCCCAAGATCTACCTCAGCTTCAGCGACGCAACCAGCATCCTCAACGCAATCCATACCCGCACCGGACTGGTGACCTACTACGGCCTGTCCACCAGCCAGATGGTCAAATTGACCGACTACAACCGCGAACAGTTTCTCCGCCATATCGTACAGGGAAACGTGCGGGAGCACATCCGAAGCGGCCCCTGGCGCACGCTGACGCCGGGCGTTGCAGCCGGTGAACTGACGGGCGGCTATCTGGACAACTACGTGTTTCTGGCGCACAGCGGCTGGATCCAGCCCGAGCCGGGCAAGGAGTACGTGCTGTTCATCGAAGAGCACGAGCGGTTTTTCGGCGTCGAACACGTCAGCGATGAGCTGGGCCGCCTGGAACAGAGCCCCATCATGAAGCAGGCGACCGGCCTGCTGTTCGGCCACTATTCCTCCCCCGTCTGCGAGCCGCTGCTGGAACGGCTCACCCGCCTCGGCCAGCGCCACGGCATCCCGGTGGCCTACTGCGACGACTTCGGTCACGGCGAGAACAGCGCCATCTTCCCCATCGGCGCGCAGGCCGTACTGAACACCGAAAAGCAGACCCTGACCTATCTCTGACACAAAAGACGCGCCGTCCCGGCTTTGCACCGCGACAGCGCGTCTCTCTTTGGGGAAAGGATCAATCCCGGAACCGCAGCGCGCGCATGGCATTGAGAATCGCCAGCACGGACACGCCCACGTCGGCGAACACCGCCGCCCACATGTTGGCCAGTCCCAGCGCGCTGAGCACCAGCACGACCGCCTTCACGCTCAGGGCGAACACAATGTTCTGCCTGACGATGCGGTGGGTCTTGCGGGAGATGGAGATCGCCGTGGCGATGCGCGACGGACGGTCGTTCATCAGCACCACATCGGCCGCCTCGATGGCCGCGTCCGATCCCAGCGCGCCCATGGCAATGCCGATGTCCGCGCGGGAGAGCACCGGCGCGTCGTTGATGCCGTCGCCCACAAAGGCCAGCGCCCCCTTCGACTCCTTCAGCAGCCGCTCCACATGCTCCACCTTGTCCGCCGGAAGCAGTCCGCAATGCGCCTCGTCCAGCCCCAGCTCGTCGGCTACCTTGCTGCCCACCGCCTCGCTGTCGCCGGTGAGCATCACGGTACGGCGCACACCCATCTCCCGGAGCGCCTGAATCGCCTGCGCCGCGTCGGGCTTCACGGTATCGGAGATCACGATGTGGCCCTCGTACTCGCCGTCCACGGCGATGTGGATGATCGTGCCCGCGCGCTCGCAGGGAGACCACTTTGCACCGAGCGATTCCATCATCCGGCTGTTGCCCGCCGCCACGATGCGATGGCCGTCCACCGTCGCCTTCACGCCGTTTCCGGCGATCTCCTCCACATCGGTCACGCGGTGGCGCTCCGGCTCGCGGCCATAGGCGTCAATGATCGATCTGGAGATCGGATGGGTGGAGTAGCTCTCCACCAGTGCCGCCAGCTCCAGCAATTCCGGCTCGCTCATCTTCTCGGGATGCACGGCCGTAACCTTGAACGTGCCCTCCGTCAGCGTGCCGGTCTTGTCAAACACCACGGTATCCACCCTGGCCAGCGTCTCCAGAAAGTTCGCGCCCTTGATCAGCACGCCCTGACGGGATGCGCCGCCGATGCCGCCGAAGAAGCTCAACGGGATCGAAATCACCAGCGCGCAGGGACAGGACACCACCAGGAACAGCAGCGCGCGCTTCACCCACGTCATCCATTCGCCGGTGATCAGCGAGGGAATCACCGCCAGCGCCAGCGCCGCAAAGCAGACCGCCGGCGTGTAGTAGCGGGCGAACTTCGTGATAAACTTCTCCGCCTCCGCCTTGCGGCTGCTGGAGTTCTCCACCAGCTCCAGAATCTTCGCTACAGTGGATTCGCCGAACTCCTTCTCCACGCGGACGCGCAGCACGCCGCTCTGATTGATGCAGCCGCTGATCACGCCTTCGCCCGGACGCACGCTGCGCGGCACGGATTCGCCCGTCAGCGCCGCGGTGTCCAGCATGGAGGCGCCCTCGAGCACCGTTCCGTCCAGCGGCACGCGCTCGCCGGGCTGTATCACGATCACATCGCCGACGGCAACCTCCTCGGGATCCACCGCCTCGATTGCGCCGTCGCGCTCCACGTTCGCCACGTCGGGGCGGATGTCCATGAGCTCCAAGATCGACTTCCGGGACCGGCCGACGGCATAGTTCTCGAACAGCTCGCCCACCTGATAGAACAGCATGACCGCCACGCCCTCCATGTACTCGCCGGACGCGAACGCGCCGATGGTGGCGATGCACATCAGAAAGTTCTCGTCGAAGACCTGGCCATGGGCGATGTTCACCGCCGCCTTCTTCAGCACCTTCCAGCCGATCACCAGATATGGGATCAGAAACAGTACCAGCTTCAGCCAACCCTCCGCCGGAATCAGAATCGCCGCCACAAACAGCGCCGCTCCGGCCAGAATACGCGTCAGCATCATCTTTTGCTTCCTGCTCATGGGAACACCCGCCTTTACCGCGTTGATTTTACGATTTCACAACCAGCTCGCACTCGGCGTCCACTTTCTTAATGCGCTTTGCGGCTTCCTTCACGATTTCGTCAAACCGCGCGTCGTCCGCCTCGAGGGTCAGCTTCTGCGCCATGAAGCTCACGGTCGCCTTCTGAACGCCGTCGATTTCGTTGATGGCGCGCTCCATCTTCGCCGCGCAGTTCGCGCAATCCAGGTCGATCATCTTGAATACCTTCTTCATGTGTGTCTCCTCCTCATTCCTCAATGTGCTCACGGCCCTGATCGATGATCGACCGCACATGGTCGTCCGCCAGGGAATAGTAGATGGTCTTGCCGTCGCGGCGGTTCTTGACCAGCTTGAACTGCTTGAGCAGCCGCAGCTGATGCGAAATGGCGGACGGCGTCAGATCCAGCGTCTCCGCGATGTCGCACACGCACATCTCCGCCTCGAACAGCACGTACAGGATTCGAATCCGCGTCGTATCCCCGAAGACCTTGAACAGCTCCGCAAGATCGTAGAGCTCCTCCACATCCGGGAGTTTCGGCTTCACCTGTGCAATGACGTCTCCATGGGGCAGAAAACAGTCGCAGCACTCCGCTCTCCGTTCATCCACCTTCATTCACCTCCGCAAAACATTTGATCATCTGTTCAAATGTAATTATAGATTGATCTTCCCACTCTGTCAATGGTTTTTTATGGATTTTACAAAAAAAGTCTCGCAGCGGAAAAGAAATCCGCCGCGAGGCAGTCCATCATGCATCGGGGTCTGACAGGATCTCCGAGAGCCTGCGCTCGAAAAGGGGCAGCCACAGCGCGCGATAGCCCTCCAGCGTCGGATGGATGGGATCCGACATGTATCGGGCGCGCTGCTCCGGCGCGAGGGCATTCACGCCGGGATCGTCCCAGAGATCGATGATCTCCACGCCGTACCTTTCCGCGCACGCATCCAGCAGCGCCGTCATCCGGGCATAGGCGTCGCTTTCATATCTCGGGTTGGTATAGAACGCCACCGGGCAGCGCCATGTGCGCCGGGCATAATCGATGATATACTCCATCGCCCCCGCAACCGTGGCGCAGTCTGCGCGGCCGTCCAGCGCGCCCAGCGGAAGGCCCTGCGAGGCGTCGTTGGTGGAGAGCTGGCAGACAAACAGATCCGCCCGGCCGCGCTCCATGCGCTTCATCCGTGCGATGTAGGAATCCTCGCCCGTATCCACCAGCGTCGTTCCGGAGACGGCCTCCTTGATCGTCCGGCAGCCGCACGCTTCCGCCAGCATCTCCACAAAGGATACGCCGCCGGCCGCCGAACCATAGGTCACCGAAGAACCCAGAAAGAGGATTGTCTTGCCTCTCAGCGCGTCGCTCATCATCTTCTGCCGCTCCCCCTTCGCGCATTGCGCTTTCGGATATATCGAACCCGGTAGTGCTTGACCGCCGCCCAATAGACCGGCAGGCAGTCCACACGCTGCGCCGGCGAAAGCGGCGTCCTCGGATAGATCGCCGGAGCCTGGGCAATCTGCTGCAGGCGCAGATCGTAGGGCGCATTCTGAACGCTGCCGCCATTCCGATAGATGTGCTCCAGACCATTTTGATCCAGGAAATCCACAAAGCGCGCAAATCGCTTCGGATGGTTGGCGGCAATGCCGGAGAAGTCCGCGCGCTCACAGGCCTCACGGATCCCGATCCCGCTTCGAATCTCCTCCAGGCTGATCATGGGAATCTGAAAGAAATTCGCCAGCTCCGCCACTCGAAGATCCCGCGCCACGACCACCGCCGGCACGCCAGCCAGTGTGGCGGCGATGTTTCCATGGATATTGCAGCCATAGCTCAAATCCTTGTCGCGCATGAAGTCCAGCCAGGCGGACACGTTCAGAAACGCCGCGGAACGGCGCTCCCTGAGCACGCGATTGCCGAAATCCGTGGGCAGATACTCGGGAATATTCCATCTGTGCCGGCGCGGAATGGGCATGCCGGCATACATCATCCAGATCTCCTCGATCCGCTGCGGAATATACCAGTAATTCGGGAATTCCTGACAGCTGCGCGCCATGAACCCATGAATCTCCGCGCCGCTGTCAATCTTGCCGTTGACGCATACGCTGGCTTCTGCATCGAGCCGCAGCGCGCGGGTTTCCGGCAAATCGCCGCCGAACATATACATGGATGGACAGCCGATCTGCGAAAAATGTCTCTCCTCTGAAAAACCCAGCCGCTTCAGATAGTCCGCCGTATACTCGCCCCGCACGCCGATCAGACTGGAGCGATCCAGCACCGCTCGGACAAAATCCCTGACCTGCCCGTCAAAGGGCAAGCCCTCCTTCAGCTTGTCAGCGGCAGCGGTCTGAACGCCCACGCCGATCACAACGCAGGGAATCTTCAGCCTTTGAATGAACTGCGTCAGAACCTCCAGCTTTGGAATGTAATCCTTCCGAAACGCATTCGCCAGCGGAATGGCAAAGCAGCTGCACGTCTCGTTCGCCCGCGCGGCGGCTTCATCCAGATTCCGGGCGACGGAACTGAACTGCGTTTCAAATTCCGTATCCGCATCGGTCATCAGCGCGCGAACCACGCTGTGATGAAACAGCAGATTTCCCGTGTTTGAGCCGATCAGATTCCGCGTCAGGATCTCCTTCGCCGTGCAATCGTTGAAGGGCGGTATGACCGACCAGAGCAGAATCTTCTTCATGGAGCATCCTCCGATCTTGTACTCGCTTCAGAAATCACAGACGCGTCATCTTCGCGCTCTCCACACGATAGGCCGCGCCGGTTTCCGCGCCGGCCAGATCGTCGGGATCCGTGCAGGTCACCAGCGTCTGAATGCCCTTCAGGTGCTCCAGCAGACGGCGGCGGCGGCTGGGATCCAGCTCGCTCATCACATCGTCCAGCATCAGCACCGGCCACTCGCCCATCTCGTCGCGCATCACATTCAATTCGGCCAGCCGCATCGAGAGCGCCGCCGTGCGCTGCTGACCCTGAGAGCCATAGGCGCGCACATCGCGGCCGTCCACCAGCACCGCCACATCGTCGCGATGCGGCCCGACGGAGGTGGTCATGCGTCGGGCGTCCGCATCCCGGGCGCCAAACAGCGCCTCCATGCAGGCCTCCGCCGTTTCCCCATCCACGCAGGGGCGGTATTGTATGCGAAGATGCTCCCGGTCGCCGGCAATATCCTGATGCGTCGCGCCGGCCATTTCCGAGAGCCTGTCCACATACTCCCGCCGGTGGCGCATCAGCTCCGCGCCCGCCAGCGCCAGCTGCTCGTCCCAGGAATCCAGCGTTCCCAGCAGCGAGGGATTCACCGCCGCCGCCCGCAGCAGCTCGTTGCGCTGCTTCAGCGCGCGGTTGTAGCGCTGCATGGCATAGTAATACGCCGGTCTGAGCTGCGAAAGCGCAATATCGACGAACCTGCGCCGCTCCGCCGGGCCGTCCTTCACCGTGCGCAGATCCTCCGGAGAGAAGAGCACGCCCGTCACATGGCCCAGCAGCTCGCCCGACCGCGAGACCTCCTGCCCCGCCACCTTGATTTTCCGCTTGCCCAGGGCGGGCAGCAGGATTTCCACCTCATGACTGCCGTCGCGGCGCTGGGTATGAATCTGCACGTCGGCGAAATCTGTGCCCCAGCGGATCAGCTCCCGATCCTGACGGGTGCGGTGAGAGCGCCCCGTGCAGGTGAGATACACCGCTTCCAGCACGTTGGTCTTGCCCTGTCCGTTGTCCCCCAGCAGCACCGTCACGCCCTCGCAGGGCGCAAAATCGCAGGCCTCATAGCTGCGGTAATCCTTGAGATGAAACTCCGTAATGCGCAAGGCGATCGACCTCCAGGGGAATCAATGTTTTCTGTTCTGTTCCCGATTCGCGCACCGAACCGGGAAGTCTGTTTGCCGCCCAACATCTTCGTCCATCGATTTTTGAGAACGCCACGCGGGGGAGGCTTCTCTTTTCCCAAAGAAAAGTCTCCCCCACGATAAACCACATCACTTTTTCCTTGCTTCCAGCTTCTTGCGCGCCTCGGTGCCGAGGATCTTTTTGCGCATGCGGATGGACTTCGGCGTGATCTCCACGAGCTCGTCATCGTCGATGAACTCCATGGCCTCCTCCAGCGTCAGAATGCGCACGCCGGTGATCTTCAGCGCCTCCTCCGCAGCGGCGGAGTTGCGGCTGTTGGTCATGTGCTTCTTCTTGCAGACGTTGACGTCGATGTCGCCGGGGCGGGAGTTCCGGCCGATGATCATGCCGGTGTACACCTTGGTGCCCGCCTCGATGAACAGCTCGCCGCGATCCTGCACGTTGAACAGCGCATAGCTCGTGGACAGGCCGTCCTCCCACGCCACCAGCGCGCCGCTGTTGCGGGTGGGGATGTCGCCCTTGCAGGGCTCATAGCCGTCGAACACGGAGCTCATCACGCCCTCGCCGCGGGTGTCGGTCAGGAACTCGCTGCGATAGCCGAACAGTCCGCGGGACGGAACGGTAAATTCCAGACGCATGCGGCTCTCACCGTGCATGGACAGCAGCGTGCCGCGGCGGCGGCCGATCTTGTCGATGACGCTGCCGGAATACTCGGTGGGCACGTCGCAGACCAGGCGCTCCACAGGCTCGCACAGCACGCCGTCGATGGTCTTGTACAGCACCTCGGGCTTGGTGATGGCGAACTCATAGCCCTGGCGGCGCATGGTTTCAATCAGGATGGACAGGTGCAGCTCACCGCGGCCGTACACGCGGAATGCATCCGTGCTGTTCGTCTCCTCCACGCGCAGGGAGACGTCGGTCAGCGCCTCCTTTTCCAGCCGGGCGCGCAGGTGACGGGAGGTGACATAGGTGCCCTCGGTGCCGGCGAAGGGACTGTCGTTGACGCAGAAGGTCATGGAGATGGTGGGCTCGTCGATCTTCACGAAGGGCAGCGGTTCCGCCATGGCCACGTTGCAGATCGTATCGCCGATCAGCAGATCCGGGAAGCCGGATACGGCCACGATGTCGCCCACGCTGGCTTCCTCGGTATTGACGCGCTTCAACCCGTCAAACTCGAACAATCCCGCCAGTCGCGCCGGCGCGGAGACGAAGCTGGAGCCGTACACACAGCGAATGGCCGTCTGGCCGGCGTGAATGGTGCCGCGCTCGATGCGGCCCACGCCGATGCGGCCCACATAGTCGTTGTAGTCGATGGTGGAGATCAGCAGCTGCAGCGATCCCTCCGGGTCTCCCTCGGGGGCAGGAATATGCTCGAGAATGCAGTCGAACAGCGGACGCAGGTCGCTGCCGGGCTGCTGCCAGTCCGTGGTCGCCGTTCCGGTGCGGCCGGAGGCGAAGATGATCGGGCTGTCGAGCTGCTCGTCGGTGGCGTCCAGCTCCATCAGCAGCTCCAGCGTCTCGTCCACGACCTCCTCGCAACGGGCGTCCGGGCGATCCATCTTGTTGATCACGATGATGACCTTCAGGTTCAGCTCCAGCGCCTTCTTCAGCACGAAGCGGGTCTGGGGCATCGGGCCCTCGAAGGAATCCACCAGCAGCAGCACGCCGCTGACCATCTTCAGCACGCGCTCCACCTCGCCGGAGAAATCGGCGTGGCCGGGGGTGTCGACGATGTTGATCTTCACGCCGTTGTAGTGCACGGCGGTGTTCTTGGACAGAATCGTGATGCCGCGCTCGCGCTCCAGATCGTTGGAGTCCATCACGCGGTCGGCCACCTGCTGGTTCGAGCGGAAAACGCCGCCCTGCTTGAGCATCTCGTCCACCAGCGTGGTTTTGCCGTGGTCGACGTGGGCGATAATGGCGATGTTGCGAATGTCATCTCGAACGATATTCAAGGGAAAAAACCTCTTTTCGCAGTTTGAGTTTTTTAGATTTCCATGTCATCGGCCGTCATGCGGTCGGCGGTTTCGGCGAGCACCAGGCCCTCGTTGTTTTCGCAGGCCAAGCGGATGCTCCACTCGTTTTCAAACATCAGCACTGCACGGCCCACGCGATCCTGGGCCACCGCAGAGGTGGACGTCAGGCGCAGCTTTTCCACCGGCTTCGGCGTCTCCACCACCCAGCGCACATACCGGAACGGCAGCGCCTCGCGAATGATGTCCACGTTGTACTCGCTCTTCAGCCGGTACTCCAGCACATCCATCTGCAGAATGCCGACGACGCCGGCGATCATCTCCTCGCGGCCGATGTTCGGGCGCTTGAAGGTCTGGATCGCGCCCTCCTGAGAGAGCTGGTTGACGCCCTTCAAAAACTGCTTGCGCTTCATGCTGTCCTCGGGCGAGACGCGGCAGAAGTACTCCGGCGCGAACAGCGGAATGCCGCTGTACCGAACCGGACTTCCGGTGCAGATGGTGTCGCCCAGGCGGAAGATGCCGGGGTCGAACAGGCCGATGATGTCGCCCGGATAGGCCAGATCGACACTCTCGTGCTCCTGGGCCATGAAGGTCTGGGGCTGCGCCAGCTTGATGCGGCTGTTGGACGAGGAGTGCCACACGGTCATGCCCTTTTCGAACACGCCGGAGCACACGCGCATGAACGCCAGGCGGTCGCGGTGCGCGGGATTCATGTTGGCCTGAATCTTGAAGATGAAGCCGGTAAACTTATCGTCGTCCGGCGCGATCTCGCCGACCTCCTCGGCCTTGCGCGGGGTGGGAGACTTGGTGTAGCTCAGGAAGCGCTTCAGGAACGGCTCCACGCCGAAGTTGTTGGTGGCGGAGCCAAAGAACATGGGCGTCAGCTGACCTGCGAGCACCTTGTCCAGATCGAACTCGTCGCCCGCCACGTCCAGCAGCTCCACGTCCTCGCAGAGCTTGTCGTAATAGCTCTGGCCGATGATCGACGGGCAGGCGGGATCGTCGAAGCTGGCGGTCTGCACCTCAACCTGGGTCTGGCCGTGGTCGCCTCCCTTGTACAGCTCGATCAGGCGGGTGTCGCGGTGGTACACGCCCTTGAAGTCGCCGTGGATGCCGATGGGCCAGTTGACCGGACAGGAGCGGATGCCCAGCACCTGTTCGATCTCCTCCATCAGCTCGAAGGGATCGCGCCCGGCGCGGTCCATCTTGTTGACGAAGGTGAAGATGGGAATGGAGCGCAGCCGGCAGACCTTGAACAGCTTGATGGTCTGCTCCTCGACGCCCTTGGCGTTGTCGATCAGCATGACCGCGCTGTCCGCGGCCACCAGCGTGCGGTAGGTGTCCTCGGAGAAATCCTGATGGCCCGGAGTGTCCAGAATGTTGATGCGATAGCCGTCGTAGTCGAACTGCATCGCCGACGAGGTGACGGAAATGCCGCGCTGCTTTTCGATCTCCATCCAGTCGGAGGTCGCGTGTCTCGCGGCCTTGCGCGCCTTGACGGAGCCCGCCTGGCGGATGGCCCCGCCGTAGAGCAGCAGCTTCTCCGTCAGCGTCGTCTTACCGGCGTCCGGGTGCGAAATAATGGCGAAGGTGCGCCGACGCGCCACCTCGGCCTTGAGTTCGGGATGCTGCATGATTATACCCTCCTGCAAAACGATAATAGTTCTTCGCGCCTGAACGTAAACATCAATGCGGCCCGAACATAGCAACTCTCCTCTGTGTCAAAATCCACTCTTTATTGTAATATTTCCAAAGTCCGCATGTCAATCCCGTTCGCGGATTGTTTGCGTTAATTTGTGGAATGTGGTATAATCATGAGGAGAAAATCGCAGATTGAACATCGATCGCGCCGATTTTTGTTCATTGAAAGGAGCTATTCCCATGACCGAATACGAAGTTCTCGTCGAAACCATCAATCCCTGCGGCGGCGGCCGCCACGCGGCGAAGGAGTTCATCGAGGTGGAGACCGAAAGCCCGGAGGCCTACGTCCGCGAAAACGGCCGGTTCCCCATCCTGGACGTCACCGTCAAGCCCGATGGCGACACGGTGATCACCACCGGCGACGAGGCCGGCAACCTGGGGAAGTACACCTTCACGGAATAAGCCACAGGAGGTATGCGCGCGATGAACGCCGAGTTTTGCACCAAAAGCGCCTTCACCGTAATCGGCCGCGAGGGCTCCACCCGCGACGGCGAGGGCTTCGTCCAAAGGCTTTGGGCTGCAGCCAATGCCCTTTATCCCGAGATCGAGCCGCTGGTCAAGCGCGGCGCGGACGGCACGCCTGTGGGCTTCTGGGGCGCGATGTCCGACCCGTCCCGCGCCTTCATGCCCTGGACAAACAATTTCTCCGATGGGCTCTATCTGGCCGGAGCAGAGTGCGTCGACGGCGCAGAGCCGCCGACAGGCTGGACGAAATGGGTCGTACCCGCATTCGAATATCTGAAGATTGAATGCGAAGGCCCGGATTCCTTCCGCCGGTCGATGGAATATCTTGCCGGGCACGGCCTGTCGCTGGCCGGCGCGGTGCATGATTTTACCGATCCGCACACCGGAAAGAACTACCACATGATTCCCATTCGCAGAATCTGAGCACAAAAAACACATACAATGGAGGCGTTTTCATGGATCTTCGCATCTCCGACCTGCTCGCCATGCAGCGCGAGCTTCAGGACAGGCACCTGGAAGACTGGGGCGGCACGCCGCCGGAGCGCGCCCGCGAGCAGCTGCTGTGGGGAATCGCCGAGATCGGCGAGGTGATCGACATCATCAAAAAGCGCGGCGACGGCGAGATCATGAGCAATCCCGAGACCCGCCGCCACTTCATCGAGGAGATGGCCGACGTGCAGATGTACCTGGCCGATGTGATGCTCTGCTACGGCATCACCGCTGAAGAATACAGCGACGTCCACGCCCGCAAGCATGCCCGCAACATGAAGCGCGACTACAAGGAGGAGAACAGACACCTCTTCGACGGCAAGGAATGAGCGCCGGACAGTCTGCCTTGGTGCAGACTCCCTTCGGAAACCGGGTATGCCCATCAAACAGCAAAAATCATCCTCCGTATGATCACAGCATACGGAGGATGAACGGTTTTACGGAGAATGCGTTCCTACACATCCACCCGCT
This sequence comes from Clostridiales bacterium, assembly GCA_004555155.1. GTDB lineage: Bacteria > Bacillota > Clostridia > Christensenellales > Aristaeellaceae > Faecivicinus. Next base: position 75,919 of record SFJH01000002.1, read on the forward strand.
CCACGCGCACGTCCTCTCCCCTTCGGACGACCAGCGCGAACGTGAACCGGTTCAGCTGAGTGCACATTTCAAAATCCCTCTGCGGAAAGATTTCCGCCTTCGCCGGATCGAAGAACTTCCTCCCGCTGGTATTGGCAAGGCCGGCAATCCCGTCGGAGATGTCCGGCGCCTCGCCGCGGAGCAGCGCGGCGATGTACTCCGCGCAGAGCGTATCCTCCTCCGTCTCCCGCTCGCCGCCAAGGCCCATGCAGACCAGCGACACCTCCTCCGGATTCCGCCGGAGTATGTATTCCGCCGTGGCGCGGGCGTTCACCAGCGACGCGGCCAGAATCTCATCGGCGTGCACTGCGTTGGCAATGCCCTGGGTGCCCGCGCTGGTGGTATGGATAATCGTCTTTCCCCGCACATCGAAGTCATTCAGCTGCGACGGGGAATTGCCGCAGTCGAAGCCCTCGCACTTCTTTCCTCCCCGCTCGCCCACCAGCAGCGCGCCGGGATGCGCCGCCTTCAGCGCAAACGCCTCGCCGAGCGCCCCCACCGGGAGGATCGATTTCGCGCCGCGGGCCATGGCATAGCACTCCACCGAGAATGCGCGGAACACGTCGATGATCACGGTCAGCCCACGGGCCTGCCTTGCGCCCTCGACCAGCTGCAGTATCTGTACGTTCATCTTATATCTCTCCATCAAAAACGGCGCTCCCGCCGTGCAGGAGCGCACCTTTATTAACCGATCTCCTTCGAAACCCGCTCGGCATCCTTGCCCACCAGCGCGGTGGAATGGGGCGCGGAGAGAATCTCGCGCATCATCTGGTTGACGCTTTCATGCGTGATGGATTCGATGCGATCGATGACCTCCGCTTCGGTGCGGGTGGCGTTCATCAGCAGCATGCGGCGGCCGATGGACTGCATGCGGGCGCTGGTGGACTCCAGGCCCAGAATGTAGCTGGCCTTCAGCTGTTCGCGGGCCATGGCGAATTCCTCCGCGGTCATGCCCTGTTCCGCCAGCTTCCTCGCCTCGTCCAGAATCATTCCGCAGACCTCCACCGCGGCTTCGGGGTTCGTGCCCGCATAGACGGACAGCATGCCCGCGTCGGTATAGGCATTGGGATAGCTGTACACGGTGTAGGCCGCGCCGCGCTCCTCGCGGATCTTCTGGAACAGCCGGGACGACATGGCGCCGCCGAACACGCTGTTGAATACCGAAAGCTCATAGTTGCGGTCGTCGCCCAGCGTCAGGCCCGGGAAGCCCATGCAGATGTGAATCTGCTCGATGTCCTTCTCCTTCACCAGCAGCGTGGGCGGCACGTCGTTGGTCACACAGCCGCGCTTCTCAAAGCCCTCCGGCGACCACTTGCCCAGCAGCGCCTCCGCCAGCTTCACCACGCTGTCCCAGTCGTAGTGACCCGCCAGCGCCAGCACGGCGTTCTGGGGGCGATACATGCGCTTCCAATAGGACACGAGGTCGTCGCGCACGTAGGTGCTGATGCGCTCCTCATTGCCCAGAATCGGGCGCGCCACGGGCTGATCGCCGAAGTTGGCCAGCATCAGCAGCTCGTGCACCAGATCCTCCGGCGTGTCCTCGGACATGGCGATCTCCTCAATGACCACGCCCTTTTCCTTCTCCAGCTCTCCGGCGTCGAAGGTCGGCGCGGTCACGAGATCCGCGATGACGTCCATCGCCAGCGGAAGATGCTCGTCCACCACCTTGGCATAGAAGCAGGTGCACTCCTTGGCCGTAAAGGCGTTCAGCTGACCGCCCACGGCGTCCATCTCCTCGGCAATTTTCCTTGCGGAGCGCTTTTCGGTCCCCTTGAACACCATGTGCTCCAGGAAGTGGCTCACGCCCGCCTCGGAGGGCACCTCAAACTGCGAGCCCGACCCCAGCCACAGTCCCACCGACACCGAGCGGAAGTGATCGATCCGCTCGCCGATGATGCGCAGGCCGTTGCTCAGCGTAATCTGATCAAAATTCATATGCGTTCTCCTCATATGCAAAATGGACATACACAGTATGCCCATCTTGCAGGTTATTTCATTCGGAAAGCCGCCGGTCAATCCCTGCGGGGACCGCGGGAACGTCCGCCACGGTCGCCGCCGCGGCCGCCGCGATCGCCGTCACGGCGCGGGGGACGGCGCACGGGCATGGATTCATCGTCGTACACGATGTCGTTGCGCACCAGGTTGATGCGGCCCTGGGCGTCGATCTCGGCCACGCGGCACTCCAGCGTATCGCCGATGTTGACCACATCCTCCACCTTCTCCACGCGCTTGTTGTCCAGCTTGGAGATGTGGATCATGCCGTCCTTGCCGGGAGCATACTCGACGAACGCGCCGAAGGTCATGATGCGGGCGACCTTGCCGGTGAACACATCGCCCACCTGCAGATCCTTGGCAATGCCTTCGATGATGGAGCGGGCGCGCTTGGCGGCCTCGGCATCCTCGGTGGCAATGAACACGCTGCCGTCGTCCTCGATGTCGATCTTCACGCCGGTCTCCTCGATGATCTTGTTGATGGTCTTGCCGCGGGGGCCGACGACCTCGCCGATCTTCTCGGGGTTGATCATGAAGTGGACGATCTTGGGCGCGTGCTTGGACAGCTCCGCGCGCGGCGCGGGCAGCACCTCGAGCATCTTGCCCAGGATGTGCATGCGGCCGTCATAGGCCTGGGCCAGCGCCTGGCGCAGAATGGCCTCGTCGATGCCCTTGATCTTGATGTCCATCTGAATGGCGGTGATGCCCTTGGAGGTACCGGCGACCTTGAAGTCCATATCGCCCAGGAAGTCCTCGAGGCCCTGGATATCGGTCAGCACGGCCACCTTGCCGGTGTTCTCAACGTCCTTGATCAGGCCCATGGCGACGCCGGCCACGGGGCGCTTGATCGGCACGCCCGCGTCCATCAGCGCCAGCGTGGAACCGCAGACGGAGGCCTGGGAGGTGGAGCCGTTGGAGGACATGACCTCGGAGACCAGGCGCAGGCAGTAGGGGAACTCCTCGACAGAGGGGATCATGGGTTCCAGCGCGCGCTCAGCCAGCGCGCCGTGGCCGATCTCGCGGCGGCCGGGGGTGCGGATGGGCTTCGCCTCGCCGGTGGAATAGCCCGGGAAGTTGTAGTGGTGCATATAGCGCTTGCTGTCCTCGGTGCCGATGCCGTCGATGATCTGCTTCTCGGACATCGGGGCCAGCGTCGCAACGGTCATGACCTGGGTCTGGCCGCGGGTGAACACGCCGGAGCCGTGGGGACGGGGCAGCACGCCGACCTCGCACCAGATGGGGCGAACCTCAGTCAGCTTGCGGCCGTCGGGACGCACGCCGTTGTCGATGATGTGGCGGCGCATGATCTCCTTCTGGATGGCGTACAGCGCGTCGCCAACCTCGACCTCGCGGCCTTCAAACTGCTCGGCGAAGTGCTCGGCGACGTCGGCCTTGACCTGCTCCTCGCGGGCATTGCGCTCCGCGCGGTCGAAGGTCTCAAACATCCACTCGACCTTGCTGTACGCATACTCGCGCACGGCGGCCTTCACGTCGTCGCCCGGCAGCTGAAGCGGGAACTCCTTCTTCTCCTTGCCGATCTCGGCGACGATGCCGTTGATGAAGGAGACGATCTTCTTGATCTCCTCGTGAGCGAACAGGATGGCGCCGAGCATGACCTCCTCGGAGACCTCCTTCGCGCCGGCCTCGACCATCAGCACGGCCTCGGAGGTGCCGGCCACGGTCAGGTTCATCAGGGAGACCTTGCGCTGCTCGACGGTGGGGTTGACGATGTACTCGCCGTCCACGTAGCCGATGTTCACCGCGCCGATGGGGCCCGCCCACGGAATCTGGGAGGTGGCCAGCGCGGCGGACGCGCCGATCATCGCGGGGATGTCGGGGATATTGTCCTGGTCAACGGACATGACGGTGGCGACCACCGCGACGTCGTGACGCATTCCCTTGGGGAACAGGGGGCGCAGCGGACGGTCGATCAGGCGAGAGGTCAGGATGGCCTTCTCCGCGGGACGGCCTTCGCGGCGGTTCCAGGAGCCGGGAATGTGGCCGACGGAATAGAGTTTTTCTTCAAAGTCCACGCTCAGCGGGAAGAAATCGATGCCCGGGCGCGGGGAATCGGCGACGGTGGCCGTCACCAGAACGCAGGTCTCGCCGTAGCGGACGAAAGTCGAGCCGCTGGCCTGTTCGGCGTACTTGCCGAATTCCAGCGTGAGCGGGCGGCCGCCCAGCTCCATGGTATAGCTCTTGAACATTTTGGGCCCTCCTTATGGGTTCTCATCTATGATCTATCCATTGAAACCGATTCAAGCGGGGCTTGTCCCCGATTCATCTGCGCACAGACGCACGCCTGCGGAACCATCTTCCGCATCCTAGCGTCCGCGCGCAGCGCATTCCACCCCACCCCGAAGGCGGAATTCAGTAAAACGCCGCCGCTCCGGAACCGGCCCGGGCGACGGCGATGAACACCTTTCGCGTCTGGCTCCGGCCCTTACTTGCGCAGGCCGAGCTTGGCGATCAGTGCACGATAGGCTTCGATATCGGTGCTCTTCAGATAGTCGAGCAGACCACGGCGCTGACCAACCATCAGCAGCAGGCCGCGGCGGGAGTGGTGGTCCTTCTTGTGCACCTTCAGGTGCTCGTTGAGGTGGTTGATGCGAGCGGTCAGCAGCGCGATCTGAACCTCAGGGGAACCGGTGTCGCCCTCGTGACGGGCATAAGTTTCCATGATTTCCTTCTTGTTGATTTCCATTGTGAGTATCCTCCTCTTTCCTTTTCCCATCCGCCAAGTAAGCCGTCGGAGTGCTCGGCAAACTGAGCGGGCGGTGTCGGCAACTCTATTTTGCCACGTCTTCTATTTTACCATACCCGGCTCCATTTGTAAACGCCCAATCCCCATATTTCCCAAAACTTATCAGTCGGCAAGTCGGCAGGTCGGCAGTGCCGACTGCCGGTTGCTGCCGCGTTTGGTTGACGGATTCTTCGCCGCTATGGCAGCGGCTTGAATCCTGCGCTGCGTTTCTGGCACAGCGTCTTTCAAACCGACGACCTTGACCGGCATAGATCCGACCGGTCAAGGTCTGCCTTTGTCCGCCTGGCATCGGCAGGCTGTCAGATGCGAAATGAGGTTTGGAAAAGTAAGAATGAATTGGCAACAGAGAGTGCTTGTGATGAGAATCAGAGCAGGCGGTTGCCATCCGGACTTTCGTAGAGCTCGCAGAGCGTATCATTCTCGAAAATTTCCAGCATATCGGCAAAATGCTTCACGCATCTGCGCTTCAGCAACCCCTCTCTGGGAACCCACATGGCGCGGCCCTCGTCCGAGGATCGCAGTTCGCCCTCCCATTGATCGGCACGGAAGTAGATCACAACATAGCGGCTGCCGTCCTCAATGTGAAATTGCTGCAGGCCGCAGATGATGGGATTGAGAATGGACAGCCCCGTTTCCTCCCAAACCTCCCGTTTGATCGCGTCGACAAAGGCTTCCCGCTCCTCGACATGACCGCCGGGAAGGGTGATGCCCGGCCAATGGGGATCGCTGCGGTCCTGCACCAGTATGTTGCCCTTGCCGTCCGTGACCATGCACATCACGGCCAGGCCGGTCGGTCTGACGTTGGCCATATGTATTTTCCTCTCCCAGCTTCAATCAGAAAAAGTGCGCTTCCCCATCGTAGAAGATTTCCGAAACTGCGTCGTCCTCGAAGACCTTCAGCATCAGTTCAAAGCCCGGCGCGCATTCACGCACGTCCAGGCTCTTTCGGGAAACCCAGAGCGCTTCACCCTCCGCGGACGAATGCAGTTCGCCGGCATACTCATTCGCACGAAAGAGCAGCACGATGTATCGACTGCCCTCCTCCGTATAAAACTGCTTGACGCCGCACAGCACCGGATGCCGGATCGTCAATCCCGTCTCCTCGCGCACCTCGCGAATCACGGAATCCACAAAGGACTCGCCGGGTTCCACATGTCCTCCCGGGAACACCAGTCCTGGCCAATTCGGATCAAGCCTGCGCTGCATCAGCACATTTCCGCACCCGTCCGATACCATGCACATGTTCGTCAGTATGACCTGCTCCATCGAGTCTTCACGTCCTTCCCTCATCATCCAGCTGCAGCAGCGTTTCAGCCTGCGCCTTCAGGCCCTTTCGCAGCAGCGCGCGGATGCGGGTGGAGGAGATCATGCCCTCCGCGTCCGCCACCGGCTCCACGATCTTCGCGCGATAGCCGTACTTGGTCGCCAGCAGCTTGACCATCTGGGCATTGCCGCGCCCCTCGCGACCAAAGGTATAGTTTTCGCCGATGACGACGGCCCTTGCGCGCAGGCCGTCCACCAGCAATTCCAGATAGTCCTCGGGCAGCATATCGGCAAATTCCCGGGTAAACGGCTTCACCAGCGCGACGTCCGCGCCCAGGCGCTCGAACTTCCTGAGGTTTTCCTCCAGCGACAGCACCGGCTCGGGTGCACGTTCCGGACAGAGCAGCGAGAGCGGATGGCGATCGAAGGTGCACACGATGCTCTGCGCATCCATCTCCTTCGCCAGTTTCACCGCCGTGCGGATCAGCCTTTGATGTCCGATGTGCACGCCGTCGAACATGCCCAGCGCTACCACGGAGGCGCGCCCTGAAAACGCTTCCTCGGAGTGGATCACAATCATGGCTTCACCTCCAGCATCATGCAGCGAAAGCGCACGGAACCGTCCGGCTCCGGCTTGCCGATGCCCGCAAATTCGCCGCTGAGGTAAATGCGCACAGCTTCGGTCTCCGCCGGGACAGGCGCGTTCAGCCAGCACTGCTTGAGCGGATTGCCATTGATCACCGCATGGCGCGCGCTCTCCCCCACATGAACCGCCGGCAGATGGCCCAGCGGCGCGTCCAGCGGAATCAGCGCTTCCTCCAGCCCGCCTGTCCTGCTGAGGCCGTCAATCTGCTCGCGGGTCAATGCATCTTCAATCCTGAAAATGCCCGCGGCGGTGCGTTCCAGCGACGCCATGTGTGCGCCGCAGCCCAGCGCACGGCCGATGTCGTGGCAGAGCGTGCGAATGTACACGCCCTTGCCGCAGTCCACGCGAATCCTGTAGCGATTCTCGCCCGTGCGCTCCAGATATTCCACCGCATCCACCCGGCACTTTCGGGGCTCCAGCTCGACGGTCTCTCCCTTGCGCGCCAGCTGATACATGCGCTTGCCGTCGCGTTTGATGGCCGAATACATCGGCGGGATCTGCTCGATCTCGCCGACAAACCGGGGCAGCACGGCCCTCAGTTCACGCTCCCCCACATCCACCGCATGCTCGGCGACGATCTGGCCCGTGGCGTCCTGAGTGTCCGTCTCCTGTCCGAGCTGAATCTCGGCGACATAGGTCTTTTTCTTGTCGATGATGTAGTCGAACAGCCGCGTCGCGCGCCCGATGCACAACGGCAGCACGCCGGACGCCTCGGGATCGAGGGTGCCGCCGTGACCAATGGCCGTGCCCCGGGGCAGTCGCTTGCGGACAAACACGACCAGATTGGACGAGGTCGTGCCCGTGGGCTTGTTCGCAATCAAAAAGCCGTTCATAGCATCATTCCATTTCATTCAGTGATTGTTCAGGGCGATCTGCGCGCGGCCGAGCACCTGCTTCAGCGCCTCTTCCATGGACATGTTCAGCGTACAGCCCGCCGCCAGGGAATGCCCGCCGCCGCCGAAGGGCCTGGCCACGTTTTCCGCCACATCCAGCCATTCCTTGGCGCGCAGGGAAAACTTGGTCGCGCCATCGCGCTCCTCGGCGAGCGCTGCGAACTCCACGCCCTCGATCTCCAGCAGATAGTTGACGATGCCCTCGTTGTCCTCGCGCAGCGCGCCGCAGTCCGCAAGCATCTGCTCCGTCAGGCGCGCCCACGCCATCCTTCCGTCCGGGCTGACCTCCAGCCCCGCCAGCACCACGCCCATCAGCTTTGTCCGGGCGCGGGAGCGGGTATACCAGAGCTGCCGCGTACACCAGGCGATGTCCACGCCAGCCTCCAGCAGCCGCGCGGCAGCGCGCATGGTCTCCGGAGACGTGCCGGAAAAGCGGAAGTGACCGCTGTCCGTGGAGATCGCGACAAACAGCCAGGTGGCCATGTCCTTCGTCAGCGTCACGCCCAGCGCGTCGATCAGCGCCAGCACAAGCTGACCCGTGGCGATGCAGTCCCCGTCCACGTGGCAGATCTCCCCGAAGCCCTCGTTCGTGCCGTGATGATCCAGCACCGCATGGGCTTCGCACGCCTCATACAGCGCAGCCGCGTCGCCCAGCCGCTGCGGCTCGGAGACGTCCAGCGCAAAGGCTGTCTTCGGCGCAAAGGGCAGCGCGTCCTGCGGCGCGACGATCTCCGCCGCGCGCGGAAAGCACCCGTACATCCTCGCCACGCCGCCGGGCAGGCAGACGAATGCGCGCTTGCCCAGGGCATGCAGTGCGAGCGCCGCAGCCATGCAGGAACCGGTCGCATCGCCGTCGGGATGCACATGCCCGATCAACACATAATCGTCGTGCGCCTTCAGCCAGTCGGCCAGTGCTTTAATTGTCGCCTGCATCCCCATGACCTTCCTGCTCCTTCAGAATCTGATTGATCTTCGCGGCGTACTCGATGTTGGTGTCCAGCTCGAAGAGAATCTCCGGCACATAGCGCAGATCGATTCTGCGCCCCAGCTCGCGGCGAACAAAGCCCGCCGCGCGGGTCAGCGCTTCCATCATGCCCTTGCGGCGATCGCTCTCCAGAATCGAAATGCGCACCTTGCAATAGCGCAGGTCGCGGGTCACCTCGCAGCGGACGATGGACCAGGTGCCGCCGATGCGGGGATCATTCAGTTCATCGCGGATGATGGCGTCAATGGCCTTCTGGGCCTCCTGGGAAATGCGGTCAATGCGATCAAAAGATGCCATAGTTTCCTCCTGTCAAAACGCGGATAACGGGCGTTCAACGAACGCCCGTTATGTTATGCGATATGCTTACTTTTCCACTTCTTCCATGATGAAGCATTCGATGACGTCGTTTTCCTTGATGTCATTGTAGTTTTCGATGCCGATACCGCACTCATAGCCGGTATTGACCTCCTTCGCGTCGTCCTTGAAACGCTTCAGGGAAGAGATCTTGCCCTCATGGATGACGATGTTGTCACGCAGCAGGCGGATCTGCGCATTGCGCTGGATCTTGCCGTCGGTGACGTAGGAGCCCGCGATCGTGCCCACGCCGGAGACCTTGAACGGGCTGCGCACGGTGGCGTGACCCAGCAGAACTTCGCGGAACTTCGGAGCCAGCAGGCCCTTCATGGCGTTCTGCACATCCTCGATCGCCTGATAGATGACGCGATAGAGGCGCACGTCGATCTTCTCGCGCTCCGCCATGTCGCGGGCGTTGTTGTCGGGACGGACGTTGAAGCCGATGATGATGGCGTTCGCCGTGGAAGCCAGCATGACGTCGGACTCGTTGACCGCGCCGACCGCGCCGTGAATGCAGCGCACGCGCACTTCGTCGTTGGAGAGCTTCTCCAGGGACTGACGCACCGCCTCGACGGAGCCCTGCACGTCGGCCTTGATGATGACGTTCAGATCCTTGATCTGACCCGCGGAGATCTGGCTGAACAGATCGTCCAGCGTCGTCTTCTGCTGATCCTTGATCAGCGCCGCGCGCAGCTTGTCCTTGCGCTCCTCGGCGACCTGACGGGACAGCTTGTCGTCGTCCACCGCGCTGATCTGATCGCCGGCGTCGGGAACGTCGTTGAATCCGATGACCTCCACAGGATCGGACGGGCCGGCCTCCTTCACGCGCTCGCCGCGGTCGTTGACCATGGCGCGGACGCGGCCGTAGGCCGTGCCGGCGACGATGGTATCGCCGATGCGCAGCGTGCCGTTCTTGACCAGCACGGTCGCCACCGGGCCGCGGCCCTTGTCCAGGCGCGCCTCAATGATGATGCCGCGGGCCTTGCGGTTCGGGTTAGCCTTGTAATCCTGCACCTCCGCCACCAGCAGGATCATCTCGAGCAGCTGCTCGACGCCCTCGCCGGTGATCGCGGAGACGGGAACCATGATCGTATCGCCGCCCCACTCCTCGCAGACCAGATCGTACTCGGTCAGCTGCTGCTTGATGCGGTCGGGATTGGCGGTGGGCTTATCCATCTTGTTGATGGCCACGATAATCTGAACGCCCGCGGACTTGGCATGGCTGATGGCCTCGATGGTCTGGGGCATGACGCCGTCGTCCGCCGCCACCACCAGCACGGCGATGTCCGTGGCCTGCGCGCCGCGCAGACGCATGGAGGTGAACGCCTCGTGTCCGGGGGTATCCAGGAAGGTGATCTGCTGACCCTTGAGGTCAACGGTATATGCGCCGATGTGCTGGGTAATGCCGCCCGCCTCGCCCGCGGTGACGCGGGAATTGCGGATGTAGTCCAGCAGCGAGGTCTTGCCGTGGTCGACGTGGCCCATGATGGTGACGACCGGCGGACGGGCGATCAGATCCTCTTCGGTATCCTCCACGTCCTCCTTCTCCAGCGCGTCCTCGGCGGTCTCGGCCAGCTTCAGCTCCAGCTCCACGCCGAACTCGGACGCGACCAGATTGGCCGTATCATAGTCCAGCTCGTTGTTGATCGTCGCGATGATGCCCAGCATCATCAGCTTCTTGATGATCTCGCCCGCAGGCTTGCCGATGCGCTCGGTCAGGTCGCGCACGGTGATCGTCTCGGCGGTCATGACGGCCTTCTCGATCTTGATCGGCTCGATGAACGCCTTCTTCTGCGCGCCCTTCTTCTTGACCTTCTTGCCGCGTACGAACTCGTCGTCGTACCCGCCCATCATGGGCGTCTCCTTGCGGCGGTTGTTGCGGTTGGCCGCGCGCTCGGGATCGTTCTGGCGAACGTACTGCTTCTTATTCGGATCGTAGTTGGAAACGCGCTCCTTCTCCACCGCAGGCGCGAGATCGGGCATCTTGCTGCGCCCGAATCCGCCGGGACGACCGCCGCCCTGGCTGAATCCGCCCTGGCGCGGACCGCTCTGGCCCGGCTGCGCCGGACGGCCGAACGAACGCTGACCCGGCTGAGCGCCCTGCTGTCCCGGCTGTGCCGGACGGCCGAACGGACGCTGACCCGGCTGCTGCGCGCCCTGCTGGCCCGGCTGCACCGGACGGCCGAACGGGCGCTGACCCGGCTGCTGCGCGGTCTGCTGACCCGGCTGTACCGGACGGCCATACGGGCGCTGACCCGGCTGCTGCGCGGTCTGCTGACCCGGCTGTACCGGACGGCCATACGGGCGCTGGCCCGGCTGCTGCGCGGTCTGCTGACCCGGCTGCACCGGACGGCCATACGGACGCTGGCCCGGCTGCGCGCTCTGGGCGGCGGGCTGCTGAACGGGCCGCGCAGGCTGTGCGGGCTGCGGCTTCACCTCTGCGGGTTTTTTGGCCTCTGCGACAGCCTCCGCCTTCGCAGGCGCGGCGTCTGCGCGCTTTTCTTCGACAGCCTTCACCGTCTCCTTCGGGGCAATGGGCTGCTCCGGAGCCTTGACTTCTTCGGGCGCGGCCTTGGCATTCGTTTCGGACACCGGGATCTCCGGCACCTGCTCGCTGGAATATGCGGTCATGAACTGCGCGCTGGCCTCATACTGCTTTCTGAGTTCTTCCTTCGCTTCCCGTTCCTGACGTTCCTTCTCCTCGCGAACGAAACCATCCGAAATCTTGCGCAGAGAACCGAGCACGTCCTGAGACTGCTTGCGCAGGCGGGTCACGTTCTCCAGCATTCTGCCCGCATTCGTGCTCAATTCCTTGGTTGCGTCCTGAACCCTGACTTTGGTCATTCCCTCAATGCACCCCCGATAGTAGACTGGTTGGCTCAATTTTCCTGACTGAGCTGTGCGACCCGATCGGCCAGCTTTGCATCCGTGATGCCGACCACCATGCGGCCTGGCTTTCCGATTGCGTCGCCGAGCTCAAACTCCGGCGCGGTCAGCAGCGTCACATGGTGATGGCTGCACGCGTCGGTTATGGATTTTACCGCATTGCCCGAAGCTCCCGCGTCGAGCACGACGGCATAGACGCCGCCTGCGCGGATCGATTGCAAGCATGCCTTTTCGCCGGAGATCAGCTTTCCCGCGCGGGCGCACAGGCCCAGCATGTTCAGCGCGCGGTTCATGCTCACTCCTGCGGACGGATCTGCGCCGCGAGCTGCTCGAACACCGCGTCGTCGATCCTGGCCTCAAGCGCGCGCTCCAGCGCGCGGGACTTCTGCGCCTTCTTCAGGCACTCGGCGCTTTCGCAGACGTACGCGCCGCGCCCCGGGGCCTTGCCCGTTCGGTCGATGGCGCAGTCGCCCTCCTGGGGCTTCACCACGCGCATCAGCTCCGCCTTGGGCTTCATCTCACGGCATCCCACGCACATGCGCATGGGAATCTTGCGCTTTTTCGGCATAGTCTTCCTCTTTATTCCTCGGTCTTCTCTTCATCCCCGGCCGTCTGCATGTCGGCCTCGACCTGGCTCTGGCTCTTGATGTCGATCTTCCAGCCGGTCAGCTTGGCGGCGAGGCGGGCGTTCTGGCCCTCCTTGCCGATGGCCAGCGACAGCTGGTTATCCGGCACGATGACGCGCGCGGACTTCTCCGTGTCGGAGACGAACACGCTGATGACGCGCGCGGGATTGAGCGCGTTGGCGATGTATTCCGCCGGATCGTTCGACCACTTCACGATGTCGATCTTCTCGGTCTTGAGCTCGTTGACCACGTTCTCCACGCGCATGCCGCGCGGGCCCACGCAGGAGCCGACCGCATCGATCAGCGGATCGGTGGAGATCACGGCCATCTTCGTGCGGAAGCCCGCCTCGCGGGCGATGGACTTGATCTGCACGACGCCGGTCACAATCTCCGGAACCTCCAGCTCGAACAGGCGCTTGACCAGCCCGGGATGGGTGCGGGACACCATGATCTGCGGGCCGCGGCCCATGCGGGAGACCTCGAGCACATAGACCTTGATGCGGTCGTTGACGCTCAGCTCCTCGGTGGGCATCTGCTGCGCAGGCTCGAGCACACCTTCGGTGCGGCCCAGCTCGACGAACACCTGCTTGTTCTCGATGCGCTGAACAATCGCCGTGAGAATCTCATTCTCCTTCTGGCTGTACTCATCGTAGATCACGCCGCGCTCCGCCTCGCGCAGGTGCTGCACGACGACCTGCTTGGCCGTCTGCGCCGCAATGCGTCCGAAGTTCTTCGGCGTCACCTCGACCTCCACCAGGTCGCCCAGCTCGTACTGGGGGCGGATGGCGCGGGCCTCCGCCAGCGTCATCTCGCACTGGGGATCCATTACCTCTTCGACAACCGCCTTGCGCGAGAAAATCTCCACCACGCCCTTGGACGGGTCGATCGTCGCGCGAACGTTCGCGTTCTTTCCAAAGTTCTTTTTATATGCGGAAATCAGCGCGGACTCGATCGCGGAGCAAAGCACATCCTTGTTGATTCTGCGCTCCTTGCTCACAAGATCCAGCGAGCTGAAAAACTCGACGGAATCAATGCCGCCGTTCGCCATGCGTATCTCCTCCTTTATCCTGAAATGCCCCGGCCTCACTCCACAGGCACGTCGTCCTGCAGATCCGCCTCGTCAAAATCGATGATCGGGCGGACGATGGCGACGTCCTTCTTCGCAAAGGAGATCTCCTCCTCCGGGCCCGTTCGAATCACAATCATCCCGTCGCGCAGGCCCACCAGATCGCCGGTGAACTGCTTCGCGCCGTTGACCGGCCGATAGGTCTTCAGCTCGACGGCCAGTCCCTCTGCGCGCGCAAAGTCGCGCTCGGTCTTCAGCGGACGATCCGCTCCGGGAGAAGAAACTTCCATATAGTCGTACTCCACCCGCTCCACCAGCGGCTGGATTCTTCTGTGAAAGTTTTCCAGTTCGTTCAGCGCGACGCCGCCCGGGCGATCGATATAAAAGCGCAGAAAATGGCCGGTCGGTTCTTTGACCAGCTCAACATCGATCAGCTCCAGCTGGAACTCATCGGCAATTTTCTGTGCAATTTGCGCTGCTTCCTTCACCGGCATGGACTGCCTCGGCAAGCAAACCCCTCCAAATCCGTATGTCCGTGTAAAAACACCGCCGGTTGCCGGCGGTTGTCGATCTGTACACGCTCGTGCGATCCGTCCGCAGCCCCTGACGGGCCGCATCACTCCCACACGATATCATTATACCACGACTTTTGCCAGAATACAACCGCCTTTTGCTCCAAAAGAACCCTTCAAATCGCAATTTTTGGTTATATTCTTGCTCCATCGCAGTCAAAACGCGATTCAGTTCTCGCTGACCCGGATCTTTTCGACAGACGCGCCAATGCCGCGCAGCTTCTCATCGAAGCGCTCGTATCCGCGCAAAATGTAACCCACGCCGCCGATTTCCGTCGTCCCCTCCGCCATCAGCGCCGCGATCACCATGGCCGCGCCGGCGCGGAGATCCGTCGCGTTGACCCGCGCGCCCACCAGGCGCTCCACGCCGTTGATGATCGCCGTGGATTCGATCACGCGCACATTCGCGCCCATCTTCCGAAGCTCGTCCAGAAAGCGGAAACGGGATTCAAAGATGGTCTCGGTCACGATGCTGGTGCCGTTGGCCACCGTCAGCAGCGCGGACAGCGGCTGCTGCAGGTCGGTCGGGAAGCCTGGATAGCCCTGCGTCTTGACGTTGACCGCCCGGAAGTGGCCGTTGGAGCGCACGCGGATCCAGTCGTCCTCGCTCTGCACGTTCACGCCCATCTCCAGCAGCTTGGCAGAAAGCGCTTCCATGTGGGTGGGAATGACGCCGCTGATCACCACATCCCCCGCCGTCGCGGCGGCGGCAATCATCAGCGTGCCGGTTTCAATCTGATCGGGCACCACGGTGTAATTCGCGCCATGCAGCGGTCGCCCGCCGCGGATGCGGATGACGTCCGTGCCCGCGCCCTTGACCACCGCGCCCATGCTGGACAGGAAGTTGGCCAAATCGACGATATGCGGCTCCTTGGCGGCATTGTGAATGCAGGTGGTGCCGCTGGCCGAGACGGCGGTCAGCATGCTGTTGACCGTCGCGCCCACGCTGGGCATGTCCAGATAGATATCGCCGCCGATCAGCTCATCCGCCTGGGCGACCAGCACGCCGCCCAGCGTCTCCACCTTCGCGCCCAGCGCGCACATGCCCTTGACCGTCTGATCGATGGGGCGCGCGCCGATGTCGCAGCCGCCCGGAAGCGGCACCTCCGCCCGCCGGAATACGCCCAGCAGGACGGGCGCAAAATAATAGGAAGCGCGCATGCGGCTGGCCAGCTCGTAGGGCGGATTGTACTTGTCGACCGTACGCGGGTCAATCCACATGGTATTCTCCCGGAATTCAACCTGCGCGCCCAGCCAGCGGAGCATCTCGATGATGACGTGCACATCGTTGATATCGGGGATATTTTCGATCGTGGACGGCGAATCCGCAAGCAGCGCCGCCGGGATGATGGCCACCGCGGCGTTCTTGCCACCGCTGACCGTGACCTCGCCTTCCAGGCGAACGCCGCCGTTAATTCGAAGCTTTTCCTTCATTTCAAACCATCCGGCACAAGCGCCGGCCCCTTTCATTGATCAGGAAGACCTATTCTTTCCGTCCACCGCAGCCGGAGCATCCGGCACAGTTGCCGCCGCAGCCGCCCTTCGGCGCGCCGAAGGCGCATTTGCCCTGATAGACCCGCTCGACCTTTCCGCCGCACTTCTCACAAACCGCATCATCCCTCTGGGAGATGGAGCGCAGCAGCTCAAAACGGTGACCGCATTCGGTGCACCGATAATCATACAACGGCATTGAAGAACAACCTCCATACGGCAGCAATGCTGATTGAAAACTACCGTACCTTGTATTATACATGATCGATCCGGTTCAGGCAAGTGTATTTACGATGATATTACCGGAATTCCGCCAAATTCCGCACAAAATGTGCTGCGAAACACATTCTTTCGTTGCCAAATCGCCCCTGATATGCTAAAATGAGCATAGTTTTGTCGAAACAGGGGTGTTGGGCGCGTGACCGAGGAAAGTCAATATCTGACCTTTATGGGGATCCGCGTCCATTTTACCGTCGCGCAACCCGAAACAGCATTGAAAAACCGCGTGCTGCTGCTGTGCTCGCCGCTGATCACCACGTTTCACTGGCGCAAGCTGATCCCGGAGCTTTCCCAGCTGGGCTGCCTGACCGTCATGGTGGACCTGCCCGGCTTCGGCCGCAGCGACTGCACCGGCGAGGTTCCCCAGGATCACGATCTGCGCGCCAGCATGCTCTGGGGCATTCTGGACGATGTGGACAGCGCGACGCAGTCGCCGCTGTCGCTGTGGCACCTCATCGGCCACGGCAGCGCCTGCTCCACCATTCTGCGCATGGCCAACCAGTATCCCGACTCCACCAAATCCCAGGTGCACATCAGCCCCACCTTCTCCCTGGAGCTTCCTGACGATCGCGGACAGTCGATGCGCCGCTGGTACGACGTCACTGTTCGCTCGGAAGCCCGCTTCCGGGATCTGATCGAGCACTATTCCGGCTATCCGCTGGACGATTACATCCTCGACCGCATGCGTCGGCCGCTGATGCGCCCGGGCGCGCGGGAGAACTTTCTGCGCATGCTCCGCCATGCGTCTCATCCCCCGCAGGAGGGCATGGGCTTCTGCCCCACCATGGCGCTGTGGGGCGGCCGCGATCTGCTGATGGATCAGCGCTCGGTGGAGGAGGTGCGCCGGCTGCTCCCGGACGCGGAGATGCACGTGCTCAAGTCCGCCGGACATTTCCCCATGGAGACCCATAGCAAGGCCATCCGCGACTATCTGCGCGGCTGGATCCGATACAACGACTGACCGGCTCCCGCTCGGGAGCCCCGAGGGCGGAGCGCAGGCTCCTCCCTCTCTTTTATTATACGGCCCCGGATTCATAATATATCCGTTGACACATCGCCGAAACGAACGTACAATAGGAATTGACGGAATCTGAATTGAAACGGAGGCTGCACATGTCGGAGTTCACCACTGTGCTGACAGATCAACTCATCGGATTTGGCCTGCACCTGCTCTATGCCATTCTCATTGTTGCCGTCGGCCTGCGCGCAGCCGGGTGGCTGTCCGGCCGCATCAAGCGCATGAAGCTGATGCGCAGAATCGATCCCAGCGTGGCGGGCTTTGTCACCAACACCGCCTCCCTGGCGCTGCGCGTGCTGGTGCTGGTAACCGCCGCGCTGGTGCTGGGCGTGCCCGGCTCGGCGTTCATCACGCTGTTCGGTTCTGCCGGCGTAGCGGTAGGCCTGGCGCTACAGGGCTCGCTGAGCAATCTGGCCGGAGGACTGATGCTGCTGTTCTTCCGCCCCTTCAGCGTGGGCGACTACATCAAGACCGGCGACAGCGAGGGCGTCGTACAGCAGATTTCTGCGTTCTACACCACCATATTGACCATCGACAACAAGCGCGTCGTGCTGCCCAACGGCGAACTGACCAACAACCGGCTGGTCAACTTCTCCGCCGAACCCCGGCGCATGCTGGATCTGTCCTTCTCCGTGGCCTATGAGAGCGACCCAGCGCAGGTGCGGTCGGTTCTGCTGAAATGCGCTGCGGAAAATCCGATGGTGCTGGACGATCCCGCGCCCATCGCGCCCATGACCGGCCACGGCGACAGCGCGCTGCAGTTCAGCCTGCGCGCCTGGGTGGCTCGCGAGAACTACAAGCCCGCAGAGTTCGCGCTGCTGGAGGCCGTCAAGCTGGCCTTCGACCGCGAGGGCATTCAGATCCCCTATCCCCAGATGGACGTCCACATGAAAAACTGACGGAGGAACGACCATGCCGAAGCTAGAACCCTATTCCAAAAAACTCCCTTACAGCTACGCTCTGGGCGTGTTTCCTTCGCTGATGCTGCTGGAGGCGCGTCCGGACACCGCGCTGCGCCTGCTGCTGCACCCGGACGGCCTGGAAAATGAGGGCGTGGGCAAGCTGCGCGAGCGCTGCGCCGCGCTGGGTGTCCGGGAGGAGCAGGCCGAGCGCGTGCTGCGCCGCGAATCCAGGAAGGACAACTGCTTTGCCGGACTGGTGTTTGAGAAATATGAATCCACGCTGGAGCCGAACCTGTGCCACGCGGTGCTGTGCCAGATTTCCGACAGTGGCAATGTGGGCACGGCGCTGCGTTCGCTGCTGGGCTTCGGCATCCGCGACGTGGCCATCATCCGCCCCTGCGTGGATGTGTTCGATCCCCACGTGCTGCGCGCGTCCATGGGCGCGTTCTACAAGATGCGCGTGCACACCTTCGATACCTTCGAGGACTATCGCGCGCTCTACCCCGACCGGCCGCTGTACCCCTTCATGCTGGACGGCGCAAAGACGCTGAACGAAGTGGCCGCCGCCGCAAAGCCGCCGTTTTCCCTGGTGTTCGGCAACGAAGCGTCCGGACTGCCCGCCCGCTTTGCCGCGCTGGGCCAGAGCGTGTTCATTCCCCAGAGCGATGAAATCGATTCGCTGAACCTCGCCGTCGCGGTGTCCGTCGGCAGCTATGTCTTTATGCACGGAGGCAATATCCATGAATGAGCTTCAGAATGAAATCTACGCGGCCGCCACGGCAGCCATCACCGAGCTGATCGACTGCGACCGTCCCTTCTTCAACCCCGTCAAGCTCCTGGTCGTCGGCGGCTCCAGCAGTGAAATGGCCGGCGGCGTCATCGGCCACCAGTCCACCTTTGAACTGGGCGAGGCGCTGGCGCAGGCCGCGCTGGATCTGGCGGAAGCGCGCGGCTTTGCCTGCGCGTTCCAGTGCTGCGAGCATCTCAACCGCGCGCTGGTGATCGAGCGCGCCGCCGCCGAGGCCCGCGGCTATGAGATCGTCTGCGCCGTGCCCCGGCCCAAGGCGGGCGGCTCACTGGCCACCGCGGCCTATCGCCGGATGCGCGATCCCGTGCTGGTGGAGCGCGTCGCCGCGGACGCGGGCATTGACGTGGGTCTGACCCTCATCGGCATGCACCTGCGCGCCGTGGCTGTGCCGATCCGCCTGAGCGTCAAAGCCATCGGCTGCGCGACCGTCACCGCCGCCCGCACCCGCCCGAAGCTGATCGGCGGCGAGCGCGCGAAGTACACCGCCGAGGACTGACTTTCGAACTCTTCTGAAAAGGAGCTGCCGCGCATGTTCACCCAATTCTTTCCCGTACTGATGTCCCACTATCGCACGGATGCGCTGGAGCTTCCCCGTCCCGTCGGCGCGCGGCGTGCGCGCGCGGAATCCGACGCGCTGGAGGCGCTGCGCAGGGAACCTGGCGCCTTGCCGCTCTCTGCCCGCCTGCGCAATCCCAAGGAATATCAAGCGCTCCAGAGGCGCAGGCGCGATGACCTGCTGGCGCTTCTGCTGGCAGAGCCCGTGCCCGACGTGCTCGAGCGCATCGTCGATCTCATCGCCGCCATCGTCGAGGAGATCACCTGGTCGGCCAATCCTGACAGGATTCCCTTCGAGGACGAAAATCATCCGGAGATCGACGTGCAGAGCGCTGAAACCGCCGTGCTGTTTGGCTGGACAGTACATCTGCTGGGCGAGCGCCTGGACGCGAGCGTCTCCGGGCGCATGCGCAGCGAAGTGCGACGCCGGTTTTTCCGGCCCGCGCTGGTCCACGACGACTACGGTTTCATGCGCGGCGAGGCCCCCTGCCCCATGACCATCGCTTCCGACCTGTTGCTTTCGGCGCTGCTGCTGGAAAACGACGAAGCGCGCCTTGGCCGCCTGCTTCGGCCCGCGCTGAAGCTGCTGGACGAATGCTGCGGCCGACACGGCCGCGAACTCGCGCCGTTGGCGGAGACGGTCTCGGACATCTCCGCCGTATCCGATCTCACGCGGCTGCTGCGGGACATGACGCGGCAGTACGTCGATCTGTCCGGCAGCATCCCCACCGGAGACTGGCTGGACGAAATTCTCTACGCCTGGATCCAGGACGATCTGTTCAACGATCCCGCCGGAGACGGCATGCAGCCCCCGCTGTCCGGCTGCGACGTGTTCCGCATCGGCGAAGCGGCCAGCGACCAACCGCTCATCGATCTGGGCGCGCACCTGCATCACCGCAGTCACCGCCCGCCCGCGACCGTCACCGGCCGCCTGCTGGAGCCCTCCGTCAGCGACCGCCTGGAGTCCACCTTTGGGAAGCCCCAGCGGCTGCGCTATGCTGCGCTGCGCAACAATCTGCTGATGGCGGCCCGGGTGCCGGGGCTGTACTGCTCGATGCACGTGGGCGGCAGACGCGGCAATGCGGGAGACATCTGCCTGTTCGCCGACGGCGCGCCGATTCTGGTGGACGGCGGCCGCGGCTGTTCCGTCCGAAATCTGCCCGTCATCGCGGGAAGGGAACCGCTGGAAGCGCCCTCGCGCCCCTGCATCGCGGATTTTCAGGCGCGGGAAGATCAGGAGATGATGTCTGTCGATCTGACGCACGCCTATCCCGCCGCCTGCGGTCTGCGCTCCTACCAGCGCACCGCGCTGACCCTTCGTGCGGAACACACCGTGCGGATCGTCGATGCGGTGGATCTGGAGCGACCGGCGACCGTCGCCTTTCGCTTCGTCGCCGCCGCGCGCCCGACGGTGCTGAGCGCGGCCATCCGCTTCGGCTCCGTGCGCATGACCTGGGAGGGTGACTTCACCATCTCCGCCAAGCCCATGGAAAACGGCCTGACCTGTATCGAGCTGATCGCCGTCGAGCCCGTCCGCCAGGCCTTCTTCGCCTTCAATTTTGAGCGCGCATGACCGCGCATGGGAGTGAAATCATGTCCCGCATCCTGCTGACCGCCTTCGAACCCTTTGGGGGCGAGACCGTCAATCCGTCCATGGAAATTCTGCACCGGCTGTCCGGACGCCCGGACATCGACGCGCTGACCGTTCCGGTGACCTTTCGCGACGCGGCTGCCGCCGTCCTCCCCCATCTGCCCGGGCACGACGCCGTGCTCATGCTGGGGCAGGCCCGCGGGCGGACCGGACTGACCGTAGAGCGCGTGGCCATCAACGTGGACGACGCCTCCATCGCCGACAACGCGAAAGAATGTCCATGCGACCAGCCCATCGTGAAAAACGGCCCGGCGGCGCACTTCGCAACGCTGCCGGTAAAGGCCATCGTCGAAGCCATCCGCGCCGAGGGACTGCCCGCAGCAATCTCCAACTCCGCCGGAACCTTCGTATGCAATCATCTGATGTACTGCGTGTTGCACGCGCTGGAGGGCAGTGGCGTGCGCGCAGGCTTCATCCATGTCCCCTGCCTGCCCGAGCAGACACAGGGCGATCCCGCTGTTCCCGCCATGCCGCTGGACGATATGACGCGCGGCATTGAAGCCGCCATCCGCGTTCTCTGAACGTCAAACGCCCCGGAAGCCGTCATCCGCTTCCGAGGCGTTTATCCTTTCAATCGATTGACCATCCAGATTTCATCGCGGCAGGAGCCGTCCTCATAGCGAAGGGCGTCGGGCATGCGTCCGATCTCCTCGAAGCCGAGCCGCCGATAGAGCCGCTGCGCGCGCACGTTGTCCGAAACGACCGTGAGCTCCACCTGTGAAAAGCCCATTCCCGGCGCTTCCCGGAGCAGGGCAGTCAGGATCTCGCCGCCGAGCCCTTCGCTCCAGAAGCGCTTCCGCACGCAGATGCCGAACTGCGCGCGATGCCGCTTGCGGGGATAGCTGCGCGACACGGGGCTGATCCCGCCGCAGGCGATCATCTCCCCGCCGAAGAACGCGGCGATCTCCAGCACAGCGGCGTCCTCCAGCTGTTCGGCAATCACATCGGCAACCAGCGCTGCGTCGCCGGGCGCATCGTCCGCGCCGCGCGCCATGAATGGCGTCTCCCCATTCACCTGCCGCAGAAACGCAATGCGCTGCGCAGCGTCCCCGGGTTCGGGACTGCGCAGCACGCAGCGTTGTCCGGACTTCATCTGAAACACCCGGGCTTCATATTTCACGATTTGCCTCCCATCGCGCGCAGATCCATGCCCCTCGGCGTGACGAGGCCGTCCTTGGCCATCATGGTCTCCAGAACCTGAATGTCCGCCTCCACGTCCAGCGCCTCCGTGCGGAACAGCCGGTCCTGCTGCTGTTCAAAGGCGGTGATCAGCGAATCGAGGATGTTTTCGATCTTCTTCCGCGAGGCCACGATGTTTTCGCCCTGATAGCTCTGCTTCTCCATCAGCGCATAGCTTTCCAGCAGCTTGAAGGTGGTGGGCAGATAGTAGTTCATGAATTTCTTCACTTCATCGGCGCGCTCTGGCTTCTGGCGCACCACGGCAAAGATGCTGGCGGTCAGCTCGCCGATGCGGTCGATGCGCCGGGACACGCCCTCGTCGTCGATCTCGTCGTTCAGGCGGCGGATCTGCTTCAGCTTCTCTTCAAACTCATTCTCCTGGAAGGCGGGCTGAGGCTTCGGCTTCGGCGGCTTCTGGGGTTCCGGACGGGGCGCTTCCGCCTCCTGAACCGGCTCGGGGGCCGTCTTGCGCTCCCGGTTGATCTCGGCCTTCACGCCGTCCGAATGGATGGTAACGTTGATAAAGGGCGCCTTGCGCGATTCCGCCGCGTCCGTAAACACGGTCTCCACCGCCGTCAGCACCAGCACGCCGCGGCTGCGGTCGATGTATGCGTCGCTGCCCAGATAGCCCTTGTCGATCATCACCTGAAGATCGCTCAGAACCAGCGACGGCGTCTTGCCCAGCTTGGCGGACAGCTCGTGCACGTCCACCTCGCAGCGGTCGCCGATAATCGCCGCATAGTTGCGGTAGTCCACCATCTTCTTGCTGTGCCAGATGGCCGCGATCTTCTTCACGCCCAGCAGCGCGCCGATCGGCCAGAAGATGCAGAGCATGATCGCCACCGCGATCCAGGAAGGCCCCTTATCCTCTTTTTCATAGGGAACATAGACCCGTCCCCCGCGACGATTGACTTCATTGCGCTTTTTCGCACACATCGCACTCACCCCTTCGGCGCACAAATTCATGTTTATTGTAGCACAAGATTGTAAATATTTTGTTTACTTTTGTCCATCCCAGAAATCTTTCATCCGATTCTTAAGCTGTTCTAATTTTTTCATGCGCTCGACGCGCCAGTAGGGCGGCAACAGCTCGCGCACCTTTTCGCCGTCATAGCGCGTGTCCATCAGCAGCACCACGCCGCGGTCGGTTTCCGTGCGGATGACGCGGCCGGCGGCCTGCAGCACCCTGCGCATGCCCGGATAGGTATAGGCCACATCATAGCCGGTGCCGAAGCCGTCGTCGTACAGCTCCTGCAGCATGCTCCGCTCGAAGCCGATCTGGGGAATGCCCGTGGATACGATCGCCGCGCCGCTCAGCCGATCGTCGGGCAAATCCACGCCCTCGGCAAACACGCCGCCCAGCACGATGAACGCCAGCATGCTGCGCGTCGGATGCTCCTCGAAGCATTCGATGAACTGCGTCCGGGCGGCTTCGTCCATGGCGCTCTGCTGGCGCATGGCAAAATCGTCCGGGAAGGTGAACCGGTAGCGCTCAAAGGCCTGGTTCAGATAGGCGAACGACGGAAAGCAGGCCAGATAGTTGCCCGGATGCGCCTGAACCATGGCGTGCAGAATCTGCACCACCGCGCCCAGCGTGCGCTCGCGATCGTTGAACTTCACCGACACCGGCAGCTTCAGCGCCAGCAGATTCTCCGGCGGAAACGGAGATTCCAGCCGAAGCAGCACATCCGCGCCGCCCGCATCCAGCCCCAGCTGCCGGGCATAGTGATCCATCGGCGCGAGCGTGGCGGAAAACAGCGCCGCACCGCCCACCCGCTGAAACACCTTGCGCAGATGCTCCGAGGGATCGTAGCACCACAGCCGCACGCAGATGCGCTTGCCCTCGGGCAGGATCATCACGCGGTAGCGCGTTTCGTCAAACTGCCGCGCGACGCGGGCAAACCAGGCCGCGTCCAGCATCAGCTTGCCCACCTCCGGTTCCGGCGACTGCAGCTGCTCCGCCGCGTCCGCAAAGGTCTGCGCCGCCAGCAGAAATGCTTCCGGAATCTCGGACAGGGCCTCCGGCTCCGCATCGGGCCTCGTCAGTACCTTCAGCAGCGCCGTGAGCGCCTGGTAGGTCGGGCTCTGACGTCCTTCATACCGGCCGATCAGCCGCCGCACCTCCTCCACCCGCGTGCCGGACAGCTCCACGGAGAGCATGTCCCGCGCGCGGTCGGGCAGATTGTGCGCCTCGTCGATCAGCAGACCGGCCTTCGATTTCTGATCGAAATACCGCCGCAGATGCACCCGGGGATCGAAGGCATAATTGTAGTCGCAGATAATCACATCCGCCTGCTCCGACAGATCCAGCGACAGCTCATAGGGGCAAAGCTCGTATTCCACCGCCAGCCTGCGAATCGCCTCCGCATCCGCGGCTTCGATATTCAGCCCCTCGCGCAGCGCTTCCCGCCGCCGGGCGTAGTAATCCGCGGCATAGGGGCAGCCGAAGCAGTCCTTTTTCTCCAGAAGACAGCACTTTTCCTTGGCCGTAATTGAAATCGACCGCAGCTTCAGGCCCTGTTCCCGCATGCGCTCCAACGCCAACTCCGCAGCGCGGCGGCCGGTGGTGCGGGCGGTCAGATAGAACAGCGCCGTGACCTTTCCCTTCCCCAGCGCCTTCAGCGCGCCGAACAGCGACGCAGCCGTCTTGCCGATGCCCGTGGGCGCTTCGATCAGCGTGCGCGTGCCATCGCGCATGGCGCGATAGATCTGCGCGGCCATCTCCCGCTGCCCGTCCCGGTAATTCTCGAAGGGGAACCTCATGTTCATCAGCGTGGGCACGGACTGCTCCCGCCACGCGTCCAGCGCCGCCACCCACCTCGCGTAGGGCTCCGCGCAGCGCAGGAACACCGCCCGCAGCTCGTCAATGGAATAGCGCCTGCGGTAGCTGTTCTGCGCGCCGTCCAGGCGATAGTAGCACAGCGCCACCTCGGCTCCGTCCGCGCCCTCGTTGGCGCAGAGCAGGTACGCGTAAATCTGACCCTGCGCCAGATGCGCCGGATAGTCATCGATGCGGATCAGCGACGGCTGCTGTGCGGTAGTCTTGATCTCGAGCACGCGGAGCGCCCCGTCTTTCCGGCTCACAGCGTCGGCCCGCCCCTGCACGCGCATTTCTACGCCTTCCACCGTCTCGACTCTGGAAACGTACTCCTCCGCCGTCCATTCGTCCCCCAGCATGGCCTGAAGCTGCCGGTGTCCCAGCGAGCCGTCATTCATGCGATCGATCATCTCGGCCGCGGGCACAAGGTCGCCGGTTTGCAGCGTGAACTCCGCCAGCGCGCGGACGTTGATCGAATGATTTTTCGGCATGCGTTTTCCTCCCCGGGCTTGACAGTTCGGCTTCCCGATGGTACATTGTATATATGAGAGCATTCCCTCTCAGTATAATTCACTTCACTGTATTTTGCAAGCAGGAGGACATGTACAATGGACATCTATCCGCTTTTGATGGCTCCCTATTTCCGCCATGGCGAGGCGACGCCCTGGGGCGGCAGCATGCTGCGCGACGCGTTCATGAAGGATGCGCCCGACGACCGCACCGGCGAAAGCCTCGAGGTTTCCGCGCTTGCCGATCGCGAGAGCGTCGTGCGCAACGGCGTTCACGCCGGCAAGACCTTCACCAAGATGATCGAGCTGTGGGGCGAATCGCTGACCGGCGCGTATGAGGGCGAGTTCCCGCTGCTTCTGAAGCTGCTGGACGCGCAGCAGATGCTGTCCGTTCAGGTGCATCCCGGCGATGCATACGGCATGGCGCACGATGGCAAGCTGGGCAAGAGCGAGGCCTGGATCGTGCTCAACTGCGAACCCGGCGCCAAAATCGCCTACGGTCTGAACACCAACGGCGAGGATCTGCGCAAGATCGTGGAGGACGGCCGTCTGGAGTCCGCACTCCACTGGGAGGTCGTGCGTCCCGGCGACGTGTTCTACATTCCCAACGGCATGGTGCACGCCCTCGGCGGCGGCATCCAGGTCTACGAAATCCAGCAGTCCAGCGACGCGACCTACCGCTTCTGGGATTGGGGCCGCGTGGGCAAGGACGGCAAGCCCCGCGAGCTGCACACCGAAAAGGCCCTGGACGTGAGCGTTCCGGATCGCCATCTCTCCCGCATCGAGGGCACGACCGTGCTGTGCAAGGGCGGCAGCCGCACCTATTACATCTCTGAGGAGCATTTTGAGCTGTGCCGCCTGAACCTCTCCGGCAAAATGCCGCTGGAGAGCGGCCGCATGCTCTTCCTGACGCCCATGTCCCCGTGCACGCTGCACTGGGCGGATGAGACGCTGGAACTGAACGCCTTCGACAGCGTTGTGGTGCCCGCCGAACTGGAGGGCGTCTCGCTTGAGGGCGACACCAAGGTGCTGATGTCCTCGCTCCCGGACCGGGAGAAGCTCCGCGCCGAGCTGGGCTACCGCGCCGAGAACGTCGCCGGCCTGATGGACTGAGCTTTCCGGATTCCAATCAGACCGTGAAAAACGCAGATGCAGCCGGCTTTCGCTTTGAAAGCCGGCTGCACGCCTTGCACCCTGCAGCGCATATGCAATTCATTAAATCCAAGGAATCTGCGCGCCTGACCTGGTCTTTGACCCCACACTCGCCTGCTGGGGCGTTCGCTCCTAAGGACTCTGCCTCCCCACTACTGGCCCTCTCGGTGAAATTTTGTTCCGGCAGGACTTACTTCTAAGGCGCGCCATGCTCACCGGACTTTTGCCGGCTTACGTGGATCGCTTCGCCCGCGCCTGGCATCGACTTTCAACCACAGACGCGCGCAGATTCGATTTCATTATAGCGGATTTTCACGCGATGTCAAGAGCCGGACGGCCGATCCAGCCACGGCGCAGCTCCCTCCGCCGCCTTCATTTTTCCGGAGCCGCCGCTCCATCCCGCCAGGGGAATCATCCATGGCGCGCAAAAGCGCTCCGCCCCCGGCTTTCGGGGGGCGGAGCGCCGTCAATCCGGCGTTCAGCTGTCGCCGCTCGCGATTTTGATCAATTCGTTCAGAAAGGCAATCGTTTCGCTGTAAGGAACAACCTGACTGACCAGCAGCGATCGTTCGAAGTACTCCTTGAACAGCCGCGAAAACTCCTTGTGCTCGATCATGATTTCGGAATGACCGTCTTCCAGCGCATAGCTGGTATTGGAATCCAGGATCAGCATGCCGATGTTCTCGTAATAGGCGATCTCCCCATCCCGAAGGAGGTCGTTGTCCTTCAGAAAATAGACGTCAAAATACGGATTGCTCTCCACCTGCTTGAGCAGCGTCTTGAGAATGCGCACCCGTTCCTCCTGGGTAAACGGCCGCATGCCCCAGAAGTGATCCGACTTCCGGCCCGTGCGCGCAAAGCGCAGCATGGCGCTCCGCTTCATGATCGTGCGGGCGACGCGCCGCTTTTCAAAGGTATTGTGCACGCGGCCATGATAGACCTGACGCAGCTCGTTCAGCAGCTCTTCGTTTTCGGCAATGCCGGGAATGCCGCCCTCCAGCAGCGCGGCCTCCAGGATGTCCTCGGGGATCCAGTCGATGCTGACGTCCGGTTTGATCTTGTAGATCGACCGGTTGTATTCCAGCTGCGCGAAGCCCCGGCTGTATTCGACATAGTTACCGAGGTTCGGCTCCAGAAAGAACGTGCGCTTGATGGGCGAAAAATCCGACTGCTGAATGGCCAGCAGGCGCAGAAAACCGCCGTCCCGCGGCCCGGTGAGCACATATCCGTGATCCTTCCGGTCGAACGTGATGAGATCCTCCAGCGCCGCGCCGTCCTCCGTGCGATACTGGATCACCATGACGTCCGCGTTCAATACGCCGCGGACGCTCGAAACATCCCCGTCGCCGCCGTGCCAGGAATAGCACATATATTCTTTTTCGTGAAACAGAGGGACAACGACACTGCTCGCATGAATCACATGAAGGGGGTTCCTGGTCATTCGCAGATAATGATCGATCCGGGCGCCGCGCTCGCGCATGAATCGCCGCAGGCATTGAAAGACGGGCACGTTATAGCAGTTCAGAATCTTTATGAAAATCTCAGTGGCCTTCCAATAGCGATCGCGGAAGAGCTCCTGCCGCGGGGCGCCGACCTCCTCGAGCCAGACGTCCGCATCTTCCATCACCTCGCCACGCAGGAACCTGAACATCTCCCGGGACGAATCGTAGTCCTCCTGCCATCGCATGTAGTCCAGCACTTCGTTCAGGTGCTCCTGCTCCAGCTCGGAAAGGGACAGACGCTCATTGACCTTCCGTGCAAACGTATCCAGCGCGCGCTGACTGGCCTGATTCTTCATAATCCTGACCAGCGACGTTTTGCTCTGATAACCCAGCTGCGCGGTCAGCTCGGTCAAGGTCATTCCTCTTGCTTCTATCAGTTCATTGATCAGCTTTTCTATATCCACGTAAAATTACCCTCATACTTCTATACGCGTCTAATTCTATATTTTAACGCCCTTACCCCCTCAGATCAACAGAATAAGTACACAACGTTTTGTGTATTTATCATTTTTTTACAATTACTTTATGCATTTATGCATTCACTTTACAATTTCGACGCATTTAACATTTTTTCGCCCTCCGGCGCATTCCAGTTCCGGTATTTTCCGGGCGTCAGGCCCACAATTCGCTTGAAGACCTTGCAGAAATAGCTCTGATCGGCGAAGCCGACGGCGATGGCAATATCCGTCAGCGAATCCTCTGTTGAAGCCAGCAGCTTCTTGCTCTCCTCGATGCGGACGCAGCACAGGTGCTCGCGAAAGCTGACGCCCGTCACCTGGCGGAATAATCCGGAAAAATAGCTGGCGCTCAAGCCCGCTTCCCGCGCCGCAGTCTCCAGGGTGATCGGCTCGGAATAGTGCTCCGCCATATAGCCGAGCGCCCGCCGGATGTAGACATTGCCCTTGTCCAGCCGGTTGAACATCGCGTCCATGAAGCTCTCCACAACGTCCTGCAGCAGATAGCAAAGGTCGTCAATACTCTCGCCCCGACTCATCAAGGCAAGGAAGCGTCCATTCAGCCCGTAGATGCTGTCCGGCCGCGCGCCGCCGTCGATGGCCACGCGGGACAGCAGCGTCGTCAATTCGATGGCGCGCGTGCGCACCGCGTCCAGCCTGCCGCCCTCGCTGAACAGCACGTAGCCCAGCAGATCGTTCAGCAGCGACTTTGCATCCTGAACGCTGCCGGTGCGCACCTTCGTCAGCAGCACGGTTTCCTTTTCATAGAGGTATTTTTGGGTTGGAGAAATTTCCTGTTCTTTGTACATTTGAATGGTTTCGTTGATGCGCGACTGCTGATAGAGCTTGTCCTGACTCTGCCGCAGCGCGGCGCGCTCGGAGGGCAGCAGCGGCAGAAGCAGATGGTCGATCAATCGGCTGAGACAGTTCACCCTTGCGGGCGGAATGACCTGCAGCCCGGACAGCTCGTCGTACAGCTCCAGGCACAGCGCCGGCTGCAGCGCGCGATCCTCCACCACACCGGCAACCAGCGTGCTGTCCGGCGCGTCCATCAGGAACGGGCCGACGATCACGCTGCCCAGCAGCTCGCGCTGGTACAGCAGCGGAAAGGCGATGTGGTTCAGATTGGCGTGGCAGGTGAATACATAGGCCTCGCCCAGTCGCATCGCATGCTCTCCCGCGCGGCGGTACAGCTCGAGACACTCGCCGTTTCGGAAGATGTGCTTCTTCAGCAGCGCGCAGTAACCCGTGGATTCTCCGAATTTCATCAGCACGCTGCCGTCCGCATCGATGAGCTGTATCGGCAACCCGACAAACTCGTGCAGCGTGTCCAGTACATCCCGCAGCCGTTCTTCCGGAATCAACGCAAATACGCCCTTCGCCATTTTGATCCCCCAGTCGATATTTTCAACAAATCATAAGAAACTACAATCTTTTCCATCCCGCCTATATTATACTAAAGACAAACAAAGAACGCAACAGGAGGAAATGACAATGGATCTTCAGGAAATCTCTCTCAAGCTTCAGGCCGGCAAGGCCAAGGACGTCAAGCAGCTGGTGCAGCAGGCGATCGACGAAGGCATTCCCGCCCAGGAAATTCTGGAGCAGGGTCTGATCAGCGGCATGAACGTCGTCGGCGAAAAGTTCAAGAACAACGAGGTGTTCGTGCCCGAGGTGCTCGTCGCCGCGCGCGCCATGAACATGGGCGCGAAGCTGCTCAAACCCCTGCTGACCGCCGAGGGCGTAAAGGCCAACGGCAAGGTCTGCATCGGCACCGTGAAGGGCGACCTGCACGACATCGGCAAGAATCTGGTGAAGATGATGCTGGAGGGCAAGGGCATCGAGGTCGTCGATCTCGGCACCGACGTCGCCCCCGAGACCTTCGTTCAGACCGCCAAGGATCAGAATTGCCAGATCATCTGCTGTTCCGCGCTGCTCACCACCACCATGGGCGTGATGGAAGACGTGGTCAAGGCCGCCGAGAACGCGGGCATCCGCGATCAGGTGAAGATCATGATCGGCGGCGCGCCCATCACCGACGCCTTCTGCAAGCAGATCGGTGCGGACGCCTACACGCCCGACGCCGCCAGCGCCGCGGATGTGGCCGTCGACTTCTGCTCCTGACCGCAGAAAGGAGAACCCCGTGAATTCCTTTGAACGCGTAACCACGGCGCTTCATCATCAGGTTCCCGATCGCGTGCCCGTCTACCCCATCCTCAGCGGCGTAAACCGCAGGCTGGTCGGCGCGGACTACCCCACCTGGTCCACCAATGCGGAGGTCTGCGCGGCCGGCTTTCTGAAGACGGCGGAGCAGTTCGACATTGACTGTCTGGTTTCGCTGATCGACCTCTCCGTGGAGTGCGACGCCTGGGGACAGAAGATCGTCTATCCGGAAAACGAAGCCGCGCATCCCGACTACGCGCATCCCGTGATCCAGGATATCGACGATTACGCAAAGATTCAGAAGGTCGACTACCGCCAGAGCAAGCGCATGATGATGCACATCGACGTCGTCAAGCGCCTGGCGGCCGAGAAAAAAGGAAAGCTGCCGATCATCGCCTTTGTGTTCGGCCCGCTGGGCACGCTGTCCATGCTGCGCAACCAGCAGGAGCTGTACATGGATCTCTACGACGACCCCGACGCCGTCAGGGACGCCACCTGGCGCGTGGCCGAGACGCTGGCGGAGTATGCCGGCGCGCTGTGCGACGCAGGCGCGGACGCCATCATGTGGGATACGCTGATGGCCAGCGGCTCCATCATGAGCAAACAGATGTGGACGGACATGGAAGCCGGCCCCATGCGCATGCTGGCGCAGACCGTGCGCGACCACGGCTGTCTGAACATGATCCACAACTGCGGCCAGAAGATCTACTTCGACGCTCAGATCGAAGCCGTTCAGCCTGCCGCCATCTCCTTCCTCTACCCGCCGGACGACTGCCGCGATTTCGCGGAGTGCAAGGAAAAATACGGCGACAAGGTCGCGCTCATCGGCTGCGTTACCCCCGCCAACGCCGTCGTCGGCACCGACGCGGAGTGGGATCAGCAGTGCACCGATCAGATCGACGCCATGGCGAAGGGCGGCGGCTTCATTCTGGCCACCGGCTGCGAATACCCCGCCAACGCCTCCTTTGATCGCGCGGAGCGCATGATCCGCATCGCACAGACCTACGGCGCATACCATCCGTAAACGAGGAAAATCAATATGAATCCCAATGAACTGCTGCAGCTGACCCTGGACTGCGGCGCAGCCAAGGCCGCAATCATCGAACAATCCCAGATCGTCCTTTCCGCCGAATTCCGTGCTGCGTGCGAACGCAATCAGTGCGGTCTCTACGGCCGCTGCTGGATGTGCCCGCCGGACGTCGGCGAGATCGAAGCGCTGATGGCCCGGATTCGGGCCTTCCCCGGCGGCGTACTCTATCAGACCATCGGCGAACTCGAGGACAGCTTTGATATTGAAGGCATGACCGAGGCCGGTCGTCGCCACGCCCAGGTCAGCCAGCGGATTCAGCGCGCGCTGCCGGAGGGACTGCGCACGCTGCACCTCACATGCGGCGGTTGCCGGATGTGCGAAACCTGTGCGAAGGCCTCCGGCGAACCGTGCCGGTTCCCGGATCGCGCATTGCCCTCCGTGGAAAGCTACGGCGTAGACGTCTACAACACCACCCGCGCCACGGCGCTCAAGTACATCAACGGCCCGGACACCGTCACCTATTTTGGCCTGCTGCTGTTTGAGGAGGATCCCTCATGCCGACGCTGACCATCCATCAGGGGGGCGTCCGGCGCACGCTGCGCTTTGAAGGCGCTCCCCTGCTCTCAGAGCTGCTGGGAACAGCGCTTCAGCGCCCCTGCGGCGGACGCGGCGTCTGCGGCAAGTGCGCTGTGGAGCTGCGCGGAGCCGTCTCCGAACCCAACGCCGCCGAGCAGCGCGCGGGCACACGCCTGGCCTGTCAGGCCCGGCTGCTGGGCGACGCGGAGGCGATCCTACCGGAGAAGGCCGATCTGGAGCAGATCGAAATCTCCGGCGGCGCGGCGCTGTCCGCCGTGGATCCCATGGAGGGTCGCCTCGGCGCGGCCGTCGACGTAGGCACCACGACGCTGGCCCTGCGGCTGTATGAACTGCATACCGGCGCGCTTCTCAGCGAAGCGGCCATACTCAACCCCCAAACCTCCGTGGCTGCGGACGTGATGGGGCGCATTGGCGCGGCGCTGAACGGCGCGCTTTTGGCGTTGCAAGCGCAGGTTCAGCAGGCCGTTCAGGCTCTGCTGGCGGACGCCTGTGCAAAGGCCGGAAGACCGGTCGGGCAGGTCGACGCGCTGGTCGTCGCCGGCAACACCACCATGCTGTATCTGCTCGCGGGGCGCAATCCGGAATCCCTGTCCAGAGCGCCCTTCGCCGCGGACTGCCTGTTCGGCGAAACGGCGCGTCTGATGGAGTGCGACTGCTATCTCCCGCCGTGTATGAACGCCTTTGTCGGCGCGGACATCACCTGCGCCGTGCTGGAGAGCGGCATGTGCGATTCGGATCAGATCGCGCTGCTGTGCGACGTGGGCACCAACGGCGAGATCGCGCTGTGGAAGCGCGGCGAGCTGTTCGTTTCCTCCACCGCAGCGGGGCCCGCCTTTGAGGGCGCGGGCATCTCCTGCGGCTGCTCCAGCGTGCGCGGCGCCATCGACCGCGCATGGGCCATGGACGGCGCGCTTCACGTGCACACCATCGGCGAGACCGAAGCCGTGGGCATCTGCGGCTCCGGTCTGATCGACGTCATCGCCGCTGCGCTGCAGCTGGGCTGGATTGACGAGACCGGCGCGATGGACGATGACCGAATCGAGCTCTCCCCGGGTGTCGATCTGCTGCCGAAGGACGTGCGGGCCGTTCAGCTGGCCAAAGCCGCCATCGCTGCAGGAATCGAAACCCTTCTGGAGGAGGCGAACGTTCGTCCCTCCGAAATCGAGACCTTCTACATCGCCGGAGGCTTCGGCAGCCATTTGAATGTGGAAAGCGCCGCCGCCATCGGACTGATTCCCTCCGAATTGAGCTCGCGCGTGCGCTGCATCGGCAATGCGTCGCTGGCAGGCGCTGCGCGGCTGCTCCTGAACCGCTCCGCTGTGCATGCCGCGGAGATCATCGCCGAACGGTCACGGCACGTTGCGCTTGGCGGAAACCCCCGGTTCAACAGCCATTACATCGATCAAATGCTCTTTCCGGACGACTGTGAGGAGGATTGAATGCCATGAATCGCCCCTATGTGCGCGTCCTCGGTTCCGCCGACTGGCACGTAACTGCCTTTAACGACAATTCCTGCTACACCATTGATGACCGAGTCCTGATCGATGCCTGTCCCAGCGCGCTGATTTCGCTGCTGAACGCCGGCGTGGATCCCACCCAGGTTTCCACGATCTGCTTTACGCACCTGCATGCGGATCACTGCATGGGGCTTCCCGCGCTGCTGCACTACTGGCGCGTTGTGAAAAGCTCCCTGGGCGGACTGACCATCGTGGGGCCCAAGGCCACCGTCCGGGCCGCCGTCGACCGCGCGCTTCAGTACATCTTCCATGACTGCCGCGACGTGCGCGCGGAGATCGCCGAATTCCCCAACATCGTGGAGCTTGAGGGCGACTGCGTCCTCGATCTGCCGGACTATCGCATCGCCGTCATGAATTCCGACCACGCCGTGCCCGGCCTGTGCTACTGCATCACCTGCCGCGAGAGCGGCCGGAAGGTCGGTCTCACCGGCGACACCCGCTATCAGCCCGCCTTCGCCGGGTTCTATCGCGATGCGGATCTGCTGCTGCACGAGTGCTCCTTCGGCGGAGGGCCGCTTCCGGCGTTCAACGAGGTCTGCCGCCACTCCAGCGCCCGCGAGGCCGTCCGCGTCTGCGAGGAAGCCCGGGTGCGCCGTCTGCTTCTGACCCATACCTTCGAGCCCAACCGCAAGGCTGCACTGGAAGAAGCCCGCGCTCACCTGAGCATCCCGCTGGAATGGGCCGTGCCGGGCAGCGTGTTCGAGTTCTGAGCGCCCGGTCGGCAAATTGACCGCGCACGGGATTCAATCTTCAGAAAATCAGCCCCCCCCTGACTTCAAGAATGACTTGAAGTCAGGGGGCTGCATTTCCGGATTTCACCGCAGGTCTGTCCGGCGTGCGAATTCCTCCGCGTCCGCATCGGTCACGGGATGATCGCTGTAGCGGGCCCGCTCATAGATCTCCGCAGCGCCTTCGGGCAGATTTTCCCTGGCCGTTCGCTCCGGCGTCCACTCCGGATGGCGCAGCCACGTCCGCTGATAGCGGTAGCGAATGCGCTCCGCGGGCTTCAGCGCGCGCTCATCCACCCGCCGCCGAAATCCCCTGCGGTGCAATCGCCGCACCGCGCGTTCGGCCGTTGCATCCTCGCGGGTATCGACAATCTCATCCTGATAATCCTCCGTCGAAGCGGTCAGATAATCGTTCAGACGCGCCCACAGCCTGTTCAGCAGCGCCTTGCACTTTTTCCACAGAACGATCAGCGCAATCGCCGCCAGCACAGCAGCCGCCACCGCCGCCAGCACCATTGCGATCTTTTCCATGATGACGGCGAACAGTCCCGGCTCGGCGGCGTCCATCGCAGGCATTCCGCCGAGCCCGCCGCCAACGTCGGCTCCGGTCGTCGCCGTTTCAGGAAAGAGACTGATCAGCCAGCGGATCACCGCCGCGGCAACAGCCTTCAGCGCTTCCCATGCGCAGCCAACCGCCCGCGCCACTGCAGGCAGTCCAGCGGCCGTCATCGTCACGGCAAACAGCGCCGCCGTCAGCAGAAAGTTCTTTCTTCGAATCGTCACCGGCACTGCCTGCATGCCATTGACGGCGCTGCGCAGGCTGACCCGGTTCAGATACAGAAGCATCAGCGCCCCATAGCACACAAAGCCTGCGATCAGGATTCCGTCCACCGGCGCATAGGGAGACGCCTCGCCCAGATCGGCGCCCACGTTCACCAGAATCTGCGCCAGGATATGCGCCACGACGCACAGAACGCACACCGCCGGGTGCAGCTCTCTGCCGTGATCCCAACCCGCCATCTGCAGTCCGCCGAGCAGCATCCCTGCATACAGCGCAGGAATCAGAAGCGCAGCGTGCACCTCGCGAACCGGCAGCAGCACGGCACCCGCGCCCATCAGCGCCGCCGAAAACAGCACGCCCGTCGCCAGGCGCAGCCTTCCCCGAATCAGCAGGCACATCCAGGCCAGCGCGATGTACAACGCCATCACCGCCAGCGCCGCATCCACCCGATCCGGCGCGGCCAGCGCGCAGATCAGCATGGGAACCGGCAGCGAGCCGGACGCCAGCAGCACGGGGAACTGACACTTCCGCCGGAAATCCATTCCCTTCCATCTCATGCCGCCGCACCGCCTTCCAGCACGTGCAGACAGACCGTATTGCCGCGCAGACGCAGCGCCCGGAGCCGCTCCTGAAGCGCCTCGCTGTCATAGCAGGAGAGCACGATCATATCCAGATCCGTGTAGGCGGTCAGCGACTCCAGAAAGGTGTTGAAGCTGCGCACGCGCAGCACTCTCAGATGCGCGAACGCGCTGAGCAGCTCCTCCTCCCGGGCCGCGCCGCCGGAGGGTGGAAACACCGTACACGTCTCGAGATCGTCCAGCGGCATGTTGGTCGCGAAGCCCGCGGTCAGCCCCGCGCGCAGCGCGCGGACGCACAGCGTGGCGGCCATGGAGATCGCCCGCTCAATCCTGTCCTGCTCGTATTCCATCAGATTGTCCCACTGCGCTTCCTTGAGCTGGGCATTGATCACCACCATCAACCTGCTCTGCGCGGAAAAGTCGTGCACGCGCGCGTGAACCTCGCCGGTGCGCGCCGTGGCCGGCCAGTGGATATCCCGCACCGGATCTCCGGGGCGATAAGGGCGCACGCAGTTGACCAGAAACGGATCCCGCAGCAGCTGGCGCTCCACCATGCAGTCGCCCAGCAGCCGCGAAAGCGGCTCGGGAATCTCCTGCTCGTCCAGCAGCCTGGGATAGACCACCACCGGCGCATTCATGCGCTGATCCCGGCTGCACTGGAACAGGCCCGCCACGTCGCCCGCCGTCAGGCAGGCGTTGCCAATGTTGTACGCGCCGCGGTGCAGAAAGCGCACCCTGTGCCGCCGGGTGATGCGCTGATAGGGCATCAGCGTAAACAGGCTTTTGTGATAGATATAGCCGTTTGCATCTGGATTCTGCTGCCGGTTGAACTGCAGATTCTGGGAGATGCGGCTCTCCAGACGAAGCCAGGGCACCAGCATCGGCCGGTCGTTACTGATGACCTCCACCAGCTCGGCCTCCTCGCCCTCGAACACCGCCGGTCTGGAAAACGACCGGCTGCACTTCAGCCCCTTCAGGCCGAACTTCTGCAGCAGCAGCCCATAGGCCGTGCAGATGCCGGCAAACACCAGCAGGATGACGATCACGCTCATGGCCGTTCTTCGGTGGGCGCGGGCGTTTTGCCGACCGCTTCCCGAATCAGCTCCGCTGCGCTGAACTGGGCGGACAGTCCCCGGGGGATCACGCGATGCGCCAGCACCGGAACCGCCAGCTCCTTCACGTCATCCGGGATGACGTAGTCCCTTCCGCGAATGGCCGCCAACGCCTGACACGCCCGCATCAGCGCGAGCAGCGCGCGGGGGGACGGGCCCAGCCGCACCTTTTCCGGATCCCGCGCCGCCTCGCAGATCGCGGCGATATAGCGCAGCACCTCCCCGGACACCCGGCATGCCGCGCACAGCGCCGACGCCTCGGACACCCTTGCGCCATCCGACACATGCTCCAGTTCAGCCAGCGGATTGTTCTCCATAAACCGCTGCATCATGAAGACCGCTTCGTCCTCCGTGGGATAGCCCAGCGACAGGCGGATCAGAAAGCGATCCAGCTGCGCCTCGGGCAGCGGAAAGGTGCCCTGCGTCTCCACGGGATTCTGTGTGGCGATGACCAGAAACGGCCGCTCCAGCCGATAGGTCACGCCGCCCTCTGTCACCTGCCGCTCCTCCATACATTCCAGCAAAGCCGACTGGGTGCGCGGCGTAGCGCGGTTGATCTCGTCCGCCAGCAGGATATTGGTAAACACAGGGCCCTTCAGAAAGCTGAATTCGCCGGTCTGCTGACTGAAGACGCGCATGCCGGTGATATCCGCCGGGAGCAGATCGGGCGTGAACTGCACGCGGGAAAACCCGCAGCGCAGCGTTTTCGCCAGCGCCTTCGCCAGCGTGGTCTTGCCCGTGCCGGGAACATCCTCCAGCAGCACATGGCCGCCGGAAAGCAGCGCAACCAGCACCAGCTCGATCTGACCTTCCTTCCCGACCACCACCCGTCCGATGTTCTCCCGCAGCTTTTCCGCCAGCCGGCTGATCTCTCTGTATTCCATTGATTTCATCTCCGTTTCCGCCGTCGTCTGTCAAACGCCCTTCCGCGTGGCAGCCAGCGCGATCGCCGCTCCCAGCGCGCCGCCCAGCAGCTTCGTCGCCAGCAGCGGCACGATCATGGACGCGTCCACGCCGGCCACAAAGCCCAGATGCGCCGCGAACGCCGACGCCGCGCACACCATAAACGCCGCATTGACGATCTTCCCGCGCCGATCCATGTCCTTCACCAGCGCGATCGCCGGAAGCACGCTGACCATGCCGATCAGCAGTCCTGCGGCGCTGGCGCTGTTCATGCCGGTGCGCGCGCTCATCCACTGCAGCGGCTTCTTCAGCGCGCGCTGCAAAAGCTCCGCCACCGGCAGGCTGCCCAGCATCACAATGCCGATCGCGGCGACAACCTCCATCGCTTCACCAATGGGCGCAAGGCCCGGCACGAGCTCACGTCCCGTCATATAGGTCACCGCGCCCAGCGCAAGACCTGCAGTCGTCAGAATCTGTATGCCCCGGGCAAATGCGGCAAAGCCGCGGATCATGCCGTTTGTCCGCTTCCAGATGCCCAGCAGCAGCAGCGCCGCCAGAATCAGCATCGGCACGCTCTGCCAGAGGGTGCTGCCCAGCGACAGCCCGCACAGCAGTCCGCCGACCACCAGCGCCACCGGCATGGCGATCAGTCCAAACAGAATTCCCCGGGCGAAATCCGGACGGTCGCTCTCCCCGAGCATCCCCATGCCCACAGGGATGGTAAACGTCACCGTGCAGCCCAGAATCGCCGCCGTCAGCACGCCTGCATAGCGCCCCACCTGCGGATTCTCCGCCAGATCCAGCGCCAGCTGATATCCGCCCATGTCGATGGCCAGAATCCCGCCGAAAATCGCCGGGTCGAGGCCGACGCTGCGGCACAGCGGCGCAAAGGCGCATTCGATCAGCCGCGCAATCCAGGGCGTCAGACACAGGATCCCCACCATGGAGAGCGCCGTAGAGCCCATCAGCAGAAAGCCGTCTTCGAATTTTTTCCCCAGTCCCAGTTTATTTCCGAAGATACGATCCGCGCCGCCGACGAGCGCGCCGGCGGCCATGATCCACATGATTGCCTGTTCCATGCGCACAACCTCAGCCCCGCATGACGGCTTCGATGTCCTCGATGGTTCTCGGCGTAACCGCAGACAGATTCTCGCAGCCGCCTTCGGTCACGAGACAGTTGTCCTCCACGCGGAAGCCAATTCCCCATTCCTCATGATAAATGCCCACGTCCACGCAGAACACCATGCCCGGCGCGACGACCTCGGGGCGCTTCACCGCGTCGTGCACGTCGTAGCCCACGTGATGCGCGCCGCCATGCCACATGTAGGTGCCGATTTCGTCCACGCTTTTGATCACGCCCGCGTCCTTCAGGCGCTCGGCGTTGTAGCGGCGGATGGTGGCGTCCACGTCGTTCATCTTCATCCCCGGCCTGATGATGGAAAACATGTAATCCGAGGTCGCCAGCGCGCAGCTGTACAGGAGCCGCTGGCGTTCGGTGAAGCGTCCGTTGCAGGGCCAGCCGCGGGAGACATCGGTCATCAGACTGTCGTGCTGCGCGCCGACGTCGTTGAGCACCATGTCGCCGTCCTGCGCCTGACCCGTGTAGGAATAATAGTGGATGCAGAAGTTGTTCCTGCCCGCGGAGATGATCGACGGGAAGCCGGGGCCCTGAGGGCCGTACTGTCCCAGCGCGCGGTCGAACTCCGCCTTGTACTGATATTCATACATGCCGGGACGCGAGGCCTTCATCATCGCCAGGATGCCGTCGCGGGTGATGAGCTCCGCCCTTCGGATGGCCTCCAGCTCGCAGGGCTGCTTGATCGTGCGCAGGCGACGGACAATCGCGTTGGCGTTTTCCACCTTCAGATAGGGATATTCCTTCTGAAGGACGCGCAGAAAAGCGTGCGCCGGACGGTCGATATCCGCCGGACTGACCCGGAACAGATCGAGATAGACGCTTTCGTAGTTTCCACTGGCAGCCAGCGCGTGAAAATCCGTCTCGAAGGCGCTCACATAGCGGATATCGCCCACGCCGGAGAGCGCTTCCGCCTCGGCAGCCTTGATCCTCCGACCGCTCCAGCGCTCCACCATCGCGTCCGGCGGCAGGATATAGGCGCGCTCCTCCACCTGCCCGTCGGAGTCCTTGATCGCCAGAAGCACGGTCTGCTTCTGGTCCATTCCCATCAGATAGAGAAAATCGCGGTCGGCAAAGAAGGGATAGTATTCATCGTTGGTTTTCCGAATCTCCTCACCGGCAAACACTGCCAGCAGGGAGTTGGGCTTCATATCCGCGTACAGGCGGCTGCGGTTGCCCGCATGGAATTCCTTTTGCATGGATCATAACCTCCGGAAGAGTTGTCATTGCCTCCATAAGATTTAGAATAGCACAGATTCCCGTTCACTTCAAGTCGAACGGCGCGCGTTTCGAAAAAGAAATTCAATCAGTTAACGGCCCCGTGATGCAACCTGCAGCTTCATCTGATATATTCAATACGCAGATCATTGGAAAGGAAGATGACCCATACCATGTACACCGCAAAACAGATGATCGTGATGCGCCGCGATTTGAAGATGCGCAAGGGAAAGATCGCCGCGCAGGCAGGACACGCTTGCGTGGAGGCCGTGCTGGCCGCGCTGGCGCGCGACGGACTGCTGAACCGGGTGACCGTCGGCGCGGAGGGCGTCTCGCTGGCCGTGGCGGAAAGCGACGATCGGCCGATCTGCCAGTGGTTCCGGAACGGCGAGGCGAAGATCTGCGTCTATGTGGATTCCGAGGAGGCGCTGCTGGAGCTCGACCGAAAGGCCGGAGAAGCCGGCATTCTGTCCGCGCTGATCCAGGACGCGGGCATGACCGAGTTCCACGGCGAGCCGACCTATACCTGTCTGGCCTTTGAGCCCCTTCCCGCCGAGCGTGTCGATCCCATCACCGGCGATCTGCCGCTGTACTGACACATATAGGATGCATCTTTTTTTCTGCGGGCGTTGACTTGACCCGCGCCTTGGACTAAAATGAAGTTGATCATCATCCGGCCAGAACCGGATTCCGCCTGCGGAATCGCGCCAAATTGAACCACCAAGGAAGGGATCGCATGAAAGTTGTATTGCAGAACCTGACGAAGAAGTATCCCAGCCGCAACAAGAACAGCCGCGGAGAGGTCGTCGCCGTCAACGACTTCTCTTTCGAAATCCCCGACGGCCAGCTGATCGGACTGCTCGGCCCCTCCGGCTGCGGCAAGAGCACGACGCTCAACCTGCTCTCCGGCCTGCAAAAGCCCACCAGCGGCAGGATCTTTTTCGGCGACGACGACGTGACCCGGCTGCCCGCAGAGAAGCGCGGCGTGGGCGTGGTCTTTCAGAACTACGCGCTGTATCCCCATCTGACCGTGCTGCAGAACATCCTGTTCCCGCTGCAGAACCTGAAGGGCAAGGACAGGCTGTCCAAGTCCGCCATGCTGGAGAAGGCCAACGAGGTCGCCCGTCTGGTTCAGATCGACGGGCTGATGGACCGCAGGCCCAGCGAGCTCTCCGGCGGCCAGCAGCAGCGCGTAGCCATCGCGCGCGCATTGGTCAAGATGCCCCGCATTCTGCTGATGGACGAGCCGCTGTCCAATCTGGACGCGCGGCTGCGCCTGCAGACCCGCGAGGAAATCCGCCGGATTCAGCGCGAAACGAAGATCACCACCGTATTCGTCACCCACGATCAGGACGAGGCCATGAGTATCTCCGATATGATCGTGGTCATGAAGGACGGCGTAGTACAGCAGATCGGCAAGCCCCAGGAGGTCTACGACGATCCGGTCAACCTGTTCGTCGCGAAGTTTCTGGGCACGCCGCCCATCAACGTCTTCCGCGGAAGCGTCCGGGGCGGCAGACTGTACATCGGCGAAGACGTCCTGCTGCGCGTAAACGGCGTGCCCGACCAGCAGGTGTTCGTCGGGATCCGTCCGGAGGGCTTTGTTCTGAACGATCGCGGCGCGTTTGGCTGCGCGCTGGGGCGCGTGGAGGTCATGGGACGCGACATCAGCGTGGTCGCCGCGCATCCCAACGCCGAATCGCCCACGGTGCGCGCCATCATCAGCGCGGAAAACCGGGCGAACGTCGCCGCCGGAGAGGTTCGATTCGACGTCAAGCCCGGCAAGGTCTTCCTCTTCAACCAGGCGACGCAGGAGCGGATTCGCTTCAAGACGGACGGACGCGGGAGTGATACATAATGGATAAAAAGAGCATGAAGGGCTGGCTGTATCTGCTTCCGGCGATTCTCTTTCTGGGATTTTTTCTGGTCTATCCGCTGATCGACGTGTTCATCTACTCCTTCGAGGAGGGCTATAACTCCGCCTCCCAGACCTACTACGGCGTCGGCCTGTACAACTACGCCTATGTGCTGCGCGACCCCTACTTCCTTCAGGCGGT
This sequence comes from Clostridiales bacterium, assembly GCA_004555155.1. Lineage (GTDB taxonomy): Bacteria > Bacillota > Clostridia > Christensenellales > Aristaeellaceae > Faecivicinus. Next base: position 118,143 of record SFJH01000002.1, read on the forward strand.
GAAGAACACCTTCATTCTGGTGATCATCACCGTGCCGGTCTCCACGGGACTTGCGCTGCTGATCTCCGTGGGCCTGAGTTCCATCAAGCCGCTTCGGAACCTGTACCAGACGGTCTACTTCCTGCCCTACGTCACCAACACGCTGGCGGTGGGGCTGGTGTTCATGATCCTGTTCAAGCAGACGCCCTACACCGACGGCCTGGTGAATCTGATCCTCGGCTGGTTCGGCGCAGGCCCGGTGGATTTCATCGACGGCCCCTATTGGGCCAAGATGTTCGTGCTGTGCTTCTATACGGTCTGGGTGGTCATGCCGTTCAAGATCCTGATTCTGACCAGCGCGCTGGCGAGCGTCAATCAGAGCTACTACAACGCCGCCAAGGTGGACGGCACGTCCCGGCTTCGCGTCTTCACGAAAATTTCGCTGCCGATGATCTCCCCCACCGTGTTCTATCTGATCATCACGGGCTTCATCGGCGCCTTCAAGGCGTACAGCGACGCGGTCGCGCTGTTCGGCGCCAATCTGAACGCCGCCGGGATGAACACCATCGTCGGCTATGTCTACGACATGCTGTACGGCGACAGCGGCGGCTATCCATCCTTTGCTTCGGCAGCCGCGATCATCCTGTTCGCCATCGTGCTGACCATCACCTGCATCAACCTGCTGGTCAGCAGAAAGCACGTGCACTATGAGTGAGGTCGGAAAAATGGACAAGCACACGGATTATGCAAAGCTCGAACGCGCCGCCCGAACCCGCAAGGCGCTCGCCAGCATCGCAGTCTACGCGCTGCTGACGGTGTGGGCGGTGATCGTGCTGTTCCCCTTTTACTGGATGCTGCTGTCGTCCGTCAAGAGCTACAGCGCGTACAATTCTGAGTACATTCCCCAGTTCTTCACCCTCGCACCCACCTTGCAAAACTACGTGGATGCGTTCACCGCCGTGCCGCTGGCGCGGTACTTCGCCAACACGCTGATCTTCACCGTCGTGACCACCCTTCTCATGCTGGCGGTCACGGTGCTTGCAGCCTTCGCCTTCGCGCGGCTGAACTTTCGCGGGCGAAATCTGGCGTTCGTCGCGTTCCTTTCGCTGATGATGATCCCCAACGAGCTGGTGATCATCACCAACTTCGTGACCATCACCAATCTGGATCTGCGCAACACCTTTCTGGGCCTGATCCTGCCGTCGGTCACGTCGGTGTTTTACATCTACCTGCTGAAGGAGAATTTCGCCCAGGTGCCGGACGAGCTGTACTACGCCGCAAAGGTGGACAACACCTCCGATCTGAAGTACCTGATGAAGGTCATGATCCCCATCTGCAAGCCGACTCTGGTGACGATCACCATCCTGAAGGTCATCGAATGCTGGAATTCCTACGTGTGGCCCCGGCTGATCACCGACGATCAGGCCTATTTCCTGGTCTCCAACGGCATCCAGGAGATCCGCGAAAATGGCTTTGGCCGCGAGAACGTCCCTGCAATGATGGCGGCGGTCGTGGTGATCTCCGTACCGCTGATCGTGTTGTTCCTGATCTTTCACAAGAAGATCATGGCCGGCGTCGCGAGAGGAGGCACGAAGGGATGAAAATGCTGTGCAAGGGACTGGCGTTCTTCCTGCTGCTGGCCTGCATGGCCGCAGCGCTCACCGGCTGTCACGGCTCCAATGGGCTGCAGAGCTTCTCGGTACCCGATGAATTCGACGACTCCAGAGCCTACGAAATCACCTTCTGGGCGAAAAACGACACCAACAAGGCTCAAACCCTCATCTACGAGCAGGCCATCGCCGATTTCCAGGCGCTGTATCCGAACATCACCGTGAACCTGCGGCTGTATACGGACTACGGCAAGATCTACAACGACGTCATCACCAACATCGCCACCAACACCACGCCCAATGTCTGCATCACCTACCCCGACCACATCGCCACTTATCTGACGGGCAGCAACTGCGTGGTTCCCCTGGATGCGCTCTTCACCGATGAAAAGTACGGTCTCAGCGGCAGCGAGGTGCGCTTTGATTCTCCCGCGCTGGAGGAAATCATCCCCCAGTTTCTGAAGGAGTGCGCCTTCGGCGGACACCACTACGCCATCCCCTACATGCGCTCCACGGAGGCCTGCTACGTCAACAAGACCTACGTGGAAACGCTGGGCTACGAACTGCCGGAAACGCTCACCTGGGACTTCGTCTGGGAGGTCTCCGAAGCCGCGACCGCCAGGGACGCGGACGGCAATTACCGGATCAACGGCCAGAAGGTCATGATTCCGTTCATCTACAAGTCCACGGACAATATGATGATCCAGATGCTCCGGCAGCTGAACGCCGGCTACTCCACCGAAGACGGCGATATCCTGCTGTTCAACGATACCACCAGAGAATTGCTGAATACCGTCGCCGAACACGCCGGAACCGGAGCGTTCTCCACCTTCAAGATCTCCAGCTATCCGGCGAACTTCCTGAACGCAGGCCAGTGCATCTTTGCGGTCGACTCCACGGCCGGCGCGACCTGGATGGGCACCGACGCGCCGCTGTCCGACATCAGCGAGGACAAGCTGGTGGAATTTGAAACCGCCGTCATGACCATCCCGCAGTTTGATCCGGAGCATCCGCAGATGATCTCCCAGGGGCCCTCGGTGTGCGTCTTCAACAAGGATGATCCGCAGGAGGTGCTGGCCTCCTGGCTGTTCGCCCAGTATCTGCTGACCAACGACGTGCAGATTGCCTATTCCAGCACCGAAGGCTATGTGCCCGTGACCTCCAAGGCTCAGAATTCCGCCGAATATCTGGACTATCTGTCTCGCATCGGAGAGGACAACGCCGAGCACTACGAGGTCAAGATCAAAGCCGCTTCGCTGCTGCTGGACAACATCGGCAATACCTTCGTCACGCCGGTGTTCAACGGATCGACCTCGCTGCGCGACGCGGCCGGGCAGATGATCGAGGAGGTCACGAAGTCCGTGCGGCGAAAGAAGGTGGTCGACGATGCGTTTATCGACGCCCTGTACAGCGACATGAACGCCCTGTACCGCCTGGATCAGACCGGCAGCGCAGGCGCCGCCGGCAAGGCCGAGCTGGGCCCGATGCCGCAGACCTCGGTGATCCTGCTCTGCGCGCTTGGCGGCACATGGATCCTGATCGCGCTGTACGCAGCGCTGAATGTGCTTCGAAGGAAAAAATAACTCCGGAAACATTGATTTATCCGTTTTTTGTTGTATAATAATGTCGAACTCTGGAATACGAATTGGAGGGTATGAAAATGAAGAAGCTTCTTGCAGTAATGATGGCCGCGTTGATCCTGATCTGCGGCGTCGCCATGGCCGAGGAGAAGTCCGAGGGCGTGATGACCTATGCGGAATACGCTGCCGCCGAGCTGGACAGCGAAGTCACCATCGAGACCTACGTTCAGGCCAAGCAGTCCTGGTGGGAGGACAACGGCCAGGGTCTCGCCACCATCTACACCCAGGATCAGGACGGCGCTTACTTCCTGTACAACCTGCCCTGCACCGCTGAGGAGTATGAGCAGCTGGCCGTGGGCACCAAGATCCGCGTGACCGGCTACAAGTCCGAGTGGGCCGGCGAAGTCGAGATCGTGGACGCCACCTTCGAAATCCTCGAGGGCAGCTATGTGGCCGAGCCTCTGGATGTGACCGCTCTGCTGGGCACCGACGAGCTCATCAGCCATCAGAACGAGCTCGTGTCCTTCAAGGGCATGACCGTTGAGCCCGCCGCCGAGGGCAGCGACGCAGCCTTCCTGTACAGCTGGGACGGCTCCGGCGAGGACGGCAGCGACCTGTACTTCAACGTCTCCCTGAACGGCGAAACCTACACCTTCACCGTCGAGTCCTATCTGTGCGACAACACCACCGACGTCTACGCCGCAGTCAAGGCGCTGAAGGTCGGCGACGTGATCGACATGGAAGGCTTCCTCTACTGGTACGAGGGCGTCAATCCCCACATCACCGCTGTGAAGGCCGCCGAATAATTGAATCCATACAAGAAGAACCGCCTCTCAGGAGGCGGTTCTTCTCGTATGGAATGTTCAACAGCTTCTACTCGTACTCCTTCATGATGTCGTACATCATGATCCCCGCGGCAATCGCAGCGTTCAGCGATTCCGCGCCGCCGCGCATCGGCAGCCGGACGCGCATGTCCGCGCACGCCCGCACCGCATCGCTGATTCCGCGAGCCTCGTTGCCGATCAGCAGCACCAGCTTTCGCCCCGGATTCGGACGCGCATAAAAATCACAGCCCTTCAGATCCGAGGCAATCACCCGGTAGCCGCGCTGCGACAGCGCTTTCAGCGCTTCGGGCAGATCACTTACCGTGGCAAACGGAAGGCGGAAGCCGGAGCCCATCGCCGCACGCAGCACCTTGGGCGACAGCGGATCCGCGCTGCCCTCGCCCAGCAGCAACGCCTGAAAGCCCGCCGCGTCGGCCGTGCGCCAGATGGTTCCCACATTTCCGGGATCCTGCACGCCGTCCAGCGCAACGATCACGTCCGGGAGCTGTTCCAGCGTCAGCTCCTCCGGGCATGAAAAGCTGGCGCAGACCCCCTGGGGCGAGCGCGTCTCGCAGACCGACTCCAGCACGTTTGCAGGCACGCAGAATGCCCGCGCGCCCTGCGCCTCCATCTCCCGCGCAAAGTCCTCGCAGCGCGCATCCGCCAGCAGATCGTGAATCTCCAGTCCGCAGCCAAGCGCTTCCCGAATCATCACTTCGCCCTCGACGAGGATCCGCCCCGTCTCCTGCCGCACGCGCCTGTCCTTCAAATCGCGCAGCGCGCGTACCGTCGGATTCTTGACGCTCGTAAGCCTCTCCATGTTTCCTCCCATTTTCACTGCATAAAGCCGCAAAATATTCCACGCTGCCGTCCGGATCGGGAAACGGCAGATCCTTTGCTCCCCGACGGTTGCTCCGTCTGCAGCCCGAACAGACCTGCGCCCGCTGTCTTCAGGCGCTCCCAATCCTCGCCCACGTCAAACGCCAGACAGAAATTCCTGCCGATCCTGCCAACACGGCCGTCATAACAAATCTTCAAGGCCGTTCTCTCCGGTCAGTACGGCCTGATGCACTGCATCGCGCAGCCGCCATCCGGATAACGCCCCGGGTCATGGGCACAGCCTCCCCGATGCTCATGCACAGTTCCCCTACTCCCCGCCCTTGGCGTAGGTCAGAAAGCTCACCGACCTTGCGCCGGCGTCGCGCAGTGCCTTCGCACACTCCCGGGCCGTCTCGCCCGTCGTGTACACATCGTCCACCAGCAGCACGCGCTTTCCTGACACGACGCTCTCCGCCCGGAACGCATCCTTCAGATTCTTTCTGCGCGCCTCGCCCGCCAGCCGCGCCTGCTGCACCGTATTGCGCGTGCGGACGATGCCCTCCTCAAAGGGCAGTCCCAGCCCGGCGGCCACCTTCCGCGCCAGCGTTTCCGACTGGTTGAAGCCTCTGCGGCGCAGCCGCTTCGCGTGCATCGGCACCGGCACAACCAGTTCTGCGCCGGTGGGCTGAATCTGCGCATAGGCGCGGAGCATGTCCGCGCTCATCGGCTCCGCCAGCTCCAGCACGCCGCGATACTTCAGATTGCGCACCACGCCGCCCGCCGGGCCGCCGTAATGATAGGCAGCCGCAGCGCCGTCCAGCTTCTCCTCGGGAAACGCGCCGATCCAGTTCCGGGGCAGCGCCTTCCGGCAATCCTCGCAGAGCCACTTCCGCTCGAAGCCGGCGGCGGAGCCGCAGCCCATGCAGATCGCGCGCGTGGGATAAATCAGCTCCAGCAGACCGGCAGCCAGCTTTCGGCCCCATACAGCGGCGTTCTCCATGCCGTTGCCTCCTTATGCTTCGCGCAGACGCTGTGTCAGCCCGCTGTAGCGGCGAAGAATATGGTTATTGTCCACCATCATCCGAACGCAGCTCTCCCGGCCGACGATCACCACCAGCCTCCGCGCACGCGTGACGGCCGTATACAGCAGATTGCGGGTCATCAGCATCGGCGGGCCGCTCATCAGCGGCAGAACCACTGCGTCGAACTCGCTGCCCTGGCTCTTGTGCACCGACATGCAGTAGGCAGGCTCCAGTTCGTCGAGCATGCCGGAATCATACACCGCCCGACGGCCGTCGTCGAACTCCACCGTCATTTCGGATTCCCGGCGATTGATCGAGACGATATAGCCGATGTCTCCATTGAACACACCCGCACCGTTCTTCTGATCCGAAGTCCACTCAAGCTCGTAATCGTTCCGGATCTGCATGACCTTATCGCCCTCGCGGAACGTACAATCGCCCCGGGCGAGCTCGGCCCTGTCCCGGCACGGCGGGTTGAGCGCCTCCTGCAGCGCCTTGTTCAGCGCGAAAACGCCCAGTTCGCCGCGCTTCATCGGCGCCATCACCTGGATTCCCCGAAGGCTGTCCACCCCCAGATACTTGGGCAAGCGGTTTTTCACCAGCGCCACCACCGTCTGCACCGCCTGGGGAAACGCATCCTTGCGCTCAATGAAGAAGTCCGTATCCTTCACCCGCAGCACGGGATACTCGCCATGATTGATGCGATGGGCATTGACCACGATCATGCTCTGTTCCGCCTGCCGAAAGATCTCCGTCAGGCGCACGACCCGCACCACGTCCGCAGCAATCAGATCCCGCAGCACGTTGCCCGCGCCCACCGACGGCAGCTGATCCGCGTCGCCCACCAGCACCAGCCGCGTGCCCGGGCGCAGCGCCCGCAACAGCGACCGCATCAGAAAGACGTCCACCATGGACATTTCGTCCACGATGATCGCATCGGCTTCCAGCGGATTGTCCTCGTCCTTCGCAAATCCCTGTCCTTCGCCGCCGTACTCCAGCAGGCGGTGCAGGGTTCGCGCCTCGCAGCCCGTGGCCTCGCTCATGCGCTTGGCGGCGCGGCCCGTGGGGGCGCACAGCTCCACCCGACCCAGCCTGCGCATCAGCCGGATGATGCAGTTGATGGACGTCGTCTTGCCCGTTCCGGGGCCGCCCGTGATCACCGCAACGCCCTCCATCGCTGCGGCGGCCACCGCTTCGCGCTGCTCCGCGCAGAGCGCAACGCCCTCCTCGCGCTCATAGGCTTCAATCTGCGCGGCGAGCTCCGCCTGCGTCAGGCGCAGCGGGACGATGGAATCCCGCTGCCGGATCAGTCTGCGCGCCGTATCGCATTCCGCCTCATACACCCTGGGAAGGTAGACGGCGCGCTCGCCGTTGACCTCCTCGGCGATCAGGCTGTGATCCATCAGCAGGCTCCGCAGCACGTTGTCCACCGTCTGCGCATCCGCGCCCAGCACCTTCTGCGCCTGCTCGCACAGCGTCGGCATGGGCATATACGTATGTCCCATGCCGTTGACGGCCTCGGACAGCACGTACTGAATGCCGCTGCGCAGCCGGAATTCCGACTCTCTCGAGAATCCCAGAGACGACGCGATGGCGTCCGCGGTCTTGAATCCAACGCCGTCGATCTCGTCTACCAGGCGATAGGGATTCGTCCGGAGCACGCGTTCGGTCATATCGCCGTAGGCGCGGAAGATTTTCATGGACAGCGACGGCGACAGGCCGTAATTCTGGAGGAACACGAGCGTATTGCGCATCTCGTTCTGCGCCGCGAAGGACTCCGCGATCATCGCAGCCCGTTTGCGGCCGATGCCCTCGACCTCCGTCAGGCGCTCGGGTTCGCTCTCCAGAATATCCAGCGCCCGTGCGCCAAACTGCTTTACAATCAGCTTTGCGGTCGCCGGACCGACGCCCTTGACGAGTCCGGAGGACAGATATTTCTCCACCGCCGACTTTGTCTCCGGGCGCGTGGTCTCGTAGACGCTCACGCGGATCTGCTCTCCATACTCGCGATGCTCAACCAGCTCGCCTTCAAAGATCGCGTGCTCGCCCGTCGAAAGGAACGGCATAACGCCCACGGCGCTGGTGCGCCCTGAGCCATCGAGGCGGACAGCGGCGACTGTCCAGCCGTTCTGTTCATTTCTGAATACGATATCCTCTACCGTTCCCTCAAACTTCGACATTCTGCTTCCATTTCCGTTCCAGCTCCAGCAACTGCCGCTTGATCTCCAGTCCTCCGCCGTATCCGGTCAGGCTGCCGTCGCTGCCGATGACCCGATGGCAGGGGACGATGATGGAAATCGGATTGCTGTGGTTTGCCATGCCCACGGCGCGATAGGCTCTGGGACGGCCGATGCGCCGCGCGATGTCGCCGTAGGTGGCCGTTTCCCCGTAGGGAATTTCCCGAAGCGCGCGCCAGTCTTCCAGCTGAAACGGCGTTCCTCTGGGCTTGAGCGGCAGGTCAAAGACCTGCCGCTCTCCGCAAAAGTATTCCGCCAGCTGTCGCTCCGCAGCGTCCAGCACCGCATCGTTCACGCCGTCCGGCCGGGCGCAGATCTCTTCGCCGCCAAACCGCAGCTCCGTAAGCCACCCGTCCTCCGCCGCCAGCCACAGTCGACCCACCGGCGAATCAACGATTCTGATTTGCGTTTTTGGCATAGATCAGACACAGTCCTTTCAGTGTCAGAAGTCCATCGATCACGTCGATGGCGTCGGACTCCTCCGCAACCAGCACGGACAGTCCGCCCGTCGCGATGACCTTGGCGTTCGGCGCGCCCAGCTCGCGCTTCATGCGCTCCACCAGGTAGTTGACCTGTCCGATGTAGCCATAGATGATGCCCGCCTGCATATTCGTTACCGAATTCCGGCCGATCACCGTCTCGGGCTTGTCCAGTTCAAATCGCGGCAGCTTGGCTGCATGCTCCGTCAGCGCTTCCGCCGCCAGCTTGAGGCCGGGACAGATCGCGCCGCCGAGGAACTCGCCCTTCGCGGAAATCACGCCAAAGTTGGTCGCCGTGCCGAAATCGATGGTGATGCACGGGCCGCCGTAGAGCTCGTAGCCCGCCACGGCATTGGCGATGCGGTCGGAGCCCAGCTCGCGCGGATTCTCATATCTGATGTTGATGCCCGTCTTAATGCCCGGTTCGATCTTCATCGGATCCATGCCGAAATAATTCCGGCACATGTGCTCGACCGTGAAATTGATCTGCGGCACCACCGAGGACATCATGATGCCCTCGATGCAGCCGCGTTCGATATGATTATAGTTCAAAAGATTCATCAGCAGAATACCCAGCTCATCCGACGAGCGGTTGCGGTCCGTGGAAATGCGCCAGTACTGGCGCATCTCCATCCCCTCAAACAACGCCGTTTTGATGTTGGTATTGCCGATATCCATCGTGAGAATCATGGAATCCCTCCGTACTTTACTTGCGACGCTGGAGCAGACCGGCCTTGTCAAGCGCTGCGCCGACCGCACCCGTCAGCAGCGTTGCGGAAATCATCTCCGCAATGGCGTTGACGCCGACAAATGCGCAAACAAACACAATGACGTTTCTCCCCGCAATCAGGCCCTGCACATACTCCGTATGGCCAAAGAGCACCACCAGCGCCGTCATGAACAGCAGCGTGTTCAGGAAGGCCGAGAGAAAACCCGTTGCGGCGCAGGCCACATAGGACTTCGTTCTCTTCTCGAAAAAGCGATAAATATATCCCAGCAGCCATCCATCCAAGGCGCGGGGCACAAAGCGCTGAATAAACGCCAGGACAGGATTGATGCCGAACAGCACCACGCCCATGGCGCTGCTGCCGCCAATGCCGATACACTGCAGGAAACTGGTCAGGCCGAATACGCAGCCTGCTATCAGTCCGCCCGTCGGGCCCAGCGCAATCGCTGCAATCGCCACCGGAATGATGTTGAAGGTGATGGCCAGCGGCCCGATGTTCAGATAGCCGAGGGGCGTCACGCTCATCAGCAGCAGAATGGCCGCCAGCAGAGCGAGAATGACAAAATCACGTATGGACAGCTTCTTCATGTTGGTTCCTCCGTTCGAGTTCTTGTTGAGATACCCTACGAAATGACTTGCAGACCCATGATTCCCGTGTTCGGCTCCGAGGATGCCGACGCTCCTATTATATCACAATCCCAACAGCATGAAAACAGCATTGTGTTAAAAAGAAATTCGCCCTTGTGCATTGTCCCCGTGCATGCTATAATATAACCATGCTGGTGGGAGTAATTTTCCCCATTTCCCTACCAGCAAATCATGATGGCTTGTTTGAGCGATTCAAAAGGAGGTTTCATCGTATGATTACCCGCTCGAATGAACAGAAAAAAAGCATCCGCGAATACATGCGCGGCGGCAAGGAATATGTTCAGCTCACGACCCTTTCCAAAGAGCTTCCAGCCAATGCCCGGCTCTTTTCCAGGCTGACGTTGATTCCCGGCGCCTCGATCGGCTATCATGTTCACGAAAATGAGACCGAACTCTTCTATTTCCTCGAGGGCTGCGGCCGCGTGCAGGATGACGACCAGTTCTTCGACGTCAGCGCCGGCGATTCCATGGCCACCACCAGCGGACACGGTCATTCCGTGGAAAACACCGGTGAACACGATCTGGTTATTCTGGCCGTGATCGTCAAGGACTGATTCAAGGCTCTCTTTCAGCCGGACAGACATTTGTCTGTCCGGTTTTTTCGTCTCATGGATTTCACGCTGCGCAGGATATTTTCCTTCCTCGGGAATATATAATGATTGATCTGTCTTTGAGGAGGCATGCTCTGTTGAAGACCACCGCAGCATCGCGCCCGCAGGAGCGCGCCGTCTCTCACATCCTCATCAGCCGCATCAGCGCGAGTCCCTTCCAGCCCCGGCGCACGTTTTCGGAGGTCTCCATCGCCGAGCTGGCGGAATCCATCCGTCAGCACGGACTGCTGACGCCCCTGCTGGTGCGCCGCATCGACGCCAATCAGTATGAGCTGATTGCCGGCGAGCGCCGACTGCGCGCGCTGACGCTGCTGGGACGAACCAGCGCGGAAGCCATTGTGCTCAGCGCCTACGACAGCGACTGCGCGCTGCTGGCCCTGGTGGAAAACCTGCAGCGCGAGGATCTGCATTATCTGGATGAAGCGGAGGCTTACCGAAGCATACTCGACCGCAGCGCCGTCACCCAGGAGCATCTGGCGAAGGCGCTCTGTCTGAGTCCGTCCGCACTGGCCAACCGGCTTCGCCTGCTGAAGCTCCCCGACGCCGTGCGGGAGGCGCTGCGCGCATCGGGCCTCAGCGAGCGCCATGCCCGCGCGCTTCTGCGCCTGAGCGATGCGGATCAGCAGCTGGAGCTCGTCAGGGATTGCGCCGCGCGGCATCTCAGCGTCAAGCAGCTGGAATCGCGCATCGACCGGCTTCGGCAGGCCGCGCCCCGCCCGCAGGTCAGCCGCGTGATCCGCGACAACCGCATCATCATCAACGCCGTGCTCGACACCGTCAAAGAGCTCAATCGCATCGGCGTCCGCGCAGAGAGCCGCGTGGAAGAGCGCTCCGACAGCGTGGAGGTCATCGTCCGGATCCCGATCGCCGCGCCGGAAACCTGATCCCCGAACCCGGAGCCTCCGCTTTGGCTCCCCAGCCGGGCACAAATCATCCGCCTCCGCCGATCCCGCTCGCCATCAACGGACGAAGGGCGCCTTGCATAACGCAAAGCGCCCTTTCCTATGTACCTAAATACGGCCTTCCAGAACCTTCCGGATTTCTTCCGCGGCTTCCGTCTCGTCCTCGCCTTCTGCGATGACGGTCACCTTTACGCCGCGATAAAGTCCCAACGCAAGAATACAGATCAGCGAGTCCAGCCGAAGCCGCTTATCGCCGCATTCCAATGATACATCCGACTTGAAATGCGCGGTATGATCCGCCAGCTTCGCGGCGAATTCCGGCGTCAGACTGTCCACTGCCGCGAATATCGTTTCCAACTTGACCATCTTTGAGCTCCTTTATTTTTCTAGTCCCGTTTCCTCACCGGCGCGAAGCTTGCGCGCCAGCTCGGAGAGCTTGCGCAGCCGGCCGTTCACACCGGATTTGCCAATCGGCGGATTCAAAAGCTCGCCCAGTCCGCTCAGTGACGTCTCAGGGTTATCGACGCGCACTTCCGCGATCTCGCGCAGCGACCGGGGCAATTTGTCCAGCCCGATCTCCTCGTCCAGATATTGGATATCCAGAATCTGCGCCTCGGCGGCGTTCATCGTTCGGTTGATATTGAAGGCGTCGCAATTCATCTGACGGTTGACCTGATTGCTGACGTCCTTCTTGATGCGCACGTTCTCCAGCTGCAGCACGGAGGCGCTTGCTCCCAGCAGCGTGAGCATATCGGCGATTTCCTCCGCGCGCTTTAAGTATACCACATATTTCGCCTTTCTGCACGTCATTTTTGCAGGAATTTCAAAATAATTCATTATTTTGATAACGAATTGTGCAAACTCCTCCGTCGGCGCTGCAATCTCCAGGTGGTATTCCTTTTCCGGATTGCTCACCGCGCCGCACATCAGAAAAGCGCCCTTGATGAAGCTCTTTTTGCAGCAGGCATAGCGGACGAGCTCCGCATCGGGCATCTGACGGACGCCGAACAGCGCGCTCTCATCCAGCAGCTCCAGTTCATCCAGCAGACGCAGCGAATCCTCCTCCGGAATGATCAGCTGATATCGCGTCTGACCGTTCAGCGATTCAGTGAACAGCGTGCGGATCTGCGCCGTAACGCCCCAGAACTGCTTCAGCAGTCCGAAGTAGCGGCGCGCCACCGCGCCGTCCGCAGCCGTCAGCGACAGCGCATAGCGCCCGATGCCCCGAAAGGAGATGCCTCCCGACGACAGCAGCGCAGCCGCCAGCTCACTCCGGGCGCAGCAGATGTGCGCGCAGAGATCGCGCGCAAGCTCCCCTCTCGCATCCGATGCAAAAGACATAACTCATTCTCCTGTAATGCGAACCTCAGGCTCCAGCCGCACGCCGAACCGGCTGAACACCTCTTCCTGTACCTGTTCAATCAGCGCCAGCACATCCGCGGCTGTCGCCCCGCCGGTATTGACGATAAATCCCGCATGCTTGGAGCTCACCTGCGCGCCGCCCACCGAGCGCCCCTTCAGGCCCGCCTGTTCGATGAGACTTCCGGCAAAATGTCCCTCCGGCCGCTTGAACGTACTGCCCGCACTCGGATAATTCAGCGGCTGCTTGTCGCGCCGACGCGCGTTCAGCTCCTTCATCCGCGCGAAAATCGCTTCTCCATCATCCGGATGAAGCCGGAAACGCGCCGACAGCACGATGCCGCCCTCCCGCAGCGGAAGCGTGGTGCGATAGCCCATCTGCATCTCCGCGCAGGACAATGTGCGCACCTCGCCGTTCAGATAGACGCGTGCCTCCTCCAGCACATCGGAGAGCTGACCGCCGTAAGCGCCGGCGTTCATCGCGCATCCGCCGCCCAGTGAGCCCGGAATCCCCGAAGCGAACTCCAGTCCGGACAGCGACGCCGCCTGAGCCGCTGCAGCGACCCTGGCCAGCGAAGCGCCCGCCTGCGCCGACAGCCGTTCTCCCTCCAGATCGATCCGCGAAAAGCGCTCGCCCAGCACGATCACCACCCCGCGGATGCCACCGTCCCGGACGATCATGTTGGAGCCGTTCCCCATCACCATCGCCGGAATCCCGCGCTCCTTCGCCGCACGCAGCGCCATACACAGCTGCTCCTCGCTCGCGGGAAAGAACATCAAATCGGCGGGGCCGCCGATGCGAAAGGTGGTATGAGCGCTCATCGGCTCGTTCTGAAGCAGCTGATCAGGCTCTGAAGCGGCCAAAAGCGTTTCATATAGCAGCCTCATGAAGATCCTCCTCGGACAAATCAGAAATTGAAGTAGATGAAGGGGTTGTAGTCAACCACCGTCACATAGCTCAGCGCGATCAGCGTCAGGCACGCCAGACAGACCGCGCCCATCGTGCGCAGCGCCGTTTCGGGAATATGCACCTTTTCCATCAGCCAATCTGCCACCGGCAATCCGCAGACCACCGACGCAATCAGGAACGCGCCGTACTCCCGCAGATACATTCCCGCCGTTCCATCCCACAGCGCCGCGCCGTTCAGGCCGAACATCGACCCGTAAAACGTCCATGCCACGCCCAGGTTATCCGAGCGGATCATGACCGTAACGATTACCACGAAGACCATCGCGTAGATATTGCCCAATACGCGATGCCTTTCCATCCACTTACCCAGGCCCGTCATGCGCTCGACCGCCTGAATGACGAAGAAGCTCACGCCCCACAGCACATACGTCCACGCCGCGCCATGCCAGAATCCCGTGCAGAACCAGAGCACGAACATGTTGAACAGCAGCCGCCAGGTGGACTTCACCCTGCTGCCGCCCATCGGGAAATACAGGTAGTCGCGGAACCAGGTGCCCATGGAAATATGCCAGCGCCGCCAGAATTCCGACACCGACTTGGAGATCCACGGGAAATTGAAGTTCTCCAGAAAGTGGAAGCCGAACATCCTGCCGAGTCCAATGGCCATATCGGAATAGCCTGAGAAGTCATAGTACACCTGCATCAGATAGGCGCAGGCCGCAATCCAGGCGCTGACCACGGACAGCTGCGCCGATTCCAGCTTGAACGCAGCATCCACGAGCAGACCCAGCTGGTTCGCCAGAATCAGTTTCTTGCACAGGCCGACCATAAACCGCTGGCAGCCCAGCGTGAAGTCCGGCAGCGTTTCGCGGCGATCCGTAATCTCATTTGCCACGGTGCGATAGCGCACGATGGGACCCGCGATCAGCTGCGGGAAGAACGAGATATAGAGGCAGACATTGATCAGATTCTTCTGAACGCGTCCATCGCCGCGATAGACGTCGATGACGTAGCTCATCGCCTGAAATGTAAAGAACGAAATGCCAATGGGCAGCGCAATCTGAGGAATGGGGAAATCCAGTCTGAACCATGATTTGACGTTTGTCAGCAGGAATGTCAGGTATTTGAAAACGCCCAGCAGCGTCAGATTGAATACCACAGAAAGCGCAACAACGCCCTTTGCCCGCGCCTTACGCTCCCGAACGCGGTCCACCCAAAGGCCAAACAGCCAGTTGACCACGATCGAACCCATCATCACCAGCACGAATTTCGGTTCGCCCCAGGCATAGAACAGCAGACTGACCAGCGTCAGAAACAGATTGCTCAGCTTTCTGCTGCGCTTGAGCAGATAATAACCCGCCAGCACTGCGGGCAAAAAGTAAAACAGAAAGATCTTGCTGGAAAAAACCATTCGTATACTCTCCTCATAGAATCATGCGCCTACTTCAACTCATTTATTATAGCGCATTCCGCCGTTTTTGTCCATACACAGGCCGTTAATTGCCATCCTTTCGCCTGACGCACGCCCCCCCTCTTTATATGTATGCGCGTTCCCCGCCGAATAGGCATTCATCCGGCAGTCTTTCTCCATCCCGCCGCCTGACTGCGGTCAACGCCCTGGAGCGCTGCCGTGCGGCAGTCTCATCCGCCGTGCAGCACGGCTGATCGCGCAAAGCAAAGAACCCTGCACCGTCCGAAGACAGTGCAGGGTCTTTGGGATTCAGCGCAGCCGCCAGCGGCAGCGCATTCCTCGATTAGCCCAGAACCTTGG
>SFJH01000035.1 GCA_004555155.1 Clostridiales bacterium
GACAAGGACGGCACCTTCATCGCCGAGTACGCCAACAAGAACGCGGCCAAGGACAGTTTCGGCCACACCCAGCTGGGCGGCACCGCGGCCTATCTGGCCAACTACATCAAGGCCGAGACCGGCGCGAAGGTGCGCGGCATTGAGCTCTCCCTGCTGCAGCGCTGCGCGGCCCACTGCGCGTCCCAGACCGACATCGACGAGTCCTTCGCCTCCGGCAAGGCCGCCGTCGACAACGCGGTCGCCGGCATCACCGACAAGATGGTCGGCTTCGAGTGCACCCGCGAGAACGGCGAGTACAAGTGCAATACCAAGCTGTTCGACCTCACCATCGTGGCCAACACCGAGAAGAAGGTTCCCCTGGAGTGGATCAACGAGACCGGCGACGGCGTGAAGCAGGGCTTCATCGACTACTGCCTGCCCCTGATCCAGGGCGAGACCCAGCTGACCAAGGTCAACGGCCTGCCCCGCTTCGTCAACCTGAAGAAGGTCAAGGCGGTTCCGGCCAAGTAATTTACTCCGTCAAAGGGCTGTCGCACCGGCGACAGCCCTTCTCTTATTTTCGAGGAATCAAGCATGAAAAATCGTGAAGCTGTCAAATCCATGATCCAGCTGGGACTGGGCGTGGTGCTGCTCGTGGGCATGTGGGCGATCATCGGGCGGCTGTTCTACCCGCAGCAGACCGCAGAGGACGTCCGCGCGGCCTTCGTCAAAAACAACGCGCCGCTGCTGACCCAGATCGCCGAAAACGCCATGGATCCCGAAAAATGGGCGGGCATTCAGGATACCGCCGAGGTGCAGTCGCTCCTGAAGGAAGGCAATGTGACGGCGGTGACCGGCGGCGAAACCTGCGCCCGCTTCGAGCTGGCCTATGATGGCGCGCCGGACGGCAGACTCGCCATCCTCTACTTCCCCGACGGCCAGTACCGCTTTGGCTACGACGGCGGATGGACGGAGGAGGAGACCCAGGGCGACGCGCGCCGCTGGGTCGGCGGACTGGCCGGACAAGGCTATGTAAACGTCCGTCCGCTGAGCGGTGGCTTCTTCCTGGAGGAGGCCTATCTGCCCTCCTGACGCCCGTTTCCCAAAACTTCACTTGCATAATCCCCGGCAAGCGGGTATAATGATCTCATCACGATGAGGGAAAAAGTCCCGCTTTGCCGATCCCCAGAGAGCGCGCTCACGGCTGAAAGGCGCGCGTTCGGACGCGAAGGCTCCCGCTTCCCGAGTGCGCGGGAGAAATCCCGCCGGGTGCTCCCGATACAGAGCGAGCGAGGGCGCGTGCAAGCGCGCCGAAGCAAGGTGGTACCGCGAAGCAATCCTTCGCCCCTGCGCAATAGGGGCGAAGTTTTTTATTGCCCCGACACACTTCATCCGAAGGAGAGAACATCATGAAGGTCAGAAATCTGGTTTCCAAGCGCTACAAAGAGACGCCCGCCGACTGCCAGATCGCCAGCCAGGCGCTGATGATGCGCGGCGGCTACATCAAGCCCGTCGGCAACGGCATCTTTACCCTGTTCCCCATCACCAAGCGCATCACCGCGAAGATCGAAAACATCATCCGCGAGGAGATGGATCGCATCGACGGCCAGGAGGTGCTGTTCCCCGTGGCCATGCCCGCCACGCTGTGGAAGGAGTCCGGCCGCTTCGAGTCCGTGGGCAGCGAGCTGCTGCGCTTCCAGGACCGCTCCGGCGCGGACATGGTGCTGGGCATGACCCACGAGGAGGCCTCCGTGCACTTCGTGCGCGACGTGGCCGACAGCTATACCCAGTATCCCTTCATGATCTATCAGATCCAGACCAAGTTCCGCGACGAGCCCCGCTGCCGCGGCGGACTGATCCGCGTGCGCGAGTTCACCATGAAGGACGCCTATTCCTTCCATACCTCCCAGGAGGATCTGGAGCGCTACTACAAGATCTGCTATGACGCCTACAACCGCATCTTCGCCCGCGCAGGCGTGCCCGAGGTCGTGGCCGTCGCCTCCGACAGCGGCATGATGGGCGGCAAGGTCTCCCACGAGTACATGCTGCTCACCCCCGTCGGCGAGGACACCATCGTGCTCTGCCACGAGTGCGACTACCGCGCCAACATGGAGGCTGCGCCCTGCATCGTTCACGGCGACGCCGGCGAGATCGCCGATCTCGAAAAGGTGCCCACGCCCGGTGTGAAGACCATCGAGGATCTGTGCGCGTTCCTGAAGATTCCCGCCACTGCCACCTGCAAGGCCGTGGTCTATCAGGAGAACCTGACCGACAAGTATGTGGTCGCCTTCCTGCGCGGCGATCTGGACATCAACGAAACCAAGCTGCGCAACCATCTCAAGGCCGAGATTCATCCCGCGGAGATCACGGCGGAGTGCGGACTGACCGCCGGCTTCATCGGCCCGAAGGGTCTGCCGGAGGGCGTGCGCGTGGTCTACGACGCGTCCCTGAAGGGCGTGAACTGGTTCGCCACCGGCGCGAACGAGCCCGACATGCACTACACCGGCTTCAACATTCCCCGCGAGATGGGCGAGGTCGAATATGTGGACGTGGCGAAGGCCTACGACGGCGGCATCTGCCCCATCTGCGGCAAGAAGAGCGTCTACACCTCCCGCGGCATCGAGGTGGGCAACATCTTCCAGCTGGGCACCAAGTACACCGAATCCATGGGCATGACCTATGTGGATGCGGACGGCACGATGAAGAATCCCATCATGGGCTGCTACGGCATCGGCGTGGGCCGACTGGCCGCGTCCGTCTGCGAGTCGCACCGCGACGATTACGGCCCGATCTGGCCCATCTCCATCGCGCCCTGGCACGTGCAGATTTGCTCGCTGCGCGCGGACAACGAGGAGGTCGCCGCCGTCTCCCAGAAGCTCTACGACGAGCTGACGAAGCGCGGCATTGAGGTGCTGTGGGACGATCGCGCGGTTTCCGCGGGCGTGATGTTCTCCGACGCGGATCTGTTCGGCGTGCCGGTGCGCGTGGTTGTCAGCCCGAAGGGCCTCAAGAACGGCACCATCGAAATCTCCGCCCGCGACAAGTCCATGCAGGAAAAGAAGCCCGTCGACGAAGCCGTGGATTTCATCTACAACTATGTGGCGGATGAGCTGGCCAAGCTGGACTGCCGCCTCTAGTCGTCGGCGCGGCCGACAGCGACTTGCTGCCGCGTTTAGATGACGGAGTCTGCGCGGCGGTGGTCGCCGCTTGCCTCCTGACCTGCGTTTCTGATGATTCCCTTCTGCAAAACACCGACCCTGACAGCCACTGATTCAAGCTGTCAGGGTCTTCGTTTGTTTGGGGACGAGTGCGTGTCGGCGGAGGATATTCTTCCTTTGTTTCCGGAGAAAAAGCCTGCGGCACTCCATGGGAATGTCGCAGGCTTTCTCTGTCAGTCCGCATAGGGCAGGAACTCGAACATCTCCTCCTCGGAGACGCCGTTGACCAGGCTGCCCCAGCCGTTTTCAAAATCATCCATGATGCCGAAATAGCCGGTGCGGCCGTCCGGGGTTTCGAAATATACGACGGAAACCTTGTCGGACGCAGTGACGCGCAGCTGCTCGCCGGCGTTCAGCGTACCGGCAGTCTCGGTTCCGTCCGCCGTGAAGGTCACGTCCAGCGGCTGCTTCAGCGTCAGCGCGCCGTACTCCCAGCTGTCCGCGCCGTCCGCCTGCCAGACCATGTGCCACAGGCCGTCGTCGGCAAACTCGAAGCGGCCGTTCTTCAGCGTAAAGGTGCGGTTGGACATGTACGTGCCCAGCACGTCCTGCGATCCGCAGAGCGTGATCCGGTTGTCGCCCAGCAGCACTGCCTCGCCGTAGCCCGAGAGGTAGTAGCCGTCGGTATTGTCGCCGCGGTTCGCATCCGCGAACAGCAGTTGCACCAGTTCGCCGCCTTCATAGCGCAGGCAGAAGGTCACATAATCGTCGGACATCTCGTCGCCGGAGATGAACAGCTCCGTCTTTCCGTCGGAATCCAGATCCACGGCATAGACCTGCGCTCCCCAGAGCAAATCGGACGTCCAGATTGCAGTTTCACCGTCGGCAGAGGTCGCCTCCACCTGAACCGTTTCATCCTGATACTCGCCCACCACGGTGCTGCGCCACAGCACCTGTTCGGGCGTTCCATCGCCGTCCAGATCGATCTGCGCCGCGGTATCGGCGGTCAGCGCCGCCGCAGCCAGCGCATCCTCGCCCTCCTCCGCCAGAACCGGCAGGCAGGCCAGCAGTACCATCATCAATACGAAGCTCAACATCTTTTTCACTTTCATCACCTCAAACCCTTAGACGCGGACAGTCCTGCCATTTGTTCCCGGAATTTGCAGAATTATTCTTTCTCCGCAATGCCGCAGCGCATGACGATGCCCTGCGGATAGTCGCCGAAGCGCTTGCCGAACAGGTTCATGCCGCCGACGATCCCATTTTCATCGGTCACGCCGATGCGCAGCGCGATATGGTCGCGGCTGCCGAGCTTCAGATCATCAAGGGTCACGTTGGAGATGTGCATCTCATCCAGCGTCGTGCCCCTGCTGTCCACGCGCCAGGTCAGCAGGCGGCCGTACTGGGTGTTGAAATCGCTCCACCAGTCGGGATTCAGAAAGCCCCGGCGGCCCCCAAAGTCTCCGGGACTGCGCCAGACGCCCAGCCGAACGCCGTTGATCTCGGTGAAGATATCGCTGGGATAGTCGTTGCGGTAGGTGCGCGTTTCCGAGCAGGCCTCATAGGAAATCTCCATGAAATCGATCTCCGACGCGGGAATGGCGGGGAAACGGTACTCGACCGATCCGGCGTGCATCCACAGAATCTCCGCCTCGAACCGCTGGGGATGATAGAACGCGCCGATCATGTCATCCATCTCAAAGTTGTGCGCATAGCCCGCCAGTCCGCAGGAGGGCTCCACGTCGCTGACCACGGAATAGCAGCCCACGGGCATTTCAAACTTGTGGATTCGCTTGCTGTCGCGGGCGTTCTGCGCAAGATTCAGCGAAACGCCGCTCACCCGCTGCGTGCACAGCTTGACCATGCCGCGGCTACCCGGCTTCATCTCGCAGGCCAGCAGACCGGCATGCTCCAGAATCTGCACGTTCAGCGCCGCCGTGGACACCGGCACGTTCAGCGCCCGCGCCAGTTCGTTGACGCTGCATCCGCCCTTCCACAGCTCCTTCAGGATCTTCAGCCGCAGCTCCGTGGAGAGCGCATGCAGCACCGGCAGCGCGCTTTCCAGATCCGCCACATCCAGCTCCAGCCTCTTGTTCAGGGTATCCATCCAGTTGTCCATTCGCCTTCTCCAATCGCTTTGAAACTTCACAGCCCTCATGCTTCGGCCTGTCGGAAATGCTTCCGGCGGACGGGGAAAGCGGGCTTTCCTCCCGCCCGTCCTGATCTCGGGAGGCCCGCGGCTCTTCGGGGCTCTCCTGGGGTTTTGACAGTCTGATTATATCATGTTTTTGCCCCAATAACAAATTGATATTTTCACAGAACTGTGATATGCTGAGGTATGGAATTCTGTCTTTTCAAAGGAGGTTTGAAAATGCTTCGCAAACTGATGCTTCTCACGCTGTCGGCGCTGCTGATGCTCGCCGGTCTGCCGGCCTGTCTGGCCGATGAATTCGCCGTGGAAAACGTCCTGCCGGACGAGCCGCTGGAGACCGACGGCGAATTCATTCACGTCGTGGCGGAATACCACGCCCAGAGCGGTCTCACCCGCTACACCGCAACGCTCGTCAACGATCCCGTGTTTGCCGACGGAAGCCCGATCACGGCGAAGGATCTGATCTTCAGCCTCTATGTGCTTCTCGATCCCGGCTATGAATCCGAAACGCCGCTGACCGCGCTGCCCATTCCGGGCCTGCGCAGCTATCGCATGCAGATCTCCGAGGATCGCCTGAGCGCCGCGATCCGGGCCATGGACGACATTTCTGCGGCCGGTCCTGCGCATGTCCGGAGCGAATCCGACGGTTGGACCGAGGCACAGCAGTCCGCTTACTGGGCCGCCCGCGAGGCCTACGACGCCGCCTGCGAAGCGGAGTACCCCGCCTGTGCCCAGGCCATCGTGGATTCCTGCGCCCGGATGCTTGCGGACAATCCCAACGGCGCGTTCGGCTATACCGCCGGGGAGATCGCCGCGAACGAAGGCCTGCGCGTGGCTTACGCCATGCTCCAGTGGGGCTATGCCACCAGCGTCGACAATGTGCTCGTAGGGAAGCGCTCCCGCACCAGCTGGCTGCTCAGCAGCGATCAGCCCTCTCTGGACGATTTCGTGCATGAGCTGAAGCTGGCCTACGGGGACGATCTGGGCGCCTGCTGGGCCATCGAATCCTCTGGAAACTACGCGCCGGCGCTGCCCGATGTGGAGAGCGCCTATCTGCAGTCCTGCTTCAGCGGCGAGCGCGACGGCGTGATTTCCGTCTCCGGCATTCGAATGATCGACGACGCAACCGTCGAGATCGACCTCGAGGGCGTGAACATGCATGAAGCCGGCACGCTCTTCGGACAGCCCGTGCTCTCGCTGGACGCGCTGGGCGACGCGGCGCTGTGGTCGCCGGAGTCGGGCCTGTACGGGCATCCCTTCGGGGACGTGAGCGCCGTCGACGCCGCCGGGTTCGACGGCCCCGCGCTGCTGGACGCCTCCGATGAGATCGTCTTCTGACGCCCCGGGATCTTCGCCGGAGCGGCTCGCGCCGCTCCGGCGTTTTCATGCCTTTCTCCGCCTCAGGTACTTTTCACGGGTCGCCTGACCGCCGCGAATGTGGCGCTCCTCGCGATTTTTGCGCAGCACTGCGTCCACGCGCCGGGCCATGCCGGGGTTGATCGACGGCAGCCGTTCGCGCATATCCTTGTGGATGGTGGTCTTGCTCACGCCGAAGGCTTCGGCGCAGGCGCGCACCGTCGCGCCGGTTTTGAGGATGTACCGTGCCGCCTCGGTGACGCGCGTCTGAACTTCCCTCTTCACGCCATTCCCTCCCCTTTGCTCGCCCTTCAAGCTATGCGGCGGCGCGGCGGCATATCCCGCGGCATAACCGCGCCGCCCGTCGCGTAGGATGGCGGAGAAAGGGTGTGATCAAATGTCCGAAACCATGCCGACCCGGACGACCGAGCTGCTGCCGCCCCTCGGCGAAGCAAACCTCCAGGGCGTGACCGTTCGCGAGGCCGACGGCACGATCGACTTCGCCCGGCTGCGGGAGGACGGCGTCTCCATCGTCTATCTGCGCGCCAGCGCGGGCGGCGACTACGTGGACTGCCGTCTGAACGCCAACGTCCGCGCCGCTGCCGCTGCGGGCATGCAGCTGGGCTATCTGCACTATCTGACCGCGCGCACGCCGGACGAGGCGAAGCAGCAGGCGGCGCTGTTTCTCTCCGCCATCGACGGACGAACCGCCGATCTGCGCCCCGCGATGACCTTCGACCGCTTCCGCGGACTGGATTTGCGCACGGTGAATTCCATTGCGTCCGCCTTTCTCTCCACCGTGGAGGAAGACGTTGGCTCCGCGCCGATGCTGCGCGCGGACGCTCAGAGCGCAAACCTGATCTGGTCCTCCGCGCTCGCCGAACAGGTTCCGCTCTGGGTGGTGGATCCCGACGTGGCCGCGCCGCGAGTGACCACGGGCAAGTGGGAGGGCTGGACGGGCTGGGAGTACGGCGAACTGACCGGCGCGGATCCTCTGCCGCTGAGCCTGTTCACGCCCAACGTGCGCATCGCCGTTGCGCCCCCGGCGAACGAAAAGCTGATCTGCGTCACCGTGGCCTACGGCGACACCCTCACCGCCATCGCCCGACTCTTTGAGACCACCGTCGCCGAGATCGTCAAGCTCAACGCCATCGCCAACCCCAACCGCATCTATCCCGGCCAGACGCTCTACATCCGCGTGCCCGCCTCCACGCCCATCGCCTGCTGCGACACCTACACCGTCCGCCGCGGCGACACGCTCTCGGGCATAGCCGCCCGCTTCGGCACCACCGCAGCCCGCCTCGCCGCCATCAACCAGATCGCCGACGAGGATCTCATCCTCGTCGGCCAGGAACTGACGCTGGGGCTGTGCGGAGAGAGCGAATGAACACATTCAAGAAAGATCACAAGGCTGTCTGACTGAATCCAAGCCGTGTAAAACAGAAAAAGGCCCGTAAAACACCGCGAAATCCGATGTTTTACGGGCTGAATTGTTCAGCGACGTCCTCTCGAACGACTATCGGCAGTTTCTGCCGAGCTGGAAGGCTTTTTGATTCATCTCCAGGAATTTCGGAGGAACGGTCTCCTCGATGGCCTGCAGCCAGACCTCCTCCGGGAAGGGCATCAGCTTCGACAGCACGCCGATGAGCACCACGTTCACCGCCTTGGCGCTTCCGGCCTGCTCGGCCAGCGGCAGCGCGTCGAGGGCGATCACCTCGGCCTTTGCGCTCAGCTTCTCCGCGATGTTTTCGGGATAGGTCGCCGCGCCGGTGATGACCGGCATCGGAGGCGTCTGATGGGTGTTGGTAATCAGCCGACCGCCCTTTTTCAGATAGCCGATCCAGCGCGCCGACTCCAGCAGCTCGAAGGACAGGATCACGTCCGCCTCGCCCAGATCGACCACCGGAGAGTACACCTTTTCGCCGTAGCGCACATAGGTCACCACGGAGCCGCCGCGCTGGGACATGCCGTGCACCTCGCTGAGCTTCACGTCATAGCCCTGCTTCAGGAGCACATTGCCCAGCAGCTTCGACGCCAGCAGCGTTCCCTGTCCGCCCACGCCGACGATCATGATGGAAGTGGTATTCATCGCTCTCAGCCCTCCTTCTTCTCAAACGCGCCGAATTTGCACATCTGCTCGCACAGGCCGCAGCCGACGCAGATGGTCGCGTCCACGCTGGCCTTCTTGTCCGCGAAGCTGATGGCGGGACAGCCGATCTTCATGCAGGACTTGCAGCCCTTGCACTTCTCGGGATCCACGCTCAGCGGCGGGTTGGGCTTGACGTACTTCAGCAGCATGCAGGGACGGCGCACGATGATGGCCGACGGCTCGTCCGCAGCCAGCTCCTCCTTCAGCGCGGTCTCGACGGCCTGCATGTCCTGGGGATCCACCACGCGCACGCGGCCAAAGCCGACGGCATGGCAGACGTCCTCGATCCTGATCGCCACAGTGGGCTGCTGCTTGAGGGTCATGCCGGTGGTGGGATTCTGCTGATGGCCGGTCATGCCGGTGATGGCGTTGTCGAGAATCAGCACCGTGGAAACGCCCTGGTTGTAGGCCACGTTCACCAGTCCGGTGATGCCGGAGTGCATGAACGTGCTGTCGCCGATCACGGCCACCGTGGATTTCGCCGCCTCGGGGCGCACCTTGGTGAAACCGTGGGTCATTCCGATGGACGCGCCCATACACACCACCGAATCGATGGCGGTCAGCGGCGCGGCGGAGCCCAGCGTATAGCAGCCGATGTCGCCCAGCACGGTCAGCTTCAGCTTGGACAGCACCGTAAACAGTCCGCGATGGGGGCAGCCCGGGCACATCACCGGCGGGCGGCCCGGCACGGGCTCGTCGAAGGCGACGCTCTCAGGCAGCGCGACGCCCATGGCCTTCTTCAGCTTGCTCTGGCTCAGCTCGCCCAGCAGGCCGAACAGATCCTTGCCGCCGTCCACGCGAATGCCGTGGCTGCGCAGATGGCTCTCGATCACGCCGTCCAGCTCCTCCACCACGATCAGCCTCTCCACCGTCTCCGAGAACGCGCGGATGGTCTCCACCGGCAGCGGATTCACCAGGCCCAGCTTCAGCACGCTGGCCTCCGGGAAGACCTCTTTCACATACAGATACGCAGTGCCGGAGGTGACGAAGCCCAGCTTGCCGTCGCCCTTCTCCACGCGGTTGAGTCCGGTGGTTTCGGCCAGCGCCTGCAGCTTGAGCGTGCGATCCTCCACGGCCACGTGGCGGCGCACGGCGTTGGCGGGAGCGGCGACGTACTTGGGCGGGTTCTTCACATAGTCCTTCAGCGGCGGCTCCACCCGGTCGCTCAGCTCGACCATGCTCTGGGAGTGCGCCACGCGCGTGCAGGTGCGCAGCAGCACCGGGGTGTCGTATTCCTCGGACAGCGCATACGCCGCCTTCACGAATTCCAGACACTCGGCGGAATCGGAGGGCTCCAGCATGGGAACCTTGGCCGCGACGGCGTAGTGGCGGGAGTCCTGCTCGTTCTGAGAGGAGTGCATGCCGGGATCGTCCGCCACGGCGATCACAAGGCCCGCGTTCACGCCGGTATACGACGCGGTAAACAGCGGATCCGCGGCCACGTTCAGACCGACGTGCTTCATCGCGCAAAAGCTGCGCGCGCCGGCAAGGCTCGCGCCGATGGCGGATTCCAGCGCCACCTTTTCATTGGGTGCCCACTCGGCGTACAGCTCGTCGTACAGCGCCGCCTGCTCGGTGATCTCCGTGGACGGCGTTCCCGGATAGGCGGAAACGAAGCGGACGCCGACTTCATACAAGCCCCGCGCGACCGCCGCGTTTCCCAGCAACAGCTTTTTCATAGAAATTCGCTCCCTTTCAACGCTTTTGTTGCAAAACCGGATATCGTTTGTTCCCTATTGTACACTATATTCAGATTTGTTGCAAGCCGTGGTTCGCCGGATTTCAGCGTTCATTCCCGCAAACCGGCCCGGTTGGAGGTGCCTCCGATCTCTGCCAGATCGTAGGGCGTGGTCTGATAGACGAAGTAGTTCAGCCAGTTGGAGTACAGCAGATTTGCGCTGGAGCGCCAGGTGGAGACCGGCTCACGGGTATCGTCGTCGTCCGGGAAGTAGTTCTCCGGAACGGAGATCGGCAGGCCGGCGTTCCGGTCGCGCAGGTATTCCTGTCGGAGGGTGTCGGTATCGTATTCCGAATGGCCGGTGATGAAGATCCGGGAGCCGCCGTCGGTGGAGATGGCGTAGACGCCCGCCCGCTCGCTCTCGGCGAGGATCTTCAGCTGAGGCACGGCCGCCACGTCCTCGCGGCGGATGGTCGTGTGGCGGGAGTGCGGCACCATGAATGTATCGTCAAAGCCGCGGAACAGAATCGAGCCCCTGTGGGTAACTCTGTGGGGAAACACGCCGAACAGCTTCTCCTTCAGCGGATATTTCTTCACGCCGTAGTGATGGTACAGCGCGGCCTGCGCCGCCCAGCAGATGTGGAACGTGCTGGTGACGTGGGTGGTGCTCCAGTCGAAGATCTCGCACAGCTCGTCCCAATACTCCACGTCCTCGAACTCCAGCTTCTCCACCGGCGCGCCGGTGATGACCAGGCCGTCGAAATTGCGGTCGCGCACCTCGTCGAAGTACTTGTAGAAGCTGAGCATGTGCTCCTCCGGCGTGTTCTTCGACACGTGGCTGCGCACCATCAGCAGCTCCAGCTCCACCTGCAGCGGCGTGTTGCCCAGCAGGCGCGCCAGCTGCGTCTCCGTGGCCACCTTGGTGGGCATCAGATTCAAAAGCAGCAGCTTCAGCGGGCGAATCTCCTGGGTGACGGCACGGGTCTCGTGCATCACAAAGATATTTTCACTCTCCAGCATCCTGGTGGCCGGAAGATCGTTCGGTATTTTGATGGGCATGTATCCTTCCTCCTGTCCGATTTGCACCTCTCGCCATTGAGGCGCGCCCGGAGTCTTCCGCTCCGGCATACAAAAAGCCCGCCTTCCCGCGCCGGGGAAGACGAGCGCATAAACCCGTGGTACCACTTCCATTCGCTTCGGAACCGCCCGAAGCCTCTATGGGCATCCATCAATGCCTTCCGGCTGTAACGGGCCGTTCCCGCATGGCCTGAACCGCGCCGCAGCTTTCAGCCATAGGCTCCGGAGCCATCTTCATTCGCGTTCCGCCGGTTCCTCGCACCTTCCGGAACCTCTCTGCGCGCCTCCCGCGAACTACTCTTTCCTTCCTCGCCGATCCGAATTCTGTCATTTCTGATAGGATACCATGAATCCCGGGCGTTGTCAAGAAAAACGTGCGCGGACGGCGGAGTCAACCGAACGGCCGCCTGATCCGCAGAATCGAAGCCGATATAAAAAACGCTGCAAGCCTTTCACAGGCTTGCAGCGGCTTTTTGGCACCCCCGACCAGACTCTAACTGGTGGCCTACCGCTTAGGAGGCGGTCGCTCTATACAACTGAGCTACGGGGGCACAGGGCGCACAGCGCCTCTTTCCGGCCCGGCAATCGCACCGTCGGACGCAATCCTGCCGCAGAGCCATCGCTTCCGGGAAAGCTTCTTCCCGACCATTCCGGAAAACAGCGCGCACGTATGTTCAAATTATGCCACGTATTGCAGGAATTGTCAAGTCCCGATTCTGATTTTGCCTGCGGTCAATTTCGCGCCAGCATTCTCCCATAGAGCCGGCGCAGCGTGGGATACGCGTTGCGGCAGAATCCCTCGTAGAACGCGCAGGCCTTGTCGGCCAGGCAAACCGCAAGGCCCTCCCGCGTGGCCGGGGGAACGGGCGTCACCGGAAACATGTGGCGCAGGATGATATTCTCCTCCAGGGGCGTCAGCGGCACCCGCGCCCGGGCGTTCTTCAGCGCCGCAGCCGGATGGGAGAAGGCGTGCATCAGCTCGCCGGGCGCGCGCCGGTGGGTATGCCAGTCGTAGAGAAAGAAGTCGTGCAGCAGCGCGCCGCGAACCAGCGCGCGCCGGTTATAGCGCACATGCAGAAAATCCAGAATCATCATGCCGTAAAACGCGACCGCCACGCAGTGCAGCAACACCGAAGTGTCGCCATGCTGCATGAATTCCGCGCAGCGCGCCAGATCGGTCTCGCGGATCAGCGCAGCCAACTCCACAGAGATGCTGTGCGCGCGCGAAATGGAACGAATCTCCATGACAGATCTCCTATATCAAAGATTGAGCAGGCGTTTGAGACAGTTCGCAACGCCGTCGCAGTCGTTGCTGTCCGTCACGATATCGGCGGCCTTCCGCACTTCCGGCGCGGCGTTGGCCACGGCCACGCCCGTGCCGCAGAGCTTCAGCATGCCGATGTCGCCGTAGTCGTCGCCAAAGGCGATCACCTCCGGAATCGGAATGCCCAGCCGTTCGGCAACGTCGCGGATGGCGCTCTCCTTGTTCGCGCCTGCGCGGGTGAATTTGTACCAGTTGCCGCCGGAGAAGCGCACCCAGTCGCAGCCGCCGATGCTCCCGGCGATGGATTCCGCCAGCGCGGGCTCGGGCAGCTCGATGCAGACCTTCAGTGCCTCCTGGCAAAATCCGGAATAGTCGGTGCGGATGGTCTCGCCCCAGTCGGGCGCGGCCAGCAGGGGATCGACGGCGTAGTTCCAGTAGTGGCCGTTCAGGGTATCGACGGTGACCTCGCAGCCCCGCGAAAGCCCCGCGTCGATCAGCGCCCGGGTTTCCGCCTGCGTAAACTGCACGGCATGGAGAATCCCTCCCCGGAACCGTGCCAGCGCGCCGCCGCTGGAGATCACCACGTCGGGATGAATCCGTTCGACATACGGCGCGATGTTCTGCTCTCCGCGGGCTGTGCAAAAGCCCACCAGCACGCCCGCGGCCCGGCACCGCCCCAGCACTTCCACCGTGAAATCCGAGATGCTCCGGTCGCTTCGCAGCAGCGTATCGTCCAGATCAGTCAGCGCCATGCGGATCATCGGAAACTTTCCCCCTTTTTGACCGTGATTATACCGCCGCTGTGTTAAAACTGCAACCCAATCTTCCCTCCCGCTTTCAGACGCGCTCTGCGCGCGAAAAAGGCCGATGCGGGGCGATATTTAAGTCTGTTTGAGAAATGCGTTAAAGTTTGTTCCGCGCGCCGAATGGGCTGGCTAAACATGCAGAAAAGTGATATAATATTATAGAAGGAAATTTCGCATTCCCGCGCCTTTCAGGGCGCGACGTGAGGTAAATATCATGAATCAGCAAAACCACGAAACCCACTATGACGAGAGCCAGATTCAGGTGCTCGAAGGCCTGGAAGCGGTGCGCCGTCGCCCGGGTATGTACATCGGATCGACGGACGAGCGCGGCCTGCATCACCTGGTCTACGAGATCGTTGACAACGCCATCGACGAGGCGCTGGCGGGCTTTTGCGATACCATTCTGGTCACGCTGCACAAGGACGGCTCCGTCACCGTTCAGGACAACGGCCGCGGCTTTCCCGTGGGCATTCATCCCAAGGTCGGCCGCCCGGCGGTGGAGGTCTGCCTGACCATCCTGCACGCCGGCGGCAAGTTCGGCGGCGAGGGCTACAAGGTCTCCGGCGGCCTGCACGGCGTGGGCGCGTCGGTGGTCAACGCGCTGTCGAGTCACCTGCAGGTCAACGTCTATCAGGACGGCAAGATCTATCAGCAGGAGTATGAGCGCGGCAAGATCCTCTACGACCTGAAGGTCGTGGGCGATACCGACCGCACCGGCACCACCATCACCTTCTGGCCCGACGTGAAGACCGGCGCGACCCCGGAGCCCGGCATCTTCGAAACCGGCGACTTCAGCTTCGACACGCTGAAGACCCGCTTCCGCGAGATGGCCTTTCTGAACAAGGGCATCCGCATCACGCTGAAGGACGAGCGCGTGGAGCCCGAACTGGAAAAGACCTATCACTACGAGGGCGGCATCATCTCCTTCGTGGAATACCTGAACAAGAACAAGGAGCCGCTGTTCCCGGCGCCGATTTACATCGAGGGCTTCAAGAACGGCTCCACCGTCGAGGTGGCGCTGCAGTGGAACGACGGCTTCACCGAGAACGTGTTCTCCTTCGCCAACAACATCCACACGCCCGAGGGCGGCACCCACCTGGCCGGCTTCCGCAACGCGCTGACCCGCGTGATCAACGACTACGGCCGCAAGACCGGCGCGATCAAGGCCGCCGATCAGAACCTGACCGGCGAGGACGTGCGCGAGGGTCTGACCGCCATCGTGTCGGTCAAGCTGGTGGAGCCCCAGTTCGAGGGCCAGACCAAGACCAAGCTGGGCAACTCCGAGATTCGCCCGCTGGTGGATTCCCTGGTGAGCGACAAGCTGGCCACCTACTTCGAGGAGACGCCCGCCGCGGCCCGCGCCGTGCTGGACAAGTGCCTGTCCGCCGCCCGCGCCCGCGAGGCTGCCCGCAAGGCCCGCGACCTGACCCGCAGAAAGACCGCGCTGGAATCCGCGGCGCTGCCGGGCAAGCTGGCCGACTGCTCCGAGCGGGATCCCAGCAAGTGCGAGATCTTCATCGTCGAGGGCGACAGCGCAGGCGGCAGCGCCAAGCAGGGCCGCGACCGCCACTTCCAGGCCATCCTCCCGCTGCGCGGCAAGATCCTGAACGTGGAAAAGACCCGCATCGACAAGGCGCTGGGCAACGCCGAGATCAAGGCCATGATCACCGCCTTCGGCGCGGGCTTCGGCAAGGACTTCGACGCCAGCAAGCTGCGGTATCACCGCATCGTCTGCATGACGGATGCCGACGTGGACGGTAGCCACATCCGCATCCTGCTGCTGACCTTCTTCTACCGCTTCATGCCCCAGCTGATCGAGGACGGCTACGTCTACGCCGCTCAGCCGCCGCTGTACAAGGTGACCAAGGGCAAGTTCGAAAAGTACGTCTACACCGACGAGCAGCTGCAGCAGACGCTGGACGAGCTGGGCCGCGACGCGAAGCCCGACATTCAGCGCTACAAGGGCCTGGGCGAAATGAGCTACCAGCAGCTGTGGGACACCACCATGAACCCCGCCACCCGCAGCATGTACCGCGTGGAGATGAAGGACGCCATCGCCGCCGACGAGCTGTTTACGCTGCTGATGGGCGACAAGGTGGAGCCCCGCAAGGAGTTCATCGAGCAGAACGCCAAGCTGGTGGCGGACCTCGACATCTGACCGAGTTGAAGCGAAAGAGAGGAAAGTCCCTTGACGGATGATAAGAATATCGGCCATCTCACACCGTTGAACATCGAGGATGAGCTGAAAAAATCGTTTATTTCCTATGCGATGGCGGTCATTGTCAGCCGCGCGCTGCCGGACGTGCGCGACGGCCTGAAGCCCGTTCACCGCAGAATCCTGTACTCCATGCACGAGCTGGGCGTCACGCCGGACAAGCCGTTCAGAAAGTCCGCGCGCATCGTCGGCGATGTGCTGGGTAAATACCATCCCCACGGCGATTCGTCGGTCTACGACGCCATGGTGCGCCTGGCGCAGGACTTCTCCACCCGCTATCTGCTGGTGGAGGGCCAGGGCAACTTCGGCTCCGTGGACGGCGACGGCGCGGCGGCCATGCGTTACACCGAGGCGCGCCTTTCGAAGCTGTCCATGGAAATGGTGCGCGACATCGAAAAGGAGACCGTCGACTTCTATCCCAACTTCGACGAAACCCTGATGCAGCCGGCGGTCATGCCCTCCCGATATCCGAACCTGCTGGTAAACGGCTCGTCGGGCATCGCGGTCGGCATGGCGACCAACATCCCGCCCCACAATCTGGGCGAGGTCATCGACGGCGTGGTGTGCATGCTGGACAACCCCGACTGCACCGTGGACGACCTGATGCAGCACATCAAGGGCCCCGATTTCCCCACCGGCGGCGTGATTCTCGGCCGCCGCGGCATCTATGACGCGTACCACACCGGCAAGGGCCGCATCATCGTGCGCGCCAAGAGCGAAATCGAGGACATGGGCGGCAACCGCAACCGCATCGTGGTCACGGAAATCCCCTACATGGTCAACAAGGCCAAGCTGATCGAGAAGATCGCCGAGATGGTGCACGAAAAGACCGTGGAGGGCATCTCCGACATCCGCGACGAGTCCGACCGCAAGGGCATGCGCATCGTCATTGAGCTCAAGCGCGACACCAACGCGCAGGTCGTGCTCAACACGCTGTACAAGCACACCCAGCTGCAGGACACCTTCGGCGCGATCATGCTGGCGCTGGTGGACGGCGAGCCGAAGATCCTTTCGCTCAAGCAGATGATCCACCACTACATCGAGCACCAGGAGGACGTCATCCGCCGCAGGACGAAGTACGACCTGGACAAGGCCGAAGCCCGCAGCCACATCCTGGAAGGCCTGCTGATCGCGCTGGACAACATCGACGAGGTCATCGCCCTCATCCGCGCCAGCCGCACCACCCAGGACGCCCGCGACGGCCTGATGCAGCGCTTCGGTCTGACGGAGCGTCAGGCCCAGGCCATTCTGGACATGCGCCTGCAGCGCCTGACCGGATTGGAGCGCGACAAGCTCGAGGCCGAGTACGCCGAACTGCAGAAGATGATCGCCTACTATCGCCAGGTGCTCTCCGATGAAAAGATGGTGTTCGGCATCATCAAGGACGAGATTCTGGAGATCAAGCGCAAGTACGCCGACCCGCGCCGCACGGAGATTTCCTCCATGGAGGGCGAGATCGACATGCTCGACCTGATCGACGAGGAGGACATGGTGGTCACCATGACCCACTTCGGCTACGTCAAGCGCCTGCCCAAGACCACCTACCGCGCCCAGAAGCGCGGCGGCAAGGGCATCGTGGGCGCGACCACCCGCGAGGAGGACTTCGTGGATCAGATGTACGTCACCTCCACCCACGATCCGCTGATGTTCTTCACCAACCGCGGCCGCGTCTACCAGCTGAACTGCTATGAGATCCCCGAGGCGGGCCGCACCGCCCGCGGCACGGCCATCATCAACCTGCTGCAGCTGGATCCCGGTGAGAAGGTCACCGTCATGCTGCCCGTGCCGGCGGAGAAGGTCGAGGGCCACTATCTGGTGATGGCCACCCGCAAGGGCATCATCAAGCGCACCGCGCTGGACGAGTTCACCAACCTGCGCAAGTCCGGCCTGATCGCGCTGGTGCTGCGCGAGGACGACGAGCTGATCGGCGTGATCCTCACCGACGGCGCGCACGACGTGCTGCTGGGCACCCGCGACGGCATGGCGATCCGCTTCCCCGAGAGCGACATGCGCCCCATCGGCCGCAACGCCATGGGCGTGAAGTCCATCGAGCTGGAGGACGGCGACGAGGTGGTGGACATGTCCATCGTGGAGGAGGGCGCATCCGTGCTGTCCATCACGGAGCTGGGCTACGGCAAGCGCACCAGCGTCGACGAATACCGCGTGCAGAGCCGCGGCGGCAAGGGCGTGAAGGCCATGAACCTGACGTCGAAGGTGGGCAAGCTGGCCAGCCAGCTGCTGGTGCAGGAGGACGAGGACATCCTGCTCATCACCGATGACGGCACCATCATCCGCATGCCCGTGGCCGACATCTCCATGCTGGGTCGCAACACCCAGGGCGTGCGCCTGATGCGGGTGGAGGACGGCTGCAAGGTCGTCTGCGTCGCCCGCGCGGAGGCCGAGGAGGACGCGGAGGAGCTCTCCGAGAGCGCCGAAGCCGCGCCGGAATTGCCGGAGGACGATGGAGATTCCGCCCCGGAAGCTCCGGACGAGGAGATCTGACGACTGCGCAGGGAGCGCCTTCATTCCCGTGAATGAGGGCGCTCTTCGCATGCGCTCGCCCTCCGCGCCGGGAAAAATGGCTCTGTGTCAAATGTAGGGGTGAAAAGAGAAAGATAACAAAATTCTCTTGCGGAAATGAGAGAAGTTCTGGTATCCAAAGGAAGTCCTTTTGAGCGT
>SFJH01000073.1 GCA_004555155.1 Clostridiales bacterium
CAAACTCCACCTCGCCAAAGTCGCGGGCGATGTTGAAGCCGGTGTAGTGGGCGTCCACCTCGTTCGCGCCGGTGACGAAGTTCTCGACGCCCTTCAGGGAGGCGTCAAACACCACGGTGCAGTCCTTCGTGATGCCCACCGGGCCGATGAAGCCGGCGCACAGGCCGGAATTCTCCGTGATGACGGCGGGATGGATTTCCTTCTTCAGATGGTTGCGCAGCTTGGTCTCGTTGATGTCCAGGTCGCCGCGCAGGAAGGCCACCACGTATTTGTCGGTATCGTTCTCCTGATACACCACGGCCTTGCAGGTGCGCTGAGCGGGGATGTTCAGGAAGGCGCACAGCTCCTCGATGGTCTTGACGCCGGGCGTGGACACCTTCTCAAGCGGCGCGACCTCGCCGGGCTCGTTCTCCACGATGCAGGGCGCGGCCTCCATGTTGGCGCGATAGTCGCAGTCCTTGCAGATGACGATGCTGTCCTCGCCCACGTCGGTCAGCAGCATATACTCGTGGGACACCTTGCCGCCCATCATGCCGCTGTCGGAGGCCACGGCCACCACCTCGGGCACGCCCGCGCGGGCGAAGATGCGGTTGTAGGCGTCGTAGCAGATCCGGTAATAGCGCTCCAGATCCTCCTGGGAGGTATGGAAGGAATAGGCGTCCTTCATGGTGAACTCGCGCACGCGGATCAGGCCGCCGCGGCAGCGGGGCTCATCGCGGAACTTGGTCTGGATCTGGTAGATCATGAACGGATACTGGGTGTAGGAATCCATCACGTCGGTGACGAAGTCCACGGAGGCCTCCTCGTGGGTCATGCCCAGCACCATGTCCGCGCCGGAGCGGTCGGTAAAGCGCAACAGCTCGCTGCCGATGGCGTCGTAGCGGCCGGAGCGGCGCCACATGTCGGCGGGCATGGCCACCGGGAACAGCACCTCCTGGCCGTCGATGGCGTTCATCTCCTCGCGGATGATCTTCTCGATCTTCGCGGTGATGCGCCGGGTGACCGGGAACAGCGTGAAGATGCCGTTGCCCACGGGCTTGATGTAGCCGCCGCGCATCATCAGCGCCTGGCTGGCGATCTGGCAATCCGCCGGGGTCTCCTTGTATCGCTTGGATACGAGATTCTTGAGTTTCATACTCTTCTTCCTCCTGACCTTTCCCAAAAATAAAACAGAGAAGCCATCCCACAGGGACGAAGCTTCTCTTCGCGGTACCACCTTGTTTGGCGCAATGCGCCCGCTCATGCGCCCGATATCGGGGGCTGCCGGCGGGATTTCATCGGTCGGGGAATTTCTTCCCTCCGACGGGTTCTCCCGCGCGCTCCGGAGGCCGGGGTCGACGCTTCCGGCCGCGCGCCTTTCAGCCTTGGGCGCGCTCTCTGGGGGCCATTCGCGTGGACGTTCTCCATCGTTGCGACTGAGTATTCAATACGTCACAAATCGGCGAATTCCTTCGATAAACACAAAGTTAACCTGGATTGGCCGTCACTTTTCTTCCAGATACTTCGCCAGCTTTCGCTTCACGCGCTGCAGCGCGTTGTCGATGCTCTTCACGTGGCGTCCCATTTCCTCGGAGATCTCCTGATAGCTCTTGCCGTCCATGTACAGCTCCAGCACCTGCTTTTCCAGGTCGGACAGCATCTCGCCGATGCGCCCCTGAATCGCGTCCAGATCCTCCCGGTCGATAAACATGCTCTCCGGGTTGGACAACGCATCCTCGGTGATCACGTCCATCAGCGTGCGGTCGCTCTCCTCGTCGTAGATGGGCTTGTTCAACGACACGTAGGAATTGAGCGGGATGTGCTTCTGGCGCGTGGCCGTCTTGATGGCCGTGATGATCTGCCGCGTGATGCACAGTTCCGCGAAGGCGCGAAAGGACGCCAGCCGGTCCGGGCGGAAATCCCGGATCGCCTTGTACAGCCCGATCATGCCCTCCTGAACGATGTCCTCGTGATCCGCGCCGATCAGAAAATAGCTGCGCGCCTTGCTGCGAACGAAGTTCTTGTACTTGTTCAGCAGGTACTCCAGCGCCGCGCCGTCCGACTGCTGCGCCAGGGCCACGATTTCCTCGTCCGCCATCTCCTCAAACCGTTCGTAAAGATTCAATTCCCTGTCCTCCTGCTCTCACGCGGGACGCCGGACACGCGTCCTGCGTGGATTGCCTCTGCTTTTCAGGCTCACTGCTGACCTCGCCGGAGCGCCTCCAGCTTCTGGCGCACGTCCTCCGGCAGCTGATCCATCACCGTCATCCTGCCGCCGCGCTGGCGTTCGCGATGCTCGCCATGCCCCTCGCGGCGCACCGCTTCCATCTCGTAGAGCATCTCCCGCGCCGACATGCGAATCGCGCCGCGCCCGAAGATCACGGTCTGCTCAAGACCATCCGACGTAGCCACGCGAACCTCCAGCCGATCCAGCTCCACCTCGCGGGCGAACTCGTCGCAGAGCCGCTCGATGTAGTGATCCGCCGTCTCGCCGTGCTGGGTGAACACGATCTCCAGCATGCCGCTGCGCTCCACCGTCCGCGTCCTGCGATCGGACTGCCAGGCGTCGAACACCACGATGACCCGCTGGCCCGAATACCCGGCGTAATCCTCCAGCCGGGCGATGAGCCGGTCCCGCGCCTCGGCGATATCCTCACCGGTGCGCCCGCGCATGGCCGCGCCCTGCCAGGCGTTGAGCACGTTGTAGCCGTCCACAATCAGCAGTCGCTTTTTCTGGCGCGCCATGTCAGGATCGCGCCTGCAGCACGGCGTACATCATCGCGCCCGCCGCCACGGAGGCGTTGAGCGAATCGATGTGCCCGCGCATGGGCAGCGAAACCACGCGGTCGCACTTCTTCAGCGTCAGCTGGGAGACGCCGTCGCCCTCGCTGCCGATCACCAGCGCCACCGGGCCGGTCAGATCCACGCCGTAGATGCTCTCCCCGTCCATGGCCGCCGCCATCACCCAGACGCCGCGCTTCTGCAGCGCCTCGATCTCCCGGTTGAGGTTGGTCACCTTCGCCACGGGCATGTACTCCGTCGCGCCCGCCGCCGCCTTGACGCAGGCCGGAGTCAGGCCCACGCTGCGCCGCTCCGGAATGATCACGCCGTGCGCGCCCGTGCACTCCGCGCTGCGGATGATCGCGCCCAGGTTGTGCGGATCGGTAATGCCGTCCAGAATGATGAAGAACGGCTCCTCGCCCTGCGCCTCCGCCTTGCGGAACATGTCCTCCACGGTGGCGTACTCGCCCGCCGACACATAGGCCAGCATGCCCTGATGGTTGCGGTAGATCTGATCCAGCCGCACGCGCTCCACTTCCTGCACCACGACGCCCTTCTCCAGCGCCATGCGCACGATGTCCCGCGCCGCGCCGGAGAGATCGCCCTTCGCCACCAGCAGCTTCTCGATGGCGTGGCCGTTTTTGATGGCCTCGCGGATCGGGTTGCGGCCCACCAGCAGGTTCTCCGGAATCTCCTCCGGAACCGGCGGCACGGGCGGCCGGTTCGCGCGCTGCGCCGCGTTGCGCAGCACCGGATCCTTCGGC
>SFJH01000036.1 GCA_004555155.1 Clostridiales bacterium
ACACCCATTCCGACACCCCCGTCCCCGAGGACAATACCCATTCCGACACCCCCGTCCCCGAGGACAATACCCATTCCGACACCCCCGCCCCTCAGACGGACGCGCCCCGCACGCCCACCGCGCCCCGGATCTTCGCCAACAACCGCGATGTGACCGGCGGCAGCGTGGAATTTGCGCAGGATGCGGTGACCAATCTCAGCTGGAGCGCGGATGTGGCGGATTCCTACATCGTCGAGCTGCTGGACGAGCGCGGCGGCGTGCTGCTGAACCGCCAGACTGGCGCGACCTCCATGAACCTCACCGCGAACGAGCTGACCGCGGGCGTCGCCTACACGCTGCGCGTCAGCGCCGCCGTGGCGGGCGGCAGCGACACGGCCTCCGCCGAGGTGCGCGTCTCCGTGCAGGAGACGCCTGCGGACGCAGAGCTGGCCGTGTGGCTGAACTCCGTGAGCGTCCACGAGGGCGGCGTCAGCGTGGTGAGCGCCGCGTCCGATCTCGACTTCGGCTGGAGCCTCACCGGCGACGATCTGCGCGTGACCATTGTCAGCGAAACCACCGGCGCGACGGTCTATGATTCCAGCGCGGACGGCGGCGCGGCGGGTCTGTACGGCGTGCGCCTTTCCGCCGGTGCGCTGGCGGACGACGCGCAGTACCGGCTGCGCGTGGAGCTGCCCGGCCGGTCGAAGTCCGCCGAGCTGTCCTTCTGCATCCGCGCGGTGCAGCTGTGCACCGTCACCCCCACCCCCGACGCGAACGCCGGGCTGGTGAAGATCGAGATCACGCCCGTGGACGGCGCAGGCGAATACCGCACGCTGTCCGGCGCGGGCCTGATGCCCCAGCAGGTGTATACCGTGCCCGCGAACGCCACCGTGGCGGTGGAGATGTCCGCCGAGGGCGCGGAATATCCGACCTGCTCGCTGAAGCTCTACAATTATTCCACCCAGGCGCTGATCCAGTCCGCCGAAGGCACTGCCGTGCAGCGCTGGAGCGTGGATATGCGCACGCTGTCCGCCGGAGATGTGTACATCCTGGAGGTCACGCCCGACGTGCCCGGCGAGGCGGCGAGATTCCTGTTCAGCGCCGAGGCCGAGCCCATCGCAGCCGCCGGCAGCGGCGAGTTCCGCCTGTGGTTCAGCGGCAATTCCGAGGTCGTGACGCTGGATCTGGCCGGTACGGTGCAGGAGGCCCGCGCCTTTGATCAGGTGCAGAACCTGCTGCTGCGCTGGACGGACGTGCCCGGCACGGACGCCTACGACCTGAACCTCTACCGCAGAGTGGGCAGCGGCCGCCAGACGATCTACAGCGCACAGGTGTCCGACAGCGCCTGCCTGCTGGACGCGGGCGTGGCCGGTCTGGCCGCAAGGGAGACCTATGAGGTCGAGGTGCGTCCCGTGGGCGGAAGCCGCTCGGCGCGGATGCTGTTCCTGTTCCGCGACGGCGCGGGCTCCGGCACGCTGCAGCTCAACCCCACGCCCACCCCGACCATCGGCCCGAAGAGCAGCACCGGCGCCAAGCCCGTGATGACGCTGCCCCCCAACCGGACCCCCAAGCCCACGACGAAACCCATCGCCACCCTTCCGCCCTCGAACCGGACGGACACGAGCGCGCCCGACGCGATCAGCACGCTTTCGACGCTGACCGCCCTGTCCACGCTGGCTCCGCTGGCGCTGAACACGGATGGGGAAGCCGAAGGCGGCGCTGCGTCCGGCAGCCTGCTGGCCGAAGCGGAGCTGCAGGTGGACGTGGATCCCCTGACCGTGGCCAAGGGCGCATCGGCGCAGCTTCAGGGCAAGATCACCTCCACCGTGGCGCTGGACAGCGTGCAGCTGTGCTGCGAGGGCAGCGTGGTGTTTGAGAAGCAGAGTGTGAACGCGAGCCGCTTCAATCTGAACGAATTCACCATCGACACCGCCAACGACGCCGCCTGGCAGAACCGGGAGGGCGAGGTGACGCTGGAGGCCTACGTGACCTACGACAGCGCCGCCGCCTCCGTTACGGCCGCGCCCACGGGCACCGCGCTGCCTACGCTGCAGAACCTGGGCCAGACCATCGCGCTGCCCACGCTGCCGCCTCTGGGTCTGAGCTTCGGCGCCGTCGATGCGCCCGCCGCCGCGGCCGACAGCGACCGCCACAAGCTGGGCGATATCAAGGTGTATATCGAGCCCCAGGCCGATGCGTTCGCCGGTGCGGGCGCGGGCCTGCAGCTGTCCGTCTACGAGATGGACGCGGCGCTGAACCGCGGCGCGAAGCGCAGCATCTCCGCCGTGGAGAGCGGAATCGACTATTCCTGGACCGCCGGCAGCATGGACGTGGCCGGCAACGATGTGACCAATACCGAGATCAAATGGGACGGCTGGGTGCAGGCCAAGTACACCGACCGCGTGCGCTTTGAGGTCTACGCCACCAACGGCGTGCGGCTGACCGTGAACGGCCAGCAGTGCATCGACGACTGGAGCAGCCAGCCCGTGCGCACCTGCCAGAGCAGCTGGATCAACGTCACTGCGGGCGAGAAGTACGTCATCTCGCTGGACAACTTCCAGCTGGACGCCGGCGGCGAGCTGAAGCTCTCCTGGGAGTACGAGAGCCGTCCCGGCGAGAAGGAGACCATCCCGGCCGCGTATCTGTACTCCGTGTCCGACGCGCTGCTGGGCGCGGACGCGATTGCCAACGCCGTGGCGCAGTACGGCCTGACGCCGCAGCAGGAGAACGCGCTGAACTATGCCGCCATGCTGTCCGGCGACGACCGGTACAGCGACGCCATCATCGCCGCGCTGGATGCGGGCGAGCCCATCGTCTTCCTGCTGGAGGGCGCGGGCGCGACGACCGCCGCCTACGGCGGATCGCTGCACGCCCAGGGCCGCATGGACGCCATGCTGGCGGTGGTGTACAACGGCGCGGTGGAGCTGCTGTCCACCTGCGCGTCGACGCTGCCCGACGTGCCCCGCGCGGGCGCGACGGTGATGTCCGGCGCGGTGGAAGCGACCTTTGAAAGCCTGGAATCCACCAGCGGCCCCGAGCCGCATCTGAAGCTGGGAGCGGCCGCCGTGCTGCGGTGCGTGGACGGCCAGTGCGGCTATTGCGGCGCGATCGTGTCCGGCACGGGCGTGTGGCACGTGTGCTCGGCGACCAACCACGGTCTGGAGATCGTGCCCGCGTCCCCATGGGCGCTGACCGCCGCCGACGCGCAGGCCGGGCAGGGCCTGACGCTGGACGCGCAGGACTTCGCCGGACTGGCGAAGCTGGCGGAGACGACCGGCAAGGCGCTGGTGATCGTCGACCGCCAGAGCATGAATCCCGACCGGCTGGACTATGAATGGCTCTACGACAATCTGGGCCTGGCGAAGCTGCTCCCGTGAGCCGCTTTGATGAAGGCGCGCCGCAGCGCCGCCGAAGCGCAGCGCTGCGGCCGGGCCAAACCGAAACTGACCCGGAGCGATCCGCAAGCCGCGAAGGCTTTTTCCAGGAACGCGGCGAAATTCCAACAAACGACAGAGAGATCGTCGCCTTCAGCGAACATCCCTCCGGGATGCGAAGCAAATCTCCGATGGGCGGCGCAATCGCCTGCGACGATCATCCCTCCGGGATGCGAAGCAAATCTCCGACGGGCGTTGCAATCGCCTCCGGCGGACATCCCTCTGAGATGCAAACCAAACCCCAGACGGGCGACGCAATCGCCTCCGGCGAACATCCCTCCGGGATGCAAATCGCACCCCTGACAGGCGATGCAATTGCCTCCGGCGGACATCCCTCCGGGAATGGGTGGGAAATCCCCGCTCCCGGGGAATCCGAAGGCCGGAGGCCTGTCAGCCTGAAGGCGGACAAGCAGATCTATGCCCTGCCGGCGCAGGGGCGCGCGCTGAGCGTGCTGCACTTTGCCGACCGGCAGTCTCTGAACGAATTTCTGAACCGGCGCGCGGCGCTGGTGCGGGACGCGGGCGGCTGCCCATGGCTGAATCTGCCCCGGAATCCCCGCGCGGAGCCCGAGCAGGGCGGCTGGCGGCTGACCGAGGAGATGCTGCTGGCCCGGCCCGACGGCCCCGAGGACGCGCGCGCAGACGATCTGGCCCGGGCGCTCATCGGGCTGCACCGGGCGGGCTGGGTGCACATGGACGTGAAGCCCGAGCACCTGCTGTATGCGTCCGGGCGCTGGATGCTGCACGATTTCGACGGCGCAATGCCCGTCGGCGCGCGGTTTTCGCGCAGGGACGTCACCTTTGAATACGCGCCGCCGGACGTGCTCTGGCACGACCGCGCGGACGCGAGCGACGACCTCTACGCCGCGGCATTGACGCTGTATCGCTGGCGCGCGGGCCGACTGCCCCTTCAGCGCGGAAGCGAGCGCAGGGCGGCGGCGCTGCGCCGGCTGTGCCCGGCGATTCCCGTGCCCCGGGACTGGGGCGACGAGGCCCGGCGGTTCTTCCGCCGCGCCCTCGCGATGCGCCGCGGACGGCGGTTTCACTCCGCGCGGGAGTGGGCGAACGCCTGGCGGCAGGTGGAAATGATGTGGAAGGCGGGAGAAGAGTATGGCGAACACAGTCAAGAGTAAGAAGGTTGTGCCCGTTCGGATCATCGTGCTGGCGGCGGTGCTGGCGGTGGTGGTGATCATCGGGGCCGTCACGCTGTTTCTGGGCCGCGACAAGCCCACCCAGGCCGTGCCGCTGCTGGCCACCGGCAACCGGGGCGGCAATCTGGCCGGCGGCGGCGCGGCGGTGGAGGCCAACGGCAGCGTGTATCTGGCCGACGCGGTCTCCGGCGAGATCCTGAAGGTGACGCCCGGTCAGATCGGCGGCACGCCCATCGGCGCCAGCGGCCGGTATCTGAACACCGACGGCGCCAGCCTCTGGTATGCGGACAGGGCCACCGGTCAGCTGATGAAGATCGATCTGAACGGCGGATCCCCCGCAGTGGTGGTGGCCAGCCGCGTGTCCAGGCCGCTGCTGGCGGGCGATTACATCTATTATATCGACGTGGACAGCAACTGTGCGCTGAGCCGCATCGCCGTGGCCGACGGCAGCGCGCCCGAGCTGCTGAGCGCCGCGCGGGTGCAGCAGTTCGCCATCGTGGGCCGGAAGATCTTCTATCGGGATCTGAACGGCGCGGACTGCGCGTCCTATATGAATCTGGACGGCTCCGCCGCAAAGGAGCTCTCGGGCATC
Organism: Clostridiales bacterium; assembly: GCA_004555155.1. Lineage (GTDB taxonomy): Bacteria > Bacillota > Clostridia > Christensenellales > Aristaeellaceae > Faecivicinus. Next base: position 5,157 of record SFJH01000036.1, read on the forward strand.
CGCTTCGGCCAGGTGCTGTTCGGCCAGGACAACCGGCTGTACTACGCCAACGCCGACCGGGACGGCGCGATCGACTATCTGGAGCTGGCCAGCGACAACGTCTTCTACGGCCCGGCCAGCAACGCCGCGGACAATGCCGCCGTGGTGGATACCGGCACGATCACCGCCGCAGTGGCGGACGGCAGCCACATCTATTACGTCAAGGCCGCGGACGGCTGCCTGTACCGGCGCGGTCTGACCGCCGCCGCTGCCGAGGAGAGGCTGACCGACTTCCCCGTGTTCGGCATTCAGGACGCGGGCGGCTATATCTACGTGCAGTCCGTGGCGGATGGCGGCGCGTTTTCCGCCGTCGCGAAGTGATTCCGGCCGCGGACGGCCGTTGCAGCGGAGAAACAGAAGATTCCGACCAGCGGAGGCGATGAAGCGTGGACAACTGCAATCTCATTGTCGTGGATGAAACCCGGACGTTTTCCGCCCGCCTGAGCGCGCAGCTGAAGGACAGCGGCGCGGAGATCACCGTGTTCTGGGCCCCGGACGCGGATACCGTCAACGAAATCCGCGTGAACCATCCGGCCCGGGCGTTTCTGGTGTCCGAGAAGTGGCGGGAGCACAACCGTCCCCTCGACGCCGGCGGCGCGGCGCTGCTGGAGCTCGCGGAGGAGCGCGGCGACGGCCGTCAGCCCTTTGCCAAGAGCGATCCCATCGCCCGGACGGCGGCGCAGCTGATCAAGCTGCTGGTGGGCCGCACGCAGATCATCGGCGTGTTCGGCGCGGGCGGCGGCGCGGGCAATACCACCATGTGCATGGCGCTGGCCCAGGGCTTCGCCCTGCGCCGGCAGCGGGTGTTCGTGCTGAGCCTGGAGCCGTACATGGCGCGGTCGCCCTTCTCGCGGCTGGGGAGCACGGGCCTGGCCGAGGTGCTGGTGGCGCTGGACGAGGGCGGCGACGCGGCGCGGGTGGCCGAGCGCGCCCTGAGCCAGCCCCAGCGGTTCCCGGGAATCGACGCCTTCGCCGTGACCGAATACAACGCCGACCGGGCGGAGCTGCGCCCCGGCGACGCCGCCGCCGTGCTGGAGACCCTGCGCCGGATGAACCGCTGGGACGTGATTCTGGTGGATCTGGAGAGCCGCATGGACGACCGGATGTTCGAGGTGTGGGCGCTGGCCGAACGGATGATTCTGATGATTCCCCAGACCGCCGTGGGCCTGGAAAAGCTGGAAAACGTGGAGCGCGATCTGCTGCTGCGCGAAAAGCGGGGCGAGGCGGAGCTTTCCAAGCTGGTGCCGGTGGTGAACTTCGCGGTGTCCGATCCGGGCGGCGTCACGGTGCTCAAGGAGCCGGTGAAGCTGGCGCTGGGGGATCTGGGCGAGAGCGTGCGCGGCATGTCCAGCGAGAAGTGGTGCGCCGCCTTCGGCATGGAGGCCGGCTTCAAGCGGATCGAGCCGATTCTGAAAGAGGTCTGGCCGCAATGATGAAGAACGTCAACGCCGTCATCGACGAGTGCGTCCGCATGATCCAGCAGCGGTTCAGCGGCAGCGAGCGCCCCGACGAGCGGAAGATCTCCGCCGCGCTGGACGCCATGCTGCGCGCGCGGCCGGATTTTCGCTATATGCTGGTGTCCGAGCGGCGCTATATCCGCAGCGAGGTGGTGAACGCCATTCTGTATCAGAATGTGCTCACCGGCCTCTTGCGGGACGAGGCCGTGACCGAGATCATGGTCAACGGCCCGGACAGAATCTATGTGGAAAGGCGCGGCCGGATCCAGCGAAGCGGCGTGCGCTTCCGTTCCCGGGAGGACGCCACCAAGTTCGCCCAGGAGATCATCCCGGGCGCGTCCGTGTCCTTCGCCAATCCCATCGGCAACGCGCGCCTGCCCGAGGGCTATCGCGTGAACGTGGTGCTGGATCCCGTGGCGCTGGACAGCCCCGTGATCACCATCCGCAAGTTCTCCAAGAAGCCCATGAGCATCGACATGCTCATCCGCTACCAGTCCATCAATCAGGAGGTGGCGGACAAGCTGGAAAAGCTGGTGCGGGCGAAGTACAACATCTTCGTCGCCGGCGGCACCGGCTCGGGCAAGACCACCTTCTTGAACGCCCTGTCGAACTTCATCCCCCGCACCGAGCGCGTGATCACCATCGAGGATCCGGCGGAGCTGCAGCTGGACTCGGTGGAGAATCTGGTGCGCATGGAAACCCGCACCGCCGGTCATCGGGAGACGGCCATCACCATTCAGGATCTGATCAAATCCTCGCTGCGCATGCGCCCCGACCGGATTGTGGTGGGCGAGGTGCGCGGCGAGGAGGCGCTGGACATGCTGCAGGCCATGAACACCGGCCATGAGGGCTCCATGTCCACCGGCCACGCCAATTCCTGCAGGGGCATGCTGCGCAGGCTGGAATCGCTGGTGCTCTCCGGCGAGGCGGGGGGCAAGCTGCCGGTGCAGGTGATCCGCACCCAGATTGCGGAATCGCTGGATCTGATGATCCACCTGGGCCGCCTGCGCGACCGCAGCCGAAGGGTGCTGGAGATCACGGAGATCCTGGACGTGGAAGACGGCGAGATTCAGCTCAACCCCATCTACAGGTTCCGGGAGACCGGCGTGGACGAAAACGGCAGGATCATCGGCGTGCTGGAGCGCACGGAGAACAAATTTCAGAACGTGGAAAAGCTCCGCTTCGCCGGCATCGAGGACGAGATTTAGGAGGCGTTTGCATGGCGCAGACGGGAAAAAAGCCGCGGGTGCCCGCGGACTACAACGAGTATCGGCTGACTGCGGCGCAGATGCTGGGCTCGGCGCTGGCGCTGGGCCTGGTGGCGGCGGCGGTGGCGTATGTGTTTTACATGAATCTGATCATCGCGGCGGCCGCGCTGCTGGTCGGGCTGGCCGGGCCGAGGATGTACAAAAGGATGCTGATCGCGAAGCGCAGGAAGGCGCTGAACCTGCAGTTCAAGGACTTTCTGTACGCGCTGAACTCCTCCATGAGCGCGGGCAAATCGCTGAAGGAGGCGCTGGTGGCCGCGCGGGACGACATGCGCGTTCTGTACATGGACGACCGCAACATCATGATTCAGGAGCTGGACGCCATGGCGGTGAAGCTGGAGATGAGCGCCCGGGTCACGACGCTGATGTCCGATCTGGCGCGGCGCAGCGGCAACGAGGACATCCGCTCCTTCGCCACCGTGCTGGAGAGCGGCGAGACCAAGGGCATCGATCAGATTCAGCTGATCCAGAAGACCGTGCGCGTGATCTCCGAGAAGCTGGAGGTCAAGCAGGAGATTGAAACCAAGGTGGCCTCCGTCAAAATGGAGCAGAAGGTCATGCTGGCGATGCCGGTGCTGCTGACGCTGATGATGAACCTGATGGCCCCGGACTACATGCAGACGCTGTACGAGCACCCGCTGGGCTATCTGATCGTCACGGTGGTGGTGGCGCTGCTGGGGATCTCGGTGGTGTGGTCGAACAGGATCATGGACATCAACGTGTGAGGAGGCGCGGCAATGATTGAGCTGATCTTCGGTATTCTCACCATGCTGCTGCTGGTCTACTGCGCGGCGTGCATGCTGGGCGCGAAGAAGTACAGGGCGGGACTGGCGCGGGTTTCGGAAAAGGACTTCCCGCTGAAGAAGCTGATGCCCATCGGCCTGACCACCCAGAAGCTGCTGATGAAGGCGAGCCACAGCAGCCGCATGTTCATCGGCGGCCGCGAGGTGCGGCGGAAGCTCTCCATCGTCTACGGCGAGAACCAGCTGAAGTTCTACACCATGGTGTATTCCGCCGACGCGCTGACCTACATCGCGGTGATCCTGACGATCGGCTGCCTGCTGACGGCGGGCACCGGCATGCCGGAGCTGATCGCGCTGACGGCGCTGATGGGGGCCGTGGTGGTGGCGCTGCTGCTGCCCAAGCGGCTGGACGAGTACATCGCCAACCGCCAGCAGGCCATCCGGCTGGAGTTTCCGGATTTCCTGAGCAAGTTCATCCTGCTGCTGGGCGCGGGCATGGCGGTCACCGAGGCCTGGGACACCGCCGGACGCGTGGAGGACATGAACACCCCGTTCTACCGCGAGGTGGCCCAGACCAACCACGAGATCAATGCGCTGGGCAAAGCGCCCGCCGAGGCGCTGCGCGCCTTCGCCATCCGCATGCGCGATCCCGACGTGAGCCACTTCGTGTCCAGCGTGGTGCAGTACATCGAGTACGGCGGCGGCGACCTGTCCGAGGTGCTGTCCACCCAGTCCGCCGAGGCCTGGAGGAACCGCAAGCAGGAGGCGCTGCGCCTGGGCGAGGTGGCCGGAACCAAGCTGATGGGCACGATGCTGCTGATGTTTCTGGGCATTCTGATTCTGGTGCTGGCCCCGGCGATCTTCACCATGAGCCAGGGCTTCTGACGACGGTACAGCCGCCCGGAAGGGCGTTTGTATAGAAATATTAGGGGGAAGGGGGAGAAAACAATGCTGGATAGACTGTATTGTTCCTTTGTGAGCGCGAAGACCGCGTTCGTGAACCGCATGCGCGAGGAGAAGGGCAGCCACACCGTCGAGATCGTGATCTTCATCGCCATCGCCGTGGGTCTGGCCATCATCTTCCGCAACCAGATCGCCAAGCTGATGGGCAACATCTTCAAGTCTGCGGACAAGGCTGCGACGGATCTGAGCGAAGGCACGGTCGAGAAATTCTCCGGCGGAATCGGCGGCTGATTTCGCGCTTTCGTTCATTCGCCGGAACCCGTTCCGGCAAACCGGGGGCCTTCGGGCCCCCGGGCTTCACCGATTCCGGGCACTATGATGAGGGAAGGGCGTTTTGTATGAACGGACTGAGCACGGAGAAGGGCTCCGCCACGCTGGAAATGACCCTGATGTTTCCGATGATTCTGTTCATCATCGTCATCATGCTTTTTTTCGGGATGTTCATGTACGAGCAGGTCGCCGCGCAGGCGATTCTGGACGACGTGGTCAGCCGCGCGGCGGCGAACTGGGCCACGGCGGACGAGGGCGTGTACGTGGAGAAATCCGCCAACGCCGGCTTCACCGTCTGGGACGTGTACAGCCGCATCCTGGACTTCAAGGACAGTAAAAAAGAGGAAAACATCAAATCGGAAGCGCTGAGGCGGCTGAAGCAGGCCTGCCTCTTTACAGATACATTTGAAAGCGACGATCTGGATCTGGACAGCACCAATGTGATCATCTACAAATCGCTGGATCTGACGGTGGACCGCACGTACACGCTGCCCTTCGCCGGATTTCTGAGGGCGCTGGGGGTGTCCCCGGAGCTGCACTACCGGCTGACCGGCAGCGCCATCGTGGAGGACCCGCCGGAGCTGATCCGCACCGTCGATCTGGCCGCGGACATTCTGGAGATGACGAAGCTCGGAACGCTGATGACGAAGTTTCAGGACGCGCTGGGCAAGCTCTCGGATTTCTTCCGAAACTTCGATCTGAACCGTCAGTGAGGGGGCGACGCGCATGAAAAAGCACAGAAGAAACGAGCACGGCGCGATCACGGTGTTTCTGTCCATGGTGCTCGTCGCCATCATCGCGTTCATGGGCATGCTGGTGGATCTGGCGCGGATGCGCGTGGCCGAGGTGCAGGCGCAGCGCGCGTCCCAGCTGGCGCTGGATTCCGTGATGACCGCGTATTCCCGCCGCCTGCGGGAGGACTACGGCCTGTTCGGCTATGCCGGCGGCGACCAGAGCAGCGTCGACAGCACCTACGCCAGCTACTACGCCCGCAACCTGCAGCCCGCCGCCCAGAAGGAGGACGGCGCGTTTGTGCAGCTGATCCGCGAGATCACCGGCTCGGACGGGATTCAGTACGGCGACATGCTGAACATGACCGTGGGCGACAAGGGCGCGTCCGGCACGGGCAGCGAGCCGCTGTCCGATCCCGACGTGCTGCTGCGGCAGATCACCGAGTTCAGCAAGTTCCGCGTGCCGATCCAGCTGGTGCTCAGCAACAGCCTGGATTCTCTCACCCAGATGGGCGAGGCCATCCAGCAGAACACCAACGATCTGGAGGCCTACGACAAGATCAACGAGCTCGGCGAGCCCATGGAGGATTACTACGAGGGCCTGGACGAGATCAGCCGGAAGATGGACGCGCTGAAAAAGGCCGCCGAGGGCTTCAACAGCGCGGTGGAGTTCTGGAACGAGCTGGTGGACGGCGAGAGCGGCGAGACCGTCCGCGTGAATGCCAGTCAGAACGCGCAGTACACCGCCTATGCGCCGGATATGTCGGACGGATACATCGTCAGCGCCCGGGAGGTGCGCCGCACGGGCGCGGTGACCGAGGGCCTCAGCGCCGAGGCCTACCATCTCGGCGATACGGTGAACGCCTTCGAACGGCTCAGCGAGCGGGTGAAGGCCATCGCCGTGGATCTGTCCATGCAGGAGATCAACGCGGCGTACGACTACGAGTACGAGCAGTGCTATGCGATGCTCAAGAACATGGACGTCGAGAGCGAGGAGGCGCAGCTGATCCTCGACCGGCTGAACGCCAGCTATGGAATCGTCGAGCGGTGCGACAGGATGGCGCATGAAAACGCGGATTATCTGTACAACGATCTGTACAGCTCCTATGCGCAGCTGTTTCAGACGGAGCTGGCCGACGTCACGCAGACCGCAAAGGAGATCTATCAGGAGTCGGCCGATCAGCTGGCCGAGGCCATCGACGATGTGCTGGCGGCCATCAAGGCCATGGACGCTTCGGAGACGACGGCACGGGATACCATCGGGCAGATCAGCCAGGATCTGAGCCAGCGCGCCAGCGACGGAAAGATCTCCGATGACGTCCAGCTCAACTGGAAGGACGACAAGACCAACACCGAGGATTATCTGGACAAGAACCGCGAGAAGCTCAGGGATCTGCAGCTCGACGTCGAGTCCTTCCGCCGCAGATTCCACGAGTCGGACGATGACAACAGGACGCTGGAGCCCGATACCATCGCCGGGATCTTCATGAACAACGTCGACCAGCGGCTGCGCGGCAATGCCGCCTCCTGGGACAGCGGCATGCTGAACATGAAGGGCGTGCAGTTCGCCATCGAGTACGAGGCGAAGGATTCGAGCCAGAAGAGCGAGTACGAAAGCGCCAAGAAGGAAGCGAAGGATAAGCGCGATCAGGCCAACGAAAAGCTGGAGGAGATGCAGAAGGACGAGGACAAGGATCGCTACAATCCGGAGAAGATCCCCGACGAATACTTCGAAAGCTTCATCACCAGCGCCACCCAGTCCGACGAGGATACCCGGCCCAGCGTGGGCGACGACCCCGGATCCGTCAAGAGCAGCACGGTCAGCAGCGCCGGAAGGAAGCAGTCCGGCGGACTGCGCAGCATTGCGGATCTGCTGGGCGGCGGACTGCAGTACATCATCGGCGTGGTCTACGGCAGCGAGTACATCATGCGCATGTTCTCCAACGCCGCGCCCACCCAGGAGAAGAACGAATACGACGCGGAGAGCTTCGAGTACGCCCGGGTGATCACGCTGCGCAACGCCGTGCCCGTGGGATCGGAGGAGTACGCCGAAGTGGCCGAGGCCGCCAAAAAGGCCGAGGGCTTCAGCAAGGCCCGGCTGGGCTATTTCTACAACGCCGAGGTGGAGTACATCCTGTTCGGCGACCGGCTGGAGAAGACCAACGTCGACCGCTCGAAGGTGATGCTCACCGTGATCCTGCTGGCCAGCAACTATCTGCAGGTGCGCAACAACAGCGAGCTGAAGGGCATCGTCGATGCGGCCGCCGCGGCCGCCGCCTATCTGATGATCCCGCCGACGGTGACGCGGTTCGTGATGTACATGGCCTTCGCGGGCGTGGAGACCTGCTTCGACGAGTTCTATCTGATGCGCGGCTTCAAAATCCCCGCCTTCAGCAGCCGGGGCGATCTGCTGTTCATGATGCGCCTGGACGATCCCAACGCCATCCTGAAGGCCGGCGGACAGCTCATGGTGAGCTATGAGGACTATCTGCGCATGCGGCTGATGCTGGCGATGTTCGCCAACCGCCGCGACGTGATGATGCGCATGGGCAACCTGATCCAGCTGAACATCAACTACGCGGGCGACCAGGGGATCGCCGGCAGCTACGACAGCGATTCCGGCTTCCGCATCGACAGCGCCTACACCACCTTCACGGCCAGCGCCAACGCGAGAATGCCCTACTGGTTCATGACCATGGCCATGATGGGCGGCATCCGGCAGGACAGCCGGTGGTATCAGACGCAGGAGGCCACCCTCGTGGCCTCGTACTGACGGAGGGCAGTGGATATGAGCAATGAAAAGGGAAGCGTGATTCTGGAAACCGCGCTGGTGTTTCCCATCGTGCTGCTGGTGATGCTGGCGTTCAGCGTGCTGGTGCGCTATTTCGCGGTGTACGAGACCATCCAGCACGGCATGTACGAGACCACCCGCGAGATGTCCGCTTACTATTATCTCTACGCCGTCACCGGTCTGGAGGAGACCTCCAACGCCATCGCCCAGGAGACGAAGAAGGCCGAGGACAATCTGAACATGCTGGCCGAGCCGTTCACCCAGACCATCGGCAGCATCCGAACCATCGCCAACCAGCTCTCCAGCGCCCAGCAGACGCTGGGCAAGGCCAGCACCGGCGAACTGACGCTGGCCGACGCGCAGCAGGTCGAGCAGCAGGTGAGCGCCATCGTCTCCACCGCCGGCGCGCTGAGCGCCAGCATTCAGGACTGCGGCGCGGCCGTGGAGCTGATCCTGCAGTCGCCGCTGGAGGCGATGACCTATCTGCTGAAGTTCGGCGCGGGCCAGGGCTTCGAATGGGCGCAGAACAGCGTCATGAACCTGATCGGCCAGGCGCTGCTCAGCCAGCACATTCCCGGCCGGAATCTGCAGCGCTATGCCGCCGCCTACGGCATCAGCGACATGCACGCCGCCATGGCCTGGAACGGCGGCGGCTCCGGCGATGTGGAGATGGTCGCAACCTACAAATTCACCATCCGCCTCTTCGGCGGGTATGACTTCTGGGTGACCCAGAGAACGACGGCAAAGGGGTGGGGCATGGGTGTCTGAGCTTGCGTGGATGCTGACGGGCCTGCTGGGCTACGCAGCGCTGGCCGCGGCGGGCGGCCTTTATCTGAAGAAGCGGTATCCGGACCGGAAGCGCGCGCGGATCGCCTATGTCTGCGCGAGCCTCGCGCTGATGATCCTGGGCGCGGTCTTCTACCGGCCCGTCCGGACGAACGCCGGCGTGTGGCTGATGATGCCGCTGCTGACCACCGTCGCCGTGGAGGACGCCGTCGCCCGGCGGGTGTCCAACCGGATCCTCATCGCCATGCTGGCGCTGGGCGTGCTCAGCGCGCTGGTGTGCGCCGAGGAGCCGCTGCCCCGGCTGATCGCGCCGGTGGCGTATGGACTGATCTTTATCCTGCTGTCGCTGGCGTCGAAGGGCGGACTGGGCATGGGCGACGCGAAGCTGATCGCCGTGCTGTCGGCCTTCTACGGCCTGACGGGCATGTTTTCGGCGCTGTTCGCCGCGTCGCTGATCGAATGTGCGCTGAGCCTGATGGTGCTGGCGCGCACGAAAAACCTGCGGACGGAGCTGCCCTTCGTGCCCGCGATTGAACTGGGCGCGATCATCGCGCTGTTCTGGATGATCTGAAGGAGAAATGCGCTATGAAGATGAAAAAAGGTAAGACGAACGGCCGGTCGGTGATCGCCTTCTGGCCCGACAGCGCCGATGCATTCCGCCGGGATCTTCCGGTCGCCGCCCTGCCGCCCTGCGCGCTGAGAATCCAGACGCGCCGTCAGGACGGCATGGCGCTGGCCGACGTGGAGGAGATGACGCCGCTGGAGAGCTGGTCCGGCGACGCCGCCGCTGCGGAGGCGCTGCTGGAGACCGTCCGGATGCTGCGGGAGAAGGGCTGGTGCGTGCCGCTGACGCCGGAGCTGGTGATGACCGACGGCCAGGGCGCGCTGCGGATTGTCGCGCTGCCCTATCGCGAGCCGTCCCCCGGCTCCATCGAGGAGCTGCGCGCCCGCCTGCTTCCCCCCGACGACTTTGACAGCTTTGTCGAGGACAGCTTCGACAGCTTTGAACCCGACTCCGCCGGGAACGGCCTCCCCGCCGCCCCCGCCCGAACGGAAGCGCAGGCCGGGGCCGGGCTGAACGGCCCGGCAGCGGGCTTCTTTGACGCGCCCTCCGGCCAGGGTGGAGCGCAGACTGGAAGTGGGATGAATGGCCCGGCGGCGGGCTTCTTCGGCACGCCCTCCGGCCAGGGCGGAGGAGCCGTGAAGAATGACCCGGAGACGGGCTTCTTCGGCGCGCCCTCCGGCCAAGGTGGAGAGACTGCGAAGAATGACCCGGCGGCGAGCTTCTTTGGCGCGCCGTCCGGCCAGGGCACAGGGGCTGTGAAGAATGACCCGGCGGCGAGCTTCTTCGGCGCGCCGTCCGGCCAGGGCGCAGCACAGACAGGAACCGTGAAGAATGGCCCGGAGACGGACTTCTTCGGTGCGCCGGTGCAAGCGCCGCCGTCCCGGCCCGCAGCCGTTTCTCCCCAGTTCACCGATTTTTTCGGCAATCCGGTGGAATCGACGGCAGGCGCTGCCGTGCCGCAGCCCAGCCAGTTCACAGACTTCTTCGGCAATCCTGCGCAGGCTCCCGAAAGCTCTGACGCAGTGAAGCCCGGCCAGTTCGCAGACTTCTTCGGCGATCCTGTGCAGGCTCCCGAAAGCTCTGACGCAGTGAGGCCCGGCCAGTTCACAGACTTCTTCGGCAATCTTGCGCAGGCTCCCGAAAGCTCTGACGCAGTGAGGCCCGGCCAGTTCACAGACTTCTTCGGCAATCCTGCGCAGGCTCCCGAAAGCTCTGACGCAGTGAGGCCCGCGCCATACGCGGATTTCTTCGGCGGTGCGACGGAGCCGTCGCCCCGCTCCACCCCGTCCATCCCCGGCGGATTCATGGACTTCTTCGGCATGCCCGCCGAGGAACCCGCTTCGTCTGCCAGCGAAAACCTCGCAGAACCGTCCCCCGAGTGCGCAGGCCCGAAGAAGCCGCGTCCGCCCCCATTTCCTCCGGCGGATTCATGGATTTCTTCGGCGCACCCGCCGAGGAACCCGCTTCGTCTGCCAGCGAAAGCCTCGCAGAACCGTCCCCCGAGTGCGCGGAAAAAGCTGCATCATCCCTCGACGAACCCCAGCCCGAAGAAGCCGCGCCCACCCCCATCCCCTCCGGCGGATTCATGGACTTTTTCGGCGTTCCCGCGGAGGACCCCGCTTCGTCTGCCAGCGAAAACCTCGCAGCACCGTCCCCCGAGTGCGCAGAAGAAGCTGCATCATCCCTCGACGAACCCCAGCCCGAAGAAGCCGCGTCCGCCCCCATCCCCGGCGGATTCATGGACTTCTTCGGCATGCCCGCCGAGGAACCCGCTTCGTCTGCCAGCGAAAACCTCGCAGAACCGTCCCCCGAGTGCGCAGAGCTGCGCCTACCCCCGACAAACCCCAGCCCGAAGAAGCTGCGGCCACCCCCATCCCCGGCGGATTCATGGATTTCTTCGGCGTTCCCGCCGAGGAGCCCGCTTCGTCTGCCAGCGAAAGCCTCGCAGAACCGTCCCCCGAGTGCGCAGAAAAAGCCGCATCCATCCCCGACGAAACCCAACCCGAACAAATCGCGCCCACCCCCATCCCCTCCGGCGGATTCATGGACTTCTTCGGCGTTCCCGCCGAGGAACCCGTTGTTGAAGCGGCTGTTGAGAATGCCGAAGTTTCGTCTGTCACAGAACCTGTCGCAGAGAATTACCAGGTTTCCCCCATAACGGAGAACGCTGACGAACAATCCGTTCCGGAAACGCTGGCCGTATCGACAGAAACGACATCGGCAGATGATTTCTTCAGCATGTGGAGCACACCGGAGGAGGAGCCGACTGCCGAGGCAGTTGTCGGAGACATGCCCATCCAGTCCATCGCTGAGCCTGCCGAGGAGAGCATCCCGGTTCCGCCTATCACTGAGCCCGCAGTCGAACAATCCGTGCCGGAAACACCGGTTGTCACGACAGAAGCATTCCCTGATCCGACCTCGTTTGAAGAAACGACATCGGCAGATGATTTCTTCAGCATGTGGAGCACACCAGAGGAGCCGACTGTTGAGGCAGTTGTCGGAGACACGCCCATTCCGCCCATCGCTGAGCTTGCCGAGGAGAGCATCCCGGTTTCGCCCATCGCTGAGCCCGCAGTCGAACAATCCGCGCCGGAAACGCCGGTTGTAACGACGGAAGCATTCCCTGATCCGACCTCGTTTGAAGAAACGACATCGGCAGATGATTTCTTCAGCATGTGGAGCACACCGGAGGAGGAGACGACTGCTGAGGCAGTCGTCGAAGACACACCCATCCAGCCCGCCGCTGAGCCTGCAGTCGAACAAACCGCTCCGGAAATGCCGGTTGTAACGACAGAAGCGACCCCTGGTTCGACTCCGTTTGAAGAAACGACATCGGTAGACGATTTCTTCAGCATGTGGAGCATGCCGGAGGAGGAGACAACCGCTGAGGCAGTCGTCGAAGACACGCCCATCCAACCCACCGCTGAGCCTGTCGAGAAGAGCATCCCGGTTTCGCCCATGGCTGAGCCCACAGTCGAACAATCCGTTCCGGAAACACTGGTTGTAACGACAGAAGCGACCCCTGGTTCGACTCCGTTTGAAGAAACGACGTCGGCAGATGATTTCTTCAGCATGTGGAGCATACCGGAGGAGGAGATGACTGCTGAGACAGTCGTCGGAGATACGCCCATCCAGTCCATCGCTGAGCCTGCCGAGGAGAGCATCCCGGTTTCGCCTATCACTAAGCCCGCAGTCGAACAATCCGCGCCGGAAGCGCCGGTTGTCACGACAGAAGCGCCCCCTGATCCGACCTCGTTTGAAGAAACGACATCGGCAGATGATTTCTTCAGCATGTGGAGCACGCCGGAGGAGCCGACTGCTGAGGCAGTTGTCGGAGACACGCCCATCCAGTTCATCACTGAGCCTGCCGAGGAGAATATACCGGTTTCGCCCATCGCTGAGCCCGCAGTCGAACAATCCGCGCCGGAAACGCCGGTTGTCACGACAGAAGCGCCCCCTGATCCGACCACATTTGAAGAAACGACATCGGCAGACGATTTCTTCAGCATGTGGAGCACACCGGAGGGGCCGACTGTTGAGGCAGTCGTCGAAGACACGCCCATTCCGCCCATCGTTGAGCCTGCCGAGGAGAGCATCCCGGTTTCGCTTGCCGCTGATCCCGCAGTCGAACAATCCGCGCCGGAAACGCTGGTTGTCACGACAGAAGCGACCCCTGATCCGACCACATTTGAAGAAACGGCATCGGCAGATGATTTCTTCAGCATGTGGAGCACACCAGAGGAGCCGACTGTTGAGGCAGTCATCGGAGACACGCCCATTCCGCCCACCGCTGAGCCTGCCGAGGAGAGCATCCCGGTTCCGCTTGCCGCTGAGCCCGTTGTCGAACAAGAAGCGACCCCTGATCCGACATCGTTTGAAGAACCGACATCGGCAGACGATTTCTTCAGCATGTGGAGCATGTCGGAGGAGGAGTTGACTGCGGAGGCAGTCGCTGAGAATCCGCCCAGCCAGCCTGCTGCTGAGTCCGTTGCGGAAGCTGCTGTCGCGCCGACCTCGTATGTTGAGCAGGACGATCCGTTCAGCGGCGGCTATGCGCACAGCAAGTGGGACATGGTCGAGGACGAGCCGCGTCCGGACAGCGCGCCGACCTCGTATGTCGAGCAGGACGATCCGTTCAGCGGCGGCTATGCGCACCGCTCATGGGATCAGGCCGCAGACGGGGCGCGTCCGGACAGCGCGCCGGTCTCGTATGACGTTCAGGACAATCCGTTTGACGGAAACGGCGCGTGGGGCGAGCCGGAGGCCGACGTTCCCGTGCAGGACGCGCCGGAAGCCAGCAATGGTGAAGCAAAACAGGATCCCTTCCGTGGGAAGGACGGCTGGGAATCCTTCAGCACGGCGCAGGACGACGATCCCTTCAACATGTTTACCGACGGACAGCCGCAGCCGGAGGAGCGCCGGGAAGACAGGCGCGGCCGCCGCGAAAAGGACGGGGAACCCCGGGAGCGGGGCGGCCTGCTTGGATTCATCCGGAAGAAGAGGGCTGAACGGAGCGACGAGATCGATCCCGACGATCCGCTGATGGAGTTCATCGACGAAAGCGGTGTACAGAAGCGGACGGCGAGCGGTCAGCTGTACCTTTCGAAGAAGAAGGGCACGACCCGCGGCGCGATCCGGGTGCCGAGAGAGCCGAGCGTGGTGATCGGACGCACCCAGGGCAGAGGCCGGCTGGTGATTGGCGACCGCGAGATCAGCGAGGAGCATGCCGAGATCAGCTTCGACCACGGCGCGTATTATCTGACCGACCTGAATTCCACCAACGGCACCTTTGTCAACGGCGAGCCGCTGGCGCAGGGGCGCAGCGTCCAGCTGAACCAGATGGATGAGATCAGCTTCGGCACGAAGCGGTTTTATGCGCTGTTTGTGGAGGAGAAGTAACGGAAAGCGGCTGCGGACGGCCTTGAGAGCCGGGCGTCGGAGGGGACGGAAGCGTCTCCCGACGTCCGAGCCGGACGCTGCGCCGTCACCGGAGCCCGGAACGCCGACATTTCAACCGAACGGAGACGGCCGGAAAACCAGGGAGAGCCCGGGAAGGCCGAGGCGCTCCGAACCACAATCGTCCCCGGCGGCGCATGCGCCGGAAAAGAAGCGATTTCTGCATCGGGAAATTCCATTTCCCAGAGCAGAAATCGCTTCTTTGCTGTTTCCGACAGAAGATGGAGCGCACGACTGCGGCAGAAGCCCGCTTCCTGTCCGCCAGCGGCTTTCTGATCGTCAGGCGAACCCCGCCGTGCTTTTTTGCTTCTTCGCTGGATTTCCCCGCCCTTGGATTTTCGCCGGAATCCGCGTCGTTTTCGCGACAGAAATCCGGAGCGCACGACCGCGGCAAGAGACCCGCTTTTCCGTCCGCCAGCGGCTTTCTGATCGTCAGGCGAATCCCGCCGTGCTTTTTGCTTCTTCGCCGGATTTCCCCACCCGTGGACTTCACCCGGATTCTGCGCTGTTTTCGCGACAGAAATCCGGAGCGCACGACCGCGGCAGGAGCCCGCTTCCCGTCCGCCAGCGCCTTTCTGATCGTCAGGCGAACCCCGACGTGATTTTTTGCTTCTTCGCCGGATTTTCCCGCCCGTGGATTTTCGCCGGATTCTGCGCTGTTTTCGCGACAGAAATCCGGAGCGCACGACCGCGGCAGGAGCCCGCTTCCCGTCCGCCAGCGGCTTTCTGATCGTCAGGCGAACCCCGCCGTGCTTTTTTGCTTCTTCGCTGGATTCCCCCACCCGTGGATTTTCGCCGGAATCCGCGCTTTTTTGCGCGCGGGACTCGCGGCGGACGGGGTTTTGTGCTATAATGGGAGACATGCAAAGGCGGTGGTAGATTTGCTGGATTTGTTGGTGACCGGGGGTTGGCTGATCGATCCGGAGCGGCTGGAGATGCGGCCCGGGAGCATCGGCGTGAAGGACGGCAGGATCGCGGGGGTGTACGGCGCGGACGCCCGAACGCCGGAGGCGCTTTCCCGCATCGATGCGGAAGGCGCGGCGGTCTGTCCGGGCTTTATCGACGTGCATTCCCATCTGGACGGCCAGGAGGAGTGCGGACGGCGCGCGCTGCTGCAGGGCATCACCACGTCCTTCGGCGGCAACTGCGGCCTGAGCCCCGTGGACATGGACGCGTTCTTCGAAAGCCAGCGCGGCGGCTACTGCGTGAACCAGTGCGAATTCGTGGGCCACTCCTTCACGCTGCGGGAGGCCGTGGGGCTGAAGGACACCGGCGCGTGCGCCGATCTGGATCAGCTGGGCCGGATGGAGTCGATGGCGCGGCGCGCGATGGATGCGGGCGCGTGGGGCGTGTCCTTCGGACTGGACTATTGCCCGGGCTGCGCGTTCCGCGAGGTGGAGACGCTGGGTCGGCTGACCGCGGAGTACGGCGGCATCTGCCCGGTGCACACGCGGCTGTTCACCATGTACGACATGTATTCCATCGCCGAGGCCGCGCGGCTGGCGGTGATCGCGGGCGTGCAGGTGCAGGTGTCCCATCTGGTGTACCAGTATCCCATGAACGAGCTGCTGGACGACGCCTTCGAGATGATCGAGTTCGCCCACGACCGCGGCGCGCGCATCTGCTGCGACAGCGGCATGTACACCAATTTCGCCGCGCCGCTGGGCTCCGCCACCTTCGACCCCGAGAACATGGAGGCCTGCGACTGGCAGTACGACCATCTGCTGGTGTCCACCGGCGAGTACCGCGGCATGCGCATGGATGAGGCGCTTTACCGCAGGCTGCGCCGGGAAGCGCCTGAGACCGAGGTGATCTGCTTCTCCGGCGACGAGCGCGCCGTGGAGCACGCCTTCTCCCGGGACTATGTGATGATCTCCACCGACGCGGGCGCGTACCAGCCCGGTCAGGGCCATCCCCAGGCGGCGGCCAGCTTTCCCCGCTTCTTCCGCATCATGGCGCGGGAGCGGAAGCGGCTGAGCTGGCCCGAGGCGGTGCGCCGCGCCACGCTGCTGCCGGCCGAGACCATGGGCCTCAAGACCAAGGGCCGGCTGCGCGAGGGCATGGATGCGGATCTGGTGGTGTTCGATCCGCGCACCATCTCGGAGCGGGCGGACTTCGCCGGCATGGGCGAGCCGGACGCGCCGCCGGAGGGCATCCGCGCGGTGATTCTGGGCGGACAGCTGGCGGCGCAGGACAGCCGCGTGGTGAACGCGCGCCTGGGCCGCACGATCCGCCGGGAGCGCGGCCGGTGAGGGCTGTGCATGAATCGCCTGCGGCCGGGGCAGACTGGGACTGAGGTGATCGGCAATGGAGGATCAGACGCAGAAGCTGCTGGGAGACATTGTGGAGGGCGCGCGCACGGGCCTGGACGGCTGTGAGCAGCTGCTCAGGCGCGCGGAGGACGCCGCCGTGCGGGACGAGCTGATGAACCAGAGCGCCCGGTATCAGCGCTTTGCTCGGGATGCGGAGCGGGCGCTGTTTGCGGCGGGGGGCAAGCCCCATGCCAAGGGCATGGCCGCGCGGGCGGGCATGTGGATGGGCGTGCAGATGAACACGCTGACCGACGTGTCTCCGGGGCGGATCGCGGAGATCGTGATTCAGGGCGCCACCATGGGCGTCATCGACACGCTCAGGAACCGCTCCGCGCTGTGCGACGCCAGTCCGGAGAGCCGGGAGCTGGCCGCCGCGTTCGCGGCCATGCAGCAGGAGATCATCGATCGGATGAAGGCGTTTCTCTGAAAAGACCTGTAAATAAGGGAGATTGCACGGACGCAAGCGACCGCAATCTGCAGCCTGACGCAGCAAGCAAAAAATGCCGGCTGATTTCATGATTTCAGCTGGCATTTTTGCGTTTGCGGGCTTTGTCAGTGGCCTGAGGCGTTTCTCTGAAAGGCCATGCGCTGAACGGCCGGAGGGATGTTTGGTCTGCGCAGCGCGCGGGTATCTATTCTGTAGAGCAACGGCTGTACAGGAGGGGAAACGAATGAAGAGGTATGTCTGCGAGGTCTGCGGATGGCTGTACGACGAGGCGCTGGGAGATGCTGCGCAGGGCATCGTGCCCGGCACGAGGTTTGAGGATCTGCCCGAGGACTTCACCTGTCCGCTGTGCGGCGTGGATCGGGACACGTTTGCCGAGGCCTGAGCTTTCGCGCCGGAGCGCGGAGCGTCCCGGGGGAAGCCCGGCCCGCGCCGCCGAATGCGAATGAAATCCCGGAGGAGGCGCGCGTCCCGCCCTCCTGCGGAGCGTCCCGGGGGAAGCCCGGCCCGCGCCGCCGGACGCGAAGGAAATCCCGGAGGAGACGCGCGTCCCGCTCTCCTGCGGAGCGTCCCGGGAGAAGCGCCGCCGGACGCGAATGGAATCCCGGAGGCGGCGCGCGTCCCGCCCTCCTGCAGAGCGTCCCGGGAGAAGCCCGGCCTGCGCCGCCGGACGCGAAGGAAATCCCGGAGGCGGCGCGCGTCCCGCTCTCCTGCGGAGCGTCCCGGGAGAAGCGCCGCCGGACGCGAATGGAATCCCGGAGGAGGCGCGTGTCCCGCACTCCTGCGGAGCGTCCCGGGGGAAGCCCGGCCCGCGCCGCCGGACGCGAAGGAAATCCCGGAGGCGGCGCGCGTCCCGCCCTCCTGCGGAGCATGTCGGGAGAAGCGCCGCCGGGGTCGGCGGCGCTTCTGCGCGATCGCGGTGTGAATGTGGAAGAAATGCGGAAATCCTGCATTGTTTTGGAAATTCGATTGATTTTTGACGGAGCTCTGCTATAATATCAGGTATTGAAACCATGGAGGATCATTCAAATGATGAAGAAGCTGATTGCGCTGGCGCTGGCTTTCGCGCTGACGCTGTGCGCCTGCGCGCTGGCCGAGGAGTCTCTCAGCGATTTGCTGGAGGGCGATATCGTTTCCGCCGAGGATTACACCGGCGAGCTGTCCGACGAGTGGTGGAACATCCTGCTGCTGGGCACCGACAACCGCTATGACATCGAAAACGGCTACAGCCGCACGGACAGCATGATCATCCTGTCCGTCAATCTGGCGGAGAAGCAGGCCAAGCTCACCTCGCTGATGCGCGACACCTGGGTGCCCATCGAGGGCCACGGCCACAACAAGCTCAACGCCTGCACCGTGTTCGGCGGCCCCCAGCTGCTGATGGACACCGTCAATGAGCAGTTCGGCCTGAAGATCGACGACTACGTGCTGATCAACATCACCGGCCTGGCCGAGGTGATCGATATCCTGGGCGGCCTCGACCTGGACGTGACCGAGGCCGAGCGCAAGGCGCTGAACAAGGGCCTGTTCGACCTGTCCAGCCAGTCCGGCATGGAGCAGCTGGAGCAGTCCGGCGAGGGCGTGCACCTCAACGGCAATCAGGCCGTGGCCTTCGCCCGCATCCGCCAGATCGATTCCGACTACGTGCGCACCGAGCGCCAGCGCACCGTGCTGACCACCATCGCCCAGACCCTCAAGGACAGCAACAGCGCCGCCTCCATCGTGAGCGCGGTCAACGCCCTGCTGCCCTATGTCGAGACCAACCTCAGCGTCGCCGATCTGATGTCGCTGGGCTATGTCGGGCTCCAGCTGGATCTCGGCGGCGTGGAGCAGTTCCGCATTCCCGCCGACGGCACCTTCGACGCGGGCATGTTCAACGGCGTGTGGTGCATCAAGCCCAACTTCGAGAAGAACCGCGCGCTGCTGCGGGACTTCATCTACGCCGGGGACTGAAGACGCGCCCCTGGCCGCAATGCGCATGAAATCGCCGCTTCTGCGGCGATTTTGGCTTGTCCGGATGCATGCTGACAGGCGGAGACGCTCGTCCGGCGGTTCGCGGGGGAAACGCGCATCCCGGCGCGCTGCGGAAAAAAGGGACTGCCGGTCGGACGGCCTCCCGGCGGGCGCGTCCGCCGCCTCCGGAGCCCCGCGCCTCAACCCTGAATCCATGGGGGGTTTGTTAAAATGTCGTTTCCCGGCGGAGAAATTGTGAAATCCTGCGAATTTCATCAAATCCGGGGCAAAATCACGTAAATATGCAATTTTATTCCTGCAGTATTACATGCAGGAATTTTGTTAATATGATTGACTTTTTGTCGAAAAGAGGATTTCGACCCGGGAATGTAGAATTTAAGTATAACTAACGGTACGCAACTTCAAGAGATTTAGAGGAGAGAGGATTATGCGCGCCATTAACGCATCAATCATGCGTCAAGTGAATAGAAAGCTGATTCTGAATCAGATCCGGCTGCGACCGATCTCGCGCGCGGAGCTTGCGGAGATAACGGGGCTGACAAGGGCGTCGGTCACGCAGATCGTGGAGGAGCTGATCGGAGAGGGCATCGTGGTGGAGACCACGATGATCGGGCGAACGCGGCTGGGACGGCGAAGCACGCAGCTGGCGATTGAGCCGGCGTCGGGGGCCGTCTTCGGCGTGAACATGTCCCGGCGCGCGTGCAGCGTGGGCGTCATGGACATGGCCGGCACGGTGCTGGCGCACAACGCGGAGATTGTGGCGGGCCGCGATCCGGCCGACGTGCTGGATTCGGTGGCCGCGGCGATTCTGCGGCAGAAGAAGGAGCTGGAGCTGGGAGATGGATGCGTCCGGGGCGTGGGACTGTGCGTGCCCGGCCCGGTGGAGGCCCGGGACGGACGGCTGCTGAACCCGGCGAGGCATCCGGAATGGAAGGGACTGCCGCTGGTGAAGCTGCTGGAGCAGCGCCTGGACATGCCGGTATGGGTGGAGAGCACGGCCAGAGCGCAGTCGCTGGCGGAGAAGTATTTCGGCGTGTCCGGCGAGAGCTTCGCGCTGATCCGGCTGGACGATTCGGTCAGCCTGGGGGTGATCGTGCGCGGCGAGCTGTACCGCGGCGCCCAGGATTTCGTCGCGGAGCTGGGCGGATGCGTCCTCTCCGGCGACGGCGGACAGACGCTGAACCAGCTGATTTCCCTGCCCGCGCTGCTGGCGGGTCGCCCCTATCGCAGCTGGGCGGAGCTGATGGAGCGCCGCGGTGAGCCCGAGGCGGAGGCGGCCATCGAGCGTCTGATCCGGTATCTGGCGCCCTGCGTGGCGGGGCTGATGTATGTGCTGAGCATCGAGCGCGTGGTGCTGGCGGGCGAGCTGGGCGCCGCGTCGGAGGGACTGCTGCCGCAGCTCAATGCGGCGGTGCGCGCGCGGGTGGGCCTGCAGCTGGCGGCGGATCCCGTGCGGACGGAGACCCGGCTCGATCCCGTGCGCATCGGCGCGGCCCCGGCGTTCGCCGCGTTCTTCGATGCAAACTGAGCAAACTGAGTTTGCATCCAGTTGCTGGCAAACTGAGTTTGCATCCAATCGCTGCCGCGTTTATACACCGGATTCTTCGCCGTTGTGGTAACGGCTCGAATCCTTCGCTGCGTTTCTGGCATAACATAGAGTGGAATTGACGTCCTTGTCGGCCATAGATCCGAGCCGACAAGGACTGCGTTTTTTTGGAACCGGGGGGCGGCGGGACTGGGGGGAGGCTTTGGTTCAATATTGCAATCCATAAAAAAGGGCCCCGTGGCGGGGGCCTTTCAGACGGATGAAGAACGCCGGGAGAGGTTGGGAGGGCTGCGGCCCTTCTCAAATGGACGGGAAACTTTTATCTGGAGGGGACATCGGGGCGGCTGAGGGCGCTCAGGATTTTCCGGCGCAGCAGGATCTCCTCCCGCTCCTGGTCCGGGGAGAGGGCGCCGGCCTGACGGCGGACGTCCAGGGCGTGCTGGGTGCGCTCGAGGTGCTCGCGGGCCGCGCGGGGGAAGTCGGCGGGGTCGGTGATTTCGCGGTTGACGCCGTCGATGAAGTGCTGCAGGCGCATGGACAGCCGCCGCTGGAGGGCCTGCTCGGCGGCGAGGCTGCGCCGCCGGTCCTCGATGAGCGTGCGGGCGAACAGCGCCTGGTCGAAGGGCGCGTCGGCGAAGAGGGCCTCCCAGTCGGACTCGGGGGTCAGCTGGAACCGGTCGGAGATGCGCCGGCACAGCGCGTAGTACAGCGAGAAGCTCTCGGCGATGGCCGGGCACTGGAGATACTGGGCGAACAGCAGGCCGTCCACCGGCTCGCCCAGCGATTCCAGCGCCAGCATCATGTCGGAGAGATCGACCCAGCTGCGGGCGGTGACGATGCCCTCGCCGTCCGCCTGATAGAAGTCCTCGGGCCGCAGCTTCAGGTAGGCGCGCACCGAGGGGTGGACATTGCGCCCGGCGGCGTAGTCCAGCCAGGCGGACACGTCCGGCTCGATGCGGATCACGCGCACGCGGTCCAGCGTGACGGGGTCGAACGCGTGGGCGGAGCGGTTGTACTGCTCCGGATTGCCCGCGCAGACGATCATCCAGCCGTCGGGCAGCCGGTGCTGGCCGAAGCGCTTGTGCTGCAGCAGCTCCAGCATGGCGGGGGTCAGCGTCTCGGACACGCAGTTGATCTCGTCCAGAAACAGAATGCCGGCGCTGCAGCCCAGCGCCTCCTGGCGGCGATAGACCGAGGCCACGATTTCGGACATGGTGTATTCGGTCACGGTGAACTCCTGTCCGGCGAAGGATCGCTTCACCAGCGCGGGCAGGCCCAGCGCGCTCTGGCGGGTGTGGTGGGTCATGGTATAGGCCACCAGGCCGACGTTCATCCTTTGCGCCGCCTGCGCCACGATCTCGGTCTTGCCCACGCCGGGCGGGCCGATCAGATAGACCGGGCGCTGGGAGGCGACCGGAACGACCGGCGTGCCGTCGTCCCGGCGGGCGGTGTACGCGCGAACGGTGGATTCCAGCTGGCCGATGGCCTGAGCGATGTTCATGCTTGCCTCCTTGGGTGTCAGTATTCGATGTACTCGCCGCCTCTGGGGCGCGGGGCGTCCAGCTCCAGCGTGCGCACCCATGCGGGGACGTCGATGGGGTCGTAGCGGTATTTCAGGAACACGAAGGTGACCTCGGACTCCGGGGGCGGGAAAGATGCCGCCATGAGCGTCAGTATTCGATGTACTCGCCGCCCTTGGGGCGCGGGGCGTCCAGCACCAGCGTGCGCACCCACGCGGGGACGTCGATGGGGTCATAGCGGTATTTCAGGAACACGAAGGCGACTTCGAACTCCGGGGGGCGGGAAAGATGCCGCCATGAGCGTCAGTATTCGATGTACTCGCCGCCCTTGGGGCGCGGGGCGTCCAGCACCAGCGTGCGCACCCATGCGGGGACGTCGATGGGGTCGTAGCGGTATTTCAGGAACACGAAGGTGACCTCGAACTCCGGGGGCCGGGCGGGAAAGATGCCGCGGCCGTCGGAGAAGTAGAGCATGCCCTTCAGGCCGCGCAGCTCGCCGGAGCGGACCAGCGCCTGCACGCGCTCGATGGCGGGGCGGAAGTCGGTACCGCCGCCGCCCGCCACGGTCAGGTCGTCGATATAGCGCTGGAACTGGCGCAGATTTTCGATCCGGTCGTCGCGCTGAACCTTGGCGTCGCACTGCAGAATGTGCAGCCGGAACCGCCCGAAGAACAGGCGCTCGCGCAGCAGGATGTCCCGGGTCTGCTCGAGGAACTGCTTGGTCAGCCCGCGGGCGCAGGAGCCGGAGGTGTCGATGGCGATGGCCAGGGCCTCCAGCTTGCGCTCCTCGCGGAACTCCATGGGCTCGATCAGCGGCACGTTGCCGTAGCGCGACAGGCCGTAGGCGTACCAGCCGGGCTGGAGGGAATCGGGGTCGTCCCGGGGATTTTCGCGGCTGACGGCGTACCGGCGCAGATGGCGGGCGTAGTCGTGGTGCGCGCCCTCGCCGAGGGTCATGCGCTCGGAGGCCGACGCGGCGCTGCTGCCCGCGCCCTGCCGACCGCCGCCCAGCCCCCGCGCGGCGCGCCACCAGCGGTCGGACAGCCCCTCGCCGCCCGCGCTGGACAGCCGCGCGTCCTCCCGGCGGGCCGAGGGCCACAGGCCGTGGTCGTCCAGCGCCAGCAGCGCGCCGAGCGCATCGCGGTTTTCGGAGAAGAATCCGTCGCGGTCGATCACGGCCATCAGCGCCGCCGCGTCCCGGGCGCCGCCGCAGCGGCGCTTCGCGTCCCGGAAGAGGGGATCGTCCAGGGCGGGGCAGAGCGCCGGGGCGTGGTCCGCCGCATAGAGCATGGCGGCCAGGTCGCAGGCCAGATCCGAAAGCTGCGGGTCGAAGAGATGTCCCAGCAGGCAGTGCAGCAGCGAATGGAACAGCGCCGC
The DNA here is from genome assembly GCA_004555155.1 of Clostridiales bacterium. Classification (GTDB taxonomy): domain Bacteria; phylum Bacillota; class Clostridia; order Christensenellales; family Aristaeellaceae; genus Faecivicinus. The sequence goes on from SFJH01000036.1 coordinate 28,900, forward strand.
CGGGCCCTCGGGCAGATGGCCGGGGTTCAGCCAGAGCCGCACGCCGTCGGTCGCCGGGAGTGTGAACCTTTCGCCGGCGGCCGGTTCGAGCCGCGCCAGCGCGAAGCCCAGATAGGGATGCGCCGCGCACAGCCCGCTTCGCGCCCGGTCGAACCACTCCGCCGCCACGCGGCTGGATGGATCCCGATCGGGGAAACCGCCGCCGGAGGAGTTCACACCGGCGCAACCGGATTCGCTTTGATGGAAATCCGGGCTGACGAAGGTGCCCGTCTCCGTGCAGCGGCGCTGCTTCTCAGGGGAAGGGCCGTCGCTGCGGGAAAAGGCTGCGTCCGGGGCAGATTTTCCGCACTGCGGGGACATGGCACGGCTGTCCGGGACAGGTTTATCGCTCTGCGGGGACAAGGCGCGGTCTCTCGGGGCGGATTTTCCGCACTGCGGGGACATGGCGCGGTCTCCCGGGGCGGATTTTCCGCACTGCGGGGACATGCTGCGGCCGTCCGGGGCGGGATTTCTGTCCTGCGGGGTCATGGCCGGACCTCCCGGGGCAGGGGCGGATAGTAGCGCGCCGCGGACATCAGGTCGAGGAAGTTCGGCTGCATGGCGAACTCCAGATAGTACAGATCGCGCAGCATGTCCTCCACGCGCTCCAGTCCGCGCCGGTCCAGCAGCAGCTTTCGCGCGCCGGAGAGCGACGCGTTGCCCGCCTGAACGAACCGGTCGCGGGGCAGGTCGGGGTACAGGCCGATGAGGATGGACGATTCCAGATCCAGATGCTCGCCGAAGGCCCCGGCCAGATAGATTCGCTGCACCTGCCCGGGCTCGACGCCCGCGGCCTGCAGCAGACAGGCGACCATGGTTCCGGCGGCGGCCTTGGTCTCGGAGAACTGGGCGATGTCGGACTGGGTGAACGTCAGCGGCGCGCCCTGATTGTCGCGGGCGTACACGACGGCCCACTCCTCGCTCTCGCCGTGCTCCATCGGCACGGAGACGATGCGCTCCGACGCGCCCGGCTCCAGTCGGCCCATCACGTTCAGCCAGCCGCTGCGGCGCATCTCGGCCAGAAGGTCCACGATGCCGGAGCCGCAGATGCCCCTGGGCGGCGCGCCGCCGATGGTGGTGACGGTCAGCTTGCCGCCCTCGATGCGCACGCGATCCACCGCGCCGGGGGCCGCGCGCATGCCGTTTTTGCTGATGCCGCCCTCCAGCGCGGGGCCGGCCGCGCCCGCGCCGGCGATCAGGAAGTCGCGGCAGCCCAGCGCCATCTCGCCGTTGGTGCCGATGTCGATGAACAGGCTCAGCTCGTCGGAGTCCGTCAGATTCGTGCTCCACAGGCCGGAGAGGATGTCGCCGCCCAGGTAGTTGGCGGCGGAGGGAAAGCAGTACAGCCGCCCCTCGTAGCCGAAGCCCAGCGCGCGGGTGTCCGCGGCGGGGGCGCGGTTGAACATGGGCGCGAAGGGCGCGGAGAACACGCAGAACGCGTCCACACCCAGCAGGAAGTGGATCATCGTGGTGTTTCCGGCGACGATCAGCAGCGGGCAGTCCGCCGGGTCGACCCCGGCGTCCGCCAGCACGCCTGAGATCAGGCCGTCGATGGTCTGAACGGCGAGCCGCTGCAGCTCGGCGCGCCGGGCCGCCTCCTGTCCGGGCTCGCGGGTGTAGAAGATGCGGGTCAGGATGTCCGCGCCCCGGGCGACCTGGGCGTTGACGGCGGTGCGGGTGGCGGCGGCGGTTCCGGCGTTCAGGTCGATCAGCTGCACGGCGACGGTGGTGCTGCCCAGATCGCAGGCCAGGCCGTAGCGGCGGGCGGCGGCGTCGCCGGGCTGGATGCGCGCCAGCGTCCAGCCGCTGTCCTCGCGCACCAGCGTGGCGGTGGCGCGGTAGCCGGAGGCGCGCAGGACGTTCGCGTCCCGCAGCAGCACGTCGAGGGGGACGCGCACTGCGCCGAACTCGTCCCGGAGCGCGTGGGTCAGCCGGTCGAGGTCGGCCTGGTTGTCCCCGTCGCCGGGCGGCGGGAGGATGAGAAAGCGCTTTTGCACCATGGACTGCATGTTTTCACCTCGGAATTTACAGGAAGATGTTCAGAACGCCGATGATCAGGCCGATGACCGCGCCCAGGTTCACGATGGCGTTCAGCTCGTGCTTCATTACGGAGAGGATCAGGTTTTCCAGCTCGGCCACGTCCATGGCGTTGATCTTGGCCTCCACGGTGGCGGCCACGTCCATCCGGGCGGTGATCCCGGCGGCATGGTCGCGGACGAAGGCGGAATACACCTCGCGCACGCGGGCCTTCAGCGCGTCCGCGTCGAAGCGGAGCACGTCTCCGGCGGGGCGGTTCAGCAGGCCGTCCAGCTCGGCGGAGAGCATTTCGTCGATGCGGGACATGCCGTCGGTCTGGAGGTAGCCGTCGATGCGCTGGGCCATGGGGCCGGTGAAGGAGGCGACCAGGTCGGGGCTGACGAACATCGCCAGCATGGTGCCGCGGGTCTTTTCCAGCACGCTCTCACCGGCGACGCTGGCGATGGTCGTGCCGAGGTTCATCTCCGCCAGCTTTTCGCGGACGCGCCGGGACACGGCCTCGCGGGCGGCGGACAGCGCGCCGTTCAGGCGTTCGTCGCCGATCATCGCGGCGGCGGCTTCGCGGAGGGTTCTGTCGGCGAGAAAGTCGTCGAGCCCGGCGCAGACGGCCTCGGCCACGGCGCTCTGGGCCTCGTCGGAGCCGAGCATCCGGGCCAGGTCGTCGCGGGAGAGCAGGCTGTCGGAGACGGCGTTGGCGACGGCCCTGGCCAGCGCGCCCCGGCGGCGGGGGATGATGCCCGGCGTGAAGGGCAGGGTCTTGCCGAACACGCGGATTTCGTGGTGCGGGCGGAACAGCATCTTGACGGCCAGATAGTTGGTGAAATAGCCGATCACGCCGCCGATGACGGGGCCCGAGACGATTTGCAGCCAGTTCATTCGGACACCTCCGGAAGGGTCAGATGGAGTGCGCGGTGGGAATTCTGCCAGAGCTGGTCGGCCAGGCGGTCGGGGGCGATTTCGCGCAGCCCGGCGATTTTGGCGAGGGTGTGGGTGAGGAACGCGGGCTCGTTGCGCCGGCCCCGCAGGGGCACGGGGGCCATGTAGGGGCAGTCGGTTTCGATCAGCAGGCGGTCGGCGGGGGTATTCCGGGCGACCTCGGCCAGCTTCGGCGCGTTTTTGAAGGTTACCGCGCCGGAGAGGGAGATATACAGGCCGAGGTCGAGGTAGATTTTGGCGGACTCCCAGCTGCCGGTATAGCAGTGCATGATGCCCTCGGGCATGCGTCCGGATTTCGCGCGGGCGCGCAGCAGGTCGATGCAGTCGCCATGGGCCTCGCGGATGTGCAGCTGGACGGGGAGCTTGTGGTCGAAGGCCAGGTCGAGCTGGCGGTCGAAGACCTTTCGCTGCGCGTCGCGGGGGGAGAGGTCGTAGTGGTAGTCCAGGCCGATCTCGCCCCACAGGCGGCATTTGGGCCGGGCGGTATAGGAGAGCAGCAGGGATTCGATCTCAGGGGTATAGCGGCTGGCGTTGTGGGGGTGCACGCCGATGGCGGCCCAGAGGAAGGGGAACTGGTCGACGAGGGCGAAGACCTTTTCGTGGTTGGGGATTTCCTCGCAGGGGTCGGCGACGACGAGGGCTTTCTGGACGCCGGCGCTCCGGAAGCGCTGGATGGTTTCGGCGCGGTCCTCGTCGAAGCGCTCGTCGGCGATATGGCAGTGGGTGTCGAAGAGTTGCATGGTGCCTCCGTGAACAAAACCCGCCGGTGTCGGCGGGAGATTTTTTGGGCGTATGGGATGTTTTTGGGTGCGGCGATGGAGGAGTTTTTGGGGGTGACGTTGCGGCTGCTTGAAAAATATTCAATCTGCTTCCGCGATTGAAATTTTTCAAGGACGCTCGCGAGTTAGCTGCCCGTCTGACCCCACGTTCGCGGCATTCTGCTGGATTGTTTCTTTCGTCTCGCTGCGTTCTTTGGTGTCAGACGGGCCAAGGGGCTCTGCCCCTTGGATCCCCGCCAAGGGAACTGAGTTCCCTTGGAACCTTCCGTCTGCTGCCGCGCTTTTGGGGCGGGGGGATATTTCAGCGCTGCAACGGGCCCAAGGGGCTCTGCCCCTTGGATCCCCGCCAGAGGGGATGATCCCCTCTGGACTCCTTCTCCTGCTGCCGCGTTTTTGGGGCGGACTTTGTTCGTTATCCTATTTCGGAGCCGGGGGCGATGCTGCCGTCGACGGTCAGCAGCTTGACGTGGCCTTCCTCGTCCTCGGCGCACAGCAGCATGCCCTCGGACACCTGCCCGGCCATCTTGCGGGGGGCGAAGTTGTTCACCATCACCACGGTCTTGCCCACCATTTCCTCGGGCGTGTAGTACTTGGCGATGCCGCTGCACACGGCCTTGGTCTGGCCGTTGCCCACGTCCAGCGTCTCCTTCAGCAGCTTGTCGCTCTTGGCCACCTTCTCGCAGGCGATCACCTTCGCGGCGATCAGCTTGATCTTCATGAAGTCGTCAAAGGTGGCGATGCCGTCGGCAGGCTTGGCCTCGGGCTTCTTTTCGGGCTTCTTTTCCTCCTTGGCGGGAGCCTTCTTCTCTTCCTTGGCCTCGTTTTCCTTCGCGATGGCCTCCAGCTCCTTCTTCACGTCCACGCGGGGGAACAGCGCGGCGCCCTTCTTCACCACGGTGCCGGGCTTCAGACCGCCGAACTTCTGCACGCTCTCCCAGGTCTTGAGCTCGGGGTCGGTCACGCCCAGCTGCGCGTAGATCTTCTCCGGAGTGCCGGGCATGGTGGGATAGATGTGCACGGCCACGGCGCGGATGCACTCGGCCAGATAGTACATGACCGTCTGCAGTCTCGGCAGGGTCTCCTCGCTCTTGCACAGCACCCAGGGCTGGGTGATGTCGATGTAGCGGTTGCAGTCGCCGATCAGCTTCCAGATTTCGGACAGCGCCACGGAGAACTGCAGCGCGTTCATCTCCTTTTCCACAATGCCGGGCAGCGCCTCAAAGCGCTCGCGCAGCGCGCGGTCGGGCTCCTGCTCCTCGTTGGGGGCGGGCACCACGCCGCCGAAGTACTTTTCGATCATCGCCACGGTGCGGCTGACCAGGTTGCCCAGGTCGTTCACCAGATCGGCGTTCATGCGGGTCAGCAGCGCCTCGTTGGTGTAGTTGCCGTCCGCGCCGAAGGGCATTTCGCGCATCAGATAGTAGCGCAGCGTGTCCACGCCGTAGCGCTCCACGATGGGCGCGGGATACACCACGTTGCCCTTGGACTTGGACATCTTGTCGTTGCCGAACAGCAGCCAGCCGTGGCCGAACACCTGCTTGGGCAGCGGAAGTCCCAGGGCGTGGAGCATGATCGGCCAGTAGATGGTGTGGAAGCGCACGATCTCCTTGCCCACCAGATGCACGTCCGCAGGCCAGTACTTGTTGAAGAGGGTCTCGTCGCCGCTGCCGTAGCCCAGCGCGGTGATGTAGTTGGACAGCGCGTCGATCCACACGTAGACCACGTGCTTGGGATCGAAGTCCACCGGCACGCCCCACTTGAACGACGTGCGGCTGACGCACAGATCCTGAAGACCCGGGCGCAGGAAGTTGTTCAGCATCTCGTTGGCGCGCGACGGCGGCTGGATGAAGTCCGGGTGGGTCTCGATGTAGTCGATCAGCCAGTCCTGATACTTGCTCATGCGGAAGAAGTAGCTCTCCTCATGGGCGGTCTCGCAGGGGCGGCCGCAGTCGGGGCACAGGTTGCCCTCCTTCAGCTGGGTGGGGGTCCAGAACGCCTCGCACTCGGCGCAGTACTGGCCCTCGTATTCGCTCTTGTAGATGTCGCCCTGATCGTAGAACTGCTTGAAGATCTTCTGAACGACCTT
>SFJH01000037.1 GCA_004555155.1 Clostridiales bacterium
CTTCTGCTGGCGCTTCCGCTGTGCGAAACGGACAGCGAAATCACACTGACCACGCCGCTGGAGTCCGCCGCCTATATCGACATCACGCTGGAGGCGCTGTCATTCTTCCGCATTCGGATCGACCGCACGGAGCGCGGCTGGCGCATCCCCGGCGGCCAGCGCTACCGCAGTCCCGGAAGCATCGCCGCCGAGGGCGACTGGTCGGGCGCAGCCTTCTGGATGACTGCCAACCGGCTCGGCAGCGCGGTCGAGTGCCTCGGACTGAACGATCATTCCGCACAGGGCGACCGAGCCATCGCCGACATACTCGACCATCTCGGCGGAGAAATCGACGTATCCGGAACGCCGGATCTGGTGCCCGCACTGGCCGTCGCCGCAGCGGTTCATCCCGGCGTCACCCGGATCACCGGCGCGGCGCGGCTGCGCATCAAGGAGAGCGACCGCCTGGCCACGGTTGCCGGAATGCTCCGCGCGCTGGGCGGGCGGGTGGACGAGCTGGAGGACGGTCTTGTCATCCACGGCGGCGCGCCGCTGACCGGCGGCACGGTGGACGGCTGCAACGATCATCGCATCGTCATGGCCGCAGCCATTGCCGCAACGGTCGCGCAGGGGCCGGTGACCATCACCGACGCCCAGGCCGTCAACAAATCCTATCCCGCATTCTTCGACGCATTCAATGCACTGGGAGGACAAGCAAATGTCGAACCTGATCGGTAATCGCTTCCGCGTGCTCATCTACGGCCAGTCCCACGCGCCGTCCATCGGCGCGGTAATCGAAGGGCTGCCCGCCGGTTTCACACCGGACTGGGACGCTGTGCGCGCCTTCATGGCCCGCCGCGCGCCCGGCGGAAACGCCATGTCCACCGCCCGAAAGGAAGCGGATCTGCCCGAAATTCTGTCCGGTCTGAACGAACGGGGCGAGACCTGCGGCGCGCCGCTGGCGATGCGCATCGTCAACGGCGACACCCGCTCCCAGGACTACGCGAAGCTGCGCGACGTTCCCCGTCCCGGTCACGCGGACTACCCCGCCAGCGTCAAGTTCGGCGGCGCCAACGACATCCGCGGCGGCGGACAGTTCTCCGGCCGCCTGACCGCGCCACTGTGCTTTGCCGGCGCGCTGGCCCTGCAGCTGCTGGAACGGGAGGGCGTTCGCATCCGCGCCCGCATTGCCCAGATTGAGAACATCTTCGACGCGCCCATGGACTACGCCCGCCCGGATCTGGACGCCATTCTGTCCGGCGATCTGGCCGTTGTCGATTCCGAAGCGGGTTCGCGAATGCGCGATGCGGTGCTGGCTGCGAAGTCCGACTGCGACTCCGTAGGCGGCGTGATCGAAGGCTTCGCCGTGGGCATGCCCGCCGGACTGGGAGATCCCATGTTCGATGGCGTGGAGAACCGCCTGGCTCGCGCGATCTTCGGCGTTCCCGCGGTGCGCGGCGTGGAATTCGGCGCGGGCTTCGCGGCCTCCGCCATGCGCGGCAGCGCTCACAACGACGCCTGGCGCATGGAGGACGGCCGGGTCGTCACGCCCACCAACCGCCACGGCGGCGTCCTTGGCGGCATCACCACGGGCATGCCCATCGTCGTCCGCGTCTCCATCAAGCCCACCGCCTCCATCGCCCGTGAGCAGGAATCCGTATCCCTCTCCCGGGGCGAAAACGAACTTCTCGCCGTTCGCGGCCGCCACGATCCCTGCATCGTGCCGCGCGCCGTTCCGTGCATTGAGGCGGCCATGGCCGTCGCGCTGTACGATCTGATCGCTGAAAGGGGTTAATGACCATGGAACTGAACAACATCCGCGAACACATCGATTCCATTGACCGCGAAATCACCCGCCTGTTCGTCGAACGCATGGAGACCGTCGCTCAGGTCGCCGCTTCGAAGAAGTCCACCGGCAAGGCCATCCGCGACCGCGCCCGCGAGCGCACGATCATCAACCGCGTCACCGAGCAGGCCGGAGAAACCTACGCGCCCTATGTCAAGGATCTCTACAAGCTGCTCTTTGAATTGAGCTGCAACTACCAGTCCACGCTGATGGGCCATACCTCCGCGCTGTCCGCACAGTTGATCGACGCCTGCGCGCAGTACGCCGGGAAGCGCCTGCCCAACCGCGCGCTGGTGGCCTGTCAGGGCACCGAGGGCGCCTACGCCCAGCAGGCCTGTGAAAAGCTGTTCGAGTATCCGGATATTCTCTACTTCGACTCCTTCGACGGCGTGTTCAACGCGGTGGAAAAGGGCATGTGCGAATACGGCATCCTGCCCATCGAAAACAGCACCGCCGGATCCGTCACCCAGGTGTACGATCTGATGGAGAAGCACTCCTTCCACATCGTCGGCGCGCGCAAGCTGCGCATCGATCATCATCTGATGCGCAAGCCCGGCGTCACCGGTCCCATCCGTGAAATCGTCTCCCACGAGCAGGCACTGCGCCAGTGCAGCGAATTCTTCGCCGCTCATCCCGAATACGAGGCCGTGCCCATGAAAAACACCGCCGTCGCCGCCGAGTTCGCCGCTGCCACCGACCGCGACGACGTCGCCGTGATCGCCTCCAAAGCCTGCGCGGAGCTGTACAATCTGGAGATCGTCAGCGAATCCGTCAGCAACGCCCAGAGCAACTACACCCGCTTCATCTGCATCTCCCGGAAGATGGAGGTCTATCCTCACGCGCGGAAGATTTCCATCACCTGCAGCCTGCCCCACGAGGCCGGTTCGCTGAACTCGATCATCTCCCGGCTGGCCATCGCAGGCGTGAACCTGTGCAAGCTGGAAAGCCGTCCGATTCCCGGCCGCGAATTCGAATTCCGCTTCTTCTTCGACATGGAGGCCGACCTCCACGATCCCGAGATCGTGAAGCTGATCTGCGAGCTGGAAGACCGCACGGAGCACTTCGTGTTCCTGGGCGCATATGAGGAACGGTGATCGATATGGAATACGGCTTGATCGGAGAAAAGCTGGGCCACAGCTATTCTCCGCAGATTCACGCGCAGCTGGCGGACTATCGCTATGAGCTGAAGGCGCTTCCGCCCGACGAGCTGGACGCCTTTCTCGAGTCCCGCGGCTTCAGAGGTCTGAACGTGACCATCCCCTACAAGCAGGCGGTCATTCCCCACTGCGCAGCGCTGTCCGACGCGGCTCAGGAGATAGGAAGCGTCAACACGCTGCTCGTCCGTCCGGACGGCTCCCTCTACGGCCACAACACCGACATCGGCGGCTTTATCTACATGCTCCGCCGCGCCGGCATCGATCCGAACGGCCGCAAGGCCGCCGTGCTGGGCAGCGGCGGCACGAGCCTGACCGCCCGCACCGCGCTGAAGCGCATGGGCGCACGGGAGATTCTGGTGGTCTCCCGCAAGGGGCCCGTGGATTATGAGGCGCTCTATGCCGAGCACGCCGACGTAGAGATTCTGGTGAACACCACGCCGGTGGGCATGTATCCAAAGACCGGCTTGAGCGCTGCGGATCTGAACCGGCTTCCCTGCGTACAGGGCGTGGTGGACGTGGTGTACAACCCGGAGAAGACCGCGCTGATCCTGGACGCAATGGAACGAGGCATTCCCTGCGTCTCGGGACTTCCCATGCTGGTGGCGCAGGCGCGGGAGGCCGCGGAGCTGTTTGCGAACCGATCCATTCCCGAATCCACCGTGGACAGCATCGTGGGCGCGATCAAGGGACAGACGCTGAATCTTGTGCTGACCGGCATGCCCGGCTGCGGCAAGAGCAGTCTGGGCGCGCTGCTGGCAGAGGCCATGAACCGCCCGCTGATCGACTGCGACGCGGAGATCGTTCGCCGCGCAAACATGACCATTCCGGAAATCTTCGCAAAATACGGGGAAGCACGCTTCCGGGCGCTGGAAACCGAAGTGCTCCAGGACGTCTGCCGCGAGAGCGGAAGGGTCGTCGCCACCGGCGGCGGCGCGATTCTGCGCCCTGAAAACGTGCGCGCCATGCGACAGAACGGCCGCATATGCTTCATCCGCCGGGACGTCGCCCTGCTGCCGCAGGATGGCCGACCGCTGTCCTCCGCCTCCGACGACGCCGTTTTCCGGCTGTGGGAACAGCGAAAGGACAAGTATGCCTCTGCCGCAGACTTTGCCATTGACAATGACGCGACCCTATCCACCGTCGCCCAACGCATCCAGGAGGGATTTTATGAAGCTGCTCATCATTAACGGCCCGAACCTGAACATGCTCGGCATCCGCGAAAAGCACCTCTACGGCGCGCAGGACTACGCCGCGCTGTGCGATTATCTCCGCGCCCAGGGCGAACGACTGGGCGTGGAGGTGGAGCTGTTCCAATCCAACCACGAGGGCGCAATCGTCGACCGCATTCAGGAGGCCTATCAGAAGATCGACGGCATCGTGATCAATCCCGCCGCCTATACCCATACCAGCGTGGCGATTCTCGACGCGCTGAAGGCCGTCAGCATCCCCGCCTGCGAGGTGCATCTGACCGACGTCAACGCCCGCGAGGACTTCCGCAGGATTTCCTACATCCGTCTGGCCTGCGACAAAACCTTCGCCGGCTACGGCTTCGACGGCTACCGGATGGCCATGGAATATCTGGTTGAGACCTACAAAAAATGACAAAGCGAAGGACTTCCGCTGGCGGAAGTCCTCAAATCGTTGACAAAGTCAACGATTTGCCAGACGCTGAAAAAGCCTGCAAGACAAGGAAGCAAGGCTGCAAATCAGGGAGCTTACACGGACGTAAGCAGCAGGCATTTTTGCGTTTGCGGGCTTTGTCAGTGGTCTGAGGACTTCCGCTGGCGGAAGTCCTTCGTCTCTACGGAATTGCCCGACCGTTTACTGCACGATCCGCAGGCCAACCAGCTTTGTTCCCTCGCGAATGGCCTCTACGTCAATCACGCCGTCTTCATCGAAATTCTGGCATCTGACGGTGCGGAAAAGGCCGTCGTGGCGAACGCCGCCGCGGTGCACAGCACCAGCACTGCGGCGAGAATCGCCGACAGCGCGGATTTCTTCTTCATCTTCATAATGGCCGTTATCCTTTCTTCAATGGCATTTCTGGAAAAATAGTTGCATAGCGGCGCTGATGCGCTTCGTTCAACCTCCATCTGGATCAGCGCCAAGGCATACGCCCTCCGCTGGCCGCCCATGCGCAGCACTTGCTCGTCGCAGATCAGCTCCATGTCCCGATTGGCCAGCACGAGCATCGCCCAGACCAGCGGGTTGAACCAATGTACGCAGAGCGTCAGCGCCAGCGCCAGCTTGCGCAGCGCGTCCAAACGGCGAATGTGGATCCATTCATGGCAGAGGATCAGCTCCAGCGCAGGCGCGTCCATGTTCAGCGCACGCGGCAGCAGAATGACCGGTCGCAGCAATCCGTAGGTCAGCGGCGCATCGATCCTCTCCGACCACAGCACGCGAACGGTGCGCCGCAGCGTGTGCGTCCGCAGCCAGGCGTGGATCTGAGGAATCTCCGCAGGCTCAGCATCCCGGAAGCGGGATATTCCGCGCCGGTAGAGCAATACAAGAACGCCCAGACCGAACAGCATCCCGATCAGCCAGATCCACTGCCAGGCCGACCATCCAATGATCGGCGCAGGCGTCTGAACGGCGTTCCCTGGGACAGGCATGTTCTGTACCACGCGCTCCGCAGCCGCGCCCGTCTGCGCTGCAGCGAAGGTTCGCTCCGCCTTCGGGCGCAGCAGTCCCCATGCGCTGAAACGCGACGGCAGTTCGAATGGGATCAGCAGCCGCAGCACCGCAACCGTCCACAGCGCGGAAAACAGGCGCTTGGGCAGCCGCTGGACAGCCAGCATCCGAATGATCAGCGTCGCCAGTATGATGCAGCCGCCGGACAGGCTCATTTGCAGAAGACTCACCGCTCTCACCTCACTCCAACTCGTCCACCAGCCGCTTCAGTCCCTCGATCTCCTCCGGACTCAGCTTCTTTCGGCTCAGCAGCGAGGCGAACAGCTTGTCCGCAGAGCCGTCAAAGACCCGATCAATCAGATCATCGGTCTCCTGCTGCTGCACTGACGCCTTGTCGACCAGCGGGCGGCAGCGGAAGCCGGGTTCGCTGCGCTCCACCGCGCCCTTTTCGATCAGGCGCTTGAGAATGGTGTAGGTGGTGTTGATGTTCCAGCCCACCGATGCTTTGAGCACGTCGGAGACGTGTTTGGCCGTGGCCTCTCCTTCCCTCCACAGCACGTTCATAACCTTCAGTTCCGAATCAAACAGCTTCATTGCGCGCAACTCCTTTATAAGACTCCAGTCGTAGCTACGGGTATATACTACCGTAGTCGTATACTCCTGTCAACCGTACTACTGCAGTAGTTTATCGTTTGTTCATAATTCGCGAAAAACTGCACCGGCCATGATAGCGCAGTGCAGTTTCTGATTCGCGGCGATTCCCTGCCGCCGGTTTAAGCCTTTCCCTCGCCCACCATCATGCACAGATACGCCGCAGCGGCGTCATAGCGCGCATCGTGGGGATGATCTCCTCCGCCGTACCACTTCTCGCACTTCGCGGAGATGAACTCCTGCGTCAGACCGAAGTGCTCGGTCAGCTCGCCCAGTCTCGGCGGCTTGAGGACGTTGGGATTCTGCTTGAGCGGAATGTTGGCCTCCTTGGTGTAGTGCTTGAGCGTGCAGAACTGGGGGATGTCCGGCAGTCTGACGCCGATGCGGGCGAACTCCTCGCGCAGATAGCGCATATCGCCCGCGACATCGTGCCCGATCACCAGCTTGCAGTCCTTGAAGTCGTTGTAGATCTCATCGGCGCGGCAGGCGAAGATGTCGCCGCCGGAGAGCTTGCGCAGCTGGTACACGCCCAGCCCATGCACCTTCTTGGCATGGCGGTTGATCGCCTTGACGGAGAAATACATGTTCTTGCCGCGCACCCTCCGCCCGTCGATGATGAGATAGGACAGCTGGATGATGCGGCTGGGATGCATGCCGTCCAACTCTACATCCAGCGCAATCATCCGGTCGGGCTTTCTGAACAGGTTCCTGAAATTGATTTTCACGGTTTAACGACCCCGAATCGTATTCTTGATGTTCTCCATCACCCGCACGATATTCGCGCGCGGGGATGCAAGGTTCAGGCGGAAGTGATGATCCCCCTCCGCGCCAAAATCCAGTCCGCTGTTGATGGCAACGTGCGCCTCGTTGACCAGCATGTCGATGATCTGCTCGTGCGTCATGTCGATGGCGGTGAAATCCAGCCACATCAGATAGGTGCCCTCCTGGGGGCGCGTCTTGATTTCCGGCAGGTTTTCCCGAAGGAAGTCCACCACATAGTCCCGGTTTTCGCGGATGTACTCCACCACCGCGTCCATCCACTCGTCGCCATGATTGTAGGCGGCGGTCTGCGCAATGGCGCCGAACAGGTTGGGCGAACCCGCGTGCGCGCGCGTGATCTCGTCGGCGATCTTCCTGCGCAGCTCCGGATTGCGCACGATGCAGGAGGACTGGCGCAGCCCCGCCAGGTTGAAGGACTTTGTCGCCGAGGTCAGCATCACGCAGTTGTCGGAGCCCTCCAGCGACAGGATGCGGATCTGGCGATGGCCGTCGAAGGTGAAGTCCGCGTGGATCTCATCGGCCACGATGATCACGCCGTAGCGGTTCGCCAGCGCCAGCAGCCGCCCCAGCTCGTCCCGCGTCCAGACGCGGCCCAGCGGATTGTGGGGGCTGCAGAGGATCATCATCTTCACGCCGTCGGCAAACTTCTGCTCGATATCCTCGAAGTTCATCCGCCAGCCCTCTTCGGTCTCCAGCAGCGGACTCTTGACCATCGTGCGATGGAAGAGCTCGATGGCGCGATAGAAGGGGCCGTACACGGGCGTTTCGATCAGAATCTTGTCGCCCTCCTGCGTCAGCGCGCGCACGGAGAAGAACAGGCTGTCGATGACGCCGGGGCTGTACAGAATCCACTCCGGATCCACCTCAACGCCGTGACGGCGCTTGAGCCAGCCCACCTCGGCGGCCTTCTCCGCATCCGCATTCTCGGTGTAGCCGTAGATGGCGTGCTCCACGCGCTCCGCCAGCGCCTGCTGAACCGCCGGCGCCGTGCGGAAATCCATGTCCGCCACCCAGGCCGCCGCCAGATCGCCTCGTCCAAACGTCTTCTCAAGCTCGTCCCATTTCACGCAGTTCGTGCCCGCGCGACAGATCTCCTGATCCAGATATTCCCTGTAAAACGGATCCATAGAAAACCAAGCCTCCGCTTCGATTGATCATCATTCGTAGTCATCGCCCCGAAAGGCCGCAGAACAACAGTTTTATTATACGACTTTTAAGCCGACTATGCAAGCCCGCACGCACGCAAACTTCCGAATTTCGTGTAGTATTGTCATCGGGGCTGTGCTATAATGGAGCCGACAGGAGGTGCTTCTATGCAGTTTGAGAACAAGGTCGCCGTAATCACCGGCGGCGCGATGGGCATCGGGCGGACGATCGCCGAGGAGTTCCGCCGGGAGGGCGCGACCGTCCGCATCATCGACGTCCGGCCCAACGACGACTTTACCGGAGATCTGGCCGACGAAGCCGCGCTGTGCGCCTTTGCAGAGCAGGTCGTGCGCGAATGCGGCCATGTGGACTATCTCGTCAACAACGCTCCGCCGCTGTCGAAGGGGATTGACGCCTGCTCGTATGCGGAGTTCACCCGCGCGCTTCAGGTGGGCGTCGCCGCGCCCTTTTATCTGACAAAGCTGTTTCTGCCCCACTTCGCGCCGGGCGCGGCCATTGTCAATATTTCCTCCTCCCGCGACCGGATGAGCCAGCCCAACACCGAGAGCTACACCGCCGCCAAGGGCGGCATCTCCGCGCTGACCCATGCGCTGGCCGTCAGCCTGGCCGGTCGGGTGCGGGTGAATTCCATCTCCCCCGGCTGGATCGACACCGCCTTCACCGTCTACGACGGCCCTGACGCGATCCAGCAGCCCGCAGGCCGGGTGGGCAATCCGCTGGACATCGCGAACATGGTGCTGTTTCTCTGCTCGGACAAGGCCGGCTTCATCACCGGCGAGAACATCTGCATCGACGGCGGCATGACCCGCCAGATGATCTATCACAACGACTTCGGCTGGACGCTCAGCGTTTAAGCCGCCAAAAAAGCTGCCGGACGCTGGAACGCCCGCCGCTGCAGCAGATCCATCCAGACCTGCTGCAGGGCGAAGCGCCTGCATCCGGCAGCTTTCCTCTTTCATATGCATTCCCGGCCTCACAGCGGGGCCATTCGCGCAAACACCGACATGGACTGTGCTGCGGCTCCCGCGAATACGCCCCGGTTGATGGCGCAGTCCCGGCTGTCGCGCCCGCGGTTCACACAGAGATACGTATCGCCCGCCAGCTTCATCTGCGTAGGATCCACGCCGACAAAACGCCGTCCGTCATACACCTCCACCCAGGCGTGGGTTTCCCCCTCGCCGGGAATCAGCCCGGCCACATATCGGGCGGGGATTCGCCGCGCGCGCAATACTGCCAGCAGCAGATGCGCCCTGTCCTGGCACACACCCGCGCCCAGCGCCCAGGCCTGCGCTGCGGTGGTTCGGTCGTCCGTCACGCCCCGGCAGTACCGCACCCGCGCGCCGACGCGCTCGGCAGCCCGCATCGCAGCGTCCACTGGATCGCCCGTCAAGCCGTCTGCCAGCGCCGCCAGTTCTCCCTCCGCGGCGGTCAGCGCCGAAGGCATCGCATAAATCTCCGGGCATTCCGCGCGCACAGGCTGGTTCTGGATCACCGCGTCTCCGCGCACCCGCAGCGCCAGCGCCTCGTGAAGCGCCTCCACGTGCCCGCAGGCGCAGAGGTTCCCGAAGGCATCCCGAATCAGCGGCAGCGCTGTCGCGGGCTGACAGACCGTTTCCAGGCCCCACAGCTGCTGCCGGGCGTCAGAATCCGGATGAAACCGGAACTGAAAGGTGTGCCGCGACACCGGCGCGGAAAACCTGATCGCCAGTTCATAGGTAAAGCAAAATCGCCTCATGACAAAACCGTCCACAGCAGCGAGAGAATCTCCTGCTTCGATTCCTCATACGTCGCCGCGTCCTTCATCCAGCCCTGCAGCTTGCCGATCGCCTCGTCCTTGCCTGCAAAGCGGGTCTTGGTCAGGCGGTTGATCAGCTTGAAGGTCTCCTTCTCCACCTCCCGGAAGCTGTAGCCCAGCCGGATATACAGGTCGACGCGTTCGACATACTTGCCGCACTTCAGCAACGTCCGGCATTCTTCGCTGGCAATATTGTCGTCGGCGCTGCCCCAGAAGGCGAACAGGTCGTCCACCACCTGCTGCAGCGTCAGCATCGGCGCGCTGTTCACATCGCCGGAGCGCAGCGCATCCTGCGCCATCTGGATATAGCACAGCGTATCGCTGGTCAGCTCCTCGCGCATTTCGATGGCGTTGTCCAGCGCACGGTTGAGGTGGCTGGCCAGGGAATTGGAGTCGTCGGAATCGAAGATGTACGTCTTGATGAACGCCTCCCGGCTTCCGTAGATATAGGGCAGGCCCAGGCAGTCCAGGAATTCGCGATAGGCGAATTCATCGCGGTCGATCATGGTGTCATAATACTTGCCCAGGGTTCGACAGATGGTGAAGGTCCGCTCCGTATACCGGCCCAGCCAGATCAGACGATTGCTCTTTTCTAATGAGATAATACCCATGTATCCTTAAAGCCTCCTCCCTGAGAAGAATTGACCACGAAGGAATCCGGCTGGCGCGAAAAGCGGGTCAGGCCGCTCGGCCACACGCGGGTTTCCTTGCCGGAGAGCACGAAAGCGCGGAGATCGGCCTTGCGCGGCACCTGCACGCCATCGTCCATGACGGGCAGATCGATGAAATCGATGACCTCCTGGGCGATGAACCGGCGCGGCTCGTGCTGAATCGTCGCCCGCAGCTCCTCCAGCTTTTCCCGCGAGAGGTCGCGGCCGAACACCACGCCGTAACCGCCGGCCTCGCTGACGTCCTTCACCACCAGGCGCTCCAGATGCTCCATCACAAATCTGTAGTCGTCCGGATAGAACGGCAGATAGGTAGGCGCATTGCTGAGAATCGGCTCCTGATCAAGATAGTATCGGATCATATGGGGGACGAAATAGTAGATGCCCTTGTCGTCCGCCACGCCGTTGCCCGGCGCGTTGACGATGGCCACATTGCCCGCGCGATAGGCGTTCATCAGTCCTGGCACGCCGATCAGGCTCTCCGGCAGGAAGGTCAGCGGATCCAGATACTCGTCGCTCAGGCGGCGATAGATCACGCCCACGCGCTGAGATTCGCCCAGATAGTCGCGATAATAGACCTTGTTGTCCTCCACATACAGATCGGTATTGGAAGCCAGCGCGCTGTCGGTGCGCTCCGCCAGATAGCTGTGCTCGAAATAGGCGGCGTTGTAGCGGCCGGGCGTCAGAATCACGCGCATGCCGGGCGCAGAGACATAGTCCATCATGTCGCGCAGCATGTCGGCATAGTTTCGATTGTCCACAATATCGTTCTGACGGAAGGTCTCCGGGCTGGCCCTGCGGCAGAGCTCCCGGGCGATCAGCGGATAGCTGGCGCCGGAGGGGATGCGCAGATTGTCCTCGAGGATGTACCAGCGCTTGTCCTGCGCCTGCACCAGGTCGATTCCGGAGATATGGCTGTGAATGCCCGCCGGCGGCGTGATGCCCTCGCACTCGGGCAGATAGCCCTTGCTGGCATACAGAAACTCAGGCGGCAGCACGCCGTCGCGGACGATCTTCTTCTCGTGATAGATATCCGCGAGAAACAGATTGAGCGCGTCCACGCGCTGGATCAGGCCCTTTTCCAGCTCAGCGAACTCCTCGTGCGTGATGATGCGCGGCAGCGCATCGAAGGGAAAGAGCTGTTCGTGAAAGGTTTGGTTCTTGTAGATGCCGAATTTCACGCCGTAGCGCGACAGCAAATGGTTGATCTGCGGAGCATGGTCGGTCAGATTCCGCATGGCACGCGCCTCCCTCGAGTATCAGAAAATGAAAGTTCCGTTCATGTTTCAACCCTGTTTTTGTTCAATTCCCCCTTTATTGCTTTAAGATATCACCATTTTTGCATTATGTCAATAATTAACTTGCACATTTAATATAATCATCGCATTTTGTACTTCCCAAACAGGGAGATTGGGTGTATAATGGGACAATCGGGTATACAACAGGAGGGAACGAATTTGATCGAACAGGTTGTCAAGGTCAATCTGCCCGTGGACGAGGAAATGCGCGTGCAGAAGATGCGCCTCGCGCCTTCAAAGCCCACGGACGGCATGCGGCGCATCTGCGTTGTCACCGGCACCCACGGCGACGAACTGGAAGGCCAGTATGTCTGCTATGAACTGCAGCGCCGCCTGCGCGCCCATCCGGAGTTTCTCAACGGCGTCGTGGATATCTATCCCGCGCTGAATCCGCTGGGCGTGGATTCCATCACCCGCGGCGTTCCGGGATTCGATCTGGATATGAACCGCATCTTCCCCGGAAACGAAGACGGCGCCATGGCGGAATATGCCGCAGCCAGAATCACGCAGGATATCCTGGGCAGCGATCTGTGCATCGATGTGCACGCCAGCAACATCTTCCTTCGGGAAATTCCGCAGGTGCGCATATCCGAAACCACGGCAAAGACCCTTCTGCCCTATGCGTGGAAGCTGAACTGCGATTTCATCTGGGTGCATGCCAGCGCCACCGTTCTGGAGAGCACGCTTGCGCACACGCTCAACGCCCGCGGCGTGCCCACGCTGGTGGTGGAGATGGGCGTAGGCATGCGCATCACCCGTCAATACGGCGACCAGCTGCTGGCCGGTATCTTCAACGTGATGCGCGATCTGGGCGTCTGGACCGGCGACGTGCCGGAGGTGCGCCAGCCCATCGTGTCCACCGACGGCAAGGTGCACTTTATCAACGCCGAGGCGCTGGGCATGTTCGTACCCCGCGTTACGCACTGGGACAACGTCCGCAGGCATGAAATCATCGGCGAGCTGATCAATCCGCTCACCGGCGAAGGCGTGGCGGTGAAATCCCCCTGCGACGGACTGTTGTTCACGCTGCGGGAATATCCGCTGGTCTACGAGGGTTCGCTGATCGCCCGCGTGCTCTCCCGAGAGGAGGCGAACGCATGAAGCGCGAAACGCTCTTTGCCATTCCATCGCTCTACCGCGACGATCTGCGCGTCACCGGGTTCCGCTTTGGCGCCGGTGAGAAGGCCGCCTGCATCGTGGGCGCGCTCCGCGGCAACGAGATTCAGCAGATGTACGTCGCCTCGCAGCTGGTGCGCATCCTCAACGAGCTGGAGGCCGCGGACAAGCTCGTGCCCGGCAAGGAAATTCTGGTGGTGCCGTCGGTCAACCACTTCTCCATGAATATCGGCAAGCGCTTCTGGTCGCTGGACAACACCGATATCAACCGCATGTTCCCCGGCTATCTCCAGGGCGAAACCACCCAGCGCATCGCCGCCAAGCTGTTCGAAACCATCAGCGGGTACGCCTATGGGCTGCAGTTCGCCTCGTTCTACATGCCGGGCGATTTCCTGCCCCACGTCAAGATGATGGATCTGGGCTATCAGTCTCCGGAGCTGGGCAAGGCCTTTGGACTTCCGTATGTGCTGGTGCGCACGCCCCGCCCCTACGACACCACTACGCTCAACTACAACTGGCAGGTCTGGGAAGCCAAGGCCTTCTCCGTATATACCAACGCCACCGACCAGATCGACGAGCGCTCCGCCCGGGAGAGCGTGGAAGCCGTTCTGCGCTTCCTAGAGCACGAGGGAATTCTGCGCAGCACCGGCAGCGGCGCAGGCGAGCACAGCCTGATCGTGCCGGAGAGCAGTCTGGTCGCGGTACATTCTCCCGCCGCCGGGGTTTACCGCCGTTTCTACCATCCCGGCGACCGCATCCGCGCCGGACAGCCGCTGTGCGAGATCCTGCATCCGCTGGAGGGAACGGTGCTTGAGCGCGTCGCATCCCCCGTCTCCGGGCGCGTCTTCTTCGCGCATCACTCTCCGCTGGTCAAGGAGCGCGGCGTGGTCTATAAGATCATTACCGCAGAATAGCGCAAAACCTCTCTCGAACCGAGAGAGGTTTTCATTCTCCTGAATCCCGTCAGCGTCCCATTCCCACGCCCATTTTCAGGATTCTGAACAGACGGTCCGCCGCCTGCAAAAACAGCTCCGGCGCCCTTTCCATGGCGGATTCCAGCGGCATCGGGCCGCTGACCGTGGGCAGAATGGCCGCCTCGGCCAAATCAAGGAAGGCCTCTGCGCCCTCGCCCGCACCGCCGACGATGGCCACCACCGGGATCTCCTTCGCCCGGCAGCGCTTCGCCACGCCGGCCGGCACCTTGCCGAATGCCACCGACTGCCGATCGATGCGCCCTTCTCCGGTCACGACCAGATCGCAGCGCTCCAGCAGCTCGTCGAAGCGCACGATGTCCAGCACCGCGTCGATGCCTGACCGCATTCTTGCGCCCAGCACGCCGCCCAGCGCCGCGCCCATGCCTCCCGCCGCGCCCGCGCCCGGGAAGGACGCCACGTCTCTGCCCAGCGCGCTGCTGAGCTTTTCCGCATAATTGCGCATGCCCGCCTCCAGGACGGGCGCCATCTGCGGCGTGACGCCCTTCTGCGGGCCGTAAACCGCCGTCGCGCCCTGATCGCCCAGCAACGGATTGGTCACATCGCAGATCACCTGAAGCTCCGCCCCCTGCAGCTCCGGGCAGAGCTCCGAGAAATCCGCGCGCTCCACCCGCGCCAGATCCGCGCCGCAGCCCGACAGCAGACGCCCCTGCGCATCCAGAAACCGCGCCCCCAGCGCGCACAGCATGCCCATGCCACCATCGTTGGTGGCACTGCCGCCGATGCCGATCAGCAGCCTGCGCGCGCCATCCTGCAAAACCCTCCGGATGAGTTCTCCGGTTCCGAAGCTGGTGGCGTGCAGTGGATCCCGCTCGGACGGATCGACCAGGGGAAGCCCGGACGCCTGCGCCATCTCAATTACGGCAGTCTCCCCGCCGTCGATCCGCGCGTAATTCGCCCAAACCGGACGCCCCATCGGCCCGGCAACCTCCATCTGCGCCTTCTCTCCGCCGCAGGCGAGGCAAAGCGCGTCCACCGTGCCCTCGCCGCCGTCGGCCACCGGCACGCACACGCACTCCGCATCGGGGAAATGCCGCCTCGCCGCCGCTTCCAGCAGCCGAACCGCCTCCATCGCCGAAAGCGAACCCTTGAATGAATCCGGAGCAAAAACAAATTTCATGGCTATCCTTCCTCGCATCGATCATTGTCTTCAATATACCTTTCACTCCGGCCGTTGTCAAATTAAGCTTGCATTACAAAAGCCGCTTCGCAAGCGAAACGGCTTCTCTTCTCATGATTTCTGCGGCGCTGCGCCTGAATAGCGCTCGAGCCGCGTCGGACTTTCCTCGCTGAGCCCACTCATCAACAGCGTGGCCGCAATACAGCTCTCGTCCATGGGCAGATCGAAGGTTCGGCAGAACAGCAGAATCAGTCGCTCCTGCCGCATCTCCAGCTGTTCCGCCAGCGCCAGGCCCTGCTCCGTCAAATGCGCCGAGCCGTAGTGCTCCTTTTCCAGAAGGCCCTTGTTCATCAGGATATCCAGCGCCTTGTGCACCGTGGGTCTGATCACGCCCAACAGCTTCGCCACCGATTTGGAGGCCACCTCTTCATCCACGCGCGTCAGCGCCAGAATCGCCAGCAGACATCGCATCTGGTTGGCCGTCAGCGACATGCTTCTGTTCCCTCCATTTCAATGGGATGCGAGCCCTACGACCCGCATCCCTGTCTCTGGTCAATGCCGGCAGCCGGAGCAATGCGAGCAATCGCCGCAGCATCCCCTGCCACTTTTTCTGTCTCTTCGCATGCCTCTGAGAATCAGCCCGACAATCAGGATCAAAACCAACGCAACCAGCGCTGTACCCATCGCTTCGCACCTCCCGGATTCCGAATTCACCTGTTCAAACGCACCTTATCCTTCATGACTTGGCCAGGTATTTGTTCCTGCGCACCAGCATGTAGATGAACAGCGCCACCAGCGCTACGGCCACCACCGTGCCGACGCCAAACGTACCGTAGGCAAACAGACTGCCCAGCTGATTGACCACCAGCGCCACGCAGTACGCGAAGCCGCACTGATATCCGATGGCAAACCAGAACCACTTTCCGTTGTTCATCTCGCGCTTGATTGCGCCCATGGCCGCAAAGCAGGGTGCGCACAGCAGATTGAAAACCAGGAAGCTCAGACCGCTGACGCCGTTGAAGGCCGCTCCCATCGTCGCATACACAGAGGCTTCTCCGCCGCCATACAGAATGCCCAGCGTGCCGACGATGTTCTCCTTGGCCACCAGGCCCGTGATCGAAGCGACCGTCGCCTGCCAGTTGCCCCAGCCCTGCGGAATGAAGATCCAGGCCAGCGCGCGGCCGATGGAGGCCAGAATGCTGGAGTCAATCTGCTCCTCGGAGAGCATATGGAATCCGCCGTCGACAAATCCAAAGTAGGTGGTGAACCAGACCACAATCGTGGACAGCAGAATGATCGTTCCCGCCTTCTTGATGAAGGACCAGCCGCGCTCCCACATGCTGCGCAGAATCGAGCCGATGGTCGGCCAGTGGTAGGCCGGAAGCTCCATGACAAACGGGCTCGCCTCGCCCGCAAAGCGCTTCATCTTCTTCAGGATCACGCCGGAGCAGATGATCGCCGCCATGCCCATGAAGTAGGCCACCGGAGACACCCACCATGCGCCGCCGAAGATCGCACCCGCGATCATGGCGATGAAGGGCAGCTTCGCGCCGCAGGGAATGAAGGTCGTGGTCATGATCGTCATGCGGCGGTCATTGACGTTTTCAATCGTCCTCGAGGCCATGATGCCCGGAACGCCGCAGCCCGTGCCGATCATGATCGGGATGAAGGACTTGCCCGACAGGCCAAAGCGCCGGAAGATGCGGTCCAGCACAAAGGCGATGCGCGCCATGTAGCCGCAGCCCTCCAGGAAGGCCAGGAACAGGAACAGCACGAACATCTGGGGAACGAAGCCCAGCACTGCGCCGATGCCGGCCACGATGCCGTCGAGCACCAGCCCTTTCAGCCACTCCGCGCAATGGATCGCATCCAGACCCGCTTCCACCAGCACCGGAATGCCGGGCACCCAGACGCCGTCCGCAGCCGGATCCGGCTCTTCGCAGCCATAGCTGGCGTACACCTCCACCGCCTGCGCCAGATCTGCGCCGGTGGCAACGGCTTCCTCATCGGCCATGGTCTCCTCGTCGACCACGGTATAGACGACCTCCTCGTCCTCCGGGAACTGCGCCGCAAACGCGCTGAGCGCAGCCAGCGCCGCGTCGCCGTCAAAGGCGTCGGATTCCGCATCCAGGGCCTCCTCGACGGCCGCGGTGTCGATTCCGACTTCCGCCGCGTGCTCAATGAAGGCGTTCACCACCTCGGCGGCGCCGCCGTACGCCTCGGCCTTCTCCTCATAGGCGGAGGAGCCGATGCCGAACAGATGCCAGCCGTCGCCGAACACACCGTCGTTCGCCCAGTCCGTAAAGATGGTTCCGACGGTGGAGACAGAGACATAGTACACGATGATCATGACGATCGCGAAGATCGGCAGGCCCAGCCAGCGGTTGGTGACGACGCGGTCGATCTTGTCCGAGGTGGTCAGCGATCCCTTCGCCTTGCCCTTCTTCACGCAGGTGGCGACGATGCGGCTGATGTACGCATAGCGCTGGTTGGTGATGATGGACTCGGAATCGTCGTCCATCTCCTCCTCGCATCCCTTGATGGCCGCCTCGACGGCGTCCAGAATGCCCTTGGGCAGATTCAGCTCCGCCATGACCTTCTCGTCGCGCTCAAACAGCTTGATCGCGCACCAGCGGGAAAGATTCTCCGCCACGATGCCGCCCTGATGGACGCTGCCGTCCGCATGATGGTGGTGCACGGCATGCTCGCCGTCCTGATGCGTGATCAGATCCTCAATGTGCGCCAGCGCGTGCTCCACGCTGCCGTCAAACACGTGCGGCGGGTTGAAGGTCTTCTTCTGCCGGGCCAGCGCCAGCGCCTTCTGCGCCGCCTCCAGACTGCCGCTTCCCTTCAGCGCCGAGGTCTCCACGATTTCGCAGCCCAGGGCCTGGCCCAGCTTCTTCAGATCGATCCGGTCGCCGTTCTTGCGCGTAATGTCGATCATGTTCAGCGCAACGACCATCGGAATGCCCAGTTCCGCCAGCTGCGTGGTCAGATACAGATTGCGCTCCACGTTGTTCGCATCCACGATGTTCAGAATCGCATCCGGCTTCTCATTCACCAGATAGCTGCGCGCCACGACCTCCTCCAGCGTATAGGGCGACAGGCTGTAGATGCCCGGAAGATCCTGAATGACGACGTCCTTCTCGCCCTTCAGCCGTCCCTCCTTCTTCTCGACCGTGACGCCCGGCCAATTGCCCACATACTGATTCGAGCCCGTCAGATCGTTGAACATCGTCGTCTTGCCGCAGTTCGGGTTGCCCGCAAGCGCAATTTTAATCGCCATACCCTTTGCCTCCTCAAATGTTAGCCTTATCTAACTCATGTGCACAGAAAAGCAGACTTCACTCCACCTCGATTTGCTCCGCGTCGGCCTTGCGAACGGACAGTTCATAGCCGCGCACCGTCAGCTCCAGCGGATCTCCCAGCGGCGCGACCTTGCGAACATACACTTCCGTGCCCTTCGTCAGTCCCATGTCCATAATCCTGCGCTTCAGCGCGCCTTCTCCGTGCAAACGCTTCACGACCGCGGTCTGACCGATCTTCACATCCTTGAGCGTTTTCATCTTCCCTCTCTCCTTCCATCAAACCATAATCCGCATGGCCATCGTCTTGTCGAGCGCAATCCGGCTGTCCTTGACGGACAGAATCATGTTGCCTCCGATTTCACTGACCACCGTAATCTGCTCCCCGACGACGAACCCCAACTCGGCCAGGTGCTGCCGCACCTCGTCCTTGCCCGTGATCTTGCGAATAATGTTGGTATCACCCACGCTCGCCATTCCAAGTGGCATCATACGCTCCGCCTCCATGAATTCGTAGAATCTAACGCATCATGCTAAAAAAGCGGTTAGGAGAGCAAAACCCCCAACCGCAAGTTAGTTTATCATTACTAACCAACTTTGTCAATCCCTTTCTGAAGAAATAACAAAGCATTGCTGCACAAACAGCCGCCCTGCGTTTTCCGGCAGGCGTTCCCCCAGCGCAGCTTATAGAATCCGGAATCGAAAACCGGCCGGGAGCGAATTCCCGGCCGGTTGAGGCGTTATTTGGCGATGCGCAGGGTCTTGACCTCGAAGGTATGGAAATGCAGCTTCACGCAGCCGTCCTCCACAGGGAGTTCCTCGAGCTTGTTCTCGAGCATATCGCAGAGCCAGATTCTGGAAACGGGCAGATTCACGGCCAGCGTGCAGCTCGTATCGGCCTTCTTGGCCTCGTACAGGCGAACGATCACGTCGCCGGAGCCGTCCTCCGCGGGCTTCACCGTGTCCACGAACACGTTGGGCGCGTCCGGCGCCAGCGCGCTGAAGGACGGGCATGCGCCCGCGACCACCTGCATCGGCACGTTCAGGTCATAGGCTTCCTCCACAACAGGGCTCTCGCTGAAGCTGCCCTCCCACGCGGTGAAGGCGTAGGTGAAGTCGTGTTCTCCGTTGTCGGCGCGCATCTCCGGCGTAGCTGCAGCGCGCAGCAGGGTCAGCTGCATCTCGTTGCCGTTCATGCTGATGCCGTACTTGCAGTCGTTGAGCACTGCCGCGCCGTGACTGCCGTCGCACAGCGCGCTGTAACGCTGGTTGCAGACCTCGAAGCGATCGCTGTCGTACAGGCGGGAGCGATGGGTCGGATGGGTCATGTAGCCGAACTGAATCTCGTTGATCGCCTCCGTGGCCTGAACGTCCACAGGGAAGCTCACCTTCAGCAGGCGATGCAGCTCGTGCCAATCCACATGGGTCACGAAGTCCATGCGACGGCTGCCGGCCTCCAGCACGATATCCTGCGCAAAGGTGGAATTGAGCACCTTGCGCTCCATGTGAACCACCGCGCGCAGTCCGCCCGCTTCCTTTACCGTGAGCGTCACCGGCTCATCGATCTCGACAGGCTGGAGGATATAGTTGGAATCGATGTCCCAAGCGTCGAACAGTCTCGGCACATCCTTGTACATCAGCAACTTGTTCATCGCGCCGGCAGCGTATTCGCGGCCGGTCTCCTTGTCGATGAAGGACACGACCTCACCGCGCACATTCAGCACCGCCCGAACAACGGCGTTCTCGATGACTGCGCCGTCTTCGGTCAGCGCAGCGGTCGCGGTTTCCGGCAGCTCGCTGTGCTCCGCAGGCACCAGGGAGATCGCTCCGCAGGGCGGCACAGTGACCAGCGCCAGCACGCCCGCGTCCGTCTTCTGGGTGGAGACCTCGTCGCCGTCGGCGGTCATCGCGCCGTTGGCGAAGATCTCCGGCAGCGCCACCAATCCGGTGCGCGCGAAGGACAGGGAATTGAACACCGTCACGCCGTCGCCCTTGACGAGCGCTGCGAAAGCGTCGTCCCGCACCGCGTCCGCCTCGCTGATGACCCACTTGTGATCACGGCGGGCGTCCTCGTAGACCTTTCCAATGGAAGAACCCGGCAGAATGTCGTGGAACTGGTTGAGCAGCAGCTTCTTCCACGCCGCGTCCATGCGCGCCAGCGGATACTCCGCGCCGCCGAGCATCGCCATCACGCCCCACATCTCGGCTTCACGCAGCGCCAGCTCGGCCTTGCGGTTGCCGCGCTTGATCGCCGCCTGGGAGGTGAACACGCCGCGATGGGCGGAGAAGTACAGCTCGCCGACATACGTGTGCTCCGGACCGCCCTCCGCCTCCAGATCCTGGAAGAACTGGGTCGGCGTCTCCATTCGGACGCGCGGCATGCCCTCCAGATCCTTCTCGCGCATCAGCTGCTCGACATAGTCGCGGCAGGGACCGCCGCCGCCGTCGCCGTAGCCGTAGGGCAGCAGGAACGCATCCAGCCCGCGCTTCTGCACGCGCTTGTTCCACGTCTCGCAGATCTCCTTGGGATCCGTGCGATAGGTGTAGCTGGTGGGCAGGAAGGTGTCGATCTGAGAACCGTCCGCGCCCTGCCAGGTGAAATAGTGATACGGGAACTGGTCGCCCTCATTGTAGGACCAGAAGATCTTCTGCGTCACCAGATACTTCACGCCGCAGCTCTTCAGAATCTGCGGCAGCGCTGCGGAATATCCGAAGGTATCGGGCAGCCACAGCACGACGCTGTCCAGATCAAATTCATCCTTGAAGAACCCCTTGCCGTGAATCACCTGGCGAACGAGGGATTCACCGCTGGTCATATTCGTGTCAGGCTCGACCCACATGGCGCCCTCGACGATCCACTGGCCGTCCTTCACCGCCTTCTTGATGCGCTCGTACAGCTCGGGATAGTGCTCGCGACACATCACATAGCTGGCCGGCTGGCTCTGGAGGAACTTGTACTCCGGATATTCCTCGATCAGCCTCAGCTGCTGAGCAAAGGTACGGGAGGTCTTGCGATGGGTTTCCGCCATGGGCCACAGCCAGGCCAGATCCAGATGGGCGTTGCCGATGGCATAGAACACCGGCGCCGTGGAGCCGTTCTTCGCCTCCAGCACGGGCTTGAGCACCTCGCGGGCGGCGCGATAGCTGGCAATGCGGCCCTCCAGCGGCTGTTCGAAATCAACGATCAGCGTAAACTGCTCCAGCGCTTTGGCGATCCTGTCGGCGCGCAGGCCTTCAGGATCCACCTGATCGCCCAGCAGGCTCAGGGTCTCCACGTCCATCAGCAGCTGATAGGCGTCCTCATTCCAGATGCCGTAGGTCATCTCGCCCAGCGTCGCACGCTGACCCTCCACCTTCGGATCGGTATAGGCGCCCGGCAGCACGGGGCCGGTCGCGCAGCCGCCGAACTTGCTCTCCGGATAGAAATGTCCCGCATAGGCCTCCAGCAGCAGGGGATAGTGCTGCCAGGCCTTCAGGCCCCGGATGAGCTCTTGATCCTGCTGCCAGCTGCCCTGGTTCAGCAGGAATACAATGCGGTTGTCTTTCACATTTCGCGCCCCCTTTGCTTTGGTGCTTTCTGTATTATCTTCCCCAGCAGCGCCGCTTGTCAATGGTCCGGCGGAAATTTTCTTCGCTGTCCTCCCCCAGGGTGTCCCGCAGCAGGGCGGCGGCGCCATAGCGCAGGCACCGCCGCAGCCGGGCCTCGCCCCGCTTGAGGGTGCGGGAGACGGTGCTCCGGTCCACCCCCAGCTGGGTGCCGATCTCCTCCATGGTCAGCCCCAGCCGGCGGTTCTGGATCAGGGCGCTTTTCAGGGGACGGCCGGTGTTGATGACCACCCGATGCCCCAGCGTCAGCGCCTTTTCCAGCGCTGCCCGGTTGCCTTTAGAGATCTCCCGGCGGCTGTTCAGCAGGGTGCCGTCCAGATCAAGGAAGAGAATTTTTCGATTCATACGCTGCCTTCTCTCAGGTCATAATATCGTCCATGCCCACGAGGAACACCTGCTTGCCCAGGCTCCGCAGCTGCTCCACGGCGCCGGGGTCGGCCTTCTCGTCGGTAATCAGGGTCCAGGGGTGCTCATAAATACAGCTGCCGTAGCCGGTTTCCAGCATACCGGTCTTATGGATTTTGGTATGGTCCGCCAGAATGTACAGGCCCCTGGTGGTGCGGCTGATCATGGCCTCGTTGATGCCGATCTCCATGGGGATGTTGTAGCAGCATTCCCCCTTGGCGGTGATGGCGGCGCAGCCGATAAAGGTCTTGTCGGCGGTGGCGTTGAGCAGGTTGCGCATCACGTAGTCGCCCACCATCACATGGCCCCGCAGCTCGCCGCCGGTGAGGGTGACGTTGA
>SFJH01000038.1 GCA_004555155.1 Clostridiales bacterium
CCCCCTCAGGTTGTGGATTGTCGCATTTTCATTTTACCTGTTCGGACTTACTTTGTCTCCTCTTTTTTGGTTCTCACCCCTACTTTTATTATAGAACCCTTTTTTATCCGGTTTGCGCCGTCCACCGCCGACAGAATCTCCCCTTTCGGGATTACGGAGGATGAGACCATGAAGAGAATTCTCGCCATCTGCCTGGCGGCGCTGATCGCGTCGCTGTGCGCCGCCGCCCTCGCGGAGAGCTCCGCGACCCTCGCTCCGGACGTGGCCTTCGCCAGAGAAGTCACCCGGACCATCGCCAGCCTCGGCGACAACCCCGACGTGGGCAACCGCTCGTCCGGCTCCGCCGCCGAGCGCCAGGCCGCCGAATTCATCCGGCAGACCATGGAGGAGATCGGCCTGAGCAATGTCACCGTGGACGAATTCACCTCGGACAACTGGTCGTTCAACCGCGGCCGCGTGTACTATACGGACGCGTCCGGCGCACAGCAGTACCTGCCCCTGGGCGGCTTCGCCACGAATCTCACCGCCGACATGCAGCCGGTTCGCGTGGTGTACGCCGGACGCGGCACCGCCGCCGACTACGAGGGGCTCAACGTGCAGGGCAAGGCCGTGCTGATCGACATCAACCAGGCCGACGACTGGTGGATCGAGATCCCCACCTACGAGGCCCATCTCCGCGGCGCGCTGTGCGTGCTGGCCTGCAACACCGAGGGCTACGCCACCTACGACGCGGATACCATCGGCTCCCAGGACATCTGCGGCCCCGCCGACGCGCCCGCCTTCTCCCTGAGCCAGAACAGCGCCGACACCCTGAAGGCCCTGATCGAGCAGGGCGGCGGCGAAGCGGAAATCCTGCTGGACGTCGACAGCGTCGTGACCTTCGACGGAACCAGCCGGAACGTCTGGGGCGAGATCCCCGGCCGCACCGGCGAGGTGATCTACTT
The DNA here is from genome assembly GCA_004555155.1 of Clostridiales bacterium. Classification (GTDB taxonomy): domain Bacteria; phylum Bacillota; class Clostridia; order Christensenellales; family Aristaeellaceae; genus Faecivicinus. The sequence goes on from SFJH01000038.1 coordinate 945, forward strand.
CTTCGCCCACTACGACGGATACTATCACTCCTTCTTTGACGACGCCTGCGGCGTCGGCTCCATGCTGGCCATCGCCAGATCCATGACCGAAAGCGGCCTGCAGCCGGACAAGACCATCCGCTTCGTCGCCCACGGCTCCGAGGAGTGGGGCAAGTCCGACACCGAGTACGACTGGGCCATCGGCGCGTTCAAGCAGATCACCGAGGTGCGCCCCGAGTGGGCCGAAACCGCCTTCGCCATCCTGAACCTCGACGGCATGTATCCCGTGCAGGGGCACACCGACTTCTCCGTGGCCGCGAGCTGGGAGCTGGCGGACTTCGCCGAATCCGTGGCCGCGCCGATGTACGAAAACAGCGGCTACGGCATGACCGTCACCGCTCCCGCCACCTGCTGGACCGAGGACTTCAGCTACGGCATGGCCGGCGTGCCCGCCATCGTGGCCTCCCACGCCGAGCCGGAGGAGATCTACCACGGTCCCGCCTACCATTCCACCATGGACAACGAAATTCTGGGCGTGGACGAGGCTGCCTGGCAGCTGACGCTCGACCTGTTCGCCCGCTATGCGCTGGAGCTGGATGCGCTGGCCTGCCGCCCGATGAACTTCGCCGCCCGCTTTGAGGCGCTGGACGAGTTCGGTCAGGTCGACGTGTCCGCCGTGACCGAGGCCGCGCGGGCCGTGGACGCGCGCATCGCCGCGCTGAACGCCGACTACGCCGCCTCCGACGACGCCGCGCTGCGCGAGGAGGGCGTGGCGCTGGACGCCGCGCTGTTCCCCATCTATCGCGAGATCATGGCCGCCACCACCGCCTTCGACTGGGAGGACAACGTGGTGTTCCCCTTCGAAGTGGCCACGAACAACATCGACGCGCTGGAGAGCGCCATCGCCTGCCTGAACGACGGCGACGCCGCCACGGCGCTGGACGAGTACCTCTGGGCCGTGGACTACAACTGGTACGCCTACGATTTCAGCCAGGAGACCTATGCGTACATGCTGGACAAGATGTACGTCAAGTCCGAGGACACCTGGGGCGAGGGCATGATCCGCTGTCCCGGCGAGAACCTGTGGGAGGTCGTTCAGAGCCTGTTCGACAAGGCCGGTCAGCCCGACGCGGATCTCTCCGTCGAGCTCGCCGCGCTGGAGGAGAGCCTCGCCCGCCAGCAGGAGAACCTCGCCGCGCTGAACGCGCAGCTGTCCCAGGATCTGGACAGCATCGCCGCCCAGCTGGCCGCGCTGGCGGCGTGACGGCCCTTCAGCGAAGGCCATAGCGCCACGTCCATCTGAGAACACCCCGCCGCCGTTCGCGCGGCCCAAGATCGTTCCATAGAGAGAATTCTGGAAAAAGCAGCACGAAGCCCGCAAATCATCGCTTCTTTCGATGTTTTGCGGGCCTTTTTTCGCCTTTTCGACGGTTCAGCCGACTTTGCCTCTCACGGATATCCGGCCGCGCCGGGAGAACACCCCGCCGCCGTTCGGGCGGTTCGAGGTCGTCTTCCGGGGAGAATTCCGAAAACAGCCGTCTTCGCTCGGCCGACGGATTTCCTGCCGGGATCAGGCTTCTTCCCCCTCATCCGCCTCCGCGCCGAAGAATTCTTCCTCGAGCATGGCGCACAGCGCGTGGTAGACCGGCAGATGCAGCTCCTGCACGTCGGCCGTAGCGGCGGCGGGCACGCAGACGGTGCAGTCGCACAGCGTCCGGAGCCGTCCGCCCTCCTGTCCGGTCAGGCCCAGCGTATGCAGCCCCAGCGCCTTCGCGACGGAAACGGCCAATGCCACATTGCGGGCGCTGCCGCTGGTGCTGACGCCGATCAGAACGTCGCCCGGCCGCCCGTAGCCCACCACCTGCTGCGCCGCGGCCAGCAGGGGATCCAGATCGTTCTGCACCGCCGTGGTCAGCGCGGCGTGTCCGGTCAGCGCGATGGCGGGCAGCGCCTGCTGCAGCCGCTCCGCCGCCTCGGGCAGCAGATCGCCGGTCAGCGCGCGAATCCGGCGCTGCCGCTCTTCATCCAGCGGGCGCTTCAGGCGAAAGCCCTTCATCAATTCGCCCACGATGTGCTCACAGTCCGCGCAGCTGCCGCCGTTGCCCGCCAGCAGCACCTTGCCGCCCCGGCGATAGCAGTCCCGCAGCATTCTGTAGGCTTCCACAATCTGTTCACGGCAGGATTCCAGCGCCGGACAGCGCTCAAACAGCCGCAGCATGTGGGACAGAACGCGCGGATGGATCTCCGCGCCCGCCTGCATGGGATCCACGCCCAGCGCGTACAGCGCCACCATGACGCTGGCGTAATCGCCCAGCGATTCGCCGGTGCCCGCCGGCGTCACGCGCAGCCCCTGCAGCGAATAGGGAATCGCCTCGCGGCGCAGCTCCTCCTCCATGGGCCTGCGCAGCAGATCCTCGCAGCGCCCGAAGATGCTGCCGATGACCACGCATTCCGGATTGAACGCGTCCACCAGCAGCGCGACTCCACGGCCCAGCATGCGGCCGATGAAATCGTAGAACGCCCGGGCGTCCGGATCGCCCCGGCGGGCGTAGTCCGCCATCAGCTTCGCGTCCGCCTCCTCCGGGGCGTGGCCGTCCCGGAGCCATGCGGGCGGACGGCCCTGCGCCGCCAGCCGCCGGGTGAGCGCCTCGGCCTGGCGATGGATGCCGCCGCCGCTGGTATAGCCCTCGAAGGAGCCGGCCTTGCCGAAGCCCACGGGGCCGTCCTCCGTCAGGCGCAGATGGCCCACCTCGCCGCCCATGTCGGTATGGCCGCGCAGCAGCTGGCCCTCGGCGATCACGCCCGCGCCCATGCCGGTGCCCATGGTCAGGAAGATCATGTCCCGGGTTCCGCGGCCCGCGCCCATCTTCCACTCCACCAGCGCGCAGGCGTTGGCGTCGTTCTGGATGAAGGCCGGAACGCCATAGCGTTCGGCGAGCATCTCCGGCAGCGGCACGTTCTCCCAGCCCGGCAGATTCGGCGGGCAGAGAATCACCCCGCGCCGGGAATCCAGCGGCCCGCCGCAGCTGACGCCGATGGCGCGGACGCGGCTGAAGTCCAGCCCGTTGCGCGCGAGGATCGACTCCATCTCCCGGCAGAGCCGGTCGTAGGCCCACTGAAATCCCCGCTCCGTGTGCGTTTCAAAGCGGATCTTGTCCAGAATCCGGATGCCGCGGTCCACCTCGGCCAGCAGCACGGCGCACTTGGTTCCCCCGATATCCAGTCCAATCCATCGATCCTTCAAATTGCATTCCTCCGAATTCCGTTTTCTTCATGCGGCGCTCACCGGTCGAAGCCCTCGAACTCGTCATAGCCCATTTTTTCCAGACAGGCCAGATACCAGGGGTAATCGTATGGGGGCCTGCCCTGAAGATAGTGGTTCGTTCCCCGCACGCCGTCGTCGGTTTCCCATTCGATGGCGTAGAAGTGGACGCCGCCGTCGTCGCGGATCGGGCACAGCGGCGTGGAGGCGTCGGCGGCCAGCCGGGCTTCGCCGGACGCGACGACGGCGCCGGAATCCAGATCCCGCACGCGGAAGGCCGCGCGCACGTCCCGATCCAGATCGCTGACGGCGTAGAGCACCAGCCCGCCGGTGTGGTCGTCCATCATCAGGCAGACCGGCTGCTGGCTGCGGCGGATGTAGAAGTAGGCCAGCTTTTTGCAGAAGTAGTAGTCCACCACCGCGTCGGAGATCTGCGGCCAGCAGTCCATGATGTTCCACCAGATCAGGCCGGTGCGCTTGCCCTTGCGGCTGCGGAAGCTCTCCACGAAGAACTTCTTCGCCTCGGCCTGGGAAATCTGGCTCATCCGGGCGTATTCGTCCAGATTCGCGGGCTCCTGTCTGAACAGAAAGCGCAGCTGGCCGGACATCAGCGGGATGCGGTAGGTATAGGGCGAGTGCTCCAGCTCCGGCGACGCGGCGTGATAGAGGTACATGGGATTGCCGTCCACCGGCCAGGCCTGATCCCGGCCGATGAACCGGTACAGGCTCCGGGGCGAATTGCAGCCGTGATAGCCCATTTCACTGGCGAACACGGCGTTCGCGTCGTGGTAGAAATGCCCCTTGAAGTAGTCGCGGGGGCCCCAGAGGTGCTGCTCGGGCGTGGATTCCACGCAGCCCTCGGCGTAGGCCCGGGCGGACACGTAGGGCGAGCTGGGCAGATAGGGCCGGGTGAGATCCTCGGCGCGCAGCACCCGGGGCAGCACGCCGCGGGTCAGCTCGTTCAGCGTGGGATCCTGCTTCATGTCGAACCAGCAGTAGTTCTGGTCGCACTCGTTGTCGCCCGCCCACAGGCAGATGCTGGCGTGGCGGCGCAGTCGGCGCACCTGCACGGTCGCCTCCTCCTCCAGCTGGCGCTTCATGCGCCCGGTGAGCGGATACACGCCGCAGGCCATCATGAAGTCCTGCCAGACCAGAACGCCGTTTGCATCGCACCAGTCGTAGAAGAAATCGCTCTCGTACACGCCGCCGCCCCAGACGCGCAGGGCGTTGCAGCCCACGTCCCTGACCAGCTCGAGAATTTTGGGAATGCGCCGGGCGTCGTTGGAGTGGAACGCGTCGGCGGGCACCCAGTTGGTGCCCTTCACATAGATGCGGCGGCGGTTGATCACGAAGCAGAATTCGCCCTCGTCGCGCTCGTTCAGCACGTCGTCGCGCGCCAGCTCCGCCGTGCGCAGGCCCTGGCGGAAGGTGATTTCATCCACCGGCGCGCCGTCCCTGAGCAGCACGGCGGTGATCTCATACTGATTCGGATCGCCGTAGCCCCTCGGCCACCACAGCTTCGGATGCTCCAGCGTGAACTGCATCCGCCCGTGGACGTACCACAGCGGTTCGCAGACCTCGAACCGGCTGTCGCCGCAGACGCCGGTCAGGCGCAGCGCATAGCGGGAGATGGGTTCGCGGCCAATGTCGATATCGAACATGGCGGTGCACCTGGCGCGGTTCTCCTCCAGCCGGTCGATCCACACGAACACGTCCTCGATCCGCAGGGGCTTTTTCTGAATGACCCGCACGGGCCGCCACAGCCCCGCCGACACGATGCGCGGACAGATGTCCCAGCCGAACATGTGGGTGGCCTTGCGGATCACCAGCGCCTCGTAGTTGTACTTGCAGGTGCTGGCGAAGGCGGCCTCGCGATACTGCCTCGCCTCCAGCGCCACGGGCAGGATGTGCACCAGCAGCTCGTTTTCGCCCTGCATCAGGCCGTCGGCGGGAAACTCGTGGGGGATGTACATGTTCTCCGCGTGGCCGATTTTCCGGCCGTTCAGATACACGTCCGCCACGGTGTCGATGCCCTCGAAGCGCAGGAATACCCGGTCCGGGCCGCCCTCCCAGCGGAAGGCCGCCGCATAGAACACGTGGCTGTTTTCGTAATCGCGGAGCTTCAGATAGTTGTCCTGATCATAGGGCTCCTCCAGCTTTCCGGCGCGCACGTAGTCCAGCGGCCAGTCGCCGGGCACCTGCGCGGGCAGGGACTCGGCCTGCAGCTGGGCAAAGCGGGTGATCTCCCCGCGCAGCTCCGCATCGTCCACCACACACAGCCGCCAGCCGTCCTTCAGCTCCATCTCTCTTTGCAGGCTCATCGTACCTCTCCTTTTCCGTCCGTCGGCAGGCGCACCTCCACGTTCATCAGCGCGGGCTTGCGGAAGCTCCAGCGCAGGCCGTCCGGCGTGCGGCTCCACGCAATCGAGACGCGGCCAAAGGGCGTTTCCACCGCCGCCCGCGCCCGCTGGATCCCGGATACCGCGCCGGGGCGCAGCACCGCCCTCCGCCAGCCCGCGGAATCCGGCGACTGCGCCAGCCCCGCGACCCACGCGTACAGCCATTCGTCCGCCGCGCCGAACATCTGGTGATTGTGGGAGCCGTTTTCGTACTCCCAGTATTCATACAGCGTCGTCGCGCCGCAATCGCGCATGTGGGCGAAGGAGGGATAGCCCTCGGCGGTCATCAGCTTCAGCGCCAGATCCGCGCGCCCGTTTTCGCTGAGCACCTCCAGCAGCACCGGCGTGCCGAAGATGCCCGTGTCGAAATGATCCCCGGCCGCGGCCAGCTCGTCCACGACGCGCTGCAGCGCGCGGGCCCGATCCTGCTCCGGCACGGCCCCGACCCACAGCCCCATGGCGGTGCTGCCCTGACAGCCCGCGCCGAAGGAGGCGGTCTCCGGGCGCCAGAAGGCGCGCCTCAGCGCCTCGCGCCGGTCGTCGGCGGCGCGCAGGAGCCGCGCCCGCTCGCCGGGCAGGCCGAGCGCCTCCGCCATCTGCGCCAGCTCATCCAGCATCCGGACGGCGAACGCCGTGTTCACCAGCTCGGGCTCGATCCGGAGGTTCGACGCATTGCCGCCCGGCGGACACCAGTCGCCCAGGCACCATCCGCCCTCCTCCTCGCGCACCACAATGCCGTCCTCGCTGTGGGCGTCCAGATAGTCGATCCACTTCAGCATCTGCGGCCAGGCGCGGCGCAGAATCTGCAGATCGCCGGTGTGGCGATAGAGCGTCCAGGGCAGGAACACGATCGCGCCGCCCCAGCCGCCGGGGCCGCCGCCGCCGTTGTAGAACGGCGCGGTGTGGGGCACGTGGCCGTTTTCGCGGTGCTGCGCGTCCAGCACGTCCTGAAACCATTTGCCCACCAGCGCGGCGGCGTCCAGATTCAGAAGCGTCGCGGGCGCGATCAGCTGGCCGTCGCCGGTATAGCCCAGCCGCTCCCGGTGGGGGCAGTCCGAAAGCACGCCGGTGTGCTCGTTGCAGCGCATGCTGGTCACCGCCGCGCGATGATACCAGTTGAGCACCTCCCGATCGCACTCGAATTCGCCCGTGACGGTTTGGCTTCCGGAGAGAAACACCGCCTTCGCCTCCGCGGAGAAGTCCTCCGCCGTCAGCCGGCCTCCGGAGAACGCCAGCGGCAGCTCCCCGCCGTTCCGGAACAGCCGGATCTCCGCATATCGGAAGCCGTGCCAGCAGAACCGGGGATGAACGCGCTCCGCGCCGGTTCCGGCCAGGGTGAACGCGTCCGCCTGGATCTGACGTTCGCCGCCGGCGCTGGCGAAATCCAGCCGCCATGCGCCGCCGTCGGGCAGAATCTCCTCGGCAAAGCGCAGCTCCACCCGGTCGCCCCGGCGGGCGCGGGCCTCGAGCACCTCCCAGCCGGAGAGATTCTGGGCGAAATCCAGAATCAGCCCGCCGCCGGAGCTCTCCAGCGCGCGCCGGACGGGATACTCCCCCACCGCCGCGTCCGACGGACAGGCCTGGGCGCAGAGGGGGCCGTCCGGGGCCTTGGCGCGGATCACGGGCCGCAGCGCGCCGGCCGGGCGGGTGAAATCGGCCTCCTCGCCATAGAACAGGTTGTTGCGCACCACCGCACCCTCGCGCCACTGCCAGCTCAGGTCGGTTGCGATCGCGCGGCCGTCCAGGCGCAGCTCCATGCGCAGCGCGGGCGCGTCGCCATACCAGAGGTCGCCCTCCGCCAGACGGCCCCGCTGGCAGTACCAGCCGTTGCCCAGATGCACCTCGATCCGGTTTTCGCCCGCCTTCAGAGTTCCCGCAAGGTCGAAGGTGCGGTAGGGCGTGCGGAACGCGCCGCCATAGACATAGGGATAGTTCATATGGGTCTGGGGCTGGCGGCTGTAGGCGGTCATCACCGGCTGCAGCACCTCGTCGCCCACGATCGTCCCGTTGACGACCAGCTCGAACAGGCCCAGTCCGCACACATAGGCGCGGGCGCGCTGCGGCAGGCGCTCCAGGCGAAAGCTCCGGCAGAGAACGGGCGCGTCGAAGTCCGTGTCGGCGCGGATCCAGTCGCCGTGCCAGTCGCCGGGCTCCAGCAGGCCCGTCTCAAACCAGCATTTCTCCGAGACGGCCTCGGTCTCCGGGCGGCCCTCCAGCCGGGTGCGGGCCGTCCACCAGACCCGCTGTCCGGAGACGCGTTCGGGCAGCGCGCAGTCCATGGCGGTCAGATCGCTCCTCTCCCAGCCGGAATCCCACAGGATGCTCCGGAATTCGGGATCGGCGGCGGCGGTCACCCGGATCTCCGCGCCGAGGCAGTCGGGATTGTCGCCGTAATAGGCCCACGTCAGCCGCGGGCACGCCGCGTCGACGCCCAGCGGGTTCACCTGATATTCGCATCGCGCATTTTCAATGGTATAGGCGTTCATCTTTCCTCCTCCGGGGCAGCTGCCGCCCGCAATCCGCCGGACGCCTCCGCGCTCCCTGCAGATCCTCTTCCGTCCGGCCCGGAGCGCGAACCGGTCGCCGTTTTCGCGCACCGGGGCCGTCTGCTATCATTATAGGATGGCCCTGCGCGTTTTTCAAGGGGGCGGCGGACAAAAGCCCCTAATCTCCCTGCAGCACGCTCCGGTCTCTCCAGCGTCCGCCGAGCCAGCGGGCGCTGAACACGGCCGCGCGGAAGCCCCAGTCGCACAGCATGGCCAGCCAGACGCCCAGCGCGCCGAACCCGGCCTGCCGCGCCAGCAGGTGCGCCGCGCCCAGCCGGAACACCAGCATGGAGACCCCCGAGACCACCATCGCAAAGCGCACATCCCCCGCCGCCCGCAGCGCCGAGGGCAGCACAAAGGTCAGCGGCCAGATGGCCATCGCGCCAAGGGTGTGCACGCCCACCATCCGCCGGGTCAGCTCCGCCGTCTCCGCCGTCAGGCCGTACCAGGGCAGGATCGCCGGCAGCGCCAGCCACAGCCCCGCGCAGAACGCCAGCATGGCCGCGTAGGCGACGCCCAGCAGCTGACGGGCGTACCGGCGCGTCTGCGCCTCGTCCCCCGCGCCGACGCAGCGCGCAATCACCGGCACCGCCGCCGTGGAGACGGCCGAGCCCGGAATGCACTGCAGGTTCGCGATCACCTGACAGATGGCGTTGGCCGTGATGGCGGAGGTGCCAAAGGAGGCGACCAGCCCCGTCAGCACGATCTTGCCCATCTGAAACAGCCCGTTTTCGACGCCGTTGGGAACGCCGATGCGCAGGATCCGCCGGATCAGCGCGCCGTCCGGCGCATAGCGCAGCGACCGGCGCAGCCGCAGCGGCTGCTCCCTGCGCAGCAGCAGTCCGATCATCCCCGCCGCGGCCACGTACCGCGCCGCCACCGTCGCCGCCGCCGCGCCCGCCGTGCCCCAGCCCGCGCCGCAGATCAGCAGCGCGTTGCCGGCCACGTTCACGGCGTTCATCGCCAGCGAGAGCCTCATGGTGATCCTCGCGTCGCCCACGGTGCGAAAGATCGCCGCCCCCGATTCGTAGATGGAAATCGCCGGTATGGACAGCGCGGCAATCCGCAGATACCGCTCGGCGTTCCAGTACACCTCCGGGGCGATCGATCCGTAGACGCGGCTCAGCAGCGCGCCCCGCCATCCGTACAGCGCCGCCGCGATCCCCAGCGAGCAGAGCCCCGAAAACCAGACCAGCTGATCCGCCGTCGCCCGCGCCTCCTCCCGGCGGCCCGCGCCCAGATACTGCCCCGCGACCACCGCCCCGCCCGTGCCGAACGCCGAAAACACGTAGATCAGCAGCTGAAACACCGCGTCCACCAGCGATACCCCGGACACCGCCGCCTCTCCCGCGCCGGACACCATCACCGAATCGATCATCCCGACGAGCAGCGTCAGCAGCAGCTCCAGCGTCAGCGGCACGATGAGCCGCGCCAGATCCCGTCCGCTGAAAGGTTTCTCCATGTTCATCCTCCCCTTCCGCCGCCGGCAAGCCCCTGTCAGGAACAGAAAAACGGGCATACCGGAAGCCCTTCCGATATGCCCATTCTATCACGCGCCGCGCAATATGTCGAATACTTGATTTCTATTCCATTTCCATGCCTGAAAAGCATTTTGCAAAGTCGATGAACCGCCGCACCGCCGCGGAGAAGGGCTGGCCGCGCCGCCAGGCCAGCACGGAGGTGGAGCGAATCTCCGGATACAGCGGCACGGCGCAGACCTCATCGCGCGCCAGAAAGGGCAGCGCGCCCTCGACGACGACGGCGTTGCCCAGTCCCGCCTGCACCAGCAGCGCGGCGTTGGTGCTGAGATTGCTGACGCAGGGGACGTTCAGCCCGTCGTAGAGATCGCCGAACCAGTGGGCCACCTCGTCGCGCACCTTCTGGCGGCTGGGCAGGAGGACGGGCGACACCGCCAGCTCCTGCGCCGTGACGCGGCTGCGCCCGGCCAGCGGCCCTCCGGACGGCGTGACGGCCACCCACCGCTCCTTCACCGGCATGCGCAGGAATTCATAGCGCTCCATGTCGACCGGCTCCAGCAGCAGGCCCACGTCCGTGCGGCCGTCGTCCATGCGGCACCGGATCCGGTCGGCGTCGGCGGTGCAGACGTCGAAGACGACCCCGGGATGGCGCGCCCGGAATCCGGCGATGATCTCCGCCAGCAGGCGGGCGGACGCCAGCTCTCCGCAGCCGACGCTCACGACGCCCTCGACCTGCTCCTCGTGCCGCGCGACCTCCGCCTCGGTCTTCCGCATCAGTTCCAGGATCTCCTCCGCCCGGCGGCGCAGCAGCAGTCCCTCGTCGGTCAGCGCCAGCGGACGGCTGTCCCGGCGGAACAGCTTCGCGCCGACCTCCTCCTCCAGCAGCGCCATCTGACGGCTGAGCGTCGGCTGCGTGATATGCAGGGCGCCGGCCGCGCCGGTGATGCTCTGTTCCCGGGCCACCGTCAGAAAATAATGAAGCAGTCTCGTCTCGATCATCGGCCCTCACCGCCCGCTTTCCTCGGAATACTGTCATTATAGGCCGCAGAACGCGCCCTGTCAATTCCGGCGGATGGCTCCGAAGCCCGGAAGCCCGCCCCGGAATCCAGCGCCCGCCCATCCAGCAAAACAGCGTCCCCCCGCAGGGAGACGCTGTGCAAAGCCATGATCCTTCCAAATCCGGTCTGATTCAGTCCGGTTTCAAATTCCGTTGGCGTAGGAATTGGCGCAAGCTCGCCCCTTCCGCCGCCCCCTGCGATTCCGGCCCTTCCTCAGTCGATAGGCTTCATCGTCGGGAACAGCAGCACGTCGCGGATGGAGTCGGAGTTGGTGAGCAGCATGACCAGGCGATCCACGCCGAAGCCGAGGCCACCCGTCGGGGGCAAGATGGCCTTATCAGGCCATCAGAGGCCGATTTCCGCTGTGCCGCAAGGGTTTTCGCGATTCTGCTATGGTGTTCCCGCTCTGCTGGACGCTCTTTGTCCGGCATTCCCAACGCTTCCCCAGAAGATGAAGTTCATCAGACAGTAATGATCAACAGACCTTGAATCATCTAAAAAATGCGGATATTTACTTCAAAATTGAAGTAAGTTTGAAGTAAGTTGAAGTAAGCTCGGAAGCATCTCTTTCACATCAACTTTGCATCCAGAAGAGCAAATTCAGACTTCTTCAATTCCTTCGTTGCGTCAGTGTAGATATTGAGTGTGGTGGAAACGTCGGCGTGTCCGAGGACATCCTGAATGACCTTGATGTTCACGCCCATCTCACACATTCTGGTGGTAAAGGTATGCCGCAGGATGTGGCAGCTGAACGGCGGCAGCAGCACCGGATTGCGCTTCTTTGAACTTAGCACTTCATCATTGCAGTCGCGGGTAATGCGCCGAATAGCCTTGTTCAGCGTTCCCTGATGCTGAGGATTCCCGAATCGATTGACAAAGATGAAATCTGTATAGCCATCAACCGAAGCCGTACAGCGGATACCAGAAGCCATCTGGTTCTTTCGCTCTTCCAGAAACGCTTCTTTGACGTTTCCCAGCATGGGAATCTTCCGAATTCCTGCTTTGGTTTTCGGAGAATGGATGTTGCAGTAGCAGCCGTTGACCTCATGCTTGTAATACACAAGCGTATGGTTGACATCAATGATGCCTTCTTCCAGATCGATGTCGCACCATCGAAGTCCGGCTACCTCGCCCACTCGCATTCCGGTTCCCAGCATTACTGCAAAGATCGGATACCAGTGCCGATATTGTGGCGAATTCCGAAGATAATCCAGAAACAGCTTTTCTTCTGCTTGCGTGAGTGCCTTTCGCTTCTCTACACCGAAAGCGTGGGCACTTTTCAGTTCCTTCAGCACATTATCAGCAGGATTGCGGCGAATGTAGAAATCATCAACCGCCATGTCGAACACCTGATGAAGCACAGTATGCACTCCATCAACGGTACTGATCGCCAGTCCGCGTTCATCCACCAGTGTGTTGTAAAAACGCTTCACATCCGACTTCACAAGCTCACAGATCTTGCTTCTGCCGAACTTCGGTGCTACATACATCCGATAGAGGAACTGATAATTCTGAAACGTATTGTCCTTCAGACCGCGCTTCAGATCCTTCCAGCGTTCATACATGTCATTGACGGTCGCGTTTCGCGCCTCTGGCCGGATGTTGTCACGGATATCATCCTGAACTTCCTGCTCCTTCGCACGCAACTCCGGCAATGTCTTGCCGTAGATGATATGACGCTTGCCGCTGTCATCCTTCCACTGATAAGCAAAGGTTCCGTTTGCACGCTGCGTCTCGCCGCGCTGAAGCTCGCTTTCCCCTTTACCCTTTCGCTTTGTTGTTTTTTCTGCCATTGAAACTCCTTTCAAAGGCTCCAAACAACAGCTTGGATATAGGATAGCACAGGAATGTCAGGATTTCAAGTGTTTCCAAGACATGATGAAAAGAGTTGTAAAAGAAAACTTTCGAGAGGAATTTCTCATTTGTGCTCTTTCATTTCTTTTTTCGGGCTCATATAGGTGTTGTAAAACTCATCTTCATTCTCATGGAGTTTCCTGATTACATGAGAAAGTTGAACGGTTTGTCCTTCTTTCAACGTGATGGAAGCTGCAATATCCAGTTCAAAACAGTTATTCAGCAGATCAATTAAATCCTTTTTCCGTTGATCAGACAGTATACTACTCATTCGATACTGTTCAATCAATTGGGCAGTATTCAAAACTTTATGATTCAAGTCAACGATAGGTTTATACATTTGTTCGAATATTTGATTTCTCTTCTTCTTGTTACGATGGATGAAACTCATATTTCTGAATGCTTCATCTAAAGGAAGATGGTCAAATTCGGCCATGCGCAAAATTGTTTCGATTGTTATATCAATGTTTCCCGTTTCAAATAAAGAGTGATTATTTAGAAAACGGCGAAAATTATTGGCAGCCTTGATGTGATGCATGAAGAACGCATCGATCGTATTCTTGCGTTCCGTTGTATAGTTAATTATGGCTGTAATTAGTCCCAACAATGAGCTGCCAAATACGCCCAACAAGACATTAGACCAGAAAACACCTTGCCCATCATGTGGATAGAGCAAGAATGCAAGTAACAGTGAGACGAAAGCCATTGGAGCGGTAACGAAGATAGCGATCTTATTCTGCTTCATAGAAAACCTCAATGTTTTATTTAGTCATTTCAGCGTACATTTCCATGAGTGCGGCCACGCAGTCAGCTTCGGTGTTGAGTTTACCCCAGAATCCATACGCATCCATGACAGCTTTATCGTTCTGCTGGTGAGCTTTACGCAGTTCAGGCGGCATGGTCACTTCGTCGTACAGATCGGCAAGGGAGCAATCAGGATACAGGGCGCGGGCATCAAGGATTGCCTGCGCGGTCTGTTCGATCTTTGCTTTCTGCGCGTCGGTAGGCGTGGGCCACGGGAAGTTGTTATAAACAATATCCTTGGAATAGCGGTAATCGCTCTTCAATCTGCCGCAAACAGTGCGCATCCATGCCATGTGAACGTTGGATGTCAGAATGCCGAAATGATATAAGGATGCGCCGGGAATGATAAACACCAAATCACTGCACAATGTATCAGGCGTCATAAGTCCCATGGGTACATAACGACGGCGTTCAGAGGAAACCTTTGGGACAAGCATGTAATCTCCATTAGGCATGTTCTCCACATGGAACCTCGTAGGCTTATCCGCCAATTTTACGGTTCCTGCACTGCTGCTGGAAAGACGGAAATCACGCACAGCTTCCACGCGCTTCATGCACTCAGGCATCTTGCGCTGGATGTTAGGTGGACATTTGCCCAACCACAGGCAATAGCGCGGCTTGCGGTTGATGAATTCCTGAGAGCCGTACCAAGGCTTGAACCATTCGCGGGATGCAGGTTCCTTGGCAATAAACTCCTGCATTTCTTCCTCTGTGAAGAGGTAGTTGCCGCCGTCAATAGGTTTGTTTCCAATGCCGATTTCCGGCACGTTACACAAGGGCTTGCTGCGGCTATCTACAAACACATCGTCTGCATCAATCAGATAACCGTTGATATTGCTGACAATCTGCGGTCTGCCGTCAGTATAAATCACTCGAGGCGCATTGTTCGGCGCAAGGCTGAAACCAACAATTACGCAATGTACATGCGCTTTGCTGCTGGCTTCGCTATCCCATCGGAATGTACGATGGGCAAAATCAATATGTACGCCGGATTCAAACAACGGCTTCCACAGCAGCGAAACACTTTCGCCCTGCGTAACGGAATTGGTAGATACAAGTGCTGCCCTGATTGCGGTGTCTTTCATCAGATCGGCGGCTTTCTTATACCAGCAGCACACATAGTCCAGATTGCCGACATTCTTCCAGCCGGGGAATACATTGTTGACATCAGCTTTCTGTGCCTCTCCCATCAAACGGGCACCCACAAACGGCGGATTGCCCATAATGTACGACAATTCAGCCTTTGGTACGACGCTTTCCCAATCCACGCGCAGCGCATTGCCCTCGACGATGTTGACGTAGGATTTCAGCGGCAGGAAGTCCAGATTCATGTGAACGATGTCTTCCGTCGCTTTCATCATCTGCGATTCTGCAATCCACAACGCTGTCTTTGCAACGGTTGCGGCAAAATCGTTGATCTCAATGCCGTAGAACTGGCCGATGGACACCTTGATGGGGTCGATGGCAACGCCGATCATAATCTGACCGCCGAACATTTCTTTCAGAACTTCATTTTCCAGCTTGCGCAGTGACAGATACGTTTCCGTCAGGAAGTTGCCGCTGCCGCATGCCGGGTCAAGGAATTTCAGGCTTGCAATCTTCTCTTGGAACGAAAGCAATCGCTTTTCACGGGTCTTGATTGCGGAAATCTGACGGATTTCGTTCAGCTCTTCGCGCAGTTCATCCAGAAACAGCGGATCAATAACCTTGTGGATGTTTTCGATAGACGTATAGTGCATACCACCCTTGCGGCGGGTATCGGGATTCAAGGTGCTCTCAAACACCGCACCGAAAATCGTGGGGCTGATGTCTGACCAGTTGAAGTCTTCACTGGCGCGGGTCAGCAGCAGATTATAGATTTCGTCATTGAAGGGCGGGATTTCGATGTCTTCATCGGAAAACAGTCCACCGTTGACATACGGAAACGCCGCGAGGTCGGGATCGTCATCAGACAGATAGGGATCGCGGTCTTCCAGCTTCTGATCGAGTACACGAAACAGGTCACGCAGGGCGCGGCGTCCATTCTGCATGCCGCGATTGCGCAGATAATCGTGGAACATGTTGTTCCTGCCGAAAATGCCCGCATCCTCTGCATACAGGCAGAATACCAGACGCACACAGAGCATGTTCAGGCTTTTCAGCGTGCGTTCATTGGTGGGGTCTTTGTATTGTTTCATGAAAGCATCGTACAGTTTGCCGACCAGTTCACCCGCCTGCATGGAGATTTCCATTTCGCGCTTGATGTTTTCGTCGCCGGTATCCACGAGGAAGTTCAGACGGGAATATTCCTTTTCCAGATCGGAAAGCAGCACAACTTCCGGCGCGTCGTTGGGCCGGTTCATGTCGTGGATATGGAACTCTTGGAAATTGCAGACCACGATCCAGCGCGGGTTCAGATCGTGGGGCAGATAGCCCGCATAACGGCGCGCCTGCTGGTATGGCGTGAGCATGGAACCATCGGACTGCTTAATGCCTTTGCGCAGATCGATGTCCTGTCCCTTCTGTTCGATCAGAACGCGGGTATCCTTAATAAGGCCGTCGATAAAGCTGGTATGACTCAGCTTCACGCGCACCTCGAAATCGATATATTTGTCAGGTTCCGCCACGCCGAATACCTTCTGAAGGAGAGCCATCCAGAAGGCCTGCGTTTCCTGCTTTTCGTCGCCACGACCTTGCCAATCGGCGGCAAATTGCTTTGCAGCGGTTCTACGTTCCATATCGGTCATGGGAAATCCTCCTCAAACGGTACACGATTAGTAATGTAATTATACCGTACTTTCTCAAGTGCTGCAATCATTTGCAAATGGATTTCATAACTAAAGCAGAGAGGCGAAAACATCCTTTCGCCTCTCTATAGTTTTCACTTTTTCAAAAGAATCCATTCTTCGTCCGAATCAAAGTGTTTGGGAACCCAACAATCCGATATATCCTTTATTTTGAAAATATGGGCCTTGTTTCTTTCATCATAGTATACTATGAAATACATCGCACACGAAAAGCTTGGTTGGGATGAGGCTTCATTTTGCTCTGACTATGCAGAAAAAGTTATTGATTATTGCAGAGAAAATGGCATTGATCTCTCAGATCCTACCTCTGCCGAATATGGAATTCTGGAATTTGATCGTAGAGTCACCAAATTCAACGAATGGTGCGCTAATGACCTTGACAAATACATCGGCGATATCATTGCTGCAATCGGTATGATTGTGAAACGGGGCTGATCTCAGGTGTGATCACAGTACCAAACCAGAAAATCGTAACTGTCGAAAAGGAACCTTGCGGAAAAGGCAATCTGTATGCTGCAATCAATCTGAACGCTTTGGAAGCTGCCGCGCAGGATCTGGATGCCGGTGCATTCAAGCTCTGGATCTACTTTGCAAAGAATCAGAACGGATATGAATTCGCCCTCAGCAGCAAAGATGCCCATGATACATTCGGCCTCGGTAAATCACAATACGATACCGCCGTCAAA
>SFJH01000074.1 GCA_004555155.1 Clostridiales bacterium
GTCGCACTGGCCATAAGCGTTATCCCCCACGGCGACCACCGTGCCGTCCGCCTTCAGCCCCACGGTATGCAAGCCTCCGGCAGAGATGGTGGCCCTGTCGGCGATCTCATCCCAGAGTGCGGCGCTACTTTCGCTGGCATCGCTGTAATTCTTCGCCTTTGCAAACGCCATTGCTGCCAGGCCTCTGTTTCCCTCAGCCAGCAGCGCCTCTGCCTGTGCATAGCGAATGGCCGAAATGCGCTGGGCGGAATCGCTGTAGCCCTTTAGAGAAGCGAACTTCTCAATCGCCCCGTTCACGTCTCCGGCGGCCAGCAGCGCCTCTGCGTGCAGATAACGCGTCTCCGGAATCCTGTCGGCTGCGTCCTGATATCCGCCCGCCAACTGGAATTCCGCAACCGCTCCGTCGTAGTCCCCGGCGGCCAGCAGCGCCTCCGCAGACCGATAGTGCTTCGACGGCAGAATCACCTGCGTCAGCACGATGATCGCCACGATCACCACGGCCGCCGCCGCCGCCCCGATCAGCAGGATCCGCTTCTTCCGGTTTTTGATGAGCTCGAGCGCCTGTGCATGCATCTGCCGGTCCAGCTCGACCTGCCGATCCAGCTCGGCCTGCAGGCGCAGGCGCTCATCCTCGCACTGCTGACGCCGTTTTTCGCTGTCCGAATAATCCCCCAGCAATTGAAAGCGCCGGGCCAGATCTTCCCATTCAGACCTCGCGCTTGCCTGTTCCTGCCGGGCGCAGCAGTCCCGGTAGTCCGCCTCCCGGCGCTCCTCCGCCTCCCGGCGCAGCTTCGCCACCGCTGCATCCGCTGCATTCAGGTGCGCCGCATAGTCCGAACGGATTTTCGCCGCGCTGGCCTCGTCTTCCTTCTGTGCGGCTTCCGTGCGCGCGTCCAGCGCCTGATAATACGCCTGCTGCTGCTTCTCCAGCGCCTGACGGTATTCTCCCTTCGCAAAGCGCAGCGCCCTGCTCATGTTCCTGTCCGACTCAAACGCCTGCTTCTGCTCCTGGCTCTGCCGCTTCCGATCCGCCAGCGCCGACGAATAGCTCCGGTTGAACGGATACTGCTGCCGGATCTGGCTTTCACTCAGATAGCCGTCCAGCGCGTACCGGCTCACGGCGGCCTGTTCCCGCGCCGCATCCGCCTCCACGGCGGTCAGGTCTGTCCGCCTGGCCTTCTCCGTGCTGCTCAACAGCCGGTTCAGCTGCTTTTCCAGACTCGCGCTCTGCTGTTTCACCAGGTACTTGCCCACGTACGCCTCGGCGCACTCTGCGTCCAGATCCAGCGCGCGGTCGAAGAATTCGTCCGCCTTGCTCCACTCGCCGTCCTCCAGCGCCATGTAGCCGCGCTTGATCAGCGCAATCCCGTTGACGTTGCCCGCGGGCTGCGCTGCCGCGGCATCCCCGGCGGCTGAGGCCTTCTGCTCCGCGTTCAGCACCTTCGATATGCCCCGGATCAGATCCTGCACGAAGCCGATCTTGCCCATGTCGTACGATTGCAGCACCGACAGCTGCTCCGGCAGGTCGTAGGGATCCATGTCCCGGTAGCACGGCAGCATCAGCTTCTGCGGGTCCTTCTTCATCAACGACAGGAATCGGCTCCACTCGTTCTTCACCCAAACCGCGTTGAAGTGCTCGGCGCTCGTTCCCACCACCACCATCACGCGCGCCGAGTGCAGCGCCGCGAATATGTACGGCTCGTACTGGGCGCCCGCCTTGTCCTCCAGCGTGATGCGCGAGAAGAACACCCGATAGCCCTGCTCCGTCAGCTGGTAGTAGATGTCCTGCGCCATGATGCTGTCCCGGGTGCGCTGGCCGTCGGCCTCCGTCTCCTTGTAGCAGATGAACACGTCGAACGGCTCTTCCTTCTGGGACGTCGCCAGAATGCCCCGCTGCACCTCCGCGATCCGTGCCGCTTCCTTCTGGTACTGCCGCCGCGTCACGCCGTCCGAGTGATCTACCGCCGCCAGATAATCCACGTCCTCCAGAATGCTGTCGAAGCTGGCGCGGTGGCAGGTCGGCACCCATTCGAATGTGGCCGGATCCTCCACGTACTCGATTCCGAACCGGCACAGCGCGCAGCACCAGTGGGCCTCCGCGTCCGCGTCGTCCTCCCGGACGATGCGCTCATACACCGCCAGCGCCTTGTCGAACTCTCCGATCCGGCGGAAGTGGTTGCCCCGGTTGAACGCGGCGGCGCGCTGCTCGTCGTCCACCCTGGGCAGCGTCATCGTGGAGCCGCAGCTCTCACAGGTTCCAAACGTCTTGTCTGCGGACAGCTCGATGTCTCCGCCGCACATCTTGCACTTGATCGTTGCCATTCGTATCTCTCCCTCTCCCGCGATGATGTCCCCGAAATCATTCGTCGGATATTTCAAAATTCTCCAGTGCAAACTCCAGTCCCATGGATATGATCTCGTTTCGCGTGCGACGGGTTTTCTCCGCCGCCTCATCCAGTGCCTGAAGCATGTCGCGCGGAATCCGGATCGATATCACGACGGATGGATCCGTGAATTTCTTCGGTTTGATCTCCAGCCTGGGTTTCTTTTCCTGCGACAATGCCCGTCACCTCTTTATATGAGTGTAATACAAGTGTAATCCAATGTCAACCGAAAACGCACAAAAAAGGCCGTCTCAGCAGCCGAATCCGGCATTCTGAGACAGCCTTCCAGGCGGGGTCATTCCTGCTCGCGCACCAGCGCGTAATACTTGCCCTTCCGGGCCATCAGTTCCTCGTGGGAGCCCTTTTCGGCCACCACGCCGCCGTCCAGATAGTAGATGCAGTCCGCGTTGCGGATGGTGGACAGCCGGTGGGCGATGAACACGGCGGTGCGCCCCTCGGAGATCTGCTGGATGGACTTCTGAATTACGGCCTCGGTGGCGCTGTCGATGTTGGCCGTGGCCTCGTCCAGCACCAGAATCTTCGGGTCGTGGGCGATGGCGCGGGCGAAGGAGATCAGCTGCCGCTCGCCGGTGGAGAACGTCGCGCCGCGCTCGGCCACCATGTGGTGAATGCCACCCTGCAGCCCGTTTACGAAGTCCAGCGCGCAGGACTTCGTAAGCGCGGCCTCCACCGCCTCGTCGGAGATTGGCGCGTGAATGCGCACGTTGTCCGCAATGGTGCCCACGAACAGGAACACGTCCTGCAGCACCACGGCGATCTGGCGGCGCAGCGGCTCCTGCTGCCACTGGTTCAGCGGCACGCCGTCCACCAAAATCTCGCCCTTCTGTGGCACGTAAAACCGGCTCAGCAGCGATATGATGGTG
>SFJH01000039.1 GCA_004555155.1 Clostridiales bacterium
GCTGGGCGACGTGGTCTGCGGCGGCTTCAGCACGCCGCTGCGGGAGAAGGTCGCCGAGGCGGCCTACATCGTCACCACCTCGGATTACATGTCGCTGTATGCGGCGAACGGCATCTGCCGCTGCATCCGCAAGTACGCCGACCGGGGCGGATGCCGGCTGGGCGGACTGATCTACAACGAGCGCAGCGCCGTGGGCGACGAATCCGCCGCGGCGGACTTCGCCCGCGCGGTGGGAACGCGCATCGCCGGGCGTGTGCCGCTGGATCGCGCCATTTCCCGCGCGGAGATGCGCCGGAGCACGGTCATCGAGTGCGAACCGGACTCCGCTGCAGCGAGGGCCTTCGAGGCCATCGCGGACGAAATGCTGCACGGCGCGGAGACCGCCGTGCCCGAGCCGCTCTCCACCGAAGCGCTGGAGGCCATCGGCGAGCGGATCGCGGCGCAGTTTGCCCAATCGGAGGAGGGATTTGCGCAATGAAGCTCAGCGAGCATCCCTGCTTTTCTGAAGCTGCTCACGCCCGCTTCGGTCGGCTGCACATCCCCTGCGCACCCCGCTGCAACTTCGACTGCGCCTTCTGCGGGCGCGGCATGGATGACGGCGCGACCCGGCTGCCCGGGCGGGCCATGCAGATCGTGCGCCCGGATGAGGCGGTGGACTATGTGCGCAAGCGCCTTGCGTGCCATTCCGAGGTGCGCGTTCTGGGCGTTGCCGGGCCCGGCGAACCGCTGTACAACCCGGAAACCTTCGAGGTTCTGGCGCTTCTGAAGCAGAGCTTTCCCGATCTGGGGCTGTGCCTGGGCACCAACGGCTTTCTGCTGCCGGAGAACGCAGCACGGCTGCGGTCTCTGGGCGTGGAGACGCTGACCGTGACCGTCAATGCGCTGAAGCCGGAGACCGGCGCGCGGCTCAACGATCACATTCTGGACGAGCGCGGCAATCGTCTCACGGGAATCGAAGCCGCGCAGGAGTCCATCGCCCGCCAGCTGCGCGGCATTGAGCTGTCCGCAAGGGAGGGCATGACCGTCAAGGTGAACACCGTACTCGTGCCCGGCCTCAACGACGGCGAGCTGCGCGGGATTGCGTGCGCGGTGCATGAGCGCGGCGCGGCGATCATGAACGTCATGCCGCTGAAACCTGCGGGCCGCCTGTTCGGCTGGCCGTCGCCGTCGGCGGAGGCGCTCCGCAGCGTGCGTGACGAGCTATCCACCATCCTCCCGCAGTTCCGGCGCTGCGCGCAGTGCCGAGCGGACGCCTGCGGCCTGATCGGCGAGGGCGAAGCGGGCGGATGCGTGAAGTAAATCCACCCATACCTGATTTTCATTCGGAGGTAAGCGCCATGAAGAAATTCCTTTGTATGATCCTGATCGCCCTGCTGTGCGCCCCGTCCGCGCTGGCACTGAGCTTCACCGACGCAAACGGCCGCAGTGTGGAGGTCGCGGAGCATCCCCAGCGGGTGGTCTCCCTCTACAATTCCTATGGCGATGCGTGGCTGACTGCGGGCGGCACGCTGGTGGGCAGCATCGCGGACGCCTTTGACGACGACGCGCTGGGCGAGGATGTGCAGAACCTGGGCAGCCACACCGAGCCGAACATGGAGCTGCTGTTCTCCCTGAACCCGGACTTCGTGCTGCTCTCATCGGACGTAGCCAGCCAGATTGACATCGCCGCTTTGCTGGAGGAAGCGGACATCCCCTGTGCCTTCTTCTCCACCCAGGACTGGCGCGATTACATGGAGAGCATGCGCATCTTCACCCGGCTCACCGGACGCGAGGATCTCTACCAGCAGCAGCTGGAGACAGTACAGCAGCCCATCGAGGCGATTCTGGCTGAGACGCAGGCGCTGAACCGCCATCCCACCGCCCTGCTGATCCGCGCCAATTCCATCACCGTCAAGGCGCGCAGCAGCGAGGGCACGGTGGCGGGCGCAATCCTGCGCGACATGGGCTTTGAAAACCTGGCCGACAGCAACAGCGCCCTCTGCGAGAGCATCAGCATGGAGACTGTGCTCGTGGAGGACCCGGACTACATCTTCGTGGTGCTACAGGGCACCAGCGCAGCGGCTGCCGAGGAATCCCTGACCGCCGTGTTGACCGGAAATCCCGCATGGAACACCCTCAGCGCCGTGCGCGAGGGGCGCTTCTACGTGCTGGACCGCGACCTGTTCCACTATCATCCCAACGCGCGCTGGGCGGAAGCCTACGCCTTCATGCTGGAGGTGCTCGAGGGGGCGGAGGGATGAACCGCAACCGGGCGCTGCTGCTGGCGCTCCTGGGCGTCCTGCTGCTGGCGGTGCTGATGAACCTTTGTCTGGGTGCAAGTGGCCTTTCGCCCTCGGAAATCCTCTCCGCGCTGGGCGACACCGCCCGGGAGAGCACCGCCGCGCGCATCTTCTGGTACGTGCGCCTGCCCCGGACGCTGGCCGCCATCCTCGCAGGCGCGTCGCTGGCGGCGGCAGGACTGCTTTTGCAGGCGGTGCTACGCAATCCGCTGGCCGCGCCCAGCGTGATCGGCATCAATTCCGGCGCGGGCCTCTGCGCGCTGATCTGCATGGCGGTGTTCCCCGGCCTGTCCCGCCTGACCTCGCTGGCAGCCTTCCTGGGCGCATGCGCCGCAGCCTTTGCCGTCTACCTTCTCGCGCGGCTCACCGGGGCCTCCCGCGCCACAATCGTGCTCGCGGGCGTCGCTGTGAACAGCATCTTCGGCGCGTGCATGGACGCCATCGTCACGCTGATCCCCGAGGCAGTCGTCAGCCGCAGCGCATTCTCCATCGGCGGCTTCTCCACCACGACCATGCAGCAGCTGCGCTTCGCCGCGCCGCTGTGCGCCCTGGGCTTTCTCACGGCCCTCGTCTTCGGCAGAGAGCTTCAGCTGATGGCGCTGGGCGATGACGTGGCCCACAGTCTCGGCCTGCGGGTGGAGCGCTTCCGGGCGCTGTTTCTGGTCGCCGCCGCTATGCTCGCGGGCGCTGCGGTCAGCTTCGCTGGGCTGCTGAGCTTCGTGGGACTGGTCGCGCCCCACATGACCCGCATCCTGCTGAAGAACGACGCGCAGCTCCAGCTCCCCATCGCGGCAGCCTTCGGCGCGGCGCTGTGCCTGATCTGCGACCTGATCGCTCGCGTGGCCTTCGCCCCCTTCGAGCTGCCGGTGGGCATCGTGCTCTCCATCGTGGGCGCGCCGTTCTTCCTGTACCTGCTGCTGATCCGCAAGAAGCGCAGCCGCCACGACGCCACCTGAGGAGGAATCGCATGCTGGAATTTCGTGAATTGCGCGCGGCCTACGACGGCGTGGAGACGTTGCACGGCGTGAGCGCACATCTTGCCCCCGGCAAGCTCACCGCCATCGTCGGGCCCAACGGCTGCGGTAAGTCCACGCTGATGAAGTGCGCGGTGGGCCTGATGAAGCCCTCCGGCGGCGAAATCCTCCTGAACGGACAACCTCTCTCAGTCATCCCCGAGAAGGAGCGCGCCCGCCACCTGTCCTACATGCCCCAGAGCCGCATCGCGCCAGACATCAGCGTGCGCCATCTGGTGATCCACGGACGCTACCCGCACCTGAAGTGGGGCCAGAGCCTGCGCAGGGAGGATCGGGAGATCGTTCAGGCAGCCATCGAGCGCGTGAAACTCGGTGCGCTTGCGAACCGGCCCGTGAGCCGGCTCTCCGGCGGCGAACGGCAGCGCGCCTACCTCGCCATGATGCTCGCCCAGCAGACGGCAGTGATGCTACTGGACGAGCCCACCGCCTATCTGGATCTCTCCAGCCAGTTTGCGCTGATGGAGCTGCTGCGGGCGCTGTGCAGGGAGGGTCGCAGCGTGATTCTGGTGCTGCACGAGCTGTCGCTGGCGCTGGAATACACCGATTCCCTGCTGCTGATGGAGCGGGGCCGCCTCGTCGCGGCGGGAAGCCCGGAGGAGGTCTACCGCTCCGGACAGATTCAGAGGGTCTTTTCCATCGACGTGCGCCGGACATCGGACAATAAATACCTATTTTATACGGAAAAACAGGAGGTTCGCACATGAAACAAGCAATTCTCGCCGTCAGCTTCGGCACCAGCTATCCGGAGGCGGAGCAGAGCTGCATCCTGCCCGTCGAAGCGGCCCTTGCGAAGGCCTTTCCCTCCCATGATGTGCATCGGGCATACAGCTCGCGCATCATCGTGCGCAAGCTCCGGGAGTGCGGCGAAGCCATCGAGAGCGAAGCGGAAGCCCTGGAGCGCCTGCGCAGGGAGGACTACGGGGAGATCGCCGTCGTTCCCACCCACATTCTGCACGGCATCGAGTACGAGGTGGTAAACAGGCGGATCTGAGCTGGATGGCCGGTCTGCTGGGCAAGATCGCTGCGGAGGAGGGCCGTCCCCTGCTGATGATGGGCCACGGCACCGAGCACGCCGCAGACGAGACCTACGTCCGCCTGCGGGAGCAGCTCCCGGAGAACGTGTACCTCGCCTGCGTCGAGGGTGAACACAGTTTGGAGAAGCAGCTTCCCGCGCTGGAGCGCCTGCCGGTAAAAGACCTTGCACTGATGCCGCTGATGCTGGTGGCAGGGGATCACGCCCGCAACGACATGGCCGGGGACGACGAGGATTCCTGGAAATCCATCCTGACCCGTCGCGGCTTCGATGTGCGCGTCCGCATGCAGGGCCTGGGCACGCTGCAGGAGGTGCAGACAAGATTCGTGGAAAAGGCGCGGAAGATCATCTGACATAGTTAAACCCGAGGGGTACGGCTCCCCTCGGGTTTTTGCTTCTATAATAGACTCAGTTGTTTCCGGGCAGCTTGCCCCGGTGGAAGAATGTGCGCCTCCAGGGACTACTCCATAAACTGGATTCGATTGCTCATATACTGCGCGACCTCGCGATCATGGGTGATATACAGGTAGGACAACCCATATTCCTCCTGAAGGCTCCTCAGAATCTGCAGGATCTGCGCCTGCACGGATACATCCAGCATGGACGTGGGTTCATCCAGCACCAGCACTTCCGGAGCGAGCAGGAGCGCGCGACACAGGGACAGCCGCTGGATTTCGCCGCCGCTCACCTGATGGGGATAGCGGCGGAGCAGATCATCCGTGAGCTTCACCCGCTCCAGCAACCCCGGCAGGCGGCACTGTTCTTCGGCCACACCAAATATCCTGAGTGGTTCCAACAGGCTGTCGCCCAGGCGCATCCGGGGATCAAAGAAGGTTTCCGGGCGCTGGGAGATCAGCTGCACGCGCCTTCGGAACGGCTTCAGCGCGCTTCCCCGCAGATGCGTAATGTCCTCGCCGCAGAAGAATACCCGACCCCTGTCCGGGTCAATTAAACGCAGCAGTATGCGCGCCATGGTGCTCTTGCCGCAGCCCGACGGGCCCATCAGCGCGAGGGTTTCTCCCCTGTGCAGCTTCAGGCGCTCGCCCTTGAGCGCGGTGTGCGCCCTGCCGCCAAATCCGCCGTGGAAGGTTTTGCATATGTCCCTTCCCTCCAGAATGCACTCAGGCATACAGGAAACACCTCACAATCCTGCCGTCGACAGCTGTTTCGGACGGACGCTCCCGATGACAGCGCGGCTTTGCATGGGAACACCTCGGTGCAAATGGACAGCCCGGAAGCCGTTCGCCCGCCCGGGGTGCAACGCCGGCCATCGCCTGAAAGCCATTCTCCGGCAGTGCGTTCAAAAAGGCCCTTGTGTACGGATGCATGGGCTGCTCCAGCAGCCTCGGCCCCATCTCGACGATCTGCCCGGCATACATGACGGCCAGGTTGTCGCACAGCTCCCGCGCCAGCGGAAGATCGTGCGTGATTACGAGCATGCTTTCCACGCCGAAATCCTTCAACGACCGCAGCGTATCCCGAACCTGATCGCGCAGATCGCGGTCCAAACCCTTCGTGGGTTCATCCGCCAGCATCCATTTGGGCGCGCATGCCGAGCCAATCGCACAGAGCACGCGCTGCTGCATACCCCCGGACAATTCGTGCGGATAGGCGCGCAGGATGCGCTCGGGACTTGCAAAGCCGAAATCCCGCAGCAGTCGGGCGGAACGTTCCTTTACATCCTTTGAAGGAAGCTTCAGCGGCAGCAATGCTTCCCGCAGATGAAAGGCGATGGTGCGCGCAGGATTCAGGGATTCGGCAGGATTCTGGGGAATCAGGCCGATGCCGACGCCGAGGCGGCTGCGTGCACGCTCCGGCGTGAGCGCTTCGCCATCCATCTTCAATCTGCCCTCCACCCTCGCATAGTGTGGCAGAAGTCCCAGCAGCGCAAGTCCCAGAACGGATTTTCCACAGCCGCTCTCACCGATGATGCCGGTGATTTCACTGTCCGGAAAGGCAATGCTCACGCCGTCCACGGCGCGCACATCCACCCCCGGAAGCCGGAATGTGATCCGAAGATCGTCAATTTCGATCATAGCTCCTTCACCTCCTGGCTGCGCACGTCAAGGAGATCGCGCAGTGCGTCGCCCAGCATGTTGATGGACAAGAGCAGCAAAAAGATGCACAGTCCCGGCACGATGATCAGATGCGGCGCGCTGCGATAGTTCAGACGCGCATCGGAGATCATGACGCTCCAATCGGGCGTGGGCGGCTTGATGCCCAGCCCGAGGTAGCTCAGCGACGCGATGGAGAGCACACACCTGCCCACGCGGGTGGTAAAGAGGACGATGATGTTCGCCATCATGTTCGGCACGATATGCCGCCAGAGGAGCCGACCGTTGCCTGCGCCCAGGGCCCGCATGCCTTCAATGTATGCCTCCTCGCGGATGCGCAGGGTCTCCGTGCGCACGATGCGCGAAAAGCCTGCCCAGCTGGTGAGCACCAGCGCCAGGAGCAAATTTGGAATGCCGGGGCCCAGCACGCCCACGATGGCGATCATCAGGCAGGTGCCGGGAAGCCCCTGAAAGATGTTGGCGACGGCAGTGATGCACCAATCCAGCATGCCGCCGTAGTAGCCGCCGAGCACGCCCAAAAGCATGCCTAGGGCCATGGAGAGCGCCGTGGCCGCCAGCGCAACGAGCATGGAGGACCGGCCGCCGTAGAGTACGCGGCTGAGCATATCCCGGCCCAGGCTGTCCGTGCCCAGCGGATGCTCCGGACTGGGCCCCTGAAGGCGCACGCGCATGTTGGCTTCGTTGGGATCGCAGGGCGCAATCCAGGGTGCAAGCAGATTGCTCAGCAGAATGACACCCAGCAGCGCAGCCGCGATGAACAGGCGCATCCTCGAATTCTTCATATCCTTTTCCCTCCAAGGCGCAGCTTGGGATTGAGCAGCATGCTCACAACGTCCACCAG
Organism: Clostridiales bacterium; assembly: GCA_004555155.1. Taxonomy (GTDB): domain Bacteria; phylum Bacillota; class Clostridia; order Christensenellales; family Aristaeellaceae; genus Faecivicinus. The sequence continues at coordinate 7,263 of SFJH01000039.1, forward strand.
CAGCGCAACGGCCACATAAATGCACCCCGCCAGCAGCACATATCCCTGCAGCGCGGGGTAATCGCGGTTCGTGATGGCATCCAGCGCATAGCTGCCGATTCCCGGCAGGGCAAATATGGATTCGATGATCACCGATCCGCCGAGCATGCCGCCCAGGGAGTTGCCCATCAGCGCCACGGCGCTCACAGCCGCGTTGGGCAGCGCGTTTTGCAGAACCAGCCGCTTTCTTGAAATTCCTCTCGCCGTCGCGGCGGTGCAGTATTGCTTGCCAAACTCGGCGAGCAGCGCAGATCGAATGAGTCGCGCCGTCGTGGCTGCGCTGGCCGAGGAGAGCACGAGGGAGGGCAGGATCATGTACTTCAGGCCGCCGTTTCCACTGGTGGGCAGCCAGCGAAGGTTTTCCGCAAAGAGAAGTATGAGCAGGAGCGCCAGCCAGAAGGCCGGAAAGGAGAGCTGAATGTTGATGGCGCTGCGAATCACGCGATCCGGCCACCGCTCATGAAAGGCTGCGGCGATGCAGCCCATGGAAAAGCCGAGCACAAGCGCCAGAAGGATCGAGCAGAGCGCCAACTTCAGGGTGACGGGCAGGCGGCGCGCCAATTCTGCGCCCACAGGCAGCTTGCTGGCGTAGGACGTACCTAGATCACCGGTAAGCGCGCGCCCTACCCAGCGCAGGTATTGCACGGGATAGGGCGCATCAAGGCCCATCTGACGCTCCATTGCCTCGATCTGTTCGGGTGTGGGCTCATAACCGCCCCGGCTGAGGGCGAGCTCCGCCGGATTTCCCGGCGAAATCACGCCCAGCACAAAGGCGATCAGGGAGATGCCCAGCAGCACCGGAAGCAGCGAGAGAACTTTCTGTATCAGATAGCGGCGCATATTCTTTATTCAGCCCAGGCGACCAGGGGCAGCTCGATGCCGTAGAGCTTGGCGTCGTAGCCGGTGAGTCTGGTGCTGTAGGCCATGAGGGTCATGTCGTTGAAGAGCGGAATAACGGGGAATTCCTCCGTAGAGATCTCCTGAATCCGGTCATAATTGGCGGTGCGAACCTCCATGTCGAGGGCAGCGGCGGCCTCGTCCATCAAACGATCCACCTCGTCGCTCTGGTAGCCCAGGGAGTAGTTCTGGTTGTGGTCGCCGGAGGTGAGCATGAAGCGGCGGAAGATGGTCGCAGGCTCGGAGTTGGACAGGCCCTGCTGCATGCGGGCGATGCCGTAATCGCCGGCCTTCATCAGCTCCTTCATCGCGGAGTATTCCATGGGCTGAATATCGCAGTCGATGCCGATCTCAGCAAGCCAGGTGGAGATCAGCTCGGCTTCGACCTTCAGGCTCGCATCGCTGCCGTTCACCAGATAGGTCACGCGCACGCGCTCGTCGCCCAGAACCTCTGCTGCCAGCGCCTTGGCCTTCTCAAGATCCTCCTCCACGGGGAACTCCTTGTAGAAGGGGGTCGAGTAGTTCAGAATGTTGGTGGTGGGCGTGCCGAAGCCATAGTAGAGATCGTCGGTGATCACGCTGCGCTGCAGGCACAGGCTCACAGCCTGGCGCATGCGCACGTCATCGAAGGGGAACTTCGTGCCGTTCAGCGTGAGGAAGCGAATCATCGTCGACTTGGTGGTGGTGATGGCGAAGTTCTCATCGCCCTCCAGCTCCACTGCCAGAGAAGCAGGGATGGCGCTGAGGTCGATCACGCCCAGAATCTCTCCGGCCTTCAGCGCAGAGAAGCGGGTGTCCGCATCCGGGATCACCTTCACGCGAATGCGCTTTGCCTTGGCGGGTTCGCCGTAGTAATCGTCAAAGCGCTCCAGCAGAACATACTCGTCCAGAACGTTCTCGACGATTCTGAAGGGACCGGTGCCGGCGCAGATGCCGTTGAAGTTGCCCTCTTCATCGAAGCACTTGGGGCTGTAGATGGCGCTTCCGAAGTTCACCATGTTGTAGAGCTGGGTCGGCGCGGGCTGGGAGAAGGTCAGACGGATGGTGTATTCGTCCACCTTTTCGTAGCTGGCCAGGTTCGGGTAGTGGGCAGTGATGTCCAGCGGATAGAAGGAGGAGCTCTTCACGCCCAGCATCATGCGATCAAAATTGGCGATCACAGCGTCGGCGTTGAAATCCTCGCCATCGTGGAACTTTACGCCCTGTCGAAGGTTGAACGTCCACTGGGTGCCATCCTCGCTCATCTCCCAGTTCTCCGCCAGACAGGGAATGGGCGCAGCGGTATCATCCTGCGTGATGAGCGGCTCCCAGACGTAGAGAATCTTGCTGCAGTAGTAGCCATCCTTCTCACCGGGCGCCAGGTTGCGGTAGCCGGCAAGCACAATTTCAGCATCGGGATCCTGCGCAGGCTCGGCAATCGCAAGGCCGCCCAACGCGCCCAGCGCCAGCAGCAGCACCAAGATCAGGGAAAGTAGCTTTTTCATGGGTTGAACCCTCCTCATTATTTTCGATCCGCATTCGCGGGATCGTTCACATTTGTGTAAACCCGGCGATCTGCCGAGTCTCCACATGTCTGCCGCATCCCAGACCTTTCCCCGGTTCTCCAAGCGCATCCGTTGCACAAAAATAGGGCCACTACCACGCCCAAAAGGCATAGTAATGGCCCGTTTTTGCCAAAACAAATCAAGCTATATAAGCTTCACTTCGCCGCTTTCCTCCATGAACCGTGGAGATCTGAAACCGACTTTGCAGGCAAGTCTTCTGGCTTATGGATCATCACTTTCGCAGTCTTCCCGGCCATACAGCCAGTGACTCTTTTGCGTCCGTTCCCCATTTACAGCGGCGGCACCGCGTGGGATTTGCACCCGACTTCCTTATTAAACCCAGACACCCACAGGGCGAAAGGGTACCTACGCGTGCATTATAGCACCATCCCGATTTCTTTTCAAGCCGCAGTTTTCGTTAAACTTATCTCCTGCGGATTTCAGGAACAGAAACAGCGCTTGCTCAAATCACAAAAATATATTTACAAAGATAACAATCCATGTTATAATACAGATTAGGCAAGCCGAAGGCTTGGCCGGGTCGCTCACGCAACAGCGGGAGCGACAATCAGATGAAAACAGAATACATGGGAGTTCGCAGGTGTCCGCGCGCATCGCGCGGGTGAAAAGGGAACGGAGTGAAAGTCTCCGACAGGACCGCTGCTGTGAAGAGGAGCTTCGTGCAATTGACCATTGGCCGGAGGGCTGAGAAGGCTGCATGGGGCGATGAATCCAAGTCAGAAGACCTGCCTGTGAATCGCGTATCACATTCTTCGGACTAAAGAATGGTATGTACCCGGGCGGCAGAAGGGAAAAGGCATACGTTTCCTTTCATGCCGGTTGTCTAGCGAACCCTGATGCTCAGGTTCGCTGTGCATCGCGCAGGCTTTTCCTTTTCCTGCGTCCCTTGGAGTGGCAGTCAGATTCCCACTTGCTACAGAACACCACCAGAACCGATGGACGAAGAATCCCATCGGTTCTGTTTTTTTGCTTCATTGCGCACCATGGATCGCCTTCCTGACAGTGATTCCTCCCAAGCCAAATCTCGAACCGTGCAATGAAGCGCGGCGGGCGGCGCACGCCGCCCGTCATCCCCCCATTTCAAACATAAAGGAGGCCCCGCGATGTCCATATTCGATACGGATGTTCAGAAGCTGAAGAACAAGGTGCTGCAGGAGGTGGCAACCCTCGCCTTCGGGGATGCGCTGACGCCGGAGAGCGTACTCGACATCCCGGAAAGGATCATTCCCGAGGGCAAGCCCCTGCTGCGCTGCTGCATCTACAAGGAGCGGGCGATCATCGGCCAGCGGGTGCAGCTGGCGCTGGGCGGCGGCGCGCCGGATAAGAGCGTGGTGGAGGTGCTGCCCATCGCCTGCGACGAGTGTCCGGTGGAGGGCATCCTGGTAACCCAGGCCTGTCGGGGCTGCATCGCCCACCGCTGCCTGAACGCCTGTCCTAAGGGCGCGATCTCCATCGTCAACCGCCACGCGGAGATCGACAGGGCGAAATGCGTGGAGTGCGGGCGCTGCGCCCAGGCCTGCTCCTACTCCGCCATCATCAAACAGACCCGGCCCTGCATCAGCGCCTGCAAGGTTCGGGCGCTGTCCCTTGACCCGGACAGCCGAAAGGCAAGGATCGACCACGAGAAGTGCATCTCCTGCGGCGCGTGCGTCTACCAGTGCCCCTTCGGGGCGATCTCCGACCGCTCGTACATCCTGGAAGCCGTGCGCATCCTGAAGGAGTCGGACGAAAACCGCAGATACCGCACCTACGCGGTGGTCGCGCCCTCGGCGGCGGGCCAGTACGCCGACGTGGACATGGCGCACATCCTGGGCGGCGTCCGGGCGCTGGGCTTCTCCGACATCGTGGAGGCCGCCTGGGGCGCGGACTTCGTGGCATGGCTGGAGGCGCAGGAGCTGGCGGAGAAGAAGTTCCTCACCTCGTCCTGCTGTCCGGCGTTCGTGTCGCTGGTGCGCAAAAAGTACCCGCAGCTTGCGGACAACATCTCCCACAACCTCTCGCCCATGGCGCACATGGCCATGCGCATCAAGCAGCAGGATCCGCAGGGCAGAGTCGTCTTCATCGGCCCCTGCATCGCCAAGAAGAAGGAGACGCTCTACGGCCCTGCGGCGCAGTACGTGGACTGCGCGATCACCTTTGAGGAGATGCACGCGCTGTTCGAGGCGAAAAGCATCGATCTCAAACAGGTTGAACCCTATACCCCTGACCGGGCCAGCTACTACGGCCGGGTGTTCGCCCGCTGCGGTGGACTTGCCGAGGCGGTCAGTCAGGCATTGAAGGAGCAGGGCGTGTCCGAGGCGGAATTTGCGCTGAAGGCGGTCTCCTGCAGTGGCATCGGGGACTGCAATGCCGCGCTCATGAAGGCCGTAAAGGGGAAGCTGGAAGAAAACTTCATCGAGGGCATGGCCTGCGAGAGCGGCTGCATCGGCGGCCCGGCATGCCTGAGCCACGGCGCGCGCAACCGCGTACAGTTCGGCAAGTATGAGAAGATGGAATCGGAGCGCACAATCTCCGGCGCGATTCACGCCGTGGAGGATGCGCATTCGGATGACGCGATAAAGGAGGAAGCGGAATGATTCGGGAATACCGTTTTACCTGTACGGACTGCGCGGCATGTGCGGAGCCGGAGGATTGCATCCAGTGCGGAGAGCTGCTGGAGGAGATGCTGCTGCGCCTGATCTGCGTGAGCGGAGTCGATGTGGACATGGGCGCGGGACGGCTGTGCATCGAGACCGACGGGAGCGACGATCATGCACTTGCCGAGGTGCTGGAGGACGCGGGCATTCTCGTGGAGACGACGTGCATCCGCATGCCGTGAGCGCGGCAGAAAGTATCTAAAACCCATTTACACCGTCGATAAATTATGTTATAATACACTTGAAAACAGAATACATGGGAGTTCGCAGGTGTCCGTACAAATTGTACGGGTGAAAAGGGAACGGAGTGAGAGTCTCCGACAGGACCGCTGCTGTGAAGCGGAGTTTCATGCAAGATACCATTGGCCGAAGGGCTGAGAAGGCTGCATGGGGCGTTGATGCTGAGTCAGAAGACCTGCCTGCGAATTGCGTATCACATTCTTCGGACTAAAGAATGATATGGCCCCAGCATCCGTATTACGCCGAAGCGGATGCTTATGTGCAGCGTGCGCTGTGGCGATCCCCTTGCCGCAGATTATGCTGCGATTGCGGGCACACCAGAACCTGATTGGACGAAGAATCTGATCGGGTTCTGTTTTTTGTTCCTCACATGCGCCGAAACGGAGTTCTGAACAACGCCAAAGTCTTTCTCCGTCCGGCAAGCTCAGAGGAACGCTGCGGGCAGATCTGCTCCCGATTTGCCCGCCTGTCCAGCCATCCTGTGCGGACGGCGAGCGTGAAGCGCGTCCGCCATCGTCGTATCCCCCGACGAAATACAGATGGAGGCGGCCGGTTGGGCCCCGGCCGCCGGTTATCGCAAATACCTGCGCAAGCAGTTGTTTGATCGCATGTAACAGAACATCGGGATGTGCCGCAGCACATGCATCGCTGCTATGGCGAAGTACGATCCCATCCGCCGCGGTTTGCCCATTGTCTGCGGCGGAGGCTCCCGGCGCGCCGGTTTGCGATCGGTTTGCGATCCGTTCTGTTCATCCTCCCGCGCGCAGCGGCGTTTTTGTCTGGCCGCCTGCACCTCCGGGAAGGTCGCGCGGTGGTTCGCCCGATGGGCCGCCGCAGCCAATTTGCACGTAAACGATACAACAGGAGGTTTGATCCATGGCCAAGTTCATCACCATCGGCGAACGCATTTCCGTCACCGCCCCCGCCATCCGCAGAGCCTTTGCGGAGCGCGATCCCGAGCCCATCCTCAAGCGTGCCAGGGAGCAGCTGGATGCCGGCGCGAACTACATCGACGTCAACATCGGCCCCGCTGAGGCCGACGGCGAGGAGGTCATGCAGTGGGCCGTCAGGCTCCTGCAGGAGACCTTCGACAACGTGCCGCTGGCGCTGGACACCGCCAACATGAAGGCCATCGAGGCCGGAATTCAGGTGTACAACCGCCAGAAGGGCAAGCCCATAGTCAATTCCGCCGACGCAGGCGACCGCCTCAACCGCATCGACCTGGCCGCCGCAAACGACGCGATCTGCGTGGCGCTGTGCTCCTGCAACGGCATCGCCGCCGACAACGACGAGCGCATGGCCCACTGCCAGAACATGCTGGAGCGCGGACTGAGCCTTGGCATGGAGAGCGACGATCTGTGGTTCGATCCGCTGTTCCTGGTGGTCAAGGGCATGCAGGACAAGCAGCTGGAGGTGCTGGAGGCCATCAAGATGTTCTCCGACATGGGCCTCAACTCCACCGGAGGCCTGTCCAACAACTCCAACGGCATGCCCAAGCACATCCGCCCCATCATGGACAGCGCCCTGGTAGCCATGGCGATGATGCAGGGTCTGACCAGCGCCATCGTCAACCCCTGCGACCTGCGCCTGATGGAGACCATCAAGAGCTGCGACATCATCAAAAACAACAACCTCTATGCCGACTCCTACCTGGAGATCTGAGCCAGAAGCATGGGAGAATGCGCCGTTGTGGGCATTCTCCTTTTTTTGTAAGGAGGGAAACTATGGTAAGCGTAACATTCAAGGTCGGCGGCACGGAGGTGCTGCTGCACGCATCCGAGGGCGACAACCTGCTGGCGGCGGCGCAGCGTGCGAACGTGGCCATCGACGCGCCCTGCTCCGGCAACGGGGCCTGCGGCAAGTGCAAGGTGAAGCTCGTCTCCGGCGAGCTGGATTCCCCCCGGACCCGCCACATCTCCGACGAGGAGTACGCCGCGGGCTGGCGGCTCTCCTGCGTGAGCAGGCTGGTTTCCGACGTGACCGTGGAGGTGCCGGACATCGCCTCGGCCTACCGCAGCCGCATGAAGGTGGCGGACATCTCCTCAGAGAAGGAGCTGGCCATCTTCAACCAGACCAAGGCGGAGATCGTGGAGGCGGGCATCGGATTCGGAACCAACCTCTCCGCCGTGACCGTGGCGATGGATGCGCCCAGCGCCGACGATACCATGCCCGACAACGAGCGCCTTGCATGGAAGCTGAAGGAACTCACCGGCGCGCAGAAAATCGTACTCTGCTTCGTGGCGCTGAAGAAGCTGGCGCGGGTGCTGCGGGAGAGCGATTTCACCGTGCGCTGCGTGATCGAGACGGAGGATGAGCGCGTCACCGTGCTGGACGTGCTGCCCGCAAGCGATCCCGCGCCCATCGCAGGGCTGGTGGTCGATCTGGGCACCACCTCGGTGGCGGCGATCCTGGTGAACCTGGAGAACGGCTCCATTCTGGCAAAGGCCTCCACCGGCAACGGGCAGATCCGCTATGGCGCGGACGTGATCAACCGCATCATCGAATCCGGTCGGGAGGGCGGAAGCGAGCGCCTGCAGCGCGCCGTCATCGACGAATCCCTGCGTCCGCTGATTCAGGAGATGTGCGCCTCGGCGAAGCTGAACCCTAGGCAGGTCTACCGCATGTGTCTGGCGGGCAACACCACCATGAACCACCTGCTGCTGGGCCTGGACGCCGAGCCGGTGCGCATGGATCCCTACATTCCCAGCTTCTTCCACGCGGACGACATTCGCGCCAGCTCCCTGCACCTGGGGCTGCACCCCGAGGCGAAGCTGATCCTCGCGCCCAACATCGGCTCCTACGTCGGCGGCGACATCACCGCGGGCGCGTTCGCCTCGATGCTGTGGAACCGGGAGGAACTTTCGCTGTTCATCGACCTGGGCACCAACGGCGAGCTGGTGTTCGGCAACAATGAGTTCATGATGTCCTGCGCGTGCTCGGCAGGCCCGGCCTTCGAGGGCGGCGACATCTCCTGCGGCATGCGCGCAACCGACGGCGCAATCGATTCCTGCACCATCGACCGGGAAACCATGGAGCCGAGCTTCACCACCATCGGCAACACGGAGCACCCGGTGGGCATCTGCGGCTCGGGCATCATCGACGTGATCGCGGAGCTGTTCCGCGCGGGGATCATCAACGGCAAGGGCAAGTTCTCCCGGGAGGGCCGGCGCATCCGCCGCGACGAACACGGCATGGGCAGCTACGTGCTCGCCTTCAAGGAGGACAGCGGCGCGGTGCGGGACGTGGAGATCAACGAGGTGGACATCGACAACTTCATCCGCGCGAAGGGCGCGATCTTTTCGGCAACCATGACCATGCTGGGCTCCATGGGCATGGATCCCTCCGTGCTGGGCCACGTCTACGTGGCGGGCGGCATCGGCAGCGGCATCAACATGCAGAACGCCGTGACCATCGGCATGCTGCCGGACATCGATCCTGCGCTGTTCAGCTACATCGGCAACTCATCGCTCTCCGGGGCCTACGCCATGCTCACCAGCAGTGCGGCCCGGGAGAAGGTGGACGAGCTGGCCCGGGGCATGACCTATCTGGAGCTCTCCACCGAGCCGGGCTACATGGACGCCTTCGTCGCCGCCTGCTTCCTCCCCCACACCGACGCGAACCTGTTCCCTTCGGTGGGCACAGCCATATCGTAAAGACCGGCATACAAAAACATGAGGTATTCAAATCTCAGTGGATATACGCCTTTCAAGCCCTGACGAAGCGCTTTTGCACGGTTAGGGGGGACTGCCAAATAAACAATTTGACGTTCTGGTCGTAAGATCAGAACGTCAAAAACAGCTTATATAATTATAAAAGAATCGTTTGCGATTTAGCAGCACAGATGAAACCCTGTAAAACGAAGGCCCTCTTACCCCGCCTCTGTTTCTCTGACGTTCTTCAATGCCTGTATCATTGCTTCAACAACCTGCAAGTCCTTTTCATCCAGCGAGTTCAACATGGCGTCGATCCGTTTTCTGCGACTGCTGTCCGAATTATGTGCAGGATAGAAGTATTGGTCTACAGATATATCGAACATCGTGACCATCTGATAAAAAGTGTTGAGGCTGGGGTGCTGACCGTCGTTTTCGTTATACATGATCGTCCGTGGGGAGCGGTCGACAATATAAGCCAGTTGTTCCTGCGTCATCCCGCTGGCCTCTCTCGACCGCTTGATTGCAAGACCTATATCATGGAAATCAAATCGTCGTTCATCTCGTTCCATCTTCATAACATCACCTGATGTAATTCTACATTTCGGGTTATTCGATTTGAACGATTTGTATTTTCATAATACTGACTTTTTAGTTTCACACTCACATCATCGAGTGAAGAATCTGGGCCAATGCTGGGATACCGTTCACGGGGGAGATGAACACCTGAAAGCATGCAGTTTCGGGGAACGGCTCGTGTCCCTGAAAGCCCTTTGCAATGCTTCGATCTTGCGATTTGTGGCGTAAGATATAGTAAGTAAGTTCACAGCAGGTGCGCCACTTATGCGATAAAAGGGAATTGTATTAAAGTATGTCCAACCTGCCCAGCGGCAAAAAGAAAAAAGCCGCTGACCGGCAGGAGCATTTCCATGCCATTTTCACGTTACCCTAAGGCGGCTTTGATCTTTCAGAGCCGCCGTTTTTCGTCAAAACCAATGATGCAAGTCACGGCGGCATACAGGAGGTTTGCTGCCGTGATGTTCTGTGCCCTCTTGCCGAGTACCCATGAACTTCACCTGCTAAAAAAAGCGTAGCTTCCCCTCCGGGACAGTCCGGCAACACAGGTGAAATTTGGCAGTATAGAAACGAATATATAACTGCATGTACCCGAGAGGTTTCATACTCCTCGGGTACTTTTGCGTCTGTACAGGGCTTAGGCACGACCTGTTCCGAAGTCCGACCCCGGTGCCGATCCCCGCCTCCCTCTCTTTCGGTCGCCCGTTATCACGCAATACCGAAACGGAGGGAAATGGTATGAAGTATGATGCTGTTGCACTGGGACGCAGAATTGCAGCGTTGCGGAAGAAAATGAACTGCTCCCAAATGGAGTTTTCTGAGATGCTTTTCATCAACCGTGGCTATTTGTCACAAATTGAGATCGGGCATCGGAAGCCTTCGCTTGACCTGATCGTTGATATAGCCGACTTGACTGGTGCAGATATGAACGATCTTATCCTGGGAAAGAGACAACAAAATTCCATAAGAACTGAACTTAGGACGGTGATTGACATGCTGAATGCGATAGACGAGAGGCTGTAGGAAATTGCTAGCAAACTGCTGACTGAAATCGCTCCGTTTGTAAGCAACCGGCGAGTCGCCAAAAAGCTGCATATATAGTAAAATTCATTTGTCGCCGAGATACGGCGAGAGCCTTTGAAGAACCTTGAAAACTACACATCTGGTTACGGGTACATATCCCTCGCAGGCGAGCGGGCGGCGGCGTCTGATCCGCCATAACTGCCGTGGCTGGCAGAACGCGACGACCCTGCGAGGGGCCAATGATACTTCTTCACGGCCTCCCACAGACTAGAGGGGGAGTTCCTGCGATGCACGCCAGCTCGGGGAGCAGCGGCATCTGCGGGGCTATGGTGCGGCATGGCCAGCTGCAACTCGTAACCGGTTTCTTTTGACGACTCGTCATGATTGGATAGATATTAGCCGTATCCTTGCCTCCCATCACCGGGAGGATTACAATATGGGTACGTGCTGGTCATTTTGTGGAAAGGAGAATGAAGATGGAAGCAATCAACTCTTGCAATGAGACCGTCCAGCGTACCTACACCGCAGAACAGGTTTCAAAAATTCTGGGTGTGAGCCTTCGCAAAGCTTATGACCTCTGCGAAACGACGACGGAATTTAAGGTGCTTCGGCTCGGGAAGCGTTGCGTCAGGATTCATAAAGAGTCCTTTGATCACTGGCTGAACGACCAGTTCAACGCTCTCTGATCCGCAGCCCATGAAAGGATGAGGATTATGGCAACCTATACGGTCAGAGGCAATTCCCACAATGTGGTTTATACCTACTTCGATGAACTTGGGCACAGGAAGCAGATCTGGGAGACCTATATGACGGAGGTTGAAGCGCTGAAGCGGAAGGCATACATTGATTCGCTTCAGAAAAACCAGCTCCGCTCTGAGGTCACCAAGGAGGCGCTCGAATACAGGCGCCGCAGCATGATTGCAAAGGCGGTATCTGAACAGATGAAGCCTGAAAACCCTGTTCCGATGCCGCATGGCGTTCGGAATGCGGACAATACTCAAAAGACCTACCGCGAATTTGCCGAGAAGTGGCTGCCCTTCCACGTTCGGAAGAAGCGGCTTTCGCCGAACACTTACGACAGCTATCGTCAGAATCTGGAGAATCACATTCTGCCGTACTTTGGCGATATGGTTATGAGCCGGATCACTTCGGAGGACGTGGATGATTTTCTGGATGCACTCAGCCGCAAGCCCTGCAAGGGGCCAAAGAGCTATGGCAAAGCGCCTGGAAGTGCGCCGACGCTTTCATCATCGTCCATCAAGAAGTGTTACGTCGTCCTGACGGCAGGCTTTCCAACGGCGCTGAAGTGGGGATACATCCAGAGGATTCCCGAAACGACGCCCCCGGTGGAGAAGACGCAGAAGCGCCGCGCATGGTCGCCGGAGCAGGTCTCGAAGATACTGGATTCCATCAAGGACGACAGGCTGATTCATCTGGCCATTCATATCAATCTGAAGGAGGGGAGTCTTTGGATTTCCCGTCAGGTTCAGCGCGTATCGGACGATTCGATTCGGGAGCTTCCAAAGGAAGAACTGATCGAGGTCTTTCCAAAGAAGGTTGCGGGCAGCAAAAGCTCGCTGATCCTGAAGTCCCCGAAGACGGCGGGCAGCCACAGAAAGCAGTACCTTACGGTTCCGCTGATTCACGAGATCGCGGAGCGGCTTCAGGACATCCAGCGCTGCAAGGATTTCTTCCGCGAAGAGTATCACGATCACGGCCTGTTGATCTGCCAGCCGGACGGCACGCCGCTTGACCCCTGCTATCTGGTGCGTGGCTTCCGCAAGTGTCAGCAGGAGATGGGAATCCCTGAATCGGAACGAATTGACTTTCAGGGATTGCGGAAGTCGGGACAGATGCACAAGGTTCGGCTGACGCAGAACAACTACCAGCTCGTCGCCGACAATGCTGGCCAGTCCCCCGAGGTGCTCATGAGCAATTACAACGAGGTTTTGGATTCGGAAAAGCGGGCGCTGGCAAAAATGGTGGAGGCGAGCTTCTATCCGGGCCAGCAAAACGAGCGTTTAGCAGACGACGATCCGTCCATCGTCCTGCAAAAATTGCAGCAGAACCCCGAATTGGTTCAGCAGCTGCTGCAGAGTCTGCTAAACGGCGCAGTCCATGCGCACGGAAGCGTCTGACATCAAAATTTCCAGCGTTTAGCTGGAAGTTTAGCAGACCGGACGCTGGGTTAGCAATGTATAGTATACATTTGCGCGGAGTAAGGGCATTTTTTGTACAGGAACGCAAAAAAAGATCAACCATTTCTGGTTGATCTGTGGAGCTGATGGCCGGATTCGAACCGGCGACCTCATCCTTACCAAGGATGCGCTCTACCGACTGAGCTACATCAGCGCGTCTCGTTCAACGCGAGATTTATTATATATCATCGGGCATGAATTGTCAAGCGGTTTTTGAAAGTTTACAAAATTAACAGACGGAGCGCGGAAAGGCGCTCCGTCTGTCGAATGAAGGCGGTTATTCGTATTTCATGACGACGGCGGCGGGAAGCCTGGTTTCAGGGGCAATCTCCAGTTCGCCGGGCATTTCGACCGCGCCGGTGAGGGAGATGAACTCGCTGGCATCGGTGATGGGGAAGCCGCAGCGATCGTTCTTGAAGTGCATGGCGATGGCGGTGCGGGGCTTTGCCTGTGCAATGACCTCGACGGCCTGGGGCGTGGTGATGGTGAACGTGCCGCCGATGGGAATGAGCATCACGTCCACGTCGGAGATGGCCTTGAGCTGCTCCTCATTGGGCATGTGGCCCAGGTCGCCCAGATGGGCGATGCGCAGTCCGTCGGCTTCCACGACGAAGATCACGTTTTCGCCGCGCAGCTTGCCCTGCTCGGGATCGTGGAAGGAATGGGTGCCGGTGATGCGCACGCCGTTGATCTCATGTGCGCCGGGGGTGTTGATCAGCTTCGGATTGCCGGAAACGGACTGAATGTGGTTGTGGTCGAAGTGGTCGTGGCTGGACAGCACCGCGTCCGCGCGGGCCGTGCAGAGGGGATAGCCCACGGTGTCGTCGAAGGGATCGGTGATCAGCGTCGTGCCGTTTTCAAAGGTCATGCCGAAGCAGGAGTGTCCGTACCATTTCAGTTTCATAACAGGTTCTCCTTTCAGAATGGTTTTTGGATGAGGAGCGCGCAGGCATATGCGCCGCCGAGGTCTTTCCGAAGGCAGACGGCGGCCAGGCTGCGGGCGCGGCGGGCGTACTGCTCGCGCTCGCGGGCGTCGCCGGACTCCAGCAGCCGCACGCCCACGGCGAACAGCGCCAGCGATTCCTCGCAGGGAGGCCGGCCGCGAAAGCGCAGAAGCGATGCGCACAGAAAGTCCGGAGGTTCGGGGTGGTTTCGTTCAAACTCGGTCAGAAATGCGGGCCCGGGGGAGAGCAGGAGACAGCTGCCCTGAAGGGTGCAGCGAAAGCCTGCGGCTTCGAACCGGGGAAGAAGCGGGTCGGAGGTATGGCGGGGGGCGTCGGTGATGAACGTCGCGTCGCCGCGGGCGCGGTGCAGAAACGCGCGATCCGGCAGCAGCGGGCGCAGCAGCCTGCGCAGCTGCGCGGGCAGGGATGGGATGTCATCCGGATGCATCCGGCTGGAAGGATCGGTCATCCCGGGAACACCTCCGGCAGAAACTCGAGGATGTCCTTCGAGTTCATCGCGCGGGAGCCGTACTTCCGCTGGGCGCGCTCCCCGGCCAGACCGTGGATCTCGCTGGCGCAGACGGCGCTCACTGCGGGCGTGCGCGAGGAGGTGTCGGCCAGCAGCGCGCCCAGGATGCCGGAGAGAATGTCGCCGCTGCCGCCGCGGGCCATACCGCAGCAGCCGGACGCGCTGACAGCGGGCTCGCCGTCGCCGATGATCACCGAGGATGCGCCCTTGAGCAGCACCGTCGCGCCCAGCGCATTCAGCCGGCGGGCGGCGGCGAGCGGATCGGAGACGTCCAGGCCGGGAATCAGCCGCGCCGCCTCGCCGGGATGGGGCGTCAGCACGTGATGCCGGCCGAGGCGCTTCATCATCCCGATTTGATCGCTGAGCAGATTCAGCGCGTCCGCGTCGATCACGGCGGGCAAGCCGCTGTCGAGCACGGCCTCCAGTGCGCCGGGGTCGGCGCGCCGGGACAGTCCGCAGCCGATGACGACGGCATTCTTGCCCCGCAGCGCGCTTTCCAGCGCAGGTCGGGCCTCGGGCGCAATCGCGCCGTCCCGCTCCTCCAGCGGGACGCACATGGCCTGGGGCACGAGGTTCTGCAGAATGGGCACGATGGAGCGCACGCAGGCGACGGTCACCAGCCCTGCGCCGGAGCGCAGCGCCGCCGATGCGCACAGCGCCGCCGCGCCCGCCATGCCGAAGGAGCCGGCGACGATCAGCAGATGTCCGCACAGTCCCTTGTGGATGTTGCGCCGGCGGGGCGGAACCCACATTGTCAGGTCGGACGGCTCCCACAGCGCGCAGCCGGTGGGCTCGAAGGCGCTCGGGGGGAAGCCGATGTCCGCCGCGGCGATCTCGCCGCAGACGTCCAGCCCGTCGGCCAGCACCATGCCCGATTTGACGTATTGGAAGGTCACGGTCTTGTCCGCGCGGACGCAGGGGTGATAGGCCTGGCCCGTCGCGCCGTTCAGGCCGGAGGGAATGTCGGCGGAGAACACCTTTGCGCCATGATCGCGGTCGGCGTTTATCCGGCGGATCAGCGCGGCCCAGGGCTCCCTTGGCGGGCGGGACAAACCTGTGCCGAACAGCGCGTCCACCCAGGCGGCCGGAACGGGCAGATTGGGCAGCTCCTGCATGGACAGCACGGGCACGCGCTCCAGGCGCGCGAGGTTGGCGACGGCGTCCGGAGACCTCGGCGGCTCGGGCAGGAGGACCGTGCAGCGATAGCGCCCGCTAAGCAGCCGCGCGCAGGCCAGACCGTCGCCGCCGTTGCTGCCGGTGCCGCAGGCCAGGTGGATGGCCGATCCTGCGGGCACAGCGGCAGAGACGGCGTCGGCCAGCGCGCGGGCGGCGCGCTCCATTGCGTCGATGGACTTCACGCCGCTGGTCTGAAAGTAGTTCCGCTCGCGCTCGAGCATGGCGGCGGGGGAGATGAGCGGTTTCAGAACAACCACCTCCTCAGATTCGGATTGAAATGTGGCGCGGTTTTTAATATTATAGCACAATGATGCGCTTTTGGGAAAGTTGAACTTGTAATGTTGAAGTCGATTTTGTATACTAAAGCTGGGATTCTGGGCGCACTGTGCGCCGATGGAACCAAACCGGCAGAATCCAAGTCCAATATAAGTTGGAATTTCCGAGCGCTTTCAAAGGAGATAAGAATTATGCAGGTAACGCAACGCTTCGCGCAGCTGTTGACGAAGAATGTGGGCAAGGTGATCGTGGGCAAGGAGAAGGCGGTGGAGCTGATGATGATCGCCGTGCTTTGCCGCGGCCATGTGCTGATCGAGGACGTGCCGGGCGTGGGCAAGACCACGCTGGCCAGCGCACTGGCGAAGTCGCTGGACTGCTCGTTCAAGCGCATCCAGTTCACGCCCGACATCACGCCCAGCGATATCACCGGCTTCTCCATCGCCAACTTCAAGACCGGCGAGCTGGAGTACCGGCCGGGCATGATCATGAGCCAGATCGTGCTGGCGGACGAGATCAACCGCACGTCGCCCAAGACCCAGTCGTCGCTGCTGGAGGTCATGGAGGAGGGCCAGGTGTCCGTGGACGGCACGACCTACGCCGTGCCCCAGCCGTTCATCGTGCTGGCGACGCAGAACCCGGTGGACTTCGTGGGCACCTATCCGCTGCCCGAGGCCCAGCTGGACCGCTTCTTCATGCGCATCTCCATCGGCTATCCCACCGCCGAGGAGGAGACCGACATCCTGGAGCGCTATACCTCCGGCAAGCGCCCCATGGAGGAGCTGCGCCCCATCTGCACCAGCGGCGATATCGTGCTTCTGCAGCAGGAGGTGGAAAAGGTGTACTCCTCCAGGGAGGTTCGCGCCTACATCTCCGCCATCGCGGCGGCTTCCCGAAAGACCGGCGCGCTGCAGCTGGGCGTGTCCACCCGCGCGGCGATTTCGCTGCTGCGCGCGTCCCAGGCCCATGCGCTGCTGGACGGCCGCGACTACGTGTCGCCCGAGGACGTTCAGCAGATGGCCGAGCCGGTGCTGGCGCATCGCCTCGTGCTCTCGCCGGAGGCCCGCATGCGCAATATGACCGCCGAGCGGATTCTGGCCAACGTGATGGGCGCCGTGCAGGTGCCGGTGAAGGTGAAATGAACGGGCGGCTGATCGGCGCGCTGGCCGCGATGATCACCCTGCTGGCGGCGGGGCTGTCCACGGGCACGCGCGCGTACTATCTGCTGTTTGATCTGCTTCTGGCGATGATCCTGCTGGGACTGGTTTCGGCGGTGTGGACGCTTTGGACGGTCAGGATCGACATGAAGGGCGTGCGCAGCCGGGTAACGAGGGGCGATACGCTGATGACGGTGTTCACGGTGCGGCATACGTCGCTGCTGCCGGTGGCGTCCGTGCGGGTGCAGGTGCGGGTGCCCTCGTCCTTCGCACCCACGCAGGAGATCAGCGTGCATACGCCGCCGTTTGTGGAGCGGTCGTTCCGGCACGTGATCCAGTGCCCCCATCGCGGCGTGTATGACGCGGGCGTTGCGAAGATTTCCGCCCGGGACATGTTCGGCCTGTTCACCATTTCGCGCAATCCGGGCATGAAGCAGATCCACATGGAGGTGCTGCCCCGGGTGCAGACGGCGCAGGAGATGCCGCTGAAGAGCATCGATATGGGCCCGGAGTGCATGGCGCGGGCGTCGGAGGACGCGGCGTCGCCGTCGGACGTGCGCGCCTGGCAGGACGGCGACAGCCTGAAAAAGGTGCATTGGAAGCTGTCCATGCGCCGCCGGGAGGTCATGGTGCGCACCTATGAGGAGAGCGCCCGGCCGGATACGCTGATCATACCGGATCTTTCGGAGATCACCGCGCTGAAGGATCAGCAGCTCAGCGCCGAGGACTGCATCTGTGAAAGCTGTCTGGCGGTGGCGAAGGCGCAGCTGGACGCGGGCTATCCCGTGCGGATGCCGCTGACCAGCGCCAGTCCCGGAGAGGTTTCGGGGCGCTACGCGTCGGAACTTCCGGCGTTTGCGGACGCGCTGCTGCGCGTGCAGTTCGACAGCCCCTACGGCTACGAGCAGGTGCTGGCGCAGATGATGTCGCGCATGCAGCGCACCGGCGGCGCGGTGCTCGCCACGACCAATCTGACCATGCGCACCGCCGACCTGGCGCTGCGCATGCAGCGCAGCGGCGTGCAGGTGCGCCTGATCTGGGTCAGCGACGATCCCCGCAGCGAGTCCATGGAGCTGCTGGAGCGGCTGAAAATGGGCAACGTCCAGGTGGAGCGCGCGGATCCCTGGAAGGCGGAGAGCCGCCGCCGCGGGGAGGATCCGGACGACGAGTGCGACTTCTGATCCGGTGTGCAATTCCGACAGACAATCGCTTCAATTCTGATCTGCGGCTCTGCCTCCGTGTGGAGAGGAGCCGCCGGCGCGGGCGAATCCCCTGGAATGGACGCATGCGCGAGAGAGGAAGGCTATGAATAAAAACAACCGATTACTGAGAACGGGCATTGCCGTCGCGCTGGCCGCGCTGATGGCGGGCGCTTCGACGAGCGTGCTGCTGACCGCGATGGGACTTCCCTGCGGCGCGGCCTTCGCCTATCTGCCCGGCCTGCTCGCGGCGCTGCTGCTGGGACTGGGCGGATGCTCCGGCGCGCTGGCGGCGGTGTGCGCGATTGCGGGCGCGGCGCTGGCGGCAACGGCGGTAGCGTTCAATCTGGACGCGTTCGGCGCGCTGCGCGCCTGGGCGGTTTCGAAGGTGAGCGCGGACGCGGCGCTGGATGCACAGACGCTGGCCCGGGCGGGCAGCGCGCTGGCGATGATGGTTTCCGCGCTGCTGGGGCTGTGCCTGTACGCGCTGGTCAGCCGCCGCGGCGGCACGATGTTTGCGCTGATCCTCTATTTTGCCGTGTTCATTGGCAGCTATGCGATGTGCGAGAGCATGTCCTTCGGCAGAGCCGTGCCCGGCCTGATCGCGGCGCTGGCGGCGTTCGCGCTGTCGGGCGAGGTGGCGCGGGACGCGGGCGCGTGGCGAGCGCTGATCCCGGTGGGACTGGCCGTGGCGCTGGCGTTTCTGCTCGTGCCCTCGGGACGGCTCACCTGGGCGCCGCTGGAGCGGGCGGCGCAGTCCGTGCGCGCGGTGTTCGAGGACTACTTCCGCTTCAACAAGGAGCGTGTGCCCTTCACCATCAGCACCGAAGGCTACAACCATGGCGCGGAGATCGACGGCGAGGTCGTGACCTGTCTGGGCGGCCCGGCGAATCCCAGCACCGACGCGGTGATGCAGGTGACCGCTGATGCGGATGTGCTGCTGCGCGGCGCGATCCGCCGCACCTATACGGGCTACGCCTGGGTGGATCCCGACGCGAAGGCCCGGTATCTGTACTACGATTTCACCCGGCGCTATGTCCGCGAGAGCGTGTTTTGCATGCGGGGCAACGAGGCGTTTGACCCGGTGAACGTCTCCGTGGAATTCCTGGATACGGGCACCAGCTCGCTGTTTGTGCCCGCGCGCATGGAAGAATTGTCGATGGACATGGGCACCGCGCTGTACTACAATTCTCTGGGCGAGATCTTCCTGTCGCGGCCGGTGGAGGCGGGGGACGCCTATGCGCTGACGGGCCGGCAGACCGGCGATCCGGAAAGGGTGCGCGCGGCGGTGATCGCGGCACAGGAGAAGAACGACGGCGACTATGCCGCCATCCTGGAAAGCTGCACCCAGCTGCCCGACACCATCGAGGAGGGCGTGTACGCGCTGGCCATCGGGCTGACCCGCGACTGCGGCAATGCCTACGACAAGGCCGCGGCCATTCAGAGCTGGCTTCGCAGCAACTGCACCTATACGCTCACGCCGGACTATCCCGACTACGACCGCGATTTTGTCTCACAGTTCGTGCTGGACGATCGGGAGGGATATTGCAGCTATTTCGCCTCTGCAATGACGGTGATGTGCCGCATCGCGGGACTGCCCGCGCGGTATGTGGAGGGCTACTCCATCCGGACGAACGGCACAGCGCCTGTGATCGTCACCGGAGAGGACGCCCACGCCTGGACGGAGGTCTACTTCAGCGGCCTGGGCTGGGTGGCGTTTGATCCGGCCAACGGCTCCGGCGGCGGCTCAGACGGCAGCGGTCCGGATGAGAACGACACCGCCGACGACGAGAATGTGCCGCCGCCCACCGAAAGCACCCCCGAGCCCACGGCGACGCCCGCGCCGACCCCTACGCCGAATCCCGACGACGGCGCGACCCCGCCGCCGCAGGACGGCGCGCAGGACGATCCCACGCCCTCTCCCGAGCCGCAGAGCGGCGAGAGCACGCCCACGCCCGCGCCCATCGGCCAGCAGCCCGATCAGAGGGACGAGCCCGACCGGGACTTCACCTGGCTGTGGATTCTGCTGGCGATTCTGCTGCTGCTGATTCTGATCGCGCTGGCGGCGCTGTGGATCCGCGCAAGGCTGGCGGCAACGGATCCCATCCGGCTGAGTGCAAAGGCCAAAACCGCGCAGCAGGCCGCGATGATCCTGTATCGCTCGATTCTGACGCTGCTGGCCCAGACGGGACAGTCGCCCATCAGCGGCGAGACCCCCGGCGCCTTTGCCCGGCGCGTGTGCGCGCAGACGAAGAATTCCGATTTCATCGCCTTTGCCGATGGGGTGGCCATGGGCGTCTATGCCCGCGCGGCGATCAACCGGCAGGTGGTGGACGCCGGACGGCGCGCCTATCTGACCTTCGAGAAGTCCATGAAGCGGGGCGAGCGCCTGCGCTTTACCGCAACCCGGCTGTTCCGCGGGCTGGGCGAGTTTGAATCGATCCCGTAAGGAGAAGAATATGAAACAGAAGATCAAGCTGATTCTGGGGCAGCAGGTGGACGCGCCCCTCGCGAATTCCGTGCCCGTGCTGCTGGCGCTGGCGGCGCTGCTGATCGCCGGGTCGGGGCTTTTGTGGAGAAATGCGGGCGACACGCTGTTTTTGAGCCGCGAGAGCGCGCAGGCCTGTGAAGTGATTGTCGCGGGCTGCGTCATCACCGGTCAGGACAGCTATGTCCCGCGCATGGAAATCACCGCCGGGGACGGCACGGTCTATACGCTGATGCGCAGCCAGGTGGGCGATGTTTTCGACGCGCTGAACGCCGAAATCCAGCCCGGCGACGCGCTGACGCTTCGGCTCAGCCGCCGCGGCCGCGTGCTGGAGGTGGAGAAGGACGGCCGCGCGCTGCTGGACTTCGGCGCGTCCGTGCGCAGCGCGGTGCTGGACGTCGTGATCAGCGCGGGCGCTGCGGTCATCTTCGACCTGTTGGCCGCGTTCCTGATCCTGCGCTGCGCGGCGCTGAAGCTCATGAGCCGTCAGGGGAGGTTCCGCGCCGGCCCGGCGAAATAGTCGCGCCGGAGCCTTTGCGATCCGGTTGTCAAATTCTTCCAACCGTGATATAATGCAAAATGAGTTGAACCAGCCCCGCGGCAGGGCCGCGAATTATATGGAGGAAATTAGATGTTCGATTTTTTGCGCAAGCTCCTCGGCCAGAGCAATGAGGCCGAGATCAAGAGGCTGCAGAAGACAGTTGAGAAGATCAACGCCCTCGAGGGCGATATGCAGAAGCTGACGGATGACGGCATCCGCGAAAAGCTGGCGTCGCTGCGCGCGCAGGCCCAGAGCGGCGCCTCGCTGGACGACCTGCTGCCCGAGACCTTCGCGCTGGTGCGCGAGGCGGCGGTGCGCGTGCTGGGCCAGCGCCCCTTCGACGTGCAGCTCATCGGCGGCATCGTGCTGCATCAGGGCCGCATCGCGGAGATGCGCACCGGTGAGGGCAAAACCCTGACCGCCACGCTGCCCGCCGTGCTGAACGCACTGCCGGGCAAGGGCGTGCACATCGTCACCGTCAACGACTATCTGGCCAAGTTCCAGTCCGAGTGGATGGGCAAGCTGTACCGGTTCCTGGGCCTCACCGTCGGCCTGATCGTGCACGATCTGGATCCCGCCGAGCGCCAGACCGCCTACAATGCCGACATCACCTACGGCACCAACAACGAGTTCGGCTTCGACTATCTGCGCGACAACATGGTCACCTACAAGGAGCGCATGGTGCAGCGCGAGCTGAACTTCGCCATCGTCGACGAGGTGGACTCCATCCTGATCGACGAGGCCCGCACGCCGCTGATCATCTCCGGCCGCGGCGACAAGTCCACCAGCATGTACGAGCACGCCAACCAGTTCGTCGCCCGGGGCCTCACCGAGCAGATCGAGAACGAGGACGGCGAGGTGGAGACCGAGGGCGACTTCACCAAGGACGAGAAGGACAAGACCATCGCGCTGACCGAGCGCGGCGTGCGCAAGGCCGAGGCGTTCTTCAACGTGGAGAACCTCACCGATCCCGAAAACCAGGAGCTGTATCACCACATCCTGGGCGCGCTGCGCGCCCACAAGATGATGAAGCGCGACGTGGACTACATCGTCAAGGACGGCCAGGTGGTCATCGTCGACGAATTCACCGGCCGCCTGATGGTGGGCCGCCGCTATTCCGACGGCCTGCACCAGGCCATCGAGGCCAAGGAGGGCGTGAAGGTCGAGCGCGAGAGCAAGACGCTGGCCACCATCACCTTCCAGAACTACTTCCGCATGTATCACAAGCTCTCCGGCATGACCGGTACGGCCAAGACCGAGGAGGAGGAGTTCAACGGCATCTACAAGCTGGATGTCGTCACCATTCCCACCAACCGCCCGATGATCCGAAACGACATGAACGACGCCGTGTTCGTCACCCAGAAGGCCAAGTATCAGGCCGTGGTGGACGAAATCGAAAAGCGCCACAAGACCGGCCAGCCCGTGCTGGTGGGCACCGTGTCGGTGGAGAAGAGCGAGTTCCTGGGCAAACTCCTGTCCATGCGCGGCATTCCCCACGTGGTGCTGAACGCCAAGTTCCACGAAAAGGAAGCGGAAATCGTCGCCCAGGCCGGCAAGGTGGGCGCGGTCACCATCGCCACCAACATGGCCGGCCGCGGCACCGACATCCTGCTGGGCGGCAACGCCGAATTCCTGGCCCGCAAGCAGATGCGCCAGGCCGGCTACGACGAGATGGTGATCGAGGACGCCATCGGCTTCAACGAGCATGTCCCCGACGAGGTGCTGGAGGCCCGCAAGGTCTTCCGCGAACTGATGGAAAAGTATTCCATCGAGACGAAGAAGGGCCACGACGAGGTGGTCAAGCTCGGCGGCCTGCACATCATCGGCACCGAGCGCCATGAGTCCCGCCGCATCGACAACCAGCTGCGCGGCCGTGCGGGCCGTCAGGGCGACCCGGGCTCCAGCCAGTTCTTCATCTCCTTCGAGGACGATCTGATGCGCCTGTTCGGCTCCGACCGCTTCCGCCCCATGCTGGAGAAGCTCACCGCCGGCGGCGAGGAGGCCATTGAATTCAGCATCGTCTCCAAGCAGATCGAAAACGCCCAGAAGCGCGTGGAGAGCAAGAACTACGACATCCGCCTGCACGTCCTCCAGTACGACGACGTGATGAACCAGCAGCGCGAGATCATCTACGGCCAGCGCCGCGAGGTGCTCGAGGGCGGCGACATGCGCGAAAAGATCTTCGAGATGCGCCACACGCTCATCGAGGAGGCCGTCAATCGCCATGTGGGCGACGAGGGCAATCTGGAATCCTGGGACCTCACCGGCCTTGCCGAATACCTGGAAAAGCTCTGCATCGACAAGGGCGGCGTGCGCAAGGCCTACGACGAGTGCCATGAGCATCTGAAGAAGGAGCTCATCGCCAAGCTGGAGGAGCGCGCCAACCGCATCTACGAGATGCGCGAAAAGATGTGGACCGACGCCAAGCTGGACATGCGCGAGTTCGAGCGCGTTGCCCTGCTGGGCGCGGTGGACAACCGCTGGATGGACCACATCGACGCCATGACCGAGCTGCGCGACGGCATTGGCCTGCGCGCCTACGGCCAAAAGGATCCCGTCATCGAGTACAAGCGCGAAGGCTACGACATGTTCGAGGAAATGGTGCACCTGATCCAGGAGGACACGCTGCGCCGCCTGTACTTCACCGTGCTCGCGCGCCCCGTTGAGCGCAAGCAGGTCGCCCAGCCCGTTTCCGCCACCCACGG
This sequence comes from Clostridiales bacterium, assembly GCA_004555155.1. Taxonomy (GTDB): domain Bacteria; phylum Bacillota; class Clostridia; order Christensenellales; family Aristaeellaceae; genus Faecivicinus. The sequence continues at coordinate 31,099 of SFJH01000039.1, forward strand.
CGACGCCGAAGCCCAGCCCAAGGCCCCCAAAAAGGCCGCCGCCAAGGTGGGGCGCAACGATCCCTGCCCCTGCGGCTCCGGCAAAAAATACAAAAACTGCTGCGGCAGGGCTGAGCCCTGATGCAATTGCTGCCGCGCTTCTGCGGCGGATTCTGCGCGCCGGTGGTCGGCGCTTGAATCCTGGGCTGCGTTTCGGATGCTTCCCCCTCGAACCGACGTCATTTCCCGCCATAGATCCGAGCGGGAAATGACTGCGTTCGCGAAGCACGTCCTTCATCGCAGCCGACAGCACGAACATTGAAATCATTGTACGAAACAAGCCGCCGCCCAAACGCGGCAGCAAGGCGGGATTCCAAAGGGATGTATCCCTTTGGCGGGTCCAGGGCAGAGCCCTGGGGGGAAGGAGAGAACCTACCATGCTGGAAATGGATATTTTCAAACAGGATCTGGCCGAGGTGCGCCGGATGCTGGCGGAGGCGGGCGAATCGCTCCAGATTGACCATCTGCGCGAACAGATGGTGGAATATCAGGAGGACATGGGCTCGGCGGGCTTCTGGGATGACCCGGCCCGCGCGCAGAAGATCTCTGCGAAGGCGAGCAGCGTGGAGCGCCGCATTCAGCACTATGAGTCGCTGAACACCCGCGCGGACGACATCGAGGTCATGATGGAGCTGGCCGAGGAGGCCGACGACCAGGAGATGGCCGAGGAGATCAAGACGGAGTTCGCATCGCTCAAGGAGGCGCTGGAGACGCTGCGGCTGGAAACGCTGCTGACCGGCGAATACGACGGCTGCAACTGCATCCTCTCGCTGCACGCGGGCGCGGGCGGCACCGAGGCCCAGGACTGGACGCAGATGCTCTATCGCATGTACACCCGCTTTTGCGAGCGCATGGGCTTCACCGTGAAGCTGATGGACATGCTCGACGGCGACGAGGCCGGCATCAAGTCGGTGACCTTCGAGGTCACGGGCGACTATGCCTACGGCTATCTGAAGTCCGAGCGCGGCGTGCACCGCCTGGTGCGCATTTCGCCCTTTGACGCCAATGCCCGCCGCCAGACGTCCTTCGCGTCGCTCGACGTCTCCCCGATCATCGAGGACGACGGCGAGATCGAGATCCGTCAGGAGGACCTGCGCATCGATACTTATCGCGCGTCCGGCGCGGGCGGTCAGCACGTCAACCGCACCGACTCCGCCGTGCGCATCACCCATCTGCCCACCGGCATCGTCGTTCAGTGCCAGAACGAGCGCTCCCAGGTGCAGAACAAGGAAATGTGCTTCATCTGGCTGCGCGCGCGCCTGGCCGAGCTCAAGGCCCAGCAGCGCCAGGAGCAGATGGGCGAAATCAAGGGCGAACTCAAGAAGATCGAGTGGGGCAGCCAGATCCGCTCCTACGTCTTCCAGCCCTATACCATGGTCAAGGACCACCGCACCGGCTACGAAATGGGCGATGTCAACGCCGTCATGGACGGCGAGCTCGAGGGCTTCGTGACGAGCTATCTGCAGAAGCTGTGACGGGAGATGCGGGGGAGGGCTTTTCTTTGGAAAAAGAAAAGCCCTCCCCCGCGCCCCCCTCCCAAAGAAACGGCTTGGGGTTCGATATTGGGGCACGGATCTTTTGCACGGCTGCCGTGGTGGCAGCCGCACAAAGGGGGATGCGGCGCGGGATTGTGGCTTTGGAGATGAGAGGGCTTGACGGGAAGAACCGGAGATGTCCCCTCCCAAAGAAACGGCTTGGGGTTCGATATTGGGCCCGGAACTTTTGCACGGCTGCCGTGGTGGCAGCCGCACAAAGTGAGGCATAAGGCGGAATGGGATGTTTGGGGAGAACGGCGGTTTGAAGCGGACGTTTTCCGGGAAGATTATGGGAAACGGCGTTGGGAGGTGGACGGAATGCGCAGGAGCTGGGGCTTTGCGCTGGCGCTGCTGGGCACGGTCTGCTGTATATTGGCGGGCGTGCTGGCGGCGGTCAACTGGATCGGCACGGATGATGCGCTGTATTACAGGCTTCAAACAAAGGAAAATGTCCTGGATACAGCCGGAATTTCCGAGGAGGATCTGGCTGCTTTGGATGCGGCGCTCGCGGATTGTCTGAAGGGAAATCCGAATGCCTTTTCCGCTGGGACGGACGATGGCTCCGCGACAGGGCCGCTGAAAGTCGAAGTCTTCGGAGAACTTCAGCCTGCGTTCAACGAGCGCGAGCTGACCCACATGGAGGACTGCCGGCAGTTGTTTGTCCTGCTGCGGCAGGTCAGAGATGCGCTGCTGATCGCGGGACCGCTGATGCTGCTCCTGGGCGCGCTGCTGTGCTGGAACCGGAAGCGCGTGCGGCTGGCGGCGTGGATTGCGCCGCTGGTGCTGCTGATTCCGTTGGGAGCCTTTGCGGCTTGGGCGGCGATGGACTTCAATTCGGCGTTCAACTTCTTCCACAGACTGCTGTTTACCAATGATCTCTGGCTGCTGGATCCGCACACGGATCTGCTGATCCGCATCTGTCCGGCAGGCATGTTCATGAACATGGGCGCTCAGATTGGCCTGCTGGGGCTGATCGCGGCGCTGTCGGTCCCGGCGGCGATCGGGATTCTGACTTCCAAAGAAGAGGAGAGAGAATGATGGGCTACGAGGCGCGGATGCGCGCAAAGGCGGACGCCCTGCGGGAAAAGGGCTCGGCGGTGATCCTGTCGGTGGAGAGTTCCTGCGACGAGACGGCCATCGCAGTGGTGGAGAACGGGCGCGTGGAGCGGGCCAACGCCATCGCGTCCCAGATCGATGTGCACGCGCTGTACGGCGGCGTGGTGCCGGAGATTGCGTCGCGAATGCACGTGGAGGCGATCGATCCGCTGCTGGACGAGGCGCTGAAGCAGGCCGGGCTGTCGCTTTCCGAAATCGACGCCGTGGCCGTGACCTACGGACCCGGCCTGGTGGGCGCGCTGCTCACCGGCGTCAGCTGGGCGAAGGCGCTGGCCTATGCGGCGGACAAGCCGCTGATCCCGGTCAATCATATTGAGGGCCACGTCAGTGCAAACTATGTGGCCCATCCCGATCTGGAGCCGCCGTTCGTCTGTCTGGTGGCCTCCGGCGGGCACAGCCACATTGTGAATGTCACGCGCTACGGCTCCTACGAGCTGCTGGGCCGCACCACGGATGACGCGGCGGGCGAGGCCTTTGACAAGGTGGCCCGCGTGCTGAACATCCCGTATCCCGGCGGGCCGCTGCTGGACAAGCTGGCCGACGAGGGCGACGACCATGCCTACAAATTTCCCCATCCGCACACGCCGGGAAAGTATGACTTCTCCTTCAGCGGCCTGAAGACCGCGGTCATCAATCAGGCCCACAACCTGCGCCAGCAGGGCAAGGAGATCGATGCGAAGGACTGGGCCGCGTCCTTCCGGCGCTGCGTGGTGGATCTGCTGGTGGACAAGACCCTTGCCGCCGCGCTGGATACCGGCGCGAAGCGGGTGGCCGTGGCCGGCGGCGTTGCCGCCAACTCCCTGCTGCGCAGCGAGCTGGAGCGCCGGGGAAAGCGGGCCGGTCTGGAGGTTTACATTCCGCCAAAGCGCCTGTGCACGGACAACGCCGTAATGATCGGCTCCGCCGCCTTTTATCGGATGATGGCCGGAGAACTGGCGCCGCTGAGCCTGAACGCCCTTCCGGCGCTGAGCATGTTCGGCTGAAAAAGCATTTTTGGACGGAGGTCTGCAAAAACAGACCTCCGTCTTTTTGTGTCGCGGCACAGAATCCGCGCGTGCGCCGGAGAGCGGGGACAAGACCGTTTTCGGCCCAAAAACGATGCCGGCCAGCTGCGTGCAGCTGGCCGGTTGGTTCGTTTCGCAGAATGCGGGAAAACGCTTCTGAGAAATTGGGGGATTACTTCGCGTAACGCTCCTCAGCGGAAACCTGCGCATGGGGGCAATCGAGCTTGGGCATGCGGACGACGGGGTTGGCCCAGCGGACGGCGTTCTTGATGATCTGGCGAACCTCGGGAACGTAGTAGCTGCGCTGGGTTTCATGGCCGGGCTGGAAGTAGAAGATCTTGCCGTAGCCGCGGGTCCAGGTGCAGCCGGAGCGGAAGACCTCTCCGCCGGCGAACCAGCTGATGAAGACCAGGTCATCGGGCTTGGGGATGTCGAAGTATTCGCCGTACATCTCCTCGGCGGGCAGCTCGAAGGAGGCGGGAATGCCCTTGGCGATGGGATGGGTGGGGCAGGTGCACCACACGCGGGCGCGGTCGCCCTCGCGCCACTGCAGCGTGCCGGAGGTGCCCAGGATGTACTGCATGGGCTTGGAGGGGTGCGCGGAGTGCAGGGCGATGAAGCCCATGCCGCGGTTGACGTACTCCTTGACGCGCAGAGCGATCTCATCGGGGACGCGATCGTGCGCCACATGCGCCCACCAGACCAGCACGTCGGTGTCCTCGAGCACTTCCTCGGTCAGGCCGCACTCAGGCATTTCGAGGGTGCAAGTGCGCACCTGGAAGTCCTCCTCCTCGCTGAGCAGGTCCTTCAGCGTGTTGTGGATGCCGTTGGGATGAACCTCCTTGATGGCCTTCGCGGACTTCTGGAAATGCTCCTGAATGTCCTGAGGCAGCTTCTCATAGTCCGGGATGGCTTCCAGACCGCGTTCCTGAACGTGCTCGCTCCATACGGTAACCTTAATCATGGATATCTACCTCCGTCTTATTTCGCCGATTTCACTCGGTCTATGCGTCTATTCTATCATATTTGAAAGAATTATGCCAGTGCGTTTGCGGAATATTTGTGCAGAAACGGGGAGGTTTTATGCTGAACTTTCCGTGCGGCGGACAGCGGGTTCTGCGATCTGCGGCGGTGAAGAGCGCTGCGGATTTCACAATTCCGCCTGCTTTCCGCCGCTGTCCGGCGGGTACCCGGGCGAATAAAATAAATATACATGCAATACTTTCGTAATAACTCGCCTGTGTTTTGACACGCTTTGAACGGTGAAATGACACATTCAAAGCGGCGGAAAAGTGAAGTGAAATCAAACACCGTGTTAAATATGACGGAATCTGGACGGAATCTTTGCCGAAGGTCATATTCC
>SFJH01000040.1 GCA_004555155.1 Clostridiales bacterium
CGCTCGACACGGCCAGTCGCGACGGTGCCGCGGCCGGTGATGGAGAACACGTCCTCAACAGGCATCAGGAAGGGCTTGTCGGTCGCGCGCTCCGGATCCGGAATGTAGCTGTCGACAGCGTCCATCAGCTCGAAGATGCACTGGCACTCGGGAGCGGTCTTCGCATCCTTGCCGGCGGTCAGCGCTTCCAGCGCCAGCAGCGCGGAGCCCTTCACGATCGGGATGTCGTCGCCCGGGAACTCGTACTCGTTCAGCAGCTCGCGGATTTCCATCTCAACCAGCTCGAGCAGCTCGGGGTCGTCAACCTGGTCGGTCTTGTTCATGAACACGATGATGTACGGAACGCCAACCTGACGGGCCAGCAGGATGTGCTCGCGGGTCTGGGGCATCGGGCCGTCCGCAGAGGAAACAACCAGGATCGCGCCGTCCATCTGGGCAGCGCCGGTGATCATGTTCTTGACGTAGTCGGCGTGGCCGGGGCAGTCAACGTGCGCATAGTGGCGTCTCTCGGTCTGATACTCGACGTGCGCGGTGTTGATCGTGATACCACGGGCCTTCTCTTCGGGGGCCTTGTCGATCTGGTCGTAGCGCATAGCCTCGGCGCCGCCTACCTGCGCCAGAGTCATCGTGATCGCGGCGGTCAGAGTGGTCTTGCCATGGTCAACGTGACCGATGGTGCCAATGTTTACGTGAGGCTTATTGCGCTCAAACTTTGCCTTTGCCATTGGAAATTCCTCCCTAAAGATTGTTGTGAATTACTTCTTGCCGAGAATCTTGTCCGCAATGCTTGCGGGGACTTCTTCATACTGAGCAAACTGCATGGTGTAGTTGCCGCGGCCCTGAGTCTTGGAACGCAGGTCGGTGGCATAGCCGAACATCTCGCTCAGCGGAACGATGCCGTCGATGGAGTGCATGCCAGCATGCATGTCCATGCCGGTCACGCGGCCGCGGCGGGCGGAGATATCGCCCATGACGTCGCCCATGTACTCATCGGGAACGACGACCTCGACCTTCATCATCGGCTCGAGCAGCGCGCAGTTCGCCTTCAGCAGAGCCTCCTTGAAGGCCATGGAGCCGGCGATCTTGAACGCCATTTCGCTGGAGTCGACCTCGTGATAGGAGCCGTCCACCAGATCGACGCCGAAGTCAACGACCTCGTGTCCGCCGATGATGCCGCTCAGAGCGGCCTCGCGGATACCCGCGTCGATGGGAGCGATGAACTCCTTGGGAATCACGCCGCCGACGATCTTGTTGTTGAACTCATAGCCGGAGCCGGGCTCGCGGGGATAGATCTCGATGACGCAGTGACCGAACTGGCCGTGACCGCCGGTCTGGCGGACATAGCGGGCGTCGGCGCGCGCGCGCTTGCGGATGCACTCCTTGTAAGCAACCTGGGGCTTGCCGACGGTGGCCTCCACGCGGAACTCGCGCAGCAGACGGTCGACAATGATCTCCAGATGGAGCTCACCCATGCCGGCGATGATGGTCTGACCGGTGGCTTCGTCGGAGTAGGTCTTGAAGGTGGGATCCTCCTCCGCCAGGCGCACCAGCGCGAGGCTCATCTTGTCCTGGCCGGCCTTGGTCTTGGGCTCGATGGCGACGCGGATAACGGGCTCCGGGAACTCCATGGACTCCAACACGATGGGATTGTTCTCATCGCAGATGGTGTTGCCGGTGGTGGTTTCCTTCAGGCCGACCGCAGACGCGATATCGCCCGCGCGGATCTCGTCGATCTCCTCGCGATGGTTGGCGTGCATTCTCAGGATGCGGCCGATGCGCTCGCGCTTGCCCTTGTTGGAATTGTAGACGTAGCTGCCGGACTTCAGGGTACCGGAGTACACGCGGAAGAAGGCCAGCTTGCCGACATACGGGTCAGCCATGATCTTGAACACCAGCGCGGAGAAGGACTCGTTGTCGTCCGCCTTGCGCTCGATCTCCTCATCGGAGCCGACCTTGGTGCCCTTGACCGGCGGAATGTCGATCGGAGAGGGCAGATAGTCGACGATCGCGTCCAGCAGGGGCTGCACGCCCTTGTTGCGATAGGAGGTGCCGCACAGCACGGGGGTCATCTTGTTTTCGATGGTCGCCTTGCGGATGCCGTACTTGATCTCCTCGGTGGTCAGCTCTTCGCCGTCGAGGTACTTCATCATCAGCTCGTCGTCGGCCTCGGCAGCGGCCTCGATCATCTTCTGATGATACTCCTCGGCCATCTCCCTGAGGTTCTCGGGGATGTCGGTCTCGTCCATGGTGGTGCCGAGCTCATCGACATAGATCTCGGCCTTCATCTTGACGAGGTCGACCAGGCCCACGAAATCCGCCTCAGCGCCGATGGGCAGCTGAATCGGCACGGCATTGGCCTGCAGGCGATCCTTCATCATGTCCACCACGCGGAAGAAGTCCGCGCCGGTGATGTCCATCTTGTTGACATACGCCAGACGGGGTACATGATACTTGGTGGCCTGACGCCAGACGGTTTCGGACTGGGGCTCGACGCCGCCCTTGGCGCAGAAGACGGAAACAGCGCCGTCCAGTACGCGCAGGGAACGCTCCACCTCAACCGTGAAGTCGACGTGGCCGGGAGTGTCGATCAGATTGATCTGATGACCGCGCCATTCACAGGTAGTTGCGGCCGAGGTGATCGTGATTCCGCGCTCCTGTTCCTGTTCCATCCAGTCCATCGTCGCCATACCCTCGTGGGTCTCGCCGATGCGATGAACGCGGCCGGTGTAGTACAGGATTCTCTCGGACGTCGTGGTCTTGCCAGCGTCGATATGCGCCATGATGCCGATATTGCGAACATGATCAAGTGAATGTGTTCTCGCCACAGTCGATTTCCTACTTTCTATTAAATGTATGAGGAAAAGAGCCAAAGCGCTTTTCCGGGAATGCGCAAATCTGCCGATAGATTAACAGAATCCGCGCAATGTTTCTCAATGTCACTTCAGCACGCCTAAGCGTGCTGAAGTAAAGGTTTGTATGATGTGCCGAAGAGCCAGGGCTCCCCGCACGCCTTTGGACACCCTTGCCGGAATTACCAGCGATAGTGCGCGAACGCCTTGTTGGCTTCCGCGGACTTGTGCATGTCCTCGCGGCGCTTCACGGCATTACCGGCGTTGTTCGCGGCGTCGAGGATCTCGCCGGCGAGGCGGTCGGCCATGCTGCGCTCACCGCGCTTGCGGGCGAAGGTCACCAGCCAGCGCAGCGCCAGAGTCTGACGGCGCTCGGGACGGATCTCGATCGGGACCTGATAGGTCGCGCCGCCCACACGGCGGGCCTTGACCTCGAGGGAAGGCATGATGTTGGCGATGGCCTGGTTGAAGACCTCCATGGGCTCCTTGCCGGTCTTCTTCTCGACCGTCTCAAAAGCCTCGTAGCAAACAGCCTGCGCAACGCCGCGCTTGCCGTCATACATCACCTGGTTGATCAGCTTGGTGACGATCACCGCGCCATATACCGGATCCGGAAGCACTTCGCGCTTCGGAATAAATCCACGTCTGGGCATGAAAAGTCCCTCCTGAATGCAAAATTCGGACGTTAAAGTGAACGAGAAACAGGTAAAAGCTTCCTTGGAAGTTGGCGCTTCCAGGGTCGCCCGTTCAGGCCGCCTTCGGGATGTGCTCCCACGTTCCAAATGGGCACTTCCGTCGGGCCGTCCTCCCGTTTTCACCAAAGAGCGGAATCAGATTCGGCTCAATTACTTCTTCGGACGCTTTGCGCCGTAGAGGGAGCGGCCCTGCATGCGCTTGGCAACGCCAGCAGCATCGAGAGCGCCGCGGATGATATGGTAACGGCAGCCAGGCAGGTCGCGGACCTTGCCGCCACGGATCAGCACAACCGAGTGCTCCTGCAGGTTGTGGCCGATGCCGGGGATGTAGCAAGTGCCTTCGATGGTGTTCGTCAGGCGAACACGGGCAATCTTACGCAATGCAGAATTCGGCTTCTTGGGGGTCTGCGTCTTGACGGACAGGCAGACGCCGCGCTTCTGCGGACAGGACTGCAGAATCGGAGCATTCGACTTGCTGGTTACCTTTTCTCTACCCTTGCGGATCAACTGATTGATCGTCGGCATTGAAGAAAAGCACCTCCTGAACTATTATGGCTAGAATTGAGCTTCTATATACTCTTCCGCAACCCTCGGAAGGTAATAGCATGTTTGCCGCGAATCTTCGCGGCTTCGGCCTCGGTGTCTGCGCCTCCGGCCGGAGAAACGGGCCTATTTGCGAATGCCCGCCGAGGCCGTTTTAACCTCGACGCCGCAAGCTTCGCCTAGCTTCTTCATCGACTCCACCTCGACGATACGGACGTTTGCGCGGTTGCACGCGTCCTTCACCTGGCGCAGGATGAACAGGTCGGCGTCGCTTGCGAGGTACACCTCGGAGATCTCCCCCGCGAGTACCGCGCGCACAAGTCTGCGCGTACCAACAACCTTGTCGCTGTTTCTGAGCTTCTCAAGCATGCGCGCACACTCCTTTATCAGACATACCCAACTCGTTTAGAATAGCATTAACCGCCCGAATTGTCAAGCAGAATTCGCGCATATAACCCGAATCTGCCGAAGATTTAACACCTGAAACCGTTCTGTCCGCTGCGGTTTTCCGGTGAAAACCACTCGCGGAAATAGCGCAGCGTGGGCACAAACTCTCCGCGATCATCCAGCGCGCAGAGCTCGTCAAACGTCGCCCACTTCGCGTCCACCACCTCGCCGGGCTGCAGCTTCAGCATTCCGGCATCGCCGTTCCAGCGGGTTTCATAGACGTCGTAATGGGTATGCTTCTCATCGCAGATGCTCCCGGCCAGCCGCAGCGCCTCGGCGCGAATGCCCAGCTCCTCCTCCAGCTCCCGGGCCGCGCCGGCCAGGCTGTCCTCGCCCGCCACCACGGAGCCGCCGGTGGTCTCCCAGTACAGCCCGAAGGGCTTGCAGGGATCCCGCCGCGAAATCAGAAAGCGCCCCGCATCGTCCCGGATCCAGATCACGACCACGAGATGATAGTCCCCTTCTGCCATCGCTTCGCCGCGCAGATGCAGTCTTCCCTGCGGTCTGCGCTGACGGTCATAAACGTCCCAGAGCTCAGCCATCCCAATCCCTCCGATGCTTATGTGTGGATTTCTTCCATTTCAAACAGCCTGATGCTGCGGTACCGCACATCACTTCGATCGCTGAAGCCCATGCGGTCCCAGAACCGTCCGGCCGCCTCGTTGCTGACGAACACCATCAGCCCCGCCTTCGAGATTCCCTCCCGGCGAAGCGCCCCCAGCGCCGACTGCACCAGCGCACGCCCCAGTCCCCGGCCCTGCAGCTCCGGCGAAACCGCCAGATGATACAGATAGCCGCGGCGGCCGTCGTTTCCGCAGAGCACCGATCCCATCAGCCCTTCCGCCGTCCTGACCACAAAGCTCGTGCCGGGATTGCGCCTCAGAAAGCGCTCAATGCCCTCCCGGGAATCGTCCAGATTGTTCAATCCCATGCCGGGCATGCTGCGCCAGAGCCGGATGACCTCGTCGTAATCTGCCGGGCGCATCTCGCAGACCGCCGCCGGAGTTTTCTGAACGTATCCGAACAGGCCGCGGTAATCCTCCGCAAACACGCCCCGGCTCTCCAGCTCCGCGAGCTCGTCGTAATCCGCCCAGCGCGCATCCACCACCTCGTTCTCCTGGAGCTTCAGTTCCTCAATGGAGCCGTTCCAGCAGGCGAGATACGCGTCCAGAAACTCCGGGACATCGCTGCGAAGCGTGGTGCGGATCAGCTCCAGCGACTTCGGCTCCAGCGAGACGCCCAGCTCCTCGCGCACCTCGCGCACGCCGGCGGCGCGGGTATCCTCCCCTGCGTCCACCGCGCCGCCGGTCGGCTCCCAGTACAGCGGCTTCTTCTTGCAGGGATGCCGCTGCGACAGCAGAAACTGCCCCGCGTCATTCCGAATCCACACCTGTACGCCCAGCCGATAGCGTCCCTCGGGAATCGGCATTCCGCGCTGCGCCACCTCGCCCGTCGGCTTTCTGTGAATGTCATACAAATCCTGAAGCTCCGGCATGGCTCCCGCCTCCTTATGAAATGGAAAATGAAGCCGTCTCCGAAGAAACGGCTTCGATTGAATGATAGGAATTGAAAGATCAGATCAATAGGCTTCGTGAATCTCGATCTCGCTGTACCGCTTCATGCCGGTACCGGCGGGAATCTGCTTGCCGATGATCACGTTCTCCTTCAGGCCCAGCAGCGGATCGACCTTGCCCTTGATGGCGGCTTCGGTCAGCACGCGGGTGGTCTCCTGGAAGGACGCGGCGGACAGGAAGGACTCCGTGGCCAGCGCGGCCTTGGTGATGCCCAGCAGGGTGCGCTTCGCCGTAGCGGGACGCTTGCCCTCCTCCAGCGCCTTGCGGTTCGCCTGATCGAAGCGGAAGATATCCACCAGAGAACCAGGCAGCAGATCGGTATCGTTGGCCTCTTCAATCTTGACCTTGCGCAGCATCTGACGGACGATGACCTCGATATGCTTGTCGGCAATCTCAACGCCCTGGCGGCGGTAGGTCTGCTGGACCTCCTTGACCAGGTAGTCCTGAACGGCCTTAACGCCCAGAATGCGCAGCAGGTCGTGGGGATTGATGGAGCCCTCGATCAGCTCGTCGCCGGCGGTGACGACGTCGCCGTCCTCGACGCGCAGCTTGGAGCCGTAGTTGACCGGATACTCCTTCGTCTCGGCCTCGCCGGAGGTGGACTGAATGATCAGCTTCTTGCGCTTCTTCGCATCGGTGACCAGATGCACCACGCCGGAGATGTCGGCCAGCGTCGCTTCGCGCTTCGGCTTGCGCGCCTCAAACAGTTCCTCGACGCGGGGAAGACCCTGGGTGATGTCCTCGCCGGTAGCGACGCCGCCGGTATGGAACGTACGCATGGTCAGCTGCGTACCGGGCTCGCCGATGGACTGCGCCGCGATGATGCCGACGGCCTCGCCGACGTCCACCAGCTTGCCGTTGGTCATGTTCGCGCCGTAGCACTTCGCGCACACGCCCACGTTGCACTGGCAGGTCAGCACGCTGCGGATCGTGACCTCGGTGATGCCCGCGCCGACGATCCTCTTCGCCAGATCGTGGGTGATCAGCTCGTTGCACTGCACGATGGCCTCGCCGGTGGCCGGGTCGAGCACGTCCTCCGCCGCCACACGGCCGCGGATGCGGTCTTCCAGTCCCTCAATGATGTCGCCGGGCACGCCGATGTCCTGCACCTTCAGGCCGCGAACCTTCTCGTTGCGGTTGGCGAAGCAGTCGATCTCGCGAACGATGTTCTCCTGGGAGACGTCCACCAGACGGCGGGTCATGTAGCCCGAGTCGGCGGTCTTCATTGCGGTATCTGCCAGCGACTTGCGGGAGCCGTGGGAGGACAGGAAGAACTCCAGAACGGACAGGCCCTCGCGGAAGTTGGACTTGATGGGCAGCTCCAGCGCGCGGCCGGTCGGCGACGCCATCAGTCCGCGCATGCCGGACAGCTGACGAATCTGGTTCATGGAGCCTCGGGCGCCGGAATCCGCCATCATGTTGATAGGATTGAACTTCTCCTGCGTCGCCAGAATCTGCTTGGTGACGTCGTTGGTGGCGTTCTCCCAGATCTTGATGACGCTGCTGTAGCGCTCGTTTTCGGACATACGGCCGCGCTTGAACTGCTTCTCGATCTGGTGCACCAGCTGCTCGGCTTCCTGAATGATCTCCTGCTTCTTCGGCGGGATCTTGATGTCCGCCACGGAGACCGTCAGCGCCGCGCGGGTCGAATACTTGTAGCCCAGCGCCTTGATATCATCCAGCATGGTGGCTGTGCGGGTCACGCCGTGGACGCGATAGCAGTTGTCGATGATCTTGCCCAGCTGCTTCTTGCCGACGACCTCGTCGACCTCCAGCTTGAACATGTCGTCGATGGTTTCGCGCTTCTGCATGCCCATGTCCTGCGGAATGGCTTCGTTGAAGATCACGCGGCCAATCGTGGTGCGCACCCGGCGGGAATACTTCTCGCCGTCGATGGTCTTGGTCATGCGGATGATGCAGGGCTCCTCCAGCGCCAGCTGGCCGGTGCCATAGGCCATCAGCGCTTCATCCACGTCCAGATAGGTCTTGTAGCGCTTGACGGGCTGACCGTCGATGATCTCCTCTTTCGGCTCGAGGCGATCGTCCTCCATGGTCAGATAGTAGCAGCCCAGAACCATGTCCTGAGAGGGGCTGACGACAGGTTTACCGTCGGAAGGCTTCAGAATGTTGTTTGCGGCCAGCATCAGGAAGCGGGCCTCAGCCTGCGCCTCCATGGACAGCGGCACGTGAACCGCCATCTGGTCGCCGTCGAAGTCGGCGTTGAACGCGGTGCAGCACAGCGGGTGCAGCTTCAGCGCCTTGCCCTCCACCAGCACCGGCTCGAAGGCCTGAATGCCCAGGCGGTGCAGCGTGGGCGCGCGGTTGAGCATGACGGGATGATCCTTGATGACGCTCTCGAGCACGTCCCAGACCTCGGGCTTCAGGCGCTCGACGGCGCGCTTCGCGGTCTTGACGTTGACCGCCATGCCCTGGTTCACCAGGCGCTCGATGACGAAGGGCTTGAACAGCTCCAGCGCCATCTCCTTGGGCAGGCCGCACTGGTACAGCTTGAGGCTCGGGCCGACGACAATAACGGAGCGTCCGGAGTAGTCGACGCGCTTGCCCAGCAGGTTCTGGCGGAAGCGGCCCTGCTTGCCTCGCAGCAGGTCGGACAGGCTCTTGAGCTGCCGTCCGCCCGCGCCGGTGACGGGGCGGCCGCGGCGGCCGTTGTCGATCAGAGCGTCGACGGCCTCCTGCAGCATGCGCTTTTCATTGCGGACGATGATGTCCGGCGCGGCCATCTCCAGCATCCTCTTCAGACGGTTGTTGCGGTTGATAACGCGGCGGTACAGGTCGTTCAGGTCGGAAGTGGCGAAGCGTCCGCCGTCCAGCTGCACCATGGGGCGCAGATCCGGCGGGATCACCGGAATGACGTCCAGAATCATCCATTCGGGCTTGTTGCCGCTCTGACGGAAGGCCTCCACGACCTCCAGCCGCTTGATGATCTTCTGGCGCTTCTGGCCCTCGCTGTCGCGCTTGGAATCGCGCTCGGTGAGCTCGCGGAGCTCCTCATGCAGCTGGGCGCTCAGCTCGTCCAGATCGATGGACTGCAGCATCTCGCGGACGGCCTCCGCGCCGATGCCCACGCGGAATTCATAGCCGATTTCCGCAGCCTGCTGCTTGCGCTGCTGATACTCGGTCTCCGTCAGCAGCTGATATTTCTGAAGCTTCGAAACGGCGGAATCGCCGGGATCGAGCACGATATAGCTGGCGAAATACAGCACCTGCTCCAGCGCGCGGGGGCTGATGTTGAGCAGCGTGCCCATGCGGGAGGGAATGCCCTTGAAGTACCAGATGTGGCTCACGGGTGCGGCCAGCTCGATGTGGCCCATGCGCTCGCGGCGCACCTTGGACTTCGTAACCTCAACACCGCACTTGTCGCAGACGACGCCCTTGAAGCGGGTGCGCTTGTACTTGCCGCAGTTGCACTCCCAGTCCTTCGTGGGGCCGAAGATACGCTCGCAGTACAAACCGTCGCGCTCGGGCTTGAGCGTGCGGTAGTTGATCGTTTCCGCCTTCTCCACCTCGCCGTGAGACCACTGGCGGATCTGCTCCGGCGAAGCAAGGCCAATGCGGATGGAATCCAGCTTTGTCAATTCAAACAAGGAGCTCTCTCCTTTCTATCTGTCGGAGCGCGGCGGACTGCGCCGCCGCGCGGATCTGCTTCAACATCGGATCAGAAGTCGTCGTCCAGCATGAGATCGTCGTCGCCCAGCTCGAGATCGTCGAAGTCGAACTCCTCAGCGGCGACCTCCTCCTCATCGGCGATGGCCTCAGGCGCAATGCTGGGAACCAGCTCATCCTTGAACTCGCTGTCGTTGGCATAGGCGTCGTCGTCCAGCTCGCGGATCTCGATCTCCTCGCCGTCCTTGTCCAGCACCTTGATGTCCAGCGCCAGGGACTGCAGCTCCTTGAGCAGCACCTTGAAGGACTCGGGGATGCCCGGCTCGGGGATGTTCTCGCCCTTGACGATGGCCTCGTAGGTCTTGACGCGGCCGATGGTATCGTCCGACTTGACGGTCAGGATCTCCTGGAGCACGTGGCTTGCGCCGTAGGCCTCCAGCGCCCAGACCTCCATCTCGCCGAAGCGCTGGCCGCCGAACTGCGCCTTGCCGCCCAGCGGCTGCTGGGTGACCATGCTGTACGGGCCGGTGGAGCGGGCATGGATCTTGTCGTCGACCAGATGATGCAGCTTCAGATAGTACATATAGCCCACGGTGACGGGGTTGTCGAACCGGTCGCCGGTGCGGCCGTCGCGCAGCCACAGCTTGCCGGTGCGGTTGATGCCGATCTTGCTGAACTGGATCAGCGGCCGGCCGTTCTTGTCAAACAGCGGCTCCTCGCCGGCCTCGTGCTTCCGCTGGGACTCCTCGGCCGCCTTGTCCAGCAGGCCGTTGATGTCGTCGTCCTGCGCGCCGTCGAAGACCGGGGTGGCCACATGCCAGCCCAGCGCCTTGGCCGCCAGGCCCAGATGCACCTCGAGCACCTGACCAATGTTCATTCGGGACGGAACGCCCAGGGGGTTCAGCACGATATCCAGCGGCGTGCCGTCCTCCAGGAAGGGCATATCCTCCTCCGGCAGCACGCGGGACACAACGCCCTTGTTGCCGTGGCGGCCTGCCATCTTGTCGCCCACCTGAATCTTGCGCTTCTGGGCGATGTAGACGCGAACCATCTGATTCACGCCCGGAGCCAGCTCGTCGCGGTTTTCGCGGGTGAAGATCTTGATATCGACGATGATGCCGAATTCGCCGTGGGGCACGCGCAGCGAGGTATCGCGCACCTCGCGCGCCTTGTCGCCGAAGATGGCGCGCAGCAGGCGCTCCTCGGCCGTCAGCTCGGTCTCGCCCTTCGGGGTGACCTTGCCGACCAGAATGTCGTTGGCGCGCACCTCCGCGCCGATGCGGATGATGCCGCGCTCGTCCAGATCGCGCAGCGCGTCCTCGCCGACGCCGGGAATGTCGCGGGTGATCTCCTCCGGGCCCAGCTTGGTGTCGCGGGCTTCGGACTCGTATTCCTCGATATGAATGGAGGTATACACGTCATCCTTGACCAGGCGCTCGGACAGCAGAACCGCGTCCTCGTAGTTGTAGCCTTCCCAGGTCATGAAGCCGATCAGCGCGTTGCGGCCCAGGGAGATCTCGCCGTTGTCCGTGCTGGGGCCGTCCGCGATGGGCTGGCGCTTGCGCACCACTTCGCCCTCGCTGACGATGGGATGCTGGTTGATGCAGGTGCCCTGGTTGGAACGGGCGAACTTCTGCAGCTTGTACAGGTGATCGACGTTCTGCTCGTCGCGGATGACGATCTCGTCGGCGGTCACGCGGGTGACCACGCCGTCCTCCCGGGACAGCAGCACCACGCCGGAGTCGCAGGCGGCCTTGTATTCAATGCCGGTGCCAACCACAGGCGCTTCGGGAACGAGCAGCGGCACGGCCTGACGCTGCATGTTGGAGCCCATCAGCGCGCGGTTCGCGTCGTCGTGCTCCAGGAAGGGAATCATGCCGGTGGCGACGGAGATCAGCTGGCGGGGCGAGACGTCCAGGTAGTCGACCTTGGAGGCCTCCACTTCGATGGTCTCCTCGCGGCGGCGGGCGGTGACGCGCTCCTTGGCGAAGCGGCCGTCCTCGGTCAGCGGCTCGGTGGCCTGCGCGATGATGTACTGATCTTCCTCATCGGCAGTCATGTAGTCGATGATATCGGTGACGCGGCCGGTCTCCTTGTCGATGCGGCGGTAGGGCGCCTCGATGAAGCCGTATTCATTGATGCGCGCGTAGGTCGCCAGAGAGCCGATCAGACCGATGTTCGGGCCTTCAGGCGTCTCAATGGGGCAGATTCGGGAGTAGTGGGAGTAGTGAACGTCTCGAACGGCGAAGGACGCGCGCTCGCGGTTCAGGCCGCCCGGGCCCAGTGCGGACAGACGGCGCTTGTGGGTCAGCTCGGCCAGCGGATTGGGCTGATCCATGAACTGGGACAGCTGGGAGGAGCCGAAGAACTCCTTAATGGCCGCGGACACGGGGCGGATGTTGATCAGATCCTGCGGACGGACCTTGTCGGCGTCCTGAATCGCCATGCGCTCCTTGACCACGCGCTCCAGTCGGGACAGGCCCACGCGGATCTGGTTGGACAGCAGCTCGCCCACGCTGCGCAGGCGGCGGTTGCCCAGATGGTCGATGTCGTCGCACTCGCCCAGGCCGTGGAACAGGCCGAACTGATAGGACACGGACGCGATCACGTCGTCCACCAGCACGTGCTTGGGCACCAGCTGCTTGGCAGCCTCCTTCAGCGCGCCGTTCAGCGGCACGCCGTCCTCCCGGACGCGCTCCAGCAGCGCGACCAGCGACGGCGCATGCACGCGCTCGTGGAAGGACACGACGCTCTCGTCGTACTGGGCGGCCAGCTCGGAATCATAGGCCTCCAGGAAGGGCTTGATGAACACAAAGTTATTGCCGATGACGCGGAACTCGCGGTCGCCCACGGAGATGACCACCTCGTTGACGCCGGCGTTCTGGATGGCCTCCGCCTGATCGCGGGAGATGGCCTCGCCTGCCTGCGCCAGAACCTCGCCGGTATAGGGATGCACCACATCCTCGACGGGAATCTGGTTGACGATGCGCAGCGCGAGCGCCAGCTTCTTATTATACTTGTAGCGGCCGACATGCGCCAGATCGTATCTCTTGGGGTCGAAGAACAGCGAATTCATCAGGCTGGTCGCGGACTCCACCGACGGCGGCTCGCCGGGACGCAGCTTGTTGTAGATCTCGATGAGCGCCTGATCGTGGCGGGACTTGTAGCGCAGCTCGCCCTTGTCGTTGACGGAGGGCGCGTCGCGGGTCAGGGTTGCGGACACGCGCTCGTCGTCGCCGAACAGGCGGATGATCTCCTCGTCGGTCTCCACGCCCATGGCGCGCAGCAGCACGGTGACGGGCAGCTTGCGGGCGCGGTCAATGCGCGCAAACACCACGCCGTTGGAATCGGTCTCATACTCGATCCACGCGCCGCGGTTGGGGATCATCTGGGAGGAATACAGCGCCATACCGGTCTTGTCGATCGCCTTGGAATAGTACACGCCCGGAGAGCGGACGAGCTGGGAGACGACGACGCGCTCCGCGCCGTTGATGATGAACGTGCCGTGTTCGGTCATCAGCGGGAAGTCGCCCATGAAGACCTCGGACTCCTTGATCTCGTGGGTGTCGCGGTTGGTCAGGCGCACCGTCACCTTCAGCGGCGCGGCGAAGGTGGCGTCGCGCTCCTTGCACTTCTCAACGGTATATTTGGGCTTGTCGTCCAGGGAGTAATCCGTGAACTCAAGAATCAGGCTTTCGCTGTAGTCGGTAATGGGGGAAACATCCGCCAGCACCTCGCGAAGGCCTTCCTTCAGAAAGCTCTTGTACGAATTCTTCTGCACCTCAATCAGATCGGGTACTGCCAGCGCCTCTTCGATGCGGGCAAAACTCATTCGCGTGCGCTTACCCATTTGCACCGGATGAACCATACCTTCAATCACCCCTATCTTCCATAGTCAAAACCTGCCGCCCGGGTGGGCGGACTTTTTCTCCAAAGGACCAAATTCCGCAGTTAATTTTTGGATAATTTTTGGTATTCCTACCATTTCCATTCCTCGGTTTTTCCTTCAGAACCCGGGCAAACCGACCTTTTCTCCGCCGTAAACGGCCTGAAGCGGCATTTCGTCCATACTAACGCAGTATAGTAATATATCACACATTCTTTTTTCTGTCAAGAGGCTTTTTCGGCGGTTTTTCCCGCCTTTAAGCGCGTTTTCCGCCATGTCATCATAATTTAACATTTATCCCGGACAATGGGCATGAAATATTCCGGAATTAAAATGATTAATATTATTCATTTTAATTCCGGAATTGCATTATATTATTCAAACATGTGGGATTTTTCCTCGGCGAGGATCTGCCTGAGCGCCGTCTCCCGGCTGAGTCCGGCAAAGTGCAGCTGCCGGGCCCGCGCGAGCATCGCGCTGAAGGAAGCGCCCGGGCGCAAGCCCGCATCCATCAGATCCCTTCCGGTCACCATCGGCCGGAGCATGATTCTGCGATAATCCTCCATCCGCTCGCGAAGGAATTCCTCATAGCGCTCATCGTAAGGCGCGTCCAGCTTGCCGCTGGCGTCCGCCCGGGAGAGCAGGATCAGGTCGTTGGGACAGGCGCTCAGGTCGAACATCGCGCGGGTCTTCTTCTTGTGGGAATGATTGGCCGCCATCATATTCGGGCGCATGTGCAGCTGGGTCTGATTGAGCACATAGGCGGTCAGCCGCTGGTTGTTGGTCAGCCGCTGCATCTGGCGCTCCACCAGCGGCAGGCCCTGCACCTCATGGCCGTAGGCCGTGATCCGGCCGTCCTCCTGAACCTCGGTGGCCACGATCTTGCCGAGATCGTGCAGCAGCGCCGACAGCATGAAGCCCAGCGGCTGCTCCGCCCGATCCCGCAGTCCGGCCGCACAATCCACCACCAGCATCGTATGCTCAAACACATCTCCCTCCGGGTGGAATTTCGGGTTCTGTTCCACGCCGATGCAGGCCTCGAGCTCCGGGAAGAACTCCCTGAGATGATCCATCCGGCGCAGCTCCCGGAAGAACACCGACGGCTTCTCCGCCTTGAGCAGCGCCTTGGACAACTCCTCAAAGACGCGCTCCCGCGTAATCTGCGTCACGTCGATGCCGGCGCAGAGCGAGAGGGTGTCCGGATCAACGCTGGCCTTCAGACGCGCCGCAAACTGGGCGGCGCGGAACACGCGCAGCGCATCCTCCCGGAACGTCTGAGGATTCACGCAACGAATCACCCGGTTCTCCAGATCCTCTTGCCCGCCCCAGTGATCCACCAGCTCGCCGGTGAGCACGTCGCGCATCATGGCGTTGATGGTAAAGTCGCGGCGCATGCTGGCCTCCCGGGTGGTCATGAAGGGATCCACGGAGACGTCGAAATCCCGGTGACCCTCGCCGGTGCGGCGCTCCTTCCGTGGCATGGCGATATCCAGATCGCTGTGGCGCAGACCCAGCACGCCGAAGCTCGCGCCCTTCTCCAGCACCTCTCCGTGCGCGGCAAGCACCTCGCGCAGCGTCTGCGGCGCGATCCCGTACACCTCGACGTCGATGTCCTTGCTCGCCCTGCCCATCAGCCCGTCGCGCACGACGCCGCCGACATAGTACACGCGGCCGCCCCGCTGCGCAACATCCGCCGCAACCCTTTCCGCCAGCAGCGCGTCCCTCGTCTTCTCCATCGGATCTCCCTTCTGACAGGACGCGGTCGCCCTGTCGGTTTTTCCTCAATTCGTTTTTTCTTCAATATATCTTTCCGCATTGCGCCGACGCAATCTCGCATGCGTTAAATCTCCCCCTTGGGCGCCGGATTCGCCATCAAAATCACAGAAAATTTGCATAAGCGTTATGAATTGCCGCCAAAATGTGGTATAATGTAGGAACAGTCCGTCTGACGGCCCGGAAGCGGCCACAAGCCGGATAAGTCCTTCACCAAACAAGGGAGGTTTCCCCCATATGGTTGACCCTCTAGGCCCAAGTATTCTGTCCGTGCTCTGTCTTGTCTTCGCCGGATTCATCTATGCGCTCAATGCCGCGCTGCCCTGCGTGGATGAAAGCGAGCTGCGCCGGCAGGCCGAGGATTCGCCGCAGGCCCGCCGCGTGCTTCGGCTGCTGAACCGATTCGATCAGGGCTATGGTGAGATCCGCCTGACCTATGTGCTGCTGCTCATCTGCGCCTTCGCGATCCTGTGGAGCTTTGCCGGGCCGCTGCTGGGCGCGCTTGTGCATCTGCCGGCGCTGCTGATCGCGGTCATTGCGCTGGCCGTATTCTCCGTCATCGCCTTCACGCTCACCGCCATCATTCCCGGCGGCATCGCCGCGCATTCGCCGAAGGCTGCGCTGCGCGCGGCGGCCGCGCCCGCGGAATGGGCTGTGCTGGCGCTGTCGCCCGTCACGCTGGCCGCCTACTGGCTGGGCAAGGCGCTGCTGCGCCCCTTCCACATCCAGCCCGGCATGGCTGCGGAGCACATCTCCGAGGAGGAAATCCGCATGATGGTGGACATCGGTGAGGAAAAGGGCGCCATCGAGGCCGATGAGAAGGAAATGATCGAAAATATCTTCGAGTTCAACAACATGAACGCCGAGGACTGCATGATCCACCGCAAGGACATCACCGCCATCGATGCGGACTCCACGGAGGAGGAGGTCATGACCACCATCGCGGAGAGCGGCCTGTCCCGCTTTCCGGTGTACGAGGATACCATCGACAACGTCATCGGCATCCTGACCTCCCGCGATTTCCTGATCAACCGCTGCTCCGACGCGCCGAAGCCCTTTCGGGAGCTGATTCGTCCGGCGCACTTCGTGCCGGAATCCGTGCGCACAGACGTGCTGTTCCGGGAGATGCAGACCCGCAAGCAGCACATGTCCATCGTCATCGACGAATACGGCGGCACCAGCGGCCTGATCACGCTGGAGGATCTGCTGGAGGAGATCGTCGGCAATATCTACGACGAATTCGACCCCAAGGAGGAGCAGGACATCACGCCGCTGTCCGACGGCCGCTGGCGCGTGTCCGGCTCGGCCGAGCTGGAAGCGCTGAGCGAAGCGCTGGACATCGAGCTGCCGCTGGACGACGAGTACGACACGCTGGGCGGATTGGTGTTCAGCCATCTGACCGAAATTCCCGCCGACGGCGAACGTCCCGTGGTGGAGTGCTGCGGGCTGCGCATCAGCGTCACCGAGATCGCCGACCGCCGCGTGGAATGGGCGATTGTGGAGAAGCTCCCTCCCCGGGACGACGCGGACGAGGAAGGCTGATCCGCGCCATATTCCCGATTTTCAACGAAAGAAAGGCTGGAAATGTCCATGGAACTCTTAAAGCAGAAAATCCTCGCGGAGGGCCGCGCACTGAACGAGCATGTGCTTCTGGTGGATTCCTTTCTGAACAACCAGGTTGATCCGGAACTGATGCAGGCGGTGGGCGCGGAGTTTGCCGACCGGTTTGCGGCCATGAACGTCACCCGCGTGGTCACCATCGAATCCTCGGGCATCGCCCCGGCGGTCATGACCGCGCTGAAGCTGAATGTGCCCATGGTCATTCTGAAGAAATCCCTGTCCAGTATCCTTCAGGACGATATCCTTCAGACCGAAGTCTTCTCCTTCACCAAAAATTCCGCCTACCAGCTCACGCTGAAGCGGAAATACGTCCACCCCGGCGACCGCGTGCTGATTATCGACGATTTTCTGGCCAACGGCGAAGCCGCCTTCGGCGCGATTCGCCTGATGGAGCAGGCCGGAGCGTCCGTCGTCGGCGTCGGCGCGGTGATCGCCAAGGCCTTCCAGCCCGGCATGCAGAAGCTGCGCGACGCGGGCTATCGCGTGGAAGCGCTGGCGCCCGTCGCCCGCATGGCCGAG
>SFJH01000075.1 GCA_004555155.1 Clostridiales bacterium
TCAGCCTCCTGCGTCACCGGTTCGGCCTCCTGTGCCGCCGGGTCAAACTCCGGCGTGTTGTCGGAATTGCTCACCGGAATCTCCGTCGGGGCGGGAATCTCCGTCGCCACCGGCTCCTCAGCGACGACCGGCTCCTCCGTGGGCACCACGGTCAGCGCATCATCCGCCGTATTCGCGCCCGGGAACAGTTTCTCGCTGATGCCCGCCGGCAGCACACCGGCAATAGCGTCCACAGCCTTGCTGGCCGGGGCGATGTTGCGGGCGCTGAGCACATTCAGCACGATGATAGCCGCGGCCAGGATGACAACGATGGCCAGGATGGCCTTGAAGAATCCCCACAGGAATCCGCCGCCCTCTTCCTCATCGTCATCATAGTCGTCATCGTCGTAATCATCATCGTCGTCATCATAATCATCATAACGATTGGACTTGTGGGCATCCTTTTTGTGGCCACGACGGCGCACCGGCTCGTCGTCGTCATCATCATAGTCGTCCTCATCGTCATCATCGTCGAAGAGATCGAAGTCGTCATCGTCGAGCTTCTTCGGCTTCTTCTCCTTCTTCGGCGCGGCCTTCCTGGCGGGAGCAGCCTTTCGGCTGGCCTGTTCGGCCTCCTCCTGCTCCTCCTCGAACAGATCGTAGTCATCCGCTTCGGGCTCCGCCACCGGCTCCACGGGCGCTTCGCGAACGGCGCGCACCGGCTTGAACGCACGGGTGGGCTCGTCCACTTCGTCATCCATTTCCGGAGCGATCTTCGCCTCCTCCGGCTCCGCCGCTGCGGTAGTCTGCGCGGCCTTTTCCGCTGCCAGGCGCTCGGCCAGCTCGCGGCGCTCCTTGCGGCTCAGCGTGCGCTCGCCAATGCCTTCCGCCATCTGGCTGGCGACCAAATCCTTCTCGTTCATATCATCTCTCCTTTCGATATCGCTGTCCTCTTCGTCGAAAAACAGGCTCTCATCCGGTTCCGGCGAATAGGGCGCATCCTTCGGGAGTGCGCTGCCCACGGGCTCGTCCACTCCATCCGGATCGTCCAGCTCATCCCAATCCGCTTCCTCGCCATCGTCATCATCGTCCAGCAAGGCAAGCAGATCCTCGTCGCTGTGCTTCTTGCGACCGCCACGACGGAATCGGGCGAAGAAGCCGCCGCGTGCGGGCTTCTTCGGAGGCTCCTCTTCGAAGTCATCCTCCTCATCCCACTCGTCGAAGCTCTCCGGCTCCTGTTCGACCGTCTCTGCGCCATGTGCAGGCACTTCAAAACCGTCGGTCGCGGACGAATCTGCCGCCTGCTTCAGCTCAATCGGTTTCTCATTTCCATCGGAGCTCTGCACATCGATATCCGCAGGTTGCTCCATCCCGATCGGCTCATCGAAGAAGGGCTCCGCCGTCGGGGCCGTATCCTCCGGCACATCCGCCGTCTGCTCCTCCGGCGCGTTCTCTTCCGCGTTGATTGCGTCAAAGTCATCCGGCTGCTCCGCCGCGCCTTCCGCTTCGAATTCCTCCGCCGGTTCGTCGTCGCCGAAATCCTCCAGCTCCTCGTCATCGAAGTCGTCCAGCTCTGCCAGCAGGTCGTCATCGCTCTTGGGCTTTTTGCGTCCGAACAGGCCCTTCAGCGAGAATTTCTTCTTTGGCTCCGCTTTCTCCGCGGGCGCGTCATCGAAGTGATGCTCTCCAAACACCTCTGCCTGGCTGTCATCGTCAAAGGCATCGTCACCGACAACGCCCACTGTGCCGTTCACGGGCAAATCAAACGCATCCTCCGCCGGAATGTCCTGCGGCGCTGCGTCATCAAACGGCTGTTCCACGGGAATGTCCTGCGGCGCCGCGTCGTCAAACGGCTGCTCCGCCGGAATGTCCTGCGGTGCAGTGTCGTCAAACGGCTGCTCCACGGGAATGTTCTGCTGTGCTGCGTCGTCAAACGGCTCCGTCGGCGTCTCCGGCAGATCGTCCACCGCTTCCTCCGGCATGCCGGTCGACCAGTCGCCGCCCGTCTGCATGTCCTCCCAGTCCGCTTCCGGCGCTTTCTTCCTTCCAAACAGGCCCTTCAGTCCGCGCTTCTTCGGCGCTTCTTCACCGTTCTCCGCCTGCGCCTTTTCCGCGCGCTTCTGGCGCATGCCGGACACCTTGCTGGCCACGTTTCCGGCCAGCTCGAAGAACGGCTTGAATGGATGATTTCCAATGTTCTCATCCATCACATCCTCGTCCGTCACGTCGGAATACGCTTCGTCCGAATCGTCAAATGCGGCTTCCTCATCCTCATAGGGCGCATCAATGGCCTCCGGTGCTTCCGGCTGCACATCCACCGGCTGTTCCGGCGCATCCACCGCCGGCTCTGCGTCCACAGGCTGTGCCGGAACGTCCACCATCGGCTCCACGTCCGCCGCCTGCACCGGGATATCCACCATCGGCTCCTCGACAGCCGCCTGCGCCGGAACGACGCTCGCCGACGCTTCCGCCGGGCGAACCGGCCATTCTCGCTCCTCGGGCGAAGCGGCAACCGGCGTCTCAACCGGCTGTGCCGGGGCAACCTTCGGCTCCTCGGCCGGGCGCGTCACCTGAATGGGGCTGCGTACCAGCGGCGTCTGCCGCGTCTCCGGCTGCGGCCGCTTCGGCGGGAATACCTCCGTGCCCGTGGCAGCCGTCTTCACCGGCCCCGTGGGCGCACTCTCCGCCTTTCTGGCCGGGCGCGGACGGGCGGGACGCTTTTCCGGAACGTCCCATTCCGGACGCTTCCGGGCGCGCTCGTTCAATACCTGCTCTCGCCTGCGCCGGAGCTCGTAGTAATCCATTTCGGGCTGTCGCTCCCGATCCTTTGCCATATCATGACCGCCTCTCGTACTGCGTGAATCCATCTCTCCCAATATATTTGAACGAATCCATGTCGTCCATGTCTGCTATCGGGCAGGGTAAAACATATACACCTTATTATACACCATCCTTTTGCGATCTGGCAACCCGTTCTTCACGCGCAAAAAAAATTTCATAACGCAGCCGCAATTCATCGTCAGTCATACCTGCGGCGCTCCATGGCATACGCTGTCACCGACGAGGGGAGGCATTTTCATGGATCAAACCCAATTCAGCCGCCAGCTGATCGTGCTGCGGGCCATCATCAACGGATACACGGGACACGCTCGGCTGTTCAACTGCCCGACCGGCCAGGAGCTGGAGCTGCGTGTCCAGACGCCCGGCG
>SFJH01000076.1 GCA_004555155.1 Clostridiales bacterium
GATGGGAGGATAGTACAGCGCTGGATGGAGTTTTTTGGGGAGACGCGGCTCTGCCCCCTGCACCCCCGCCAAAGGGATTGAATCCCTTTGGAATCCCCACCTGCTGCCGCGCTTTTGGGATGAGAGGATATTACAGCGCTGGATGGAGTTTTTTGGGGAGACTCTGCCCCCCTGCGGCTCAGATCAAAACCCGTTTTTGAAATCTGATATTGCTTTTCTCCGGGAAACGGGTATAATAGTAGAAGATTGTAACGAGGATGTGATTGCGTGGCCCTGCTGCACGTCGATTTTTATTCCCACGTCCTGATGATGGAAACCCAGATGGACGTGATCCTGCCGGAGACCACCCACGGCCAGATTGGCATGGAGGGGCAGTCCGGCGACGGTCTGTGGAAGACCCTCTATCTGCTCCACGGCATGTCCGACGACCACACCATCTGGCAGCGCCGCACGTCCATCGAGCGCTACGCGGCCTCGAAGGGGATCGCCGTGGTGATGCCCACCACCCATCTGGGCTGGTACACCGACATGTACCGCGGCTTCAAATACTTCACCTTCATCGCCGACGAGCTGCCGAAGATCTGCCGCCAGTTCTTTCCCCGGCTTTCGCCCCGGCGGGAGGACACCTACGCGGCCGGACTGTCCATGGGCGGCTACGGCGCGCTGAAGTGCGGGCTGCGCGCGCCCCACGTGTTTTCGAAGGTCGCCACGCTGTCCGGCGCGGTGGACGCGGCGGACACGGCCCGGAAGAACGCGGGCGACCCCTACTGGCTGGACGTGTTTGGCCCGCCGGAGGACGTGCCCGGCTCCTTCAACGATCTGTTCACGGCGGCGCGCTGGCTGAAGAAGTCGATGCGCCCGGAGGTGTACATGTGGTGCGGCACCGAGGATTTTCTCTATGATCAGAACGTGCGCATGCGCGATCACCTGCGCGCGCTGCACTACCGGCTGACCTACGAGGAATCCCCCGGAGACCATCAGTGGAAATACTGGGACGAGAAGATCCGGACCGTGCTGGACTGGATGCTGCCGGAAGAGGAGGAGGAATAGCATGGCGCTGATTCACATCGGTTTCTTTTCGGAGGCGCTGGGCATGTGCACCGGCTGCGACGTGATCCTGCCCCAGCTGACCCGCGCGGACGAGCCCGCGCGCCCCTTCCCCACGATGTATCTGCTGCACAATCTCACCAAGAGCCGCTCCAGCTGGCAGCGGATGTCCGGCATTGAGCGCTACGCGGTCGCCCGCGGTCTGGCGGTGATCATGCCCGACGCCCATCTTTCGTCCTATGCGGACATGCTCCACGGCGGCCGATATTTCACCTACATCGCCGACGAGCTGCCCGAGATCATGCGCGGCTTCTTTCCCCTGTCCCGGGATCGGGAGCAGACGTTCATCTGCGGCTCCTCCATGGGCGGCTACGGCGCGCTGAAGATCGGCCTGAACCGGCCGGATCAGTACGCCGCGATCGGCAGCCTGTCCTCGGGCTTCACCAGCTATCGCGGCTTCATCTCCCGCACGGACGACCGCGGGCTGAGCCTGCAGTATCTCACCTTCGGCGAGACGGGGCTGGACGAGGAGGATATCGACACCGCGGAGAAGGCCCGCGCCGTCGCCGCCTCCGGCGGGAATGTTCCGCGGATCTTCATCACCGTCGGCTCCGAGGATCCCATTCTGCTGGAAAACACCCGCGAGGCCCGGGATTTCTTCTCGGCCTTTGAGGGCGATCCCTTTGATTTCGACTATTCCGAGCATCCCGGCGGCCACAACTGGGCCTTCTGGGACGCGCATATCTGCGATTTCCTGGACTACGCGGGGCTGGATCCCCACGCCCATCTGATCTGACGGAGGAGAATCTATGCGCATGACCGGCGTCATCGTCCATGGCAAGCAGCTCGGCCGCACCATCGGCTATCCCACGGCCAATCTTCTCCCCGATGATCCCGCGCCCGTGCTCGGGCCCAACGGCGTGTACGCCGCCCGCATCCGCATCGAGGGCTATCCTGAGCCGCTGCCCTGCATGCTCAATCAGGGGCGGCATCCCACCGTGCCCGAGGGGCCGGCCACCATCGAGGCCCACATCCTCGGCTTTCACGACGATATCTATGGCCTGCGCGCCGAGGTGGAATACCTGCAATTTCTGCGCCCCGAGGTGCGCTTCCCCTCGCTGGACGCGCTGAAGGCCCAGCTGGCCAGGGACCGGGAGGCCACCGAGTCCTTTTTTCGCGGGGACGGCCTGTGTTAAACTTCGCGCCCGGGTTGCATTCGCGCCCGGGAGCTGTTATAATGAAGCCGAATTGAATACAAGACAGTTCGAAGCCCTCCTGTCTGACGGAGCGTCTGCTCCCGAAAAAACAAAACCAGGTTTGCGCGCCGGCTGGCGTGCGTTTTGGGAGGCATGGATGAACGTCCGTGCCGCTTTTTATCGTGGCTTCGCGCTGTCCGGATTTTTCAGGAGGTTCGAAGCCATGAAGCTTTCCACCCGTTCCATTACCCGCGCGGCGATGATCGCCGCCCTCTACTGCGTGCTCACGCTGCTGTTCCAGCCCATCAGCTACGGGCCCGTGCAGTTCCGCGTCTCCGAGGCGCTCACACTGCTGCCCGTCTTCACCGCCGACGCAGTGCCCGGCCTGTTCATCGGCTGCCTGCTGGCCAACCTGCTCGGCGGCGCGCTCTGGTATGACGTGGTGTTCGGCGCGCTGGCCACGCTGCTCGCCGCGCTGTGCACCCGCCGCCTCCGCAGCCGTCCCGCCCTCGGCGCAGCCATGCCCGTGCTCTTCAACGGCCTCATCGTCGGCCCCGTCGTCTATTTCGCCTACAGCAAGGCCCCCGATGGCCCCTTCTCCCTCCCCCTCCTGCTCAAGGACGTCGGCTCCGTCGCCCTCGGAGAAGCCGCCGTCTGCTTCATCCTCGGCCTGCTCCTCGTCGCCGCCCTCCGAAAGGCCAACCGGCGGCTGTGGGAGTGAGGCGTGAGGGGGGTGTGGCGAGAGGTTTTTTGCGGGGGAGGGCTTTCTTTTTGAGAAAAGAAAGCCCTCCCCCGCGCCCCCTCCCAAGAAAACCGCTTGCGGCCTGCATGCAGGCCGCGATGTTGTTTTTTTGGGGGGCGAAATCGGGCCGGGAAGCGGCCCGACTTCGCGTTGACCTTGGAGGAGTCCGGGGTGAGGGCG
>SFJH01000077.1 GCA_004555155.1 Clostridiales bacterium
GGTATCATCGGCGGAGAGCATGAACTGCAGGGTCTCGATCTTCACGTTCTCGGCATCCCAGTAGTAGGGGTTCTTGGTGTAGGTCATGGACTCGTTGTGCACCCACTCGGTGAGCACATACGCGCCGTTGGAGACGAAGCCGGCCTCGGTGGCCCAGGCGCCGGGGTTCAGCACAGCGCCGTTCTCGTCCAGATAGCCCTCAGCGCCCTCAACCTCGGACTGCTTGACCGGGAAGAAGGTGGGGAAGGCGGCGAGGTCGAGGAAGTAGGCGCAGGGGGCGCTCAGCTCGACGGTGAAGGTCTTGCCGTCCTCGGAGGCGGCCACGGCCAGCTCGTCCGGATAGCCCTTGATGCCGTTGAACATGTAGGAGTAGTCGGCCGCAGTCTCGGTGGCGGCGGCGCGCTTCCAGGAGTACTCGAAGTCGGCGGCGGTCATGTCGGAGCCGTCGGACCACTTCAGGCCGTCCTTCAGGGTGAAGGTGTAGGTCAGGCCGTCCTCGGAGACCTCATAGCCCTCGGCGACGTTGGGGGTCAGCTCGCCGTCGGCGTTGTAGGTATACAGGCCGGCGAAGGTGTTGGCAGCCAGGGTGGCGCCGTCCACGGAGGAGTTCAGCGCGGGATCCAGCTTGTCCGGCTCGGAGGCCAGGTTGATGCGCAGGGTGTCGGCGTCGCCGTTGGTGGCGTACATGAAGAACTTGGTGCCGAAGACGTTGGAGTACATGCCCTCCAGCGCGGACTTCTTCATGTAGATGTCGTTGTAGTAGTAGATCGGAACGATGCAGCCGGTGGACATGAGGATGTCCTCAGCCTGATGCATCAGAGCTTCGCGCTCGGTGAAGTCGGTGGTGGACTTGATCTGAGCGATCAGAGCATCGTACTCGGACCAATCGGGCTCAGAGCCTTCGTCCGCCATGGCGGGGACGGCGCAGGCGACGATGAGCATCATCGCGAGCAGCGCTGCAAGCAGCTTCTTCATAGGGATCTTCCTCCTAAACAGAATTCTATCTAAAGGCGGTCAGGAACCGACCCTAGACTCAATAATGGGGATTCCAGCAGGCGATGCGGTGGCCGGGGGCGACCTCGGTCAGGCTGGGGCACTCCTGGGCGCAGCGCTCCGTGGCGAAGCGGCAGCGGGGGCGGAAGGGGCAGCCGGACGGCATCTTCAGCGGGCTGGGCACGTCGCCCTCCAGCGGGATGCGCTGCTTGGTGCGGGCGGTCTCCGGGTCCGGAATCGGAATGGCGGAGATCAGCGACTGGGTGTAGGGGTGCATGGGATTGGAGATCACGTCCTCGGACTCGCCGATTTCCACGATCCTGCCCAGATACATCACCGCGATGCGCTTGGAGATGTGCTGCACCACCAGCAGATCGTGGGCGATGAACAGATAGGCGATGCCCAGCTTCTCCTGCAGCTCCTCGAAGGTGTTGATCACCTGGGCCTGAATGGACACGTCCAGCGCGGAGACGGGCTCGTCGCAGACGATGAACTTCGGCTCCACGGCCAGCGCGCGGGCGATGCCGATGCGCTGGCGCTGGCCGCCGGAGAACTCGTGGGCGTAGCGGCGCGCGTGGTCGGAGTTCAGCCCCACCAGATTCAGCAGGTGGGCGATCTTCTCCTCGCGCTCCTTTTTATTGGAGTACAGATGGTGGATGTCCAGCGGCTCACCCACGATGTCGGAGACCGTCATGCGCGGGTTCAGCGAGGAGTAGGGATCCTGGAACACGATCTGCATCTCGCGGCGGTACTGGTCGGCGTTCTTCGGGGTGATGCGGGTGCCCTGATAGAGGATTTCGCCGGCGGTGGGCTTGTAGAGGTGCAGGATGGTGCGGCCGACGGTGGTCTTGCCGCAGCCGGACTCGCCCACCAGCCCCAGCGTCTCGCCCTCCTCGATCTCGAAGGAGACGCCGTCCACGGCCTTCAGCGGGGTCTTGGTGAACCAGCCGGTGCGGATGGGGAAGTACTGCTTGAGGTCCCTGACCTCGAGAAGATGCTGACTCATTTCGCGGTCTCCTCCTTTCCGGCGTCCATGTACACATCGCGGACGTTCATCCAGCAGGAGGCCAGGTGCTCGTCGTTGATGGGCAGCTCGTCGGGCAGCTGCTCCAGGCAGATCTTCATGGCGCGGTCGCAGCGGGAGGCGAAGGCGCAGCCCTTGGGCATGTTGGTCAGATCCACCGGCGAACCGGCGATGGGAACCAGCTTTTCGTGCTTCGTTCCCAGCCGCGGGATGGAGCGCAGCAGGCCCTTGGTGTACTCGTGGCGGGGGTTGTAGAAAATTTCGTCGGCGGTGCCGCGCTCGCAGATGCGGCCGGCGTACATCACGATGATCTCGTCGCACATGCTGGCGATGACGCCCAGATCGTGGGTGATCATGATGATGGCCATGCCCAGCTTCTTCTGAAGGCTCTGCATCAGCTCCAGAATCTGGGCCTGAATGGTCACGTCCAGGGCGGTGGTGGGCTCGTCGGCGATGAGGATGTCCGGCTCGCAGGCCAGGGCCATGGCGATCATCACGCGCTGGCGCATGCCGCCGGAGAGCTCGTGGGGATACTGCTTCAGGCGCTTTTCGGGGTCGTTCACGCCCACCAGCTGGAGCATCTCCAGCGCGCGGGCGTTGGCCTGCTCGCGGTTGCGGTCGGTGTGCAGCAGGATGGCCTCGCGCAGCTGGTTGCCGATGGTGTACACCGGGTTCAGGCTGGTCATGGGATCCTGGAAGATGATGCTGATGCGCTTGCCGCGGAATTCGCGCATCTGCTTTTTGCTGTATTTTACGATGTCCTCGCCGTTGAACAGAATCTGGCCGCCGGTGATCCGGCCCGGCTCCACCAGAATGCGCATGATGGAATAGGCCGTGACCGACTTGCCGGAGCCGGATTCGCCCACGATGCCCAGCACCTTGCCCTTATCCAGATTGAAGGAGATGCCGTTGACGGCGCGAACCTCGCCGGACTCGACGTTGAAGGACGTGGACAGGTTCTTCACCTGCAGAAGCGGTGTGCTCATCGTAGGTTACCTCCTCAGCTTGGGGTCGAAGGCGTCGCGCAGGCCGTCGCCCAGCAGGTTGAAGCTGAGCACGATCAGGCAGATGCCCACGGCGGGGAAGATCATCTTGTAGGGATAGCTC
>SFJH01000078.1 GCA_004555155.1 Clostridiales bacterium
TCGCAGGTGAAGCCCTCGGGCATGCCCAGCTTCATGCCATGGCGCACGGCGCGGCGGATCAGGCGGCGCAGCACGTAGCCCTGATCCACGTTGGACGGGGTCACGCCGCGGTCGTCGCCGATGATGAAGGTGGCGGTGCGCATGTGGTCGGCGATGATGCGGAAGGACACGGTGCTCTCCTCGTCCTCGCCGTACTTCTTGCCGGACAGCTCGCTGATCTTGCCCAGGATGTCGGCGAAGATGTCGGTCTCATACACGCTCTTCGCGCCCTTGAGCACGCAGTAGGTGCGCTCCAGGCCCATGCCGGTATCCACGTTCTTCTGCTTCAGCGGCTTGAACGTGCCGTCGGGCTGCTTGTCGTACTGCATGAACACGTCGTTCCAGATCTCCATGTAGTGGCCGCAGCCGCAGGCGGGGGAGCAGTTCGGGCCGCAGGCGGGCTTGTCCGTGATGATGAACATCTCGGTATCGGGGCCGCAGGGGCCGGTGGTGCCGGCGGGGCCCCACCAGTTGTTCTCCTTGGGCAGGTAGAACAGGTGGTCGTCCTTCACGCCCATGGAGCGCCAGTAGTTGGCGGCCTCGTCGTCGCGGGGGCAATCCGTATCGCCGGCGAACACGGTGAACGCCAGGCGATCCTTCTCGATGCCCAGATAATCGGGGCTGGTCAGAAACTCCCAGCTCCAGGAGATGGCTTCCTTCTTGAAGTAGTCGCCCAGCGACCAGTTGCCCAGCATCTCGAAGAAGGTCAGGTGGCTGGCGTCGCCCACGTCGTCGATGTCGCCGGTGCGGATGCACTTCTGCACGTCGGTCAGGCGGGTGCCCATCGGGTGCTTCGCGCCCAGCAGATAGGGCACCAGCGGGTGCATGCCCGCGGTGGTGAACAGCACGGTGGGATCGTTCTCCGGAATGACGGAGGCGCTGGGGATGACCGCGTGGCCGTGACCCTGGAAGAACTTCAGGTACAGGCGGCGCAGGTCGGCTGCGGACTTGATGTTGGAATTCATGGTTCTCTTCCTCTCTGAACGGTTGGTCTCCGGCGGCGAGCCGGCAAAAAAAGCGCCTTCGTCCCTGTTGCTCAAGGACGAAAGGCGCGCTTCGCGGTACCACCCTGATTTGGACTGCCGGGGCAATCCACACTCATTTTCGATGTAACGGTCGAACCCGCCGCGCCATTTCCTGCGCGAAAGCTCCGGAGGCGGCCCGAAACCGCGCCCTGCATCCGACTCGCACCCACCGTCGGTTCTCTGAATCATGCGCCGGTCTCTTGTCCCCATCATCGCTTCGATATCAGGCAGCATTATAGCAAATCGGCGGGGAAATGTCAACCGCGGCGGCGTAAAAAATCGAAGGGCGGGCGTCACCCCGACCGCCTCGGATTCGCGCATCCGAAAAGGCGATGATCGATGATTTTATCCGCATTTTTTGCATTTCAACATAGTTTTGCGATTATAAACTGCAAACTACAGACTGTCGAAAAAGCCCTGGAGAGCTCGAGAGGGCTGCAGCCCTCTCGAATTTCAATCGTACCCGGCGGCATGTACGGCGGAGGAGGTGCATTTTGCCAATTCATTGGCAAAATACAGTCGCTTTGCGACCGGGTGGCTCATTCTGAGCCATTCGCCTTTGGAGAGGGTGGTAGTGGCGGGGGAGCTTGCTTCCCCGTCTACCAGCTTGTAAAAATACGATTTTGACAAGCTGCGGGCGCGTTTACCCGCGCCCGCAAACCGAAGAGAAGAAATGGAGCATCAGCGAATCCGCTCCACGCTGCAGAAAATCGCCTCCATATCGCGCCTGGACATGCCGCTTCCGGACAGCTTCAGCAGGTGGTCGCCCTCCATCCACACAAAGACGATGGAGCTGCCCTGGTCGGACACGATCACGTCCTTGCCGCCGATGGATTCCCGCTTGACCTCGTTGTATTTTGTATCGAAGAGCGTTTTTGCCGTGGGCCGCCCGTCCTCCTCAAAGACGAGCATCTGGCCGGTCATGTCCGCATCCCGAAATACCATCTGCTGATAATCCGCCTTCAGCCACTGCTCCCGGTATTCATCCGTCAGATACCAGAACCGTTCGCTGTCCTCGCTTTGCATCACGCCCACCGAATAGCTGGTGAACCCGTGATAGGCTCTGGGCAGCTCCAGCGGATAGTAGTGCAGGCACCAGTCCGGATCCACATACCGCAGCCGCGGATCGTCCGGGGATACCGTCATCGCGCTCTGTGCCTCCTCTGCGCTGCGATCCACGTGCACCTCCGTGAACGTGCCCCAGTTGTGCGCGAACAGCTGCTCGCGAATGGCGGGGAAGGCCAGACATGCGCCGCCGAACGCCACCACCAGCACTGCCGCGGCGACCAGCGCCGTCCTCAGTCCGCGCCGCAGCCGGGCCCGGCGCATGGGCGCGGGGGCGGGTTCATTTGCCGTCTGCGCGATGTGTCGCCTTACGGCGGACAGCGTGCGGCTGTATTCCGCCTCCAGCGCCGCGTCGGGCGCGCCGTCCCGCCGGGCCTCCTCGTTCAATTCCAACAGCGCCTGACGGATCAACCGTTCCTCCCAGCCGCCCATGCCGTCATTCGATCCCTTCATTGCCGTTCCTCCTCTTCCATCGTCCTGCGCAGCCGCTTTCGCAGCCGGGAAAGCTGCTGGCGCACGGCCGCACAGCTGACGCCCAGCCGGGCGGCGATCTCGCCGTCGTCCAGCTCCTGCACGTACTTCATCTCCAGCAGCGCGCGCCGGTCGTCGGGCAGGGCCCGAATCGCGTCCTTCATGCGCTCCACCTGCTCCCGGCGCAGTACCGTTTCCTCCACGCTGTCCGCGCCGTCGGACAGCCGCTCCAGATCCGCATCCGCCACGTCCACGAAGCGTGCCCGCGTGCGCACGGCGCGGCGCATGTAGTCAGCCACCGCGTTGCGCGTCACGGAGCGGATGTACACCGCCTGCCGCAGCTCGGAGAACGCATACAGCTCCTCGAGGCGGGGGAGCAGCCCGTCCAGCACGTCACAGAGCACGTCCTCCACATCCTGCGGCGGCACCCTGCGCCGCACCTGCGCCAGAATCGCGCGGTGATGCCGCTGGTACA
>SFJH01000079.1 GCA_004555155.1 Clostridiales bacterium
GGGCTCTTGCCTTCGGCAAAAGCGGGGCAGGCCAGCGTGAGCGCCATGCACAGCACAAGGATCATCGCCAGAGTCTTTTTCATGTTTGGGTTCCTCCTAAGTTATTTTTTATCTCAAGAGAGACTCACAGCCCTCCTGAAATTCGTGGGGATGAGGATACGTTGGGCTGCCGACCCGGGAAACTCGCATAGTCGCGCTGACGGCGCTCCTTGCGATTTCCGACGTTCCGCCTGCCTCATTCCGCCACTGGCGGTGGCAGGCTACAGTCCCAATCCCGCCTGAGGGATTTCATCCCTCAGACTCCCTTCTTCGCTTCGCGCGGATGAAAGGATTTTGCAGAATCAGCGTCAGCTGCTTCGCCGTTTGAACCAGCGGGCGAGCATGCCCTGGCCGGCGATCTCGCGCCCGAGCACGACCAGCACGAGGATGATGCCCACCGGCAGGTCGAGGTTCTGGGTGCTCACGCCGAAGCACAGCGGCAGGCCGTAGCGCAGGAAGCAGATGATCAGGGACGCGAGCACCGTGCCCAGTATGCTGCCCTTGCCGCCGGTGTTGAGGGTGCCGCCGAGCACGACGGCGGTGATGATGGCCAGCGTATAGCCCGCGCCGAGGTTGTACTTGGCGGAGTTGACGTTGGCGGTGAGCAGCGTGCCGGCCAGCGCCGCGCTGACCGCAGAGAGCACATAGGTGCTCATGATCGTCGCACGGGTGTTGATGCCGGAGTACTCCGCCGCCTGCTGGTTCACGCCGATGAGGAAGAGGCGCTCGCCGTACTTGGTGCGGTGCAGAATCCACACGCACAGGAGAATCAGCAGCAGATAGATCACGATCTGCGTGGGGATGCCGAAAATCTCGCCCTTGCCCAGGAAGCGGAAGCCGGAGAACGTGCCGTCCGCATTCTTGGCCGGGAAGCCGCTGATGCCCTTGTAGGCGGGGGTGGCGGACATGCCCGATACCAGCAGCGCCAGGCCCGAATACAGGAAGCTGCCGCCGAGCGTGACCACCATGGGCTGCACGCCGCAGTACGCGATGAAGAAGCCGGACAGCAGGCCGCACAGCGCAGCCACGACCACAGAGATCACAACCGCCAGCCAGATGTTCATCCCGGCGTCGCTCCAGAGCACGCCGATGATGATGCTCGTCAGGCCGATGATCGAGGGCGCCTGAATGTCGATGCCGCCGGTGATCATCACCAGCGTGACGAACAGGGAGATGATGCAGACGCTGATGTAGTTGACGATGCTGTTCATGATGGACTTGGGCCTCAGGAACTTGGGATTGGCCGCGCCGAAGACCACGAACTCCAGCACCAGGAACACCAGGAGAAAGACCTCCCAGTGCTTGAACACCTTTTTGAGCAGGCTCTTCATTGCTTCACGCCTCCTTCCGGCGTATGCTCCGCCGTTCTGGAGAGAAGGCGCTTTCTTCTGGCCATTTCGACGGACCGGCGCTGAGCCAGCGCGTCGACCACGACGATCACGATCAGCATGATGCCGGTGATGGTGTTGTCATAGGTGGAGGGCAGGCCGATAAAGACGAGCAGCCTGCTGATGGAGGACATGATCACGGCGCCCAGCGCCGCGCCCACCATATTGCCCAGGCCGCCGGAGAGCGAGATGCCGCCCAGCACGCACGCCGCGATCGCGGTCATCTCGTAGCCGTTGCCCGCCACGGTCATGACCTGACCGTACTTGGAGGCGAACACGAAGCCACCCAGACCGGCGAAGAGGCCGCAGAGCACATAGGCCAGAATCTTCGTGCCCAGCACGGAAATGCCCACCAGGTTCGCGCCGCCGGCGTTGTCGCCCACGGCGATGAAGTACTTGCCCTTGCGGGTCCGGGTCAGCACCAGGTGGGAGATCGCCACCAGCGCGACGGCGATGGCGTAGTAGACCGTGATGCCGGCGAACAGCGTCTTGTTGCCGTAGCTGGCGATGACGCCGCCGAAGTTCTCCACCGTGCGCCCGTCGGTCAGGATGTAGATCATGCCGCGGATCACGCTGTTGGTGCCGAGCGTGAAGATCAGCGAGGGGACGCCGAAGTAGGCGACGCCGACGCCGTTGCACAGGCCAATGAGCGCGCCGACCGCGACGCACACCAGCAGCATCGTGACCACGCTGCCGCCCTGCTGGGCGATGAGGCCCGTCATGGCGGCGGTGAGGCCGAGCGTGGAGCCGATGGAGACGTCGATCTCGCCCGTCATGATGACGAAAGCGATGCCCACCGCCAGCAGCGTGTACATCGTGGCGGTGTTGAAGCAGCTGATGATGCTGGAATAATTGAGGAAGGCGGGGTCCGCGATGCCGGTGATGAGGAACAGAAGGATCAGAAAGATCAGGCTGGACATCCACCGGGCCCGAAGCAGGCTCTTCACTTTGTTCATGGTCACACCGTCCTTTCATGCGCAATGCCGAAGGAGGCGCTGGTGAGCACGTCCTGCGTGATTTCCCCGCGGCTGAACTCGCCGTTGATCCGCCCCTTGAACACGGTGATGGCGCGGTCGGCGAGCTCCACGACCTCCTCGATGTCCGAGGAGACCATCAGCACGGCCACGCCCGCCTCCTTGAGCTGGTGGATGATGCCGTAAACGTCGCTGCGGGCCGCCGCGTCGATGCCGCGGGTCGGCTCGTCGAGGATGACGACCTTGGGCCTTGTGGAGAGCGAGCGGGCGATGACGACCTTCTGCTGGTTGCCGCCGGAAAGGCTGCCGATCAGGTCCTCCAGCGAGACAACCTTGGTTCTGAATTCGTCCACATACTTCTGGGAAATCTCGCGCTGACGGCGGCGGTTCATGTCGACCTTGCCGATCTCCTGGCCGGAGAGCAGCGCCGAGGTGGTGTTGGAGGAAATCGAGCGGATTTTAAACAGCCCGTGCGTGTGGCGATCCTCCGGCACGAAGTTGATGCCCTCCTGCAGAATCTGCTTGGTGGGCAGGCCCGTGATGTCCTTGCCGTCCAGCAGCACCTTGCCGCCCAGGGTTTTGTCGCGGCCAAAGATGGTGCTGATCAGCTCCGTGCGGCCCGCGCCGACGACGCCCGCAAT
>SFJH01000080.1 GCA_004555155.1 Clostridiales bacterium
GCTGGTCAAACGGCTGAAAGGCCGCGTAGATCATCGCGTTGACCAGCAGCGTCAC
The DNA here is from genome assembly GCA_004555155.1 of Clostridiales bacterium. GTDB lineage: Bacteria > Bacillota > Clostridia > Christensenellales > Aristaeellaceae > Faecivicinus. Next base: position 56 of record SFJH01000080.1, read on the forward strand.
CGCCAGACCGGCGGCGCACAGGCAGACCGCTTTCTTGCGGAAGCCGCGCACCATGAGGATCATCAGCGGCAGCAGCACCAGCGCGGCGACGCCGTTCTTGCGCAGGTGATAGGTGAAGACGACCATCAGCACGAACGCGATGCAGCGGCGCTTGCTGGCAAAGAAGGCCTTCGGGTCCTCGATCGCGTCCCAGCAGAGCAGGGAGAGCACGAGCACCGCCGCGGCAAAGGGCGTATCCTTGGAGGAGGAGACGGACATCGCGGCGTAGATGGGCATGAGGCAGAAGGCGGCTGTGATGAGCGCGAGCAGCCACGCGGGGACGCGCCTGCGCTGCATGAAGTGCAGGGCGAACGCAAGCGCCGCGGCAAAGGTGACCATGCGCAGGACGGACACCGCAAACATGGCGAGGGTCTGCTGGCCGAAGATCAGGCCGAGGCGGTAGAACGCATAGGTAAAAACGAGGTAGAGCATCGGGTGGCGGTCATTCCAGCCGCCCAGAAACTGGCCGTACTCGATGAACACGTCGTAATTCATCATGCCCGGGTAGAACGCGAGCAGCAGCGGCGTCCAGCAGGCGAGCAGGATGAGCATGTATCCCCACATGGGGATGCGCAGCTGCTTGGGCGCGCCTGTGCGGGCACGATCGGGCGGGAGCATCAGCCTTGCGAAAAGCGCGCCGAAGAGCGGCGTGGCCATGCAGGGAACGGCGGCGCGGCGGAGCATGCTGCCCATGCCGGGGAGCAGGCCGCCGTACACGCGCAGCTCGGAGCCTGTGCTGAGCGCGGCGGCGAACAGAAAGCCCAGCCCCATACAGACCGTGAGGGTTCGCCTGTCCGCCCTTTGCAGCGCCTGCTGAATCGGGAAGTAGCAGCTGAGCATCAGCAGCGTGCCGAGCGTGCCGGTGCGGAAGATCTCGCTGTCCGGGTTTTCGGGAATGAGGTAGGACGCGGTAAACAGGCCGAGCAGCACGGTCAGCAGCGCCAGGGCGGATGCGTGCCTGCGGATGAGCGGAATAATCCTCATACATGACTCCTTGGAAAATGACCTTAAAAGCCCCGTCCGCAACCCGCGGACGGGGCTTTTATACTTATTCGTTACTCAGCCGGGATTTCCTTCTTCTTGCGCGGAGCGCGCTTGGGCTTGGCGGGAGCCTCCGGAGCAACGGCTTCCTTGACCTCGGCCTTCGGCTCAGTCTTCTTGGGACGGCTGCGCTTGGGCTTCTCTTCTGTGGGTTCGGCTTCAGCAGCCTTTGCAGCGTCCGCCTTTGGAGCGGCTTTTTTCGCCGGGGCCTTCTTCGCGGCGGGCTTTTTGGCAGCGGCCTTTTTCGCCGGAGCCTTCGCCTTGGGCGCTTCGGGAGCCGGGGCTTCTTCCGCCTTGGGTGCTTCGGGAGCCGGGGCTTCTTCCGCCTTGGGTGCTTCGGCTACCGGAGCCTCAACGATCGGGGCTTCCTCGACCGGGGCTTCCTCGACCGGGGCTTCCTCGACCGGGGCTTCCTCGACCGGGGCTTCTTCGACCGGAGCCTCCTCAACGACGGGCGCTTCTGCGGCCGGGGCTTCTTCAGCGGCGGGCGCTTCGGCAACCGGAGCCTCAACGACCGGAGCCTCTTCGACCGGGGTCTCTTCGACGGCCGGGGTCTCCTCGGTCAGACTGAAGTCGGTTACGGGCTTGGTGAGCTTCGCGTACAGCTCGAGGTACTTCTTCGCGGAGGCATTCCAGCTGTAATCGCCGAGCATGCCGCGTACGATCAGCTTGTACCAGACCTCGCGGTTGTTCTTGTAATAGTGCACGGCGCGGCGGACGGTATGCAGCATGTCATGCGCATTGTAGTTGAAGAAGGAGAAGCCGTTGCCCGCGTCGGTGAACTTGTTGTAGGAGAGCACGGTGTCGCGCAGACCGCCGGTCTCGCGCACGATCGGCACTGTACCGTAGCGCAGGGCGATCAACTGGGACAGGCCGCACGGCTCGAACTGGCTGGGCATGAGGAACATGTCCGCGCCGGCGTAGATGCGGTGGGCAAGCTGATGGTTCATGGCGAAGCGGGCCGCCAGGCGTCCGGGGTACTCGCTTTCCGCCCAGGAGAACAGGTTGGTGTACTTCGCCTCGCCCATGCCCAGCACGACCAGCTGGATGCCGGTATCCATGAGCTCGCGGATGACGCACTCGACCAGGTCAAGACCCTTCTGGTTGGACAGGCGGGAGATGATGCCCACGACCGGCGCATTCGGATCGACGGTGAGCCCGAGCTCCTTCTGCAGCTCGGCCTTGCAGGTCTCCTTGCCGCCCAGGTGGTACGGGTCGTAGTTGGCGTAGATCATCGGATCCTTGGCGGGATCGTAGTCGTCCACGTCGATGCCGTTGAGGATGCCGGAGAGCTGGCCGCGGCGCGCGCGCAGCAGGCCGTCCAGGCGCTCGCCGTAGAACGCGGTCTGAATCTCATCGGCATAGCTGGGGGAGACGGTGGTCAGCTCGTCGGCGTAGACGAGGCCGGCCTTCATGTAGTTCGCGCAGCCGTAGCACTCCAGCTTGTCGGCGGTGAATAGGCTGTCGCCCAGGCCAAGGGTGTCCTGCACGGCCTTGATCGGGAACACACCCTGGTACTGCAGGTTGTGAATGGTGTAGGCGGTGCGCATGTCCTGATAGAACGGGAAGTGCGCGTACTGGATCTTGAGCAGCGCGGGGATCATGCCGGTCTGCCAGTCGTGGCAGTGCACGATGTCGGGCTTGAAGCCCAGGTGCGGCAGCGCGTCGATGACGGCGCGGCTGAAGAAGCCGAAGCGCTCGTACTCGTCGCCGCCCATGCCGTAGATGTAGGAGCGGCCGAAGTAGAAGTGATTGTCCACGAAGTAG
>SFJH01000041.1 GCA_004555155.1 Clostridiales bacterium
GACGCCTTGACCTCCGTCACGCCCAGCTGGCGGCCGATGGCGTTGGCGGTCTTCCCGTTGTCGCCGGTGAGCATCACGCTGCGCACGCCCAGCGCATTGAGATCCGCGATGGCCTCCTTCGCCGTGGCGCGCACGCCGTCCGCCAGCGCAAAGCCGCCCAGCAGGCGCTCTTCAGACGCGGCAAACATCACCGTTGCGCCGCTGCCGCGCTGCTCGTCCGCCCAGCCCTCCAGCCGGGAGACGTCCACGCCCAGCCCGCGCATCCACTCCGCGCTGCCGACGTACACGCGCTGTCCGCGCACCACGGCGCAGACGCCCTTGCCCGCGTGGGTCTGATAATCCGACGCGGCCTCCGGCTCCATGCCCTGTCCGCGGGCGTATTCGGCGATGGCCGCCGCGATGGGATGGCTGGAAAGCGCCTCCACCGACGCGGCCAGCGGCAGCAGCCCGTCGCTCATCGCGCTCACGGCGGTCACGCGCATGCGCCCCTCGGTCAGGGTGCCGGTCTTGTCGAACGCCACGCAGTCGATGGCGTGGGCCATCTCCAGCGCCGCCGCGGTGCGGATCATGATGCCCAGCTCCGCGCCCTTGCCGGTGCCCACCATGATGGCCGTGGGCGTGGCCAGTCCCAGCGCGCAGGGGCAGGAGATGACCAGCACGGCGATGGCGTGCTTCAGCGATCCCGCGAAGCCCGCGCCCACGATCATCCAGACCGCGAACGTCACCAGCGCGATGCCGATGACCACCGGCACGAACACGCCGCTGACCCGGTCCGCCAGCCGGGAGATGGGGGCCTTCGAATTGGCCGCCGCCTCCACCAGCTTCACGATCTTGCTCAGCGCGGTGTCCTCGCCCACCTTCGTGGCGCGGAAGCGGAAGCTGCCGGAGGTGTTGATCGTCGCGCCGACCACCTCGTCTCCCTCGCCCAGCTCCACGGGCAGGCTCTCGCCGGTGAGCATCGATTGATCCAGTGCGCCGTGGCCCTCGAGGATGACGCCGTCGGTGGGCACCGTCTGGCCGTCGCGGACGATCACCACGTCGCCCACCGCCAGCCCGGAGGCGTCGATTTCGATCTCCTGGCCGTCCCGCACCACCGTCGCCCGCTGGGGCGCGAGGTCCAGCAGGCGGGAGATGGCCTCGGACGTGCGGCCCTTCGCCCGGGCCTCCAGATACTTGCCCACGGAGATCAGCGTCAGAATCATCGCCGCGGACTCAAAGTAGAACTCCACCATGTCCGGCGTCTCCGCGCCCTCGCAGACCTGGATGGTCAGTGTGAACAGGCGGACGACGCTGTAAAGGTAGCCCGCCGCCGAGCCGATGGAGATCAGGCTGTTCATGTTCGGCGCGCGGTGGATCAGCGCCTTGAAGCCGTTGGTGAAATAGCTGCTGTTGATCAGCAGAATCGGCGTGGCGATGAACAGCTGCAGAAGCCCGTTCACCAGCGGATAGTGGTGCAGCACCCTGGGCAGCGGCAGACCCATCATGTGGCTCATGCCCACGTACATCAGCGGAATCAGCAGCGCGATGGACGCGATCAGCCGGCGCATCCTGTCCTTCGCCTCGCCGTCCGCGGGCGCGGCGGCCTTCTCCGCCTTCGCGCCCCGGGGACTGGCCGAGTAGCCGCCGGAGGCCACCGCCCTGCAGATCGCCTCCGGGCCAGTCCTTGCGGGGTCGAAATCGACCTCCATCGAATTGGTCAGCAGGCTGACCGTGACGCTCCTGATGCCGTCCAGCTTCCGCACGCTCTTTTCCACGTGGGCGCTGCAGGCGGAGCAGGTCATGCCGCGAACGTCGAATACCATGTTGCTCCCTCCTATTTCAGCTTCTTCATCAGCTCGAAGGCCTCGTTCATAATCTCAGTGTCGCCCGCCTGGACGCCCTCCACCACGCAGGTCTCCATGTGCTCCTTGAGAATCAGATAGCCCATGGACTGCAGCGCGCTCTCCACCGCCGCGATCTGGGTGAGGATGTCGCCGCAGTAGCGGTTTTCATCCAGCATCTTCTTGATGCCGTTCAGCTGGCCGATCATGCGGTTCAGGCGATTCTCCAGCTGCCTGCGCTCCTGCTCGCTGCGGGGCGTATGCTTGGTGCGCCCGCAGGCTTCGCAGCAGCCGCATCCCTTCTCCTCCACGTGAACGCCTCCTCTTTTATACCCCCATCGGGTATTTATCATGGGGATATAATATACCCATGCAGGGTATTTGTCAAGGAGCACGCGGGTTAAGATTTGCGCACAGCGCTCCGCTGTGGTATAATGATCGGGCAAGCCGGAGGCTTGGCCGGGGCGCTCGCGCCTTTGCACAAGCGGCAATCACAGGATCATGATCGGGCAAGCCGAAGGCGTGGCTAACTCGCTCGCGCCTTTGCGCAAGCGGCAATCATAGTATCATGCCGGAAGTGAGATGATTTCATGCACGTCAGACAGGCGACGGGCTCGGACGCGGCGGCGCTGGCCCGGCTGAACGAGGCGTTCAACGGGCCCGGAGTGGCAGACGCGGCGCATATCGCGCGGTCGCTGGAGGAAAACCGGAACGAGATCGTCTGCATAGCGGAGCAGGACGGCGCTGCGGTGGGCTTCTGCTGCGCGCAGATTACGGAATCCATGTGCTATCCGGAGAGCTCCGCCGAGATCACGGAGCTTTACGTAGCGCCGTCCGCCCGCCGGCGCGGCGCAGCGACGGCCCTGCTTCGCCTGGCGGAGCAGCTCTGCATCGGACGCGGCGCAGCGGAGCTCCGACTGCTGACCGGCCGGGACAACGCGCCCGCCCGCGCGCTGTATGCGCGCATGGGCTATCGCCCGGACGACGAGGCCCACTATCAGAAGGACGCGAGATAAACGCGGCGCGCCCCGTACGCAGCAAAAGCCCCCGATTCGCTTTCGAATCGGGGGCTTGCTCTGTCTTCTTCCTTACTTCAGGGTGATGATGACCCGGCGGTACGGCTCCTCGCCCTCGGAATGGGTGGTGACGTCCGGGTCAGCCTGGAGCGCGGAATGCAGAATGCGGCGCTCATAGGGATTCATGGGCTCCAGCGCCACGCGGCGGCCGCTCTTCTTGCAGCGGCCCGCCATGCGCACGGCCAGCTTGCGCAGGGCCTCCTCGCGCTTGGCGCGGTAGTTTTCGGTGTCCAGGGACACGCGCAGATAGTCCTCGCGGCCGCGATTGACGTTCAGGCTGGTGAGATACTGGATGGCGTCCAGCGTCTCGCCGCGGCGGCCGATCAGGATGGACATGTTCTCGCCGGAGAGCACCATGCGCAGCTGCTCCGGGCTGTCGGAGACGGCGATCTCCGCCGGAACGCCCATGCGCTCGGTCAGACCGGACAGGAACGCGCGCGCGGACTTCGCGGTATCGGACAGCTCCTCCTCGGGCGTGGCGACGAAGGGCTCCGTCTCCACGGGCGCGATCACGACCTCGGCGGGCTGCTCGTTCGCAGCGGGCTCGGCGGCGGGCTTTTTCTCGCCGCGGGAGCGACGGCGCTTCTTCTCGGGCCTGGGCTTGTCCTCGGCCTGCGCCTCCGCTTCAGGCTGCTCCGCCTCGGGCTGCTCCGCCTTTTCGGGCTTGGGCTCGGGCTTCTTCTCGGCCTTGGGCTTGTCCTTGCGCTTCTCCTCGCGGCGCTTGCCGGAGGGCTGGTCCAGCGAGAGCACCGGCATTTCGATGTCCATATCCGAGCCCTTGTCCTTCACGGTGAGCTTCACCTTTGCGGGACGGCCGAACATGCCGAACAGTCCGGGACTGCCCATTTCGAGAACCTGAATATCAACGTCGCTGGAATCACAGCCAAGCTCGGCCAAGCCGTTCTTGATGGCGTCCTTGACGGTCTTTCCGGAAATTTCGATGGATTTCAAGGCACGATGCCTCCTTAATCGTTGTGTGTGTCAGTCCTTCTTCTCCAGATCGCGCTTGGCGTCCTCGCGGTCAAAGTACCAGTTGAGCGCGACGGTCTGCACGATGGAGATCACGTTGACCGCCATCCAGTAAATGGAGAAGGCGGCGTTGCTGGTGGCGCAGATCCACAGGGAGAACAGCGGGAAGAACCACTTCATAAAGCCGCTGTTCATATCCATGCCGTTGCTCTGCTGCTGCTGAGCGAGCTTCTGCTCCTCGGTCAGCTTCTGCTGGCCGTTCATGACCTTCGACATAAAGAACTGGCTGACGGCGGCCAGAATGGGCAGGATGAACAGGCCGTTGGCATACTGCATCAGCGCGGCGAAGGACGCGGGAACGGTGAGCACGGGGCGGGCGATGATGAAGTTCAGCGGCAGCTGAATGAACTGTCCGGCGCCGTACTGGGCGGCGACGGCCGCGTATTCGGCCGAGGCGAGGAACTCCCTGGCCGCCTCAATGTTTTCCGCAGTCAGAATGCTGGAATAGCTCCGCGCGGTGATGGTGGCCAGCTGGTCGCCGGCAGCGGGCAGCAGGGTTGCGGTAAAGGAATCCGGCTGGAACACGTTCTTGATCCACAGCCAGCTCTGGAACGCAGGTTCAATTCCGTTTTTCAGGTCCAGGATCATCTGGATGGTATGCTCGTCGGCCACGACGCGCATGGCGGTGAACATGAAGATCAGAATCGGCCACTGCAGAAGCATCGGCAGGCAGCCCGCGGTGGGGCTGACGTTCTCCTTGCGGTAGAGCTCCATCATCTTCTGATTGAGCTTCTCCTTGTCATTGGCGTACTTCTTCTGGAGCGCGAGCACCTTCGGCTGCACGCGGGTCATGGCGCGCATTCCCTTTCTGGACTTCATATCCAGCGGGAACACGACCAGGCGGATAATCAAAGTAAACACCACGACCGACCAGCCGTAGTTGCCCACCCAGCTGTAAATCCAGTTCAGGGCCCATACAAAAAAGGAATTGATCCCATCAATCATTCTGAATCCTCCAAGGGAAATGGTTTGCCATACAAGAAAAAGCCCTCCGGCGTGTCCATGCAATGGCGCAGGCTCACGGACTGCGGGCATTCTTCAGGATATGGAAGGAGAGCGGGCGGCAAAGCGCCGACCGTTCATGGAACGGGGTCGTATCCGCCCTTGCAGAGCGGATTGCAGCGCAGAATCCGACGCACCGCCAGGGCGGACCCCTTCAGCGCACCGTACTTCCGGATGGCCTCCAGCGCATACTGCGAGCATGTCGGCGTGAACCGGCAGCACGCAGGATGGCGGGGGGAGATGTTGCGTTGGTAAAAGCGAATCAGCCAAAGCAGAATCTGCTTCGGCAGGGCACGCAGACACCGCATCATGTTTCCTCTTTCAGCAGCTTGCCCCGGGAGAGCAGCTGCGCCAGCTCCCGGGTAAGCGTCTCGTGGGGGACGTTCTTCAGCGACGGCCGGGCGACGAAGATGTACTTCCCGCACTTCATCTGTGCGCGCAGCTTGCGCACGTCCTCACGCATCCACCGCCGGATGCGGTTGCGCGTGACGGCATTGCCCACCTTGCCCGAGACGGAAAAACCGATCTTCAGATCGCGCCCCTTCAGGTGGATGAGAACGACATTCCGGGAGGGGATGGATTTCCCCCGGCGGTAGACGAAGCGATAGTTCTTATTATCGCCCAGTCGGTAGCGGCGCGGAAAGCCCTGAGGCTTGCGCGCCGCAGAGCGCTTCCCCTCCATATCCGATTAAGCGGACAGAACCTTGCGGCCGCGGGCGCGACGGGCCTTCAGAACATTGCGGCCGGCGCGGGTCTTCATGCGGGCGCGGAAGCCGTGCACCTTGGATCTCTGACGCTTCTTGGGCTGGTAAGTACGAACGGAACTTGCCATAGTTGAAACACTCCTTCAAAAGTTGATATGCTCATTCGCCGGAAAAGCGAATTTTCCAGATTTACAGCCTTATCAGTATATTCGATCTATGGAAATCTGTCAAGCGTTGTTGTGTGAAATGTCATAATGATTTCATAGGAAGTCCGCCCATTCCGACCGCCGGAAGAAGATGGCAGGGCCGGCGGCGCGCGTTTTCCGCCCCTTCGCTTACTTTTGCCCTTGCCTCGCCCTTCCATTCAGGATATAATGAAATCATCCTGACAGGAGGTTCTCGCCATGAAACGACGCTCCCGCTCGCAGACCATCCCCGACTATGTGGACACACTGGACGGCTTTCGCGCCATCGCGACCTTCCTCGTGCTCATTTTTCATTACTGGCAGCAGTCCTGGGTGAGCATGGTGCTCACGCTGGGGCCGGTGTCCATCGACTTCACGCCCATCGTCTCCATCGGCAGTCTGGGCGTGGAGCTGCTGTTCGTGCTCAGCGGCTTCTGCCTCTACTATCCCTTCGCCATGCACCCCGAGCGCCGGCTCCATCCCGGACAGTACGCCTACAAGCGCATGGTGCGCATCCTGCCCACCTACTTTCTCTGCGTGATCATCGCCTCGGTCTATCAGATCGGCCGCATGGATCCCGCCACGCTGCGCGAGCAGTTCATCGGCAATATGACGCTGACCCAGATGTCCACCCCCGCGCTGGCCTACAACCAGCTCAACGGCGTGCTCTGGTCCATCGCCATCGAGGTTCAGTTCTATCTGATCTTCCCCTTCCTGCTGAAGCTGTTCCGGAAGAAGCCCTACTGGGTGATGCTGGGCGCGTTCCTCATCGGCGAGACCTGGCGCTGGTACCTGCGCGAAATCGACCACAGTCAGATCAACTGGCTCATGAACCAGCTGCCCGGCATGATCGACGTGTTCGTGGGCGGCATGCTGGCGGCGCACGTCGTCGCCCAGCTGAAGCGCTCCCTGTCCGACGAACAGAAGCAGTCCTTCGCCCCCGCCTTCACGCTGGCGACCCTGATGTTCATCATGGTCTACATCCTGGTGACCATGTACATCTACCCCCTGCGCTACAACGACGTGCCCGACAACCTCTCCCGGCTCCAGATGCACACGCGCAAGTTCGTGGTGATCGCCTTTGGCGGCGCGGTCGCCTGCTCGGTGCTGAGCTGCCGCTGGCTGCGGCGGACGCTGGGCAATCCGCTGACGCGGTTTGTGAGCGCCATCTCCTATCAGGTGTACATGTGGCACATGTGGATCGCGCTGCGGCTGAAGGACTTCCGCATCCCCGCCTACGCCACCGAGCGCCCCATGGACGACCCGGCCTGGCGGTTTCCCTATCTGATGCTGAGCCTCATCCTCAGCCTGATCGCCGCAATTCTCATGACCTACTGCGTCGAGCAGCCCGTCTCGCGGCTGCTGCTGAAGCGCGTGCCGCGCTGGGCGCGGCCCCGGCGCGCTTCCAGAAAAAGATTGGAGGACTCCCATGACTGACATCCGGCGCGAGCTGCGCCCCCGCAGCTTCTGGCGCGAACCGCAGCTCTGGCAGGGCGCGTGGATCCTGCTGCTGACCTGGACGGGCATCTCGGTCCTGCTGGGCTTCGACATCCTCGGCCACGCTCCCCACGACAGCTACACGCTGATGGCGCTGGCCTGGCGCAAGGGGCTTCTCCACCTGGAACAGGACTATCCCTGGCTGGAGCTGGCCATCTTCAACGGCAATTACTACGTCAGCTTTCCCAGCGTGCCCGCGCTGGTGATGCTGCCGCTGACGTTCCTCTTCGGCGAAAACACGCCCAACACCCTCGTGACCGGGCTGTACTTTCTGGGCAGCTATTTCGCCGCCTACCGGCTGTGCCGCCGCTTCCGCCGTCCCGGGGACGCGCTGTTTCTGTCGCTGTTCATGACGCTGGGCTGCAATCTGCTGCAATTCTCGCTGACGGGCGACGTGTGGAACCAGGCGCAGCTGCTGTGCTTCCTCCTGACCACGCTGTGCGCGGCGGGACTCACCGGACGGGATCCCATGGAATGGGGCGCGGGACTGCTGTGCCTGGCGCTGTCGGTGGGCTGCCGGCCGTTCCAGGCGGTGTACGTGCCCTTCGGGCTGTGGATGCTGTACCAGAACCTCTCCCGGACGCGCCGCACGTCTCCCGGACGGACGCTTGCGCTGATGATCCCCCATCTGATCGCCCCGGCGCTGGTGGCCGTGGCGCTGGGCTGGTACAACTGGGTGCGCTTCGGCAACCCCATCGAGTTCGGCCACAACTACCTCCCGGAGTTCACCCGGAATCCCAATGAGCCCCAGCTCAGCCTGCAGTACGTCGGCCAGAACATCCGCAACCTGCTGCGCCTGCCCTACTTCGAAAACGGGCGGCTGGAGTTCCCGCTGTTCAACGGCTTCGCGTTCTATCTGGCAAACCCGATCTATGTGACGGCGGCGGTGTGCGCCGCGCTGAAGCTCGCCGAGCGCAGCTGGGACTGGGGCGACGGCCTGCTGTGCCTGGGCTTCGCCGCCGAGCTCTTCCTGCTGCTGATGCACCGCACGCTGGGCGGCTGGCAGTTCGGCGCGCGATACCTGTGCGACCTGATCCCGATGCTCATGCTATTCGAGGTGCGCTCCCGGCGCAGGCGCGCGAACTGGGAGACCGCCATCGGCAGCTTCGCCATCGCGTTCAATATCTACGGCGCGATCGTGTTCCATCTGATCGATCAGGGCAAGTAGTTGCGTCTTTTCCCAAATCTCCCTTGAATCCCCCGGCCGGGCGTGATACAATAAGCATACGAAAATCACCGCGAAAGGGTGTCGTTTCATGGCAAAGACCCGCGAAGAACTGCTGACGCTGCTCAACGGCGAGCACGCGCTTGAAAACCTGAAGCAGCTGACGGCCACCGAGCCCGTCCCCGCCGTCGGCCGCGACGTCAACAACCACATCCACACCACCTATTCCTTCTCGCCCTACTCCCCCACCGCCGCCGTGTGGTTCGCCCGCCAGGCGGGGCTGTGCACCTGCGGACTGATGGATCACGACTCCATCGCCGGTGCGGACGAGTTCCTGGCCGCCGCGCACGTCGCCGACATGGCCGCCACCATCGGCATGGAGTGCCGCGTGAGCTTCGCCGACACGCCCTTCGCCGACCGCAAGCTGAACAACCCCGATCAGGCCGGCGTGATGTACGTCACCCTCCACGGCGTGCCCCACAACCGCGTCAGGGAGTTGAACGACTGGTTCGCCCCCTACCGCGAAAAGCGCAACGTGCGCAACCGCCGCATGGTGGAGGGCATCAACGGCATGATGGCGCCCTACGGCGTGACCATCGACTTTGAAAAGGACGTGCTGCCGCTGTCCAACTATGCCAAAGGCGGCTCCGTCACCGAGCGCCACCTCTCCAGCGCGCTGGCCAACCGCATGCTGGAGGTCATCGGCTCGGGCGACAGGCTGATTGCCTTCATCAAGGATGAGCTGAAGCTGCCCATCTCCGCGAAGATCGAGGGCTATCTGCGCGACGAGAACAATCCCCACCGCATGTACGACCTGCTGGGCTGGATCAAGTCCCAGCTGATCAGCCGCTTCTACATCGACGCCACCGACGAGCTGCCCCCCGTTCGGGAGATCCTCGCCCTGGCCGAGCGCATCGGCGCGATCTGCGCCATGGCGTACCTGGGCGACGTGGGCGACAGCGTCACCGGCGACAAGCGCGCCCAGAAGTTCGAGGACGACTACCTCGACGAGCTGATCGACTACGTGGCCAACCTGGGCTTCCGCGCCGTGACCTACATGCCCTCCCGCAACACGAAGGCGCAGCTCGTGCGCCTGCGCGGACTGTGCGAGCAATACGGTCTGTTCCAGATCAGCGGCGAGGACATCAACTCTCCGCGCCAGTCCTTCGTCTGCGAGGCCCAGCGCGATCCCGAGTTCGCCAATCTCTACGAGGCCACCTGGGCGCTGATCGCCCACGAATGGCGCTCTACCGAGAACCCTGCCGACGGCCTGTTCTCCGCCGAGAGCATCGCCCGCTGGCCCAATCTGAACGAGCGCGTGAAGGCCTTCGCCGAATTCGGCCTGGCGCTGCCCCGCTGACAGATCCGTGCGTTTCAGGGCGTCTCCAGCCGGAGACGCCCTTTCCTGCGAAAAAATCATCACAATGGGGTGTGATTTCCATGAACAACAAAAGCTGCCTGGCGAAGGGACTGCGCGACGGCGTGCCCATCTGTCTGGGCTATTTCGCCGTCGCGTTTTCGCTGGGCATCGCGGCGCGCAGCGCGGGCTTCACGGCCTTTCAGTCGATGCTGATGAGCCTGTTCAACAACGCCTCCGCCGGAGAATTCGCGGCGTTCACGCTCATCGGCGCAGGCGCGGGCTACTTCGAGGTGGCGCTGATGACGCTGGTGACCAACGCGCGCTATCTGCTGATGAGCTGCGCGCTCAGTCAGAAGCTGGATCCCGCCACGCCGCTGCTGCCGCGCATGCTGATCGGCTTCGACGTGACCGATGAAATCTTCGGCGTATCCATCGCCTATCCGGGCCGCCTGAACCCGTTCTACGCCTACGGCGTGATCCTGATCGCCCTGCCCGGCTGGGCGCTGGGCACCTATTTCGGCGTGCTGATGGGCAATATCCTGCCCGCGCGGCTGGTGAGCGCGCTGAGCGTCGCACTCTACGGAATGTTCATCGCGGTGTTCATGCCCCCGGCGCGCAAGGACAAGGTGATCGCGGCGCTGGTGGCCGCGTCGATGGGATTGAGCTGGGTCTTTGCCTCCGTCGATTTCTTCAGCTTCATGTCCGAAGGCGCGCGCGTCATCTTCCTGACCGTCGTTCTCTCCGCAGCCGCCGCGCTGCTGTTCCCCGTGCACGATGAGGAGGCGAGCGCATGACCGGCAATCCCTATCTCTACATCCTGGTCACCGCGGCCGTGTCCTACCTGATCCGCACGCTGCCCCTGACCCTCATCCGCCGCGAAATCAAAAACCGCTTCCTCCGCTCCTTCCTCCACTACGTCCCCTACGTCACCCTCGCCGTCATGACCTTCCCCTCCATCCTCCACGCCACCGCCAACCCCATCTCCGGCTGGATTGCCCTCGCCGTCGCCCTCATCCTCGCCTGGCGCGGCAAAGGCCTCCTCCCCGTCGCCTGCGCCGCCTGCGCAGCGGTGTTCGTGGCGGAGCTGATGCTGTGAGGGGAGGCGGGTGACTGCGGGGGAGGGATTTCTTTGGAAAAAGAAATCCCTCCCCCGCGCCCCCTCCAAAGAAACCGCTTGCGGCCTGCATGCAGGCCGCTGAGTTTTTGGGAAAGCTTCTGGTTTGGGCAAAATCGGGTCGAAAGACGACCCGATTTCGCGTTGACCTCGCAGGAGTCCGGAATGGGAGCGGCGATCTTTTGGGCCTTTCCGGTGGTCGGAAAGGCCCAAAGGGGAATCTTGGGCAGCAACATGTTGCTCTGCACAGGCAATGGACGATCTATACCTCGTTCCGCCGACAAACAAAGCATTTCGCACGGCTGAGGCCATTCTTGTATTCTATCCTGTTATGTGATAATATGAAATCGGACAGACCAACAAATCGGAATTTGACGGAGAATAAGGATATGGATTATATTAGAGACATGCAAAGCAATATTTCGTTTAGCTTACACGATAGTAGGATAGCACAGATTGAAATTAATGAAAACAAATTATCTTTGAAGATGGATCGAATATTTCAATATACTGATAATGAAGAAAAATGGTATCAAGGAATAATCGAATTTACAAAGATTGAGAAAGAGGAGTGCAACGTTATGGTGTTCAACACTCCATACGGGTACGATGGAGTGAAATCTTTTTCTGGAAGAGAATTGTCTTTTGAAGAATTTGAAAAGCAATACCCTAATGCAGAATTTGAAGTCATTACAGAGGGATATTGCGGATATGACACAACATTTCAGGGATACATTTGGCAAGGTGAGAATAATCCGCTTTTTGGAATCATGAGAATATGGAATACAGGTGATATGATATATCGAATTCCATAAATTCCAGTTTGTCGAACAGAATGGTGCGCATACTGGGTAATCCCGTATGCGCGCCTTGCGAGACTGAACACCCCGGACACCTGAATGTCCGGGGTGCTTTGCGCCACTGTGTTCCGAACAAGGGGCTGCACGAAAGTCACGCCTTTTGCTCATTTCCTGACTTGCGAACACCGCCCGAAGCGCGGCGCATTTTTATACTTCTCTTCTGCCTTGGAACGCTCTGAGCAGCGTCACTTCGTCCGTATACTCCAGCTCGCCGCCGACGGGCACGCCGTGGGCAATGCGGGTGACGCGAACGCCCATGGGCTTGATCAGACGGGAGATGTAGGCTGCGGTGGCCTCGCCCTCCACGTCGGGGTTTGTGGCGAGGACGACCTCCTTGACCTCGCCGGAGGACAGTCGGCTCAGCAGCTCGCGGATGCGGATGTCGTCGGGGCCCACGCCGTTCATGGGCGAGATCACGCCGTGCAGCACGTGGTAGAGGCCGTTGTAATCGCGCATGCGCTCCATGGCGTTCACGTCGCGAGGGTCGCGCACCACGCAGATGATATCCCGGCGGCGGCTGGTATCCGCGCAGATCGCGCAGGGATCCACATCGGTAAAATTGCCGCAGACCGGACAGAAGTGCACCTGTTTCTTGCCGTTGAAGATGGCCACGGCCAGCTCGCGCACCTGCTCCTCCGGCAGAGCGATGATGTGATAGGCCAGCCGCTGCGCCGTCTTTTTGCCCACGCCGGGCAGCTTCGAGAGCTGGTTGACCAGCTTCGCAATCGCTTCTACATCCGCCATAGTATCTCTCCGTCAGACGCAAAATTCAGGCGGCGGCTGGAATTCCGCCGCCGCTTTTCAAAAGAATATCGGATCAGAACAGGCCGGGCACGTTCATGCCGCCGGTCAGCTTGCTCATTTCGCGCTCCATGGTATCGTTGGCGGTGCGCAGCGCCTCGTTGACTGCCGCCAGCACCAGATCCTGAAGCATCTCGACGTCGTCGGGATCGACGGCCTCGGGCTTGATCTCGATGGACAGCAGCTCCTTTTTGCCGCTGACCTTCACGTTCACCATTCCGCCTCCGGCGCTGGCTTCATATTCGCGGGCCTCCAGATCCTCCTGCATTTTGGTCATCTGCTGCTGAAGCTTCTGGGCCTGGCGGGCCAGCTGCTGCATATTGCCGCCGCCCATCATGCCGGGAAATCCGCCTCTTGCCATATTCGTATACCATCCTTCCCCGGGCGACGCGTCGCCCGTTGCATAATAAACTCAGATCATTCGATCACTCTCCATTATACATGATTTTCGCCCGAACGTAAAGGGTCAATTTTCCGCAGTTCCGGTTCCGCGCCGCAGAAATAAAGACCGTTCCCAATTTGGGGAACGGTCTGTCTTTTGCTTTTCTCCGATTAGGCAGCGGGCTCGGCAGTGGGCTCGGCAGCGGGCTCGTCCGTCGCTTCGACGGGCGCGTCGGTGGCGGCAGCGGGCTCGTCCGTCGCAGCAGCGGGCTCGTCCGTCGCAGCGGGCGCGTCCGTGGCCTCAACGGGGGCTTCGGTGGGGGTAGCGGTCGTAGTCGTGTTGGAGCAGGCGGTCAGGGCGATAACAGCCATCACCAGAACCAGGACAAGTGCAAAAATCTTCTTCATAATGAATATCCTCCTATTGCTTGGATGCGATAGTAATTATATCCACCGATTGTGCCGATTATGCGATCGCTCCTGTGAAGTTTATGAAAATCAGACATTATTTTCCCGAACGAACCGTTTTTATCATTTTTTTGCCATAATCAGCGGCTTTTTTTCGGGAACACCGGCTTTGCGGGGGTATTTTTCCGGAGTGGGCGCGGTCTTTTCGAGGTAGGCGAGCCGATGCGACCAGTCCCGGCCGGGGATTTCCGCATTTTCGACGCGCTCGAGGCGCGCGCCAAGGGTATCGAGGGCGAAGGCGGCGTCGGAGAGTTCCGCATCGAGAGAGGGGCCCTTGAGCGCCAGCATATGTCCTCCCACGCGCACGAAGGGCAGCAGATACTCGCACAGCACGTTCAGGGGCGCGACGGCGCGGGCAACGGCGATGTCGAAATGCTCGCGGAGCTCCGGACGGCGGGCGGCGTCCTCAGCGCGGGCGTGCACGGCTTCGGCGTTGAGGTGCAGCTGATCGATGACCGATTGCAGGAATTTCACGCGCTTGTCGAGCGCATCGACGAGCACGATGTGCACGTCGGGCAGCATGATGGACAGGGGCAGGCCGGGGAAACCCGCTCCGGAACCCACGTCGATCAGGGAATGGATATCAGCGGGGAAATCGTGGGCCAGGGGCGAGATGCAGTCGAGGTAGTTGCGATCTGCCGCCTCGCGCAGCTCGTCGGGCACGCGGGTGAGGTTGAATTTTGTGTTGGCCGAGACGAGGAGTTCGTGATAGACCGCGAATTGATCCGCCTGCATGGCGGTCATGGCGACGCCCATGGTTCGAGCGGATTCGAGAAGATAGCTCTGTAACATGAATGTGCTCCTTTGAGATTGATGAAAGATGAAATAGAAAACGCGGCAGCAGGAGAGGGCGTCCGAGGAGCAGCACCCCTGCGGCTCGCGTAACGCTGAAGAACGCCGGGACAGAAACCGCGGCAGCAGGAGAAGGAGTCCAGAGGGGATCATCCCCTCTGGCGGGGTGCAGGGGCAGCGCCCCGCCCGCCAGAGGCGCTCGTGTAACGCTGAAGAACGCCGGGACAGAAACGGCGGCAGCAAGAGAAGGAGTCCAGAGGGGATCATCCCCTCTGGCAGGGTGCAGGGGCAGCGCCCCGCCCGCCGGAGGCGCTCGTGTAACGCTGAAGAACGCTGGGACAGGAACCAGCCCGCCCGACTGCAAAACCCGATGCGTGACGGGCCGATTGAATATTGAAGCAAGTTCCTTGCGTGGGGTCGGGCGGGCCGCTAATCAAGCGTCAATCTTGCGTCCAGTCAAAGAGCGGAAGCGATTTTGACTGGACGCAAGGAGACGCCTCGTCCGGGACACTCGTAAACGAAAAAAAGATGATTTGCGGTCGGCAAACCCGTTTTCACATAGCGGGTATTGAAAGATGCTCTGTGGTGGGAAAACTCGTGAAAATAGCGAATGGAGAAGGAACAATCTTCCCCTTGATCGGAGCGTCGGTTTGCAGATTTGAAATCATAGTACAACGCTACAGGAGTTGGGCGCTGCCGGAGGAAAATCCAAAATCGCTTACGCTCTTTGGATTTTCCTCCGGGAACGCGCCTAAGTTAGCTGCGCGCCCGACTTTGCACGCAGGGGACGTTGTGCAGAATTGTTTGGTTCTTCCACGCAGGAAGTTTGGTTCGGGCGCGCTTTTGATTCGGGGGCATGGTACAGCGCTGTGATGAGCCCAAGGGGCGCTGCCCCTTGGATCCCCGCCAGAGGGGATGATCCCCTCTGGACTCCTTCTCCTGCTGCCGCCGTTCCTAT
>SFJH01000081.1 GCA_004555155.1 Clostridiales bacterium
GATGCGCCCGACCGGCAACCGCCGACAGTGGCGGAGAAGCCGACCGGCGGTGCGCCCGACCGGCAACCGCCGACAGTGGCGGAGAAGCCGACCGGCGATGCGCCCGACCGACAACCGCCGACAGCGGCGGAAGAGCCGACCAGCGATGCACCCGACCGATAACCGCCGACAGCGGCGGAGGAGCCGACCGGCGATGCGCCCGACCGGCGGTGCGCCCGACCGGCAACCGTCGACAGTGGCGGAGAAGCCGACCGGCAACCGTCGATAACGGCGGAGATGTTGACCGGCGATGTGCCCGACCGGCAACCGCCGATAACGGCGGAGAAGCCGACCGGCGAGGGCCCGACCGGCAACCGCCGACAGTGGCGGAGAAGCCGACCGGCGATGCGCCCGACCGGCAACCGTCGATAACGGCGGAGATGTCGACCGGCGATGTGCCCGACCGGCGTCCGCCGACAGCGGCGGAGAAGCCGATCGGCGGTGCGCCCGACCGGCGGTCGCCGATCAGGGCGGTAGGCCCGGGCTGCTGGACGCGGGCAGTCGCTGAACATATTGCTTTTCGCGAAATGCCATTTCCGGAGCCAGAAGGGATTGGCTGCGGCGGTTCCGTTGAAACGATGGAGCGCCGCGTCGCCCGGAGCGCCGGAAAGCGTGGCGGGGGAGCGCCTCCCGCCCACGGAAATTTCGCTTGTGGGTCTGCGGTCGCCCCTGCGGGGGCGGGCGCGGCAACCGGATAAGGAGAGTGGAACCATGGCTTACGAGAATCTGTGTATGTACTGTTTTGAGGACACCGGCGGAGAGACCATCTGCCCGCACTGCGGCAGGGATTCCCGCACGGCGGTTCCCCAGGTGCAGCTGTTGCCCGGCACCGTCATCTATGGCGGCCGCTTTCTGGTGGGGCGCGCGCTGGGGCAGGACGCCAACGGCGTGGTGTACACCGCGCTGGATCTGAAGCTGCAGCGCAAGCTGCGCATCCGCGAGTACTTTCCGCGGGACTGCGCCAGCCGCCTGAGCGACGGCACGGTGGTGCCCGCCGCCGGTGCGGAGGACGCGTTTGACGGCGGACTCAAGCGGGTGAAGGCCTCGGTGCAGAACGCCGAGAACCCGGCCAACCGCCACTTCTTCTTTGAGGAGAACGGCACCGGTTACATCGTGCAGCGCAAGTCCGCCGCCGCGGCGGCCCGGACGGAGGAGCCGGAGGAGGAAGAGGAGCTGGAGGAGAGCGGCGGCCCCAACGTGAAGGCCATCATCGGCATCGCGGTGGCCGTGGTGGCCATCGTGGCCATCGTGGTGTTCGCCGTCGTCCGCATGCTGGGCGGCGCCATGGACAAGACCAACGGCATCCCCGACGTGACCCAGGAGGAGGCCTGGCAGCCGCTGGAGCTGCCCACGCCCACGCCCTATGTGGCCGCCACCATCGGCGCCAATGTGGATTACGACGGCGACGACTGGAAGAACGAGAACTACAACGGCAACGTGGATCAGGAATTCGACGAACAGGTGAAGAAGAACCAGACGCCTGTGCCCACCGCGATTCCGACCTACGCGCCCACGCCCACGCCCTACGCGGGCCTGAGCACCGACAGCACCATCAGCGCCAAGTCCTCGCCCGAGGCGATCAAGGATCTGCAGATCGTGCTGGCGCAGCAGGGCTGGCTCAGCGCCTCGGACATCACCGGCGCGTATGACAACGCCACGCGCGACGCGGTCAAGGCGTTCCAGAACTTCATGAACACCAACTACAACCTGAGCGAGAAGCTGACCGTGGACGGCATCGCCGGGCCCAAGACGCTCGCCTGCCTGGTGCAGTATGAGTATTCCCGCAATCCGGACAGCGTGACGCCTGTGCCCACCCTGCCCCCCACGATCCAGCCCACCCAGCAGCCCACGGCGCGGCCTACCGACGTGCCCGCTGCCAGCGTGGACGAGTCCTCCAGCCCGGAGGCCATCCGCGACGTGCAGACCATGCTGATCTCGCTGAACATGCTGGATGTGAACGGCAGAAACGGCAGCTATGACGCCGCCACCCGCAGCGCCGTGCTGGCCTTCCAGAAGAAGGTCAACGACCTGTTCGGCAAGACGGTTCTGAACACCACGGGCACCGCGGATTCCCTGACGCTGGACTACCTGAAGCTGTATTCGGATCGCTACGGCGCAACCACGCCCGCGCCGGATGCGCAGCCCACGGACGTGCCGCAGGTGACCGCCGAGCCCACGGCCGTGCCGCAGCCCACCGAGGCGCCGGTTGAGCCCACTGAGGCGCCGCAGGTCACCGAGGAGCCGGAGCAGCAGCCGGAGGACGGCAGCATCACCCCGGATTCCGACAAGGAGAACATCATGGCGCTGCAGGGCATGCTGGCCAAGTACGGCTTTATGAAGCAGAGCCAGGTGGACGGCGTGTTCGGCGACCAGACGCGCGAGGCGATCACCAACTTCCAGAAGTATATCAACGCCAAGCAGGGTCGGGAGGTGCTGCCGGTGACCGGCAACGCCGACGGCTCCACGCTGGACATGCTGCTGCAGATGGAGGACATCAACACCCGCGCGCAGATCGACGAGACCTCGCCGGTGGAGCAGATCTCCCAGCTGACGGAAGGGATGGAACAGCTGTCCGGTCAGCTTGAGAATGCAATTTCCATGCGTGTGGCAAGACGAATGGAAAAGGCATTTCCTGTTTTAAATACCAAAGCTCTGAAGGAACAGGCAAAACCGAAAGAAAAGTCCGACGTGTTTGCGCAGGGCTGCTGCTTTTATAAGCTGATGAGTCTCTTTTTCATTGGTGCTTTTTTGGGAGACATCACGGAGACCATTTTCTGTTTTGTTACAACGGGAGTGCTCATGAGCCGCAGCAGTGTGGTAT
>SFJH01000009.1 GCA_004555155.1 Clostridiales bacterium
GATCCGGCGTGCCGGAGACGTCGATCTCGCCGCCCGGACGGGAGAGCATCTCCACGATCGCCCGGTCGCCCTGAATGGAGCGGGGATTCAGCCCGAGACAGTCGATTTCACTGCCGAGGCGGTTTGCGGCCTGCCAGAAGGCTGCGCCGGACCAGTCGCCCTCGGCGCTGACGGAGCGCGGACTGTGATAGCGCTGTCCGCCGGGAATGCGCCAACCGGCAGCAGTGCTCTCGATGTGAATGCCGAAGGGGAGGAGCGTCTCCAGGGTGATGTCGATATAGGCGGCGGATTCCAGCGCGGTGGTCAGCACGATCTCGCTGTCCGCCGCGCACAGCGGCAGCGCCAGCAGCAATCCGGTGATGTACTGGGAGCTGACGTTGCCCGCGATGGGATACGCTCCGCCGGTCAGCCGTCCGGACAGGCGCATGGGCAGCAGATCGCTGTCCGCGTGCGCGCCGTGGGCGTTCAAAGCATCGGTCAGGATGCGGTTCGGGCGCTCCGGCAGTCGACCCGCGCCGGTGAACACGCAGCTCGCGCCCAGCGCCGCAGCGACGGGAATCATGAATCGCAGCGTGGAGCCGCTTTCGCCGCAGAAGAGCGTGCGCTCCTCCGGAGTAACGGTTCCGATGGGATGGACGAGGAATCCCGCGTCCGTGCGCTCGATCCCCGCGCCCAGCGCCGTCAGACAGCTGACGGTGGCGATGATATCGTTGTTCAGCGCGTTCATGCGCACCTCAGTGGGTGCGTCGGACAGCGCGGCGGCGATCAGCAGTCGGTGGGCATAGGATTTGGAGGAGGGAATCTCGACGGCGCCCTTCAGGCGGCCGGGTTGAATGACAGCGTTCATGCCAGTGCCTCCGCCATCGCGATGCCCCGGCGGAAGGCGTCCTCCAGCCCGGCAACGTCGATTTTTTCCAGCCTGCATTTGCCGATGGTTTCGGGCAGAACCAGCGTGATGCGGTCGCCCTTGCGCTTCTTGTCGGACAGGGCGGCGCGAGCCAGCTCCTCAGCGGAATAGGGCGATTTCACGGGAAGACCGCAGCTTCGGCAGGCGGCGATGATCTTCCGGCAAATCTCCGTCTGATCCGCCGCACCGGCGGCGATGACCATGCCGATGGCGACACCCTGACCGTGCGAGAGCGCAAAATCCGAGCATTTCTCGATGGCATGTCCGAAGGTGTGACCCAGGTTCAGCTGCTGGCGCAGCCCCGTTTCGAATTCATCGGCGTTGACGACGTCGCGCTTGATGGCCACGTTCCGCGCCACGAGTTCGTCCAGACGTTCCGTCCAGTCGGGACGGCAGAGCGCGTCAAACAGCTCCGGATCCGCCAGCACGCCGTGCTTGATCATCTCCGCCGCGCCGTCGGACAGCAGCGCTTGCGGGAGTTGTCGGAGAACGTCCGTGTCGGTGACGACCAGCGAGGGCTGATGGAACGCCCCGGCCAGATTTTTCCCGGCCTTCAGATCCACCGCCGTCTTGCCGCCTACGGAAGCGTCCACCGCCGCCAGCAGCGTGGTGGGAACCTGTACAAAGCGGATGCCGCGCACGTAAACCGCTGCCGCAAAGCCCGCCATGTCGCCGGTCACGCCGCCGCCCAGGGCGACAATCACATCCGTGCGGGTCATGTGGTTCTCCGCAAGAAACTCGAGAATCTCGCCCAGCGTGTCCAGGCGCTTGTTCTGTTCGCCGGCGGGGAAGGTGCAGCGCAGCGGGGCGTAGCCCGCCGTGCGGAGACTGGATTCGACTTCGTCACCGTAGAGCGCGTCCACGGTGGAATCGGAGATGATGGCGGCGCGGCAGGGCGGGATCGCCTCGCGCATGAATTCGCCCACCCGGGACAGCAGCCCCGGGCCGATCAGCACGTCATAGGCGCGGGAGTTGTTGATGTGTACGGTGTGCATGGCTTGTCCTCCTTGGTCAGTCGAGGGCTTCCTTCATCAGACGGCCTTCCTTCAGCAGCTCGTGCAGCGTGACTGCGTCCTCCTCGGCCAGCGCCTTGCGGTACTGGGAGAGCCGGAGGATCAGGTCGTCGATGGACGGAACCAGCAGATCGGCGTTGTCCAGAAACAGCTCCGTCCACATGTCCTCGTTCAGTCGGGCCACGCGGGTCATGTCCAGAAAGCTTCCGGCGGAGAAGCCCTTGTGATGGGCGGAGAGGGGATTTTTCACATACGCGCCGGAGACGATATGAGCCAGCTGAGACGTATAGGAGATCATGCTGTCGTGCTCGTCGGGCGTGGTGATGCGGACGGATTTGAATCCGACCTCCAGGAAGAAGGCCTTGACGGCCTCCAGCATTTCCACAGCGATGTCCGGCATGGGGGTCAGAATCATGGACGCCCGCTCGAACAGGTCGCCGATGGCGTAGCCGAAGCCGGAGAACTCGCGCCCGGCCATGGGATGACCGCCGATGTAGGTCCAGGGATGCTGCGCGGCGATTTTGGAGACCGGCCCGTAGACCGATCGCTTGACGCCGGCGCAGTCGATGACGATCGTGTTCGGGGCGAACCGGTCGGCGTGGGATTCAATGTACTTTACGCAGCGCTCCGGATACAGCGCGACCAGCACGATATCGCACTGGGGGAGCATTGCCTCGGAGAGCTCCTCGTCGATGGCGTCGCACATGAGCGCCTTGGAGACCACGTCGGGATCGATATCGAAGCCCCAGACGGTATGGGGGGAGTGCAGCTTGATGCTCTTGGCCAGAGATCCGCCGATCAGGCCCAGACCGATAATGCCGATTTTCATGCCCAGGTCATCTCCTTTGCGCCATAGGGCATGATGGCATGGATGGCTTTGGTCAGATGGTCGAACTGCTCGGGGGTGAGGGACTGCTTGCCGTCGCAGAGCGCGTGCACGGGATCGTTGTGCACCTCGATGATCAGGCCGTCCGCGCCTGCGGCGACAGCAGCCAGCGCCATCGGGTAGACCAGATCGTTCTCGCCGGTGCCGTGGCTGGGGTCGACCACCACGGGCAGATGCGTCAGCTTGTGCAGCACCGGAACGGCGGAGATGTCCATCGTGTTGCGGGTGGCGGTTTCGAAGGTGCGGATGCCGCGCTCGCAGAGGATGACGTTTTCATTGCCGCCGGCCATGATGTATTCGGCGCTCATCAGCAGCTCCTGAATGGTGTTGGCCAGGCCGCGCTTGAGCAGGATGGGCTTGCGGGTCTGCCCCAGCTCCTTGAGCAGCTCGAAGTTCTGCATGTTGCGCGCGCCGACCTGGATGACGTCCACGTCCTCGAAAAGGGGCAGGTGGTTAATGTCCATGATTTCGGTGATGATGGGCAGGCCGGAGTGCTTCTTGGCCTCCAGCAGCAGCTTGATGCCTTCCTCATGCAGGCCCTGGAAGGCGTAGGGAGAGGTGCGGGGCTTGAACGCGCCGCCGCGCAGCATGTTCGCGCCCGAGGCCTTCACGGATTCGGCCACGGAGAGAATCTGATCGTGGTTTTCCACGGAGCAGGGTCCGGCGATCATCATGAAGTTCCCGCCGCCGATCTTTGCGCCGCCCACGTCGATCACCGTATCCGCATTGTGGAATTTGCGGTTTGCATTTTTATACGGTTCCTGAATGCGGCGGACGGCTTCAACCACGTCCAGCGAGGAGATCAGGTCAATGTCCAGCTTCGAGGTATCGCCGATCAGGCCGATGATCGTGTGCTGTGTGCCGGTGGACATGTGCAGGTCAAACCCGCGGCCCTTGAGGAATTTTGTCAGATTCTCCACCTGTCTCGGGTTGGCGTTTTCCTTCAGAAGAATGATCATTTCGTTTCCCTCCATTGCATGAATAAAGGCTCCGCAGTGTTCACTGCGGAGCCGGGATTTCTGAATGGCACCTTTTTTCTGAATTCTCAGACGCAGCAAAACACTCTATCGGAAGATCCGATAAAGTAAAAGTAAAAGTATGCAGCTGCGAATCTGCGAGTCGTCATGGAAATCTCTCCGTCATTCAGAATATAAACCTATTATAAACCTGTTTTATTTTGTTGTCAAGAGCGGATTTCGGCGGTGAAATGAAAAACTCGCGCTTTACTTTCGGTAAAAACGTTGGTATAATGAGGCGGAAAAGTAAAATTTGGGAGGGAAGAGACATGATTCGCCAACAGGCGTTCGAAAAAACCGGGAATCAGATGCTCAAGGGCGGCCTGCATTGCCACACAACGCGCTCCGACGGAAAGGGCGCGCCGGACGAGGTGATTCGGCTGCACGGGAAGAACGGCTATGACTTTCTTGCGGTGACCGATCATCGGCTGTATAATTATCAGAATTTTGCGCCGGAAACGGATATTGTGATCGTGCCCGGCATGGAAATGGATCGAAGACTGCCCGACCCGGGCGTGCACTGCTTCCATACGGTGTGCATCGGCTCGACCGAAGGCAATGGCTTCAAACAGGATCAGACGTTCGACAGCGGCGTCGTGAACGGTCAGGAGGAATTCCAGCCGCTGCTGGACATGATTCACCAAAATGGCAACATGACCATCTACTGCCATCCGGAATGGAGCAACACGCCTTCGCATGAATTCGACCGGCTGCGCGGCAATTTTGCCATGGAGATATGGAACTCCGGCTGCGCGATGGAGAACGAAGAGGACATGGACGCGGCCTGCTGGGACGATCTGCTGCGCCAGGGCCAGAGAATCTACGGCGTGGCCACCGACGACGGACACAAGATGGATCAGCACTGCAACGGCTGGGTGCGTGTGAATGCCAGGCGCGAGCTGAACAGCATTCTTGCCGCGCTGCAGGCGGGCGCGTTCTATTCTTCCTGCGGCCCGGAGATCTATGACTTCTATGTGGAGGATGGCGTCGCGGTGGTGAAGTGCTCGCCGGCGGACCGGGTGCGCTTCCACTATGGCTTTGCGCCGACCTGCATCGTATGTTCGGACGGCGCGCCGCTGGAGTGCGCGGAATTCAAGGTGCCGGAATACTACACCTACATTCGCGCGGTGGTGGTCGACGCGCAGGGCAGAAAGGCTTGGACGAACCCGATCTTTTTGAAGGACTGAATCCCACGAAGAAACGGGGCGGATCGCTCGGGATGAGCGATCCGCCCCGTTTTTTTACAGGAGCGATCAGTTTTTGATTGCCTTTGCGCGACGCTTGGCGATGCCGTTGTAGATGGCCATCGCGGCGATGGTGGCAATGTAGGGGATGCACTCCAGCAGCTGCTGCTTGATGGCAGTGTTCTGAAGCACCTGCGCCAGCGCCTTGGTGAAGCCGAACAGCGCGCTGGAGAGCAGTGCGCCGAGGGGATGGGCGTTGGCCAGGTTGTTGGCCGCCAGGGCGACGTAGCCGCGGGCGGAGGAGATGTTCTGAATGAACAGCGTGACCGAGCCCAGCGACAGCAGGCAGCCCGCCAGGCCGATCATGCTGCCGGACAGCGTGGTGGCGATGATCTGATAGCGCTTGACGTTGATGCCCAGGCTGCTGGCGGCGCTTTCGTTGATGCCGATGGCGCGCAGACGGAAGCCGACCACAGTCTTGTACATGATGATGAACAGCACGACGGCCAGCGCGAAGGCGGCGTAGTCGATGATCGTCAGCGTGGAGAACATCGTGCTCACCACCGGGATGTCCCGGATGACGGGCAGGTTGATCTTGGGCAGTCCCTTGACGGAGGGATCGGAGATGGTGCCCTTTGTGCCGAAGATCATGGAAAGCAGAAACGTGGTGAAGCCCAGCGCGAAGGTGTTCAGCGCCATGCCCACGATCATCGGCTGACCCTTCAGCTGTACGATGAAGAACGACATGATGAACGTCATCAGCATGGCGATCAGCATCGCCACAGCCACGGAAAGCACGATATTGTGGGTGAAATACTGGGTCAGATAGGCGAAGAAGGCGCTGGTCAGCAGCGTGCCCTCCAGGGCGATGTTGAAGACCTTGACCTTGGAACAGACGCTCGCGCACAGCGTGACCAGCAGGATCGGCGTCATGCAGCGGATGGTGGAATTAAAGACCTGCGCCAGGTATTCGATGGAAATCGTCATGTCGGTCAACCCTCCTTCGCCGTTTTGCGAACCCTGTGGTTCTTCTGCGCGATGCGCAGCAGACGCACGGACATCAGCAGCGTAATGATGCCTTCAATCATGTTGCAGACCTCGACCGGAATGATCGTGCTGCGCTGCATGGCGCTGCCGCCGGTGGACAGGCCGGCCAGCAGGATCGACGCGACCGCTGTGCCGATGGGGTTGAAGTTCGCCAGCAGCGCGGCGACCATGCCGCTCCAGGCGAAGCCGGTGGTGAAGATCATCTGGTCGATATAGCGGTACTTGGAGCCCAGCGCTTCGAACGCGCCGCCCAGACCGGCCATCGCGCCGCTGAGAATCAGCACGACGTACAGCATCCGGCGGGCGTTGATGCCGCCGTACAGCGCAAAGCGGGAGTTCAGGCCGTTCATGCGGGACTTGTAGCCGAAGGAGGTCTTCTTGAACAGGAAGTATACCAGAACCACCGCGATCAGCGCGTAGACGAAGCCCCAGTGCACCGATCCGGAGAAGATGGCGGGAATGCGCGCCTCCGCGGCGATCTTGCCCGTCTGCACGGCGTTGATGTCCAGCGATTCGGGATCCTTTACGACGAAGTTCGTCATATAGCTGGCGAAGTAGTTGGCGATGTAGTTGAGCATCAGCGTGGAGATGATGAACGTGACGTCGAACTTCTCATACAGCCAGCCGGTCAGCGCGGAGTACAGCGCGCCGACCACGACCGCTACCAGCATTGCCAACAGGATGCGCAGGATGCCCGGCAGGGGCAGATAGTAGGCGACCAGCGCTGCGCAGAACGCGCCGAGAATCATCTGGCCCTCGCCGCCCATGGCCTCATAGCCGGAGCGCCAGGCGATGCACACGGCCAGTCCGCCCATGATGATGGGCGTGGCGCGCTTGAGGGTGTCGTTGATATAGAAGCTGTTGCCGAATGCGCCGCGGATCATCGCGCCATAGGCGGTAAACACGTTTTCGCCGCAGATGACGATGACCACCGCGCCGAGAAACAGGCTGATCACGACGGCGACCAGCGGCTGTGCAAAGGCGTCGGCGATGGCGCCGAGCGACTTTTTCCAGTTGCGATTCTCATTCATTGTCGATCGAACCTCCCAGCATCAGCAGGCCGAGCCGCTTGTCGTCCATGCTGTCGCGCTTGAATTCGCCGTTGATGCGGCCTTCGTAGATGACGTAGATGCGGTCGGACAGGCTCATGATCTCCGTCAGCTCCGAGGAGACCAGCAGAATGCCTGCGCCCTCGCCGCGGCGCTTGACCATGCGGTCGTGAATGGCTTCCATCGCGCCGATGTCGATGCCTCGCGTGGGCTCGCAGCAGATCAGCACGGGGGTGTTCAGGCTCATTTCGCGGGCGACGATCAGCTTCTGGGCGTTGCCGCCGGACAGCTCGCGCATCTTCTGGGTGGGGGAGGACGCCTTCACGGCGAAATCCTGGATCAGGCTGCGGGCGTACTCGCGAATCTTCCTGTGGTTCACCAGACCCTTTTTGGAGAAGGGCTCCTCGTCCTGGCGGCACATCAGCGTATTCTCCTCCAGCGTGCCCTCCGGCGCGCTGCCCCAGACGTAGCGGTCCTCGGAGATGTGGGCGAGTCCCGCGTCGCGGATTTCGCGAACCGACTTGTTGGTGACGTCCTTGCCCTGAATGAGCACCTGACCGCCGGTGACCGGCAGCAGACCGGTGATGCAGCTGATCAGCTCGGACTGGCCGTTGCCGGACACGCCCGCGATGCCGACGATCTCGCCGGCGTTGACGTGAATGTCGATGCCCTTGAGCACCTCGCGGCCGTCTTCGTAGTATTTGAGCCCTTTGGCCTCCAGCAGGGTGGTGGTGGCCTCGATGGGGTCGATGTGCCGGTTGACGATCTGCCGGCCGACCATCAGGAAGGCCAGCTCCTCCTGATCGGTGTCGCAGGTCATGCGCTCCGCGACGACCTTGCCCTGCCGCATGACGTACACGCGGTCGGACACTGCCATGACCTCCTGCAGCTTGTGGGTGATGATGACGATGCTCTTGCCTGCGGCGGCGAGCTGCTTCATCGTCTCCAGCAGCGCGTCCACCTCCAGCGGCGTCAGCACGGCGGAGGGCTCATCGAAGATGATGATCTCGGCGTTCTGATACAGGATCTTCAGAATCTCGACGCGCTGGCGCAGGCCGACGGGGCAGTCGGCGATCTTGGCGCGGGGGTCGATCTTCAGCTGATATTTATCGGAAAGGGCCTGCACGGTTTCGATGGTCTTGTTCATGTCCATGAACGGGCCCTTGTGAATTTCATTCTTAAAGACGATATTTTCCGCGACGGTCATGCTCTCGAAGAGCATGAAGTGCTGCTGCACCATGCCGATGCCGGCGGCCATCGCGTCCGAGGGGGTGCGGAAGTGCACCTTCTTGCCGTTGACAAAGATCTCGCCGGACGTGGGCTTGACCAGTCCGTAGAGAATCTTCATGATGGTGGATTTTCCGGCGCCGTTTTCGCCGACGATTGCCAGAATTTCACCGCGATTGAGATGCAGACTGACGTCGTCGTTTGCGCAGACGGAATCATACATCTTCACGATGTTTTTCATTTCAAATATCATGGTATCGCACCTCATTCAGAATGAAAGCGTTTCGCCCTGCGGGACGACGCGTGGGCCGGAAGCGGAGCGCTCCGGAGACAGAGTTTCGGGCGCGTAAACCCGAATGAATCGACCCTTTGGAAGAAAGGCATCCAAAGGGTCGATTTTGCAGGGGATGATTAGAAGGTGTAGTCGTCGATGCTGGGCATCTCGAGCACCAGCTCGCCGGAGACGATCTGATCGACCACGGCCTTGCAGCCGGCGATGACGTCCTCGGTCAGAATGTCGGCGTTGAGGTAGATGCCGTCGTTGGTGACGTGGGTCGCGCCGATACCGCCGTCGACCAGGTTGGAAACGACAGAGCCGGTGATCCAGGCGTCATTGAAGTAGGCGTCGATGACCTGCTGCATGGAAACGCCGGTGTTCTTCAGCTGCGCGGAGATGATATAGGGGTTGTCGGGGGTGGTGGCGTCCGCATCCTGCGCGATGGAGTAGATGGGCGTGCCCGCCTCGGCCAGCTCCAGAGCGGCCTGGAAGATGCCCTCGTTGCCCGCCGCAGCGCCGCCGAAGATGTAGGTCGCGCCCGCAGCCGCCTGCTGCTTCGCGTACTCATAGGCGATGGAGGTGTCGGAGTAGCTGTTGGTGAAGTTGAAGATGAACTTCGCATCGGGATTGACGCTCTTCACGCCCTCGGCGAAGCCCCAGCGATACTTGAAGGAGCCGGCGCCGTCGAAGCAGCCCACATAGCCGTACAGCTCTTCCTCGGGGAAGGCCAGACCGGCCATGACGCCCATCAGATAGGCGGCCTGCTCCTCGTTGTAGGAGATGGAGTAGACGTTCTCATTGCCCGCGTCGGTATCGATGACCGCGTACTTCGCGGCGTCCGGATACTCGGTGGCCACTTCGTTGGCCAGCTCGCCGGACTGCCAGCCCACGCCGATGATCAGGTTGTAGCCCTCGGCGACCGCCGCGCGGTAGTTGGACTGCCACTCGTCGGTATCGGAGCACTCCATCAGGCTCAGGGTGTAGCCGTAGGTTTCGGAGAGGGACTTTGCCGTATCAACGGCCTGGGTCAGGAACAGGTTGTTGCCGACCGGGTCGCAGATGACGGCCACGCGCTCGCCTTCGGCGAAGGAAGCGGGAACCAGGGTCAGAACCAGCATGAGGACGAGAATGAAAGATGCCAGCTTCTTCATGATACTGTGACTCCTTTTGAGATGATTTATTCAAAGCCTGAAGGCTTCAAATCGTAAAAATGCGAACATTCTGAAGAAAAAAACAAATGTCCATTCGCCGTTATCATAACATAATACGACCGAAAAGTCCAGTTATTTTTTGAATTGCGTTTCAAAACTCGGATTCATTTGCCGCAATGAATCAACATTCGCGGCGTTGACGCGCGAACATGCGCATGATACAATAGAATGTAGAAATTTGTCCGGTTCTGCCGGAAACGGACTGTCAGGAGGAACAGAATGGAATACACCTATGAATATTTCAAGAAGTCGGCGGATTACGTCCGCCAGATCGTGCCCTATACGCCGGAAGTCGCCATCGTGCTGGGCTCCTGCCTGGGGCCGTTCGCCGACACGATCGAGGATCCGATTGTGATCGACTACAAGGACATCCCCAACTTCCTGGTCTCCACCGTCGCCTCCCACGCGGGCAAGCTGATCTTCGGCACCGTGGCGGGCCGGAAGGTGGTCTGCATGTCCGGCCGCTTCCACTCCTACGAGGGCTATGATTTCGAACAGCTGGTCATCCCGGTGCGCCTGTTCAAGCTGCTGGGCGTGAAGGCCACCATCCTGACCAACGCGGCGGGCGCGGTGAACGCCTCTTACCGCCCGGGCGACATCATGGTCGTGTCCGACCACATCAAGCTCAACGGCCACAGCCCGCTGCGCGGCAAGAACGTGGACGAGTTCGGCCCCCGTTTCTTTGACGTCTCCCGCATGTACACGCCCGAGCTGCGCAGGCTGGCGCTGGACTGCGCTGCGGGCAGCGATCTGACCGTGCACGAGGGCGTGTACTTCTTCTTCCCCGGCCCGCAGTTTGAAACGCCCGCGGAGATCCGCGCCGCGCGCATCCTGGGCGGCGACGCGGTGGGCATGTCTACCGTCACCGAGGCGCTGACCGCCGCGCACTGCGGCATGCCGCTGCTGTGCCTGAGCGTGATGACCAACATGGCCGCCGGCGTGCTGGATCAGCCGCTGACCAGCGAGGAGGTCGACGAGACCGCCAAGACCATCTCCACCCGCTTCAGCGCCTACGTCACCCGGATCATCGACCGCATCGGGGAGGTTGAACTGTGAGAAGACTGTTTGTCAACGCGGGGATTCTCGCCTGG
Source organism: Clostridiales bacterium (assembly GCA_004555155.1). GTDB lineage: Bacteria > Bacillota > Clostridia > Christensenellales > Aristaeellaceae > Faecivicinus. The sequence continues at coordinate 10,909 of SFJH01000009.1, forward strand.
AAGGAGGATTCCTTCCATTATATTGAAAACGGCTGTCTGGGCGTGGACGGCGATACGATCTGCTATATCGGCGCGGATCGCCCGGCGGAGGACTACGACGACGTGCGCGACATGACCGGCCGGCTGCTGATGCCGGGCCTGATCAACTGCCACTGCCACGCCGCCATGGTGCTGCTGCGCGGCGTCGGCAGCGACCTGCCCCTGAACGAGTGGCTGTTTGACAAGATGATGCCGGTGGAGGACAGGATGACCGCCGAAGACATCTCCGCGGGCAACGAGCTGGCCATGATGGAGATGATCGCCTCCGGCGTCACGTCCTTCAGCGACATGTACATGGAGCCCCGCACGGCGATTCGCCTGAACGAGCGCATCGGCATGAAGATGAGCCTGTGCCGCGCGATTCAGAGCTTCGATCCTTCGGAGACGGCGGAAACCAACCGCAACATCCCGCAGGCGTTCGAACTCTATGAGGAGATGAACGGCGTGCAGAACGGCCGCGTCCGCATCGATTTCTGCGTGCACGCGGAGTATACCACCAACGACGCGGTGACGAAGGGCTTTGCAGACCGCTGCCGCCCCTACATCGAAAAGGGCGCGCGGATGCAGATTCACCTGTCCGAGACGGAAAAGGAGCACAACGAGTGCATCGCCCGCCACGGCATGACGCCGGCGGCGTGGTTCGAGAAGATGGGCATTCTCGACGTGCCCACCGGCGCGGCGCACTGCGTGTGCGTCACGCCCGAGGATATGGAGATCCTCAAGCGCCACAACGCCAGCCCCATCCACAACCCCACCAGCAACATGAAGCTGGGCAGCGGCTTCGCGCCGATTTCCGAGATGCTGGACAAGGGCATCAACGTGGCGCTGGGCACCGACGGCGCGGCCAGCAACAACAACCTGAACATGTTCGAGGAGATGCACCTGGCGGCGATCCTCCACAACGGCTTCCATCGCGACGCGGTCATCATGAAGCCGGAGCAGGTGCTGAAAATGGCCACGGTCAACGGCGCAAGGCTGCAGGGCCGCGACGATACCGGACGCCTGGAGGTGGGGAAGAAGGCGGATATCATCGCCATCGATTTCCGCAAGCCGCACCTCTATCCCAACTTCGAGCCCATGGCCATGCTGGTCTACGCGGCGCAGGCCAGCGACGTGTGCATGACCATGGTGGATGGCAACATCCTCTATGAGGATGGAAAGTTCCTGACACTCGATCCCGAAACGGTGATCAGCAATGCGAAGGCCGCCGTGAAGCGGCTCTACGGGGAGGCAAAGTAAATGGAAAGAGCGGACAAGGGCCTTGCCTTTATGCTGCAGTATGAAAACGTGGCCTGGTATGACGCCGGAGAGGTGCGCATCCTCGATCGCCGCGTATATCCCGGAAAGATCGAATTCGTGACCTGCAAGACCCATCAGGAGGTCACGCAGGCCATCACCGACATGGTCACGCAGAGCGCCGGTCCCTACACCGCCGCGGCCATGGGCATGGCGCTGGCGGCCTATGAGTGCCGGAACATGACCGCTGCGGAGCAGGTCGCCTATCTGGAAAAGGCGTCCTACACGATTTCCCATGCCCGCCCGACCACCGTTCAGCGCATGAAGCTGATCACCGAGGGCTGTCTGGTCGCTGCGAAGCAGGCCATTCTCGAGGGCAAGGACGTCAGCCAGGCCATCGTGGATCACACGGTGGAATCCAACAACACCCGCTACAACAAGATTGAGAAAATGGCGAAGTACCTGGTGGACATGTTCCCGAACAACGGCGCGGTCATGACCCAGTGCTTCGGCGAGACCATCGTGGGTCAGATGCTGAAGATCGCCAGGCAGCAGGGCAAGAACATCCGCCTGTTCTGCCCGGAGACCCGTCCTTACTTCCAGGGCGCGCGCCTGACCGCCACCGTCGGTCACGACATGGGCTTCGACGTCACCGTCATCACCGACAACATGCCCGCCTTCGTGATGCAGAAGGAGAAGATCGACGTGTTCACCTCTGCAGCGGACGCCATCTGTCTGGACGGCTATGTGGTCAACAAGGTGGGTACCTTCCAGATCGCCATCGTGGCGAAGTACATGGGCGTGCCCTACTTCGTCTCCGGCGCGCCGGACAAGGGACATCCCACGGTGGATACCATCCATATTGAGATGCGCGATCCCGACTTCGTGCTGCAGGCCATGGGCGTGCGCACCGCCTGCCAGGGCGTAAAGGGCTACTATCCCAGCTTCGATATCACGCCTCCGCACCTGGTCAGCGGCGTTGTGACCGACGCGGGCATCTTCTCGCCCTACGATCTGCACCGCTATTTCGCCTCCGGCAACGAGGGCGAGTATACGCAGAAGGATCTCTGCGTCTGAGATTTGCTGAAAAACAGCTCCTGCCGATCGAGGACGCTGGTCGGCGGGGGCTGCGTTTGTTCATCAGGGGCGGCATGTCCCTGAAATGCTTGACTTTGGAGGAGATTTCCGATGTACAATCCGGATGAGATGGCTTTTTCCACCAATCAGATCCACGCCGCGCGGCCTGAGCCCATCGGCCCTGCGCCGCTGGCGACGCCGATCTATCAGACCTCGACCTATATCTTCGCCAACACCCAGCAGGGCGCGGCCCGCTTCGCCGGCGAGGAGGACGGATATATCTACACCCGCCTGCACAATCCCAATGCCGATGAGGCCGCTGCGCGCATCGCGTATCTGGAGGGCGGCGAGGCCGGCATGCTGACCGCTTCCGGCATGGGTGCGATCACCGCGACGCTGTGGACGCTGCTGAAGTCCGGCGACCATATCGTGTCCGATTCCACGCTGTACGGCTGCACCTATGCGCTGTTCACGGAGGGTCTGCCCCGCTTCGGCGTGGAGGTTACGCTGGTGGACTTTTCCGATCCCGACGCCATCCGCAAGGCGATTCGCCCCGAGACGAAGGTGGTCTACTGCGAGACGGCCACGAATCCCGATCTGAAGGTCGTCGATATCGCCATGGTCAGCCGCGTCGCCCACGAGGTCAAGCCGGACGTGCAGGTGATGGTGGACAACACCTTTACCTCGCCCTATCTGGTGCAGCCGCTGAAGCTGGGCGCGGACATCGTGGTGCACAGCGCCACGAAGTATCTGAACGGTCACGGCGACGTGATTGCGGGCGCGATTATTGCCAAAAAGGAACTGATCGAGCAGATCATTCCCTGCGGCCTGAAGTACATGACCGGCTGCGCCATCGGCCCCTTCGATTCCTTCCTGATCACCCGCGGCCTCAAGACGCTGGACATCCGCATGGATCGCCATTGCGCCAGCGCGCTGAAGGTGGCCCGGTTCCTGGAAAGCCATCCCGCGGTGAAGCGCGTGTGCTATCCGGGTCTGGAGAGCCATCCCCAGCACGAGCTGGCCCTGCGCCAGTATCAGCACGGCGGCTTCGGCGGCGTGGTTTCCTTTGAGCTGGCCTGCGACCGCGACCGCACGGCGAAATTCGTCAACAGCCTGAAGCTGTGCACGCTGGCGGTCAGCCTGGGCGACGCGATTACGCTGATCGAGCATCCCGCCAGCATGACCCACAACACCTATACCATCGAGGAGCTGGCGGAGATCGGCATCAGCGAATCCCTGCTGCGCCTGTCGGTGGGACTTGAGGATCCCGATGATCTGATCCGCGACCTCAAGAATGAACTGGACAAGATCGAGGTGAAATGAATATGACTCCGCAGGAGATCAAGGCGCTGCTTCTGAAGGTGACCAAGCAGGCCTATGCCGACAAGATGTTCGCCGCCACCAGCGGCAACCTGTCCATCTACGACCGCGAGACCGGCCGCATGTACATCACGCCCGGTTCCTATCCCTACGAGATCATGACGGTGGACGATGTGATGGTCATCGATCTGGACGGCAAGATTCTGGACGGCCCGCACAAGCCCTCGTCCGAGTGGCGCATGCACGCGGCGGTCTATCGCAGCGACGAGCGGGTCAACGCCATCGTGCACACCCATTCGCCCTACGCCACGGCCTTTGCCATCAACAACATGCCGATTCCCGTGGTGCTGTATGAGATCGTGTTCTTCCTGGGCGGAGACATTCCCTGCGCGGAGGGCGCGATCCCCGGCACGCCGGAGGTGGGCGAGAACTGCGTGAAGGTGCTCAAGGACCGCTACGGATGTCTGATGGGCAACCACGGCGCGCTGGCGGTGGGCGATACCCTCGAGCGCGCCTATACCCGCGCCGTGTACATCGAGGACGCCGCAAAGGCCTACTCCATCGCCCTGACGCACGGCCCCGTGAAGGTCATTGACCGCGCGGATGTGGAAAAAATCCTGAAGAGATAAGCAATGCAAAATCCCTCCGGCCGGAACGGTTGCTCCGGCTGGAGGGATTCTTTTCGGCAGCTATACGCCGTGCTTTACGCGGTCGCGCTCCTCGGCGGCCTTGGCGTCGTTGAACCGGTCCAGCGTGCCCACCAGATAGCCGGTGATGCGGCGGATGCGTTCAAAGGGGCGGCGGCCCAGGTTCGTGCGCACATTGGCAAACTCGCCGTCGAATTCGATGTCGATGGACACCGGCTCCACGCCGTATCTCTCCATCGCCCAGTCGATGTAAGCCTTTTCCTCCTCGGGGGTGATTGTGCCGTTGGCGACAGTCACTTTCGTCATGATCATCATCTCCTTGATTCATAGATACCCGTTTTTCGCGGCGGCGAAACCTATTCCTCCTCCTGAAGCCGCGCGACCAGGTGCCGGATGCGCTCGCGGGCCTCGCTCTGCCGGAGGAAGTCCTCCTCCGGCGGCGTGGGCGCGTCGCCCATCAGAGAGACGAACTGGCTGACCTTCAGCCCCAGCGCATCCTGCATGTCCCGGTCGGAGCCGCGGGGGGAGACCAGATAGTAGCACAGCAGCGAATCCTGCTGGCCGATGCGGTGGGCGCGATCCTCGGCCTGGGAATGGACGGCCGGCGACCAGTCCAGCTCGCCGAATACCACGCAGCTGGCCCGCTGCAGGTTCAGCCCGCTGGCGGAGCGCAGCGAGATGCACAGCAGGTTGGTCTTTCCCTCCATGAAGCTTTTCACCGCGGCATCCTTCTGCTTGTCGGTTTCCCGGCCGGTGATGAAGCCGGGATGGAGCGGCTTCAGCTCTCTTTTATAGATGTCCATCACGGAATGGTGGTGGGCCATCAGCAGCACCTTCTCGCCGCCGTCCACCAGCGCGCGCACGAACGCGCATACGTAGGGCGCCTTCGCCACGCCGGTGGCCTGGCGCTGCTGCTGGCAGATGGCGTCCTCGATCAGCGCGCGGCGGGAGGGATCGTCGGTGGCGCGCAGCTGCCGGAGCTGATCGGCCACGGGCTTCATCAGCTCCCGATAGACCGCGTCGTCCCAGTCGATCTCCTGAACCAGCCGGCGCTTGGGCGCGAGCTCGGTCAGCACGTCGGACTTGAGCCGGCGCAGCATCAGCCCCTCGCGGCGCAGATGCTCGCCCAGCAGCTCCGGCTTGGCCACGATGGCGCTGTTGTAGCCGTAGCACCATTCGCGGGAGAAGCTCTCCCAGTCGCCGAGAAAGTGGAAATCGATGATGTTGACCACGTTCCAGATCTCGCCGCCCTGATTGTAGATCGGCGTGCCGGACAGGCCGATGACGTTTTCGCAGGATTCCGAGAGCAGACTGGCGGCGCTGTATTTGCCGGTGCCGTTGTGGCGAAGCTCCTGCGCCTCGTCGAAGATTGCGGTTCTGAAGCCCAGCTCCGGCAGCACCTCTTTCCAGCCGCGCAGCAGCAGATAGTGGATGATGACGATCTCCGCCTCCGGCAGGGGATAGGGCTTCAGTCCCTTGACCACATGTACGCGCACGCCGGGCAGGAACCGCTCGATCTCCCGCTCCCAGTTGCGGATCAGATGGGGGGGAACCACCAGCGCCGCCGGATAGGCCGCGGTGGTGGCCAGAAATGCCAGCGCCTGCACTGTCTTGCCCAGACCCATCTCGTCCGCCAGCAGACAGCGCCGGGAGGACAGCATGAAGCCCAGCCCCTGCTGCTGGAAGGGCAGAAGCGTTCCGGAGAAGCTCTCCTGCGGCGGCGCGGCGGTTTCCGGCATGGTCAGCGCGCGTTCGCGCCGCACGGCATACTCGCGGGCCTCCTCCAGCGCGGATTCCCACCGGCTGCGGTCGGATTCCTTGATCTCCAGAGGATACCGCAGCATCAGCCAGTTCAGCTCGCCGATGATGCGCCGGTGCGCGGTGAAGCGGGCGACGCCCCGACCGCGGCCGTCGCAGCCGGGGAACAGCCGCTTGGCCAGCTCTGTGACGCAGGGCTCGCCCCGGATCGTCCAGCACTTGGAGCGGCGGTTGTAGGAGAGCGTGCCGTAGGTGCGCTGATCCGCCGGAACGTCGCGCAGATAGATCGGATAGTCGTTCACGGGAGCGCCACCCCCCAGAGCCGGTTCAGCGAGACGGATCGGACGGGCTTTCCGGAGATGGACTCCGGCAGCGCCACGGCCTGCTGCGTCACGACGACGATGGCGTCCAGCTCGCCGCTGTGCAGATATCGGGTCAGCTGATCGCGAAGCGCAGAAGCCGCAGGCCGCCCCTTCTTGATTTCAATGCCGATGCGCCCGGCCAGAAAGTCGATCCGGCAGCGGGGCGCAAGCCGGTACTCATGGCTGTGCACGATGCCTGCGCGGGTGAGCGCGGCGGAGACCTCGGCGTGCAGATCGTATTCGCCGGGCATCGCAGGGGCGCGCACGGCGGCAAGCGCGGCGGCGATGGATTGAATGTCCTGTTGCAGTTGATTCATAGCGTCGTTTCTCTCTGAGACAGTTTTTTCAGAATGGGCATGTTACTCGAGCAGATGTTCAAGCTCCGGCGGCAGCGGCGATTCCCGTTCGATGCGCTCGCCAGTGATGGGGTGGTTCAGGGCGATGCGCGCGGAGTGCAGGGCGAAGCGGCCGGGCAGCGCGTCCAGTTCAGTGCCGTAGAGGAAATCTCCGGCGATGGGAAAGCCCAGATGGGAGAGGTGGACGCGGATCTGATGGGTGCGGCCGGTTTCCAGCCGCAGCCGCACCAGCGTGCGCCCGTTTCCGTGGGCGACGGCGGCATAGTGGGTGACGGCCGGCTTGCCGCATTCGAAATCGACGCAGCGGCGGATGGTCGCTCCGTCGGCCTTGGCGATGGGCAGATCGATCGTGCCGCTGCCGGTCAGCGCGCCCTCCACGACCGCGAGGTATTCCCGGATGAACGCGGGGCTGTGGAGCTGTTTTTGCAGGCGCTGAGCGGCGTGCGCGTGTCTGGCCGCCGCCATCAGGCCGCTGGTGCCCTTGTCCAGGCGGTTCAGAGGCCGGAAGGTGAAAGCGGCTTCATCGCGATAGCGCCAGGCCAGCCGGTTTTCCAGCGTGTGATCGGGCTGCCGGGAGGAGCACTGGCAGGCCAGCGGCGCGGGCTTGTCGATGATCATCAGGTCGTCGTCCTCATAAACGAGCGCCACGGGCGCGTCTTCCGGCGCGACGGGCTTCGGCGCGGCGACGTTTTCCAGCACGACCTCCACCACATCGCCGGGGGAGAGCAGATAATTGGCGTGCACGGGCGTTCCGTTCACGCGCAGACCGCCGCTGCTTTTCAGCGCGGAGAACTGATGATAGGACACGCCCATCCTGCCGCGGACGAAGTATTTGATCTTTCGGTTCCGGTCGCCTTCCTGGGCGACAGCCGTCAGTCGGTTCATGGTATCGCTCCGATTCAGAATTTGGTTCTGTTCCATTATATCACATCTTTTGGCAATCACAAAACAATATTCTCACTCTTGACAGACCGGGCGCATGTGGTATACTATCCATGGAAACTGAACCGAATCAGGCATGCGAAGCGCGGCGCAGGGCGCCGCAGGAACAGGGGTGCGATTCCCCGACAGAGCCGCTGCTGTGAAGAGCATTGTCAAACCCGCGCGCGGAGCGCAGCCATTGGGAGAAATCCTGAGAAGGCGGGGGAGGCGCAAAAAGCTCCAAGTCAGAATACGGCTTCGCATGCTGGCACAGAATGCGTCCCCGGCCTTGGGGCGGTGTTGCCGCAGCGTCTTCCTTTGTATTTTGGAGGCAGTGGTGCGCCGCGCAGTCGTGGATTGCGCGGCGCCTGTGTGCTTTTGGACGGCTTCCAAATATCGCTGAAGGAGTGGATTTCCATGAAGAAGACTCTCAGAATGCTCAGCGCCGTGCTGGCACTTGCGCTGCTGCTGACCGTGACGGCGTTCGCCGAGGTTCCCGCCGAGGATCGCGCGGGCAACGCCATCGCCGTTCCCGCCGAGGTGAACAGAATCATTTCCCTCGCGCCTTCGACGACCCAGGTGCTGGAGGCCCTCGGCCTGACCGACAGACTGGTGGCGGTGGACACCCAGACGCCGATGTACGTGGAGGGCACGTCCGAGCTTCCCCAGTTCGACATGATGGCGCCCGATGTGGAGCAGATCGCCGCGCTGGAACCGGATGTGGTGTTTACCTCCGGCATGAGCTATCTGGACGACAATCCCTTCGCCGCGCTGACGGAGATGGGCGTGTGCGTCATCGAGATCCCTTCCAGCGAGAGCATTGCTGCGGTGGAAGAGGACATCGCGTTCATCGCCGCCTGCCTCGGCAAGGATGCGGAGGGTCAGGCGATCGTCGATGAAATGCAGGCGAAGATCGACGAGCTGGCCGCCATCGGCGCCGCCATCGAGGATCGGAAGACGGTGCTGTTCGAGATCAGCGCGCTTCCCTACATCTACAGCTTCGGAGCCGGCACATTCCTCGACGAGATGATCACGCTCATCGGCGCGGAGAACGTGATGGGCGATCAGGCGGGCTGGCTGGCCGTGAACGAGGAGGACGCCGTGGCCGCGAATCCGGACGTCATCCTGACCAATGTCAACTATATCGAGGATTCCGTTGGCGAGATCCTCTCCCGCGCGGGCTGGGACACGGTGACCGCGGTCGTCAACCAGGACGTCCACTACATCGACAACGGCGCGAGCTCTCTGCCGAATCAGCACATCGTTGACGCCATGATCGAGATGGCGGTGGCGGTGTATCCCGAGGCCTACGCAGCCTATGCGGAATAATCGATGAAGAATAATTTCAGAATGTTTCTGCTCCTGGCGCTGGCGCTTTTTGCGCTGGCGCTGGGCGTCGCTTTGGGAAGCGTGGGGATTTCGGCGGCGGATCTGCTGGCGATTCTGGGGCATAAGCTGTTTGGCAGAGCACTGCCCGAGGAGATCCCCGGCGTCACGGTGTCGATTCTCTGGACCATCCGCTTTCCCCGGGCGGTCATGGCGTTCCTGGTGGGCGCGTCGCTGGCCGCCAGCGGGACGGTGATGCAGTCGGTGCTGCGCAATCCGCTGGCTTCCTCGTATACGCTGGGCGTGTCCTCCGGCGCGTCGCTGTGCGCTGCGCTGGTCATCGTCACGGGGTTTGCCCTGCCGCTGATTGGTCGCTATACGCTGCCGCTGTTCGGCTTTCTGGGCGGTCTGGGAACGGTGTTTCTGGCCATGGCGCTGGCCATGCGGTTTGACCGGAATCTGGAAAACCAGACGGTCATCCTGGTGGGCATGGTGCTTTCGCTGTTTGTCAACGCGCTTCTGACGCTGGTCACCGCGCTGTCCTCCGACCGGCTCAGCCAGCTTGTCTACTGGCAGATGGGCAGCTTTTCCGGGCAGTCCTGGGAGAACTGCGCGCTGGTGCTGCCGATTCTGCTGGTCAGCCTTGGGGTGCTGCTGCGCTATTCCCGGGAGATGGATCTGATGACCTTCGGCGAGGAGCAGGCGCTGTCTGCGGGCGTGGATCTGCGGCGGGTGAAGTTTCTGCTGATCGCCGTCTCCGCGCTGCTGACGGGCACGGCGGTCTCGCTGGCGGGCGTGATCGGCTTTGTGGATCTGATCGCGCCGCACGTGGTGCGCCGCTTTTTCGGCTCCAGTCACAGGCGGGTGGTGCCGATGTCGGCGCTGTTTGGCGGAGCGTTCATGGTGCTGGCGGATCTGGCAGGGCGAACGGTGCTGGCGCCGCAGGAGCTGCCGGTGGGCGCGGTAACCGCGCTGATCGGCGCGCCGTTTTTCGCCTATATCTACTTCCGAAGGGGAAGGAGCGGGTCGTGACATGCTGAGGCTGAGAGAGGTTCGCGCCGGATACGGCGGCCGCGAAGTGCTGCACGGCGTCTCCTTCGACTTCCAAACCGGACAGAACTATTGCGTTCTCGGCCCGAACGGATGCGGCAAGACCACGCTGGTGCGCGCCATCGCCGCACTGATCGAATCGACCGGCACAATCGAGGTCGACGGCCGCTCCGTCCGGAGGATGAAGCGGCGGGAGATTGCCGGAAAGATTGCTGTGATGAGCCAGGTCACACAGGTCTATTTCCCGTTTTCCGTGTATGATACCGTCATGCTGGGGCGCTATCAGCACATGAGCGGACGCATGTTCGGGCGGCCATCGGGCGAGGATCGGGACATGGTGGAGCAGTGCCTGCGATCCGTGCGGCTGGAAAACCTGCGGGACCGGCGGATCGACGAGCTGTCCGGCGGTCAGCGGCAGAGGGTGTTTCTCGCCCAGGCGCTGGCCCAGAACCCGGAGATCATCCTGCTGGACGAGCCGACCAATCACCTGGACGTCCGTCATCAGGTGGAGCTGATCGACTATCTGCACCGCTGGTCTGCCGACGGACAGCATTCCGTCATTGGCGTGCTGCACGACATCAACCTTGCGCTGCGGCTGACGGAGAATGTGATCTTTATGAAGGACGGCGACATCGCCGGGAGCGGCGCCTTCGACCAGGTGGCCGACGCGGATTTTCTGCGGAATATCTATGAAACGGACATTGCGGGCTATATGCGCGATTCGTTTGAGAAATGGAGGAACATTCAATGAAGACCTATCACAGCCCCTACGAGGCGTATCCCTTTCTTTCCGACGCGGACGGGGATCTCCGCTGCGATTTCGAGATTCTTACGGATCGGATGGCTTCTACGGTGGGGCTGCTGGCTTCGCTGTGTCCCGAGCGCCGGGAGGAGCTTCTGAAGCTGGATGAGCTGATCTACCACGCCAATCCCACGCTGCGCACGTTCATGAGCCTGCGCGCCGATGAAATCGACTGGCTGAAGGCGCGCGTGGACGCGCTGCATGCACAGACGAAGGGCCTGTGCGAGCGCTTTGTGCTCCCGGCAGGCACGCCCCGGGCCTGCGTGGCGCACATCCTCCGCACGGACGGCAAGCGGCTGGTGCGCATGCTCTATCGCTATGCGCAGCGCGGCGGTCAGGTGGAGGAGGCGCTGTTCGATTTTGTGAATCTGGTCTCCGGCTATTTCTTTCTGCTGGCGCTGCAGCTGAACCACGCGGATGGGTTTGAGGAAGTGCCCTTCGTCAGCCGGAACTATCCCGGAAAATGAGTCTGTTTTCCTGAAATATCAAATTTTCTCGCGGAAAGTGTTGACAAATGTCAACGCACCTGCTATAATTATTATCGCTGGTTTGATTCAAGGAGAGATGGCCGAGTGGTTTAAGGCGCTGGTCTTGAAAACCAGTGATGTCGCAAGGCACCGGGGGTTCGAATCCCTCTCTCTCCGCCATAAATCATATCGTAGGCTGTGGAGAAGTACCCAAGAGGCCGAAGGGGCTCCCCTGCTAAGGGAGTAGGGTGGGATAACTGCCGCGAGGGTTCAAATCCCTCCTTCTCCGCCAGTTCATCCGATGGGATTGGAAACAATCCTGTCGGATGTTCTTTTTTCATGCCCGGCAGGCGACGATGGATGCCGGGCGATCTTTTCATGTGACAGACGTCGCGCGCGGTGCGCGTGGAATAAGGATGTGATCGATGTGGAATTTGAACGATTGGCGACAGAACAGATCAGCGCGGACAGCGCTTTTCTGGACACGCTCACCACGGAGGATGCGGCGCGGATGATGAACCGCGTCAACCGGCGCGCCGCGGACGCTGTGGAGCAGGCGATTCCCGCGCTCTCGGAAGCGGTGGAGCAGATTGCTGCGCGCATGCGGAAGGGCGGACGGCTGATTTATATTGGCGCAGGCACCAGCGGACGGCTGGGCGTGCTGGACGCCTCCGAGTGTCCTCCGACCTTCGGGGTGGAGCCCGAGCTGGTGGTGGGACGAATTGCGGGCGGCGATCATGCGCTGCGCAGCGCCGTCGAGGGGGCTGAGGATCGACCGGAGCTGGGCGAATGCGATCTGCGCGCGCTCGGATTGAACCGGCTGGACAGCGTGGTGGGGATCAGCGCCAGCGGATACGCGCCCTATTGCGTTGGAGGTCTGGACTATGCCCGGTCCGAGGGCGCGCTGACCATCGCGCTTTCCTGCAACGAGGGCGCGCTGCTGTCGCAGCACGCGGATATCGCCGTCGAGATGCCGACGGGACCGGAGATTCTGGCCGGTTCGACCCGCCTGAACGCCGGAACGGCGACAAAGATGGCGCTGAACATGATCTCCACGCTGACGATGGTTCGCCTGGGCAAGGTCTATGGCAATCTGATGGTGGACATGCGCCCCTCCAATACAAAGCTGCGGGATCGCGCTGTGCGGATCGTGCAAAGCGCGCTGGGCGGGCTTTCCCGGGCGGAGGCCGAGTCGCTCTATCAGGAGTCCGGAAGGAATGTCAAGGCCGCCATCGTCATGCGGGAAGCCGGAGTCGGCGCGGAGACGGCGTGCGCAGCGCTGGAGGCGTGCGGCGGCTTTGTTCGCGCCGCCATCGAGCAGCTGCGAAGCGACGGCGTATAGCGCGCGGAAGGAGGGGACCTGATGTACCTGATCGGCATTGACGGCGGCGGCACCAAGACGGACGCCGTCCTTTGCGACGCGTCCGGGAGGGTGCTCCGGCGCGTTCGGGGCGGATCGTCCAGTCCCACGAGCCTGGGAATCGAGGCCGCGGCGGCAAGCCTTGAGCAGGTTCTGACCGATCTCACGCGGGACTTCGGCGGGCGGGAGATGGTCGTCGATTCTGCCTATGCAGGCCTGTCGGGCAGTGGAACCGGAGATTATCCTGCGCGCATGCACGAGGTGCTGAAGCGTCTGCTGCCCAACTGTCTCCGGCTGAAAAACCACAGCGATGCACTCAGCGCGCTGCGCAGCGCCATTCCCCGGGGAGACGCGCTCGTCGCGATTACCGGCACCGGCTCCTGCGTGTTTGCTTGCGTCGGAGACCGGATGCACCAGGTGGGCGGCTGGGGATATCTGCTGGGCGACGAGGGGAGTGGCTTCGATCTGGGAAGGCGCGCGCTCAGGGCGGCGCTGCGGGAAATCGACGGACGGGGCGAAAGAACGGCGCTGACAGAGGCATGCCGGGCGGCGCTGGGCGCCGAGGCGTCCCGTGCGATCCCTCGCCTGTACGCCGGCGGACGGGCCGAAATCGCCTCCCTTGCCCCCGTGCTGCTGGCGTCGGCAGAAGCCGGAGACGGGGTGGCAAAGACGGAATTGAACGGAGCGGTGGAATCCCTCGCGGAACAGATTCGCGCTGCGGCGCGGTATCTGGAGGTGGACGAGCGGCCGGTGGCGCTGGCGGGAAGCGTGTGGAACAGCGCGCTGTACACCCGGATGATGAAGGCGTGTCTGGGCGACGGCTATGCGCTGTGCCGGACGGATTTGCCTCCGGTATACGGCTGTCTGGTCATTGCCCTGGAGCAGGCCGGACTGGAGGCGAACCGAGAGGTGGAGAATGCCTTCCGCCGAACCTTCGCCAGGGCGTGAGCGCATTTCCGCCGAACGCTCGGGCGGAACGATCTGGATGGACGGGCATGGAGCGAGCGGCTGCTGCACGCCGGGCGAGGCGATCGTTGTACGGTGGCAGATTCTCCGCTGCGCGGTTCCGGAAGATCTGTCCGGCCCCGGATCTGAAACGAATACCAAAAATCGAAAGAAATGGCAGAAAAACGCCGTCGCTGATCCATTGCGGATCAGCGACGGCGTTCCTGCGTTCAGGAGAGGGCTTCGATGCAGTTCCAGAGGGCCGCGGCGTCGCCGTCAAAGACGAAGCCGTGCAGTCCGCATTTCCGCGCACCCTCCACGTTGACCTCCAGATCATCCACAAACAGCGTCTCGGGGGCGGACAGATGGAATTTGTCCAGCGCATACAAATAGATATTTGCGTCGGGCTTCAGCATGCGGATTGGAGCGGAAACCACCAGTCCGTCGAACAGCTTCAGGATGGGAAACTCGCCCAGCGCGGCGGCGAAGTTTGTGGGGGCGTTGGACAGCAGATAGACGCTGTATCCGCGCGCCTTGAGCCGTGCGATCAGCTCCCATACGGGCTCGATGGGCTTTTCAAAGCGGAACCAGTCGCGAAAGAACCGGCGCGCGGGTGCGTGCAGCCGTTCGGGCAGCAGCGGCATCGTCCGCTCCACGTATTCGTCATAGTCGGCCGTGCCCGCGTCCAGCGTGTGCCATTCGCGGTAAATTGCCCGCTCGGCCAGCGGAAGATCCGCTTCCTCGAAGCAGCATCGAAGCAGTGTGATCGGATCGTACCGGTACAACACGTTTCCGAAATCGAAGATTACATTTTTTAGCACTGCGATCCCTCCTTGGTTGTCAGGTGCATCCAGTATAGCATTGTCGCGCGCCCTCTGTCAATCGACGCAGTCATGCCGGGCCTTGGCTCAAGCGCAAAAGGCATCTGCCGGATGCAGAATCACGATCCGGCAGATGCCTTGCAGGCGTGCAGGGCAAGCGTCAACGCCAGCAGAAAGAAACGAAGACTTACGCGAAGGGATTCTCGGACTTGTAGAGCATGCCCTTGGGCTGGTTGAAGCTGACGGTTTCCACGCCCAGGAGCTTCAGAACCGAGAAGATCGCCTTGCCGGCATGGCCGAAGGCCACCGCGCCATGATGCGGATAGCCGCCCTCGATGAGCACGTGGCGATAGAAGCGGTTCATCTCGGAAATCGCGAACACGCCGATGCCGCCGAAGGACTCCGTCGCCACGGGCAGAACCTCGCCCTCGGCGATGTAGGCCTGGAGCACGCTGTCCTTGTTGCCCTGGAGGCGGTAGAAGGTGATCGCGCCGGGCGCAATGTCGCCCTCCAGCGTGCCGCGGGTGATGTCCGGCTCGCCGCAGTTTTCAAGGCCGCGGTTCATGATCAGCTGATACTTCATCGTGCCCTTGGTCAGGCGGCACATGGGCGTGTTGCCGCAGTGGAAGCCCATGAAGGTCTCGTTGTGGCGATAGGGATACTTGCCGGCGATGTGCGCGGAATACATGTCCGCGGGAACGGTGTTGTTGATGTCCAGCAGGGTCACGGGCTCGCCGGTCACGCAGGTGCCGATGTACTCGGACAGCGCGCCGTAGATGTCCACCTCGCAGGCCGTGCAGATGCCCATCGCCGTCAGGCGGGAGTTGACATAGCAGGGCACGAAGCCGAATTCCGTCTGGAACGCGGGCCAGCACTTGTTGGCCATCACCACGTAATCACAGCTGCCCTTGTTGGCCGCAATCCAGTCGAGCAGCGTCAGCTCGTACTGCGCAAGGCGGGGGAGAATGCCGGGCATCTTGTTGCCCTCGCCCAGCTCGGCCTCCATCTCGGCGATCTTCGCGGGAATGCGCGGGTCGTTGGCGTGCTCCTTGTAGGCCTTCAGAAGATCCAGCTCGGAGTTTTCCTGAATGTTCACGCCCAGCTTGAACAGCGGCGCGATGGGCGCGTTGCAGGCCAGAAAGTCGAAGGGGCGCGGGCCGAAGGTGATGATCTTCAGCGAGCGCAGGCCCAGGATCGTGCGGGCGACGGGGATGAACTCGGCGATCATGTCCGCGCACTCCTCGGCGGTGCCCACGGGATATTCGGGGATGTAGGCGGGGATGCCGTTGAGCTTGAGGTTGTAGCTGGCGTTCAGCATGCCGCAGAAGGCGTCGCCGCGGTCGCTGGAGAGCACGCCGGTGTTTTCCTCGGCCGCCGCGACATACATCACCGGGCCGCCGAACTTCTTTGCGATCAGGGTTTCCGGGCCCTCCGGGCCGAAGTTGCCCAGGAAGACCACCAGAGCGTTGACGCCGGCCTTGGTGATGTCCGCATAGGCCTCCATCACGTTGCCGTCGATGCCGCCTTCGATGATCACAGGGCTTTCGTAGATTTCCACGCCCTTCGCGGCCAGCGCGGCCACCACCGCCTTGCGGCGGTTTTCGGAGAGTGTAATCGGGAAGCAGTCGCGGCTGACCGCCACGATGCCCAGCTTGACGACGGGAATGTTGTTCATAAGGGGTTCCTCCTTTGACATAGTGATCCATATTCACGGAATAATCGCTATCAATATGATAGCAGAACTGCCAGAAAACGTCAATCCCGATCTTCGATCGCAGAAGCGCAAGAATTTCCCAAGAACCGTGAAAATAGACAAGCGTTTTTTCCGGCTTTGTAGTATGATGGATTCAGAAACCCATTGAAACGATATGGAGGAATGCACATGAATTCGAAGGAACGGCTGGACGCCTATCTGAGCGGCAAGGAGACCGACCGCCGCCCGAACCTGACCATCGTCGGCAGCGTGGTGACGCGCTACGTCGGCATGGGCATTGACACCTACTGCAAGAACTGGCGCAAGATGGCCGAGGCGGCGCGGCTCGCCGCCCACGACCTCGATCTGGACTTCATCCAGATTGCGTCGGATCTCGCCCGGGAGGCCGAGGGCTACGGCACTGTGCTGCGCTTCCCCGAGGACAAGCTGCCCTCTCCGGCGAAATACGCGCTGGAGGACATTGCCGATGCGGAGGAGCTGCGTCCGTTGAAGACCGCTGAGATTCCGAGACTTTACGACCTGGTGAAGGCCACCGAGGCTGCGCTGGAGGATCCCGACGTGTATCCCATGACGCTGGCGGTCGGCCCCATGACCGTCGCGGGCAACATGCGCGGCGTGGAGGATCTGCTGGTGGATCTGTTCGACGAGCCCGAGGCCGTCGGACGCCTGTTGGATACCGTCACCGAAACCGCGCTGGATTTCGTGGACTGCATCGCCGATGTCGGCGGAAAGTACATGTATGTGGCCGATCCCGTGGCATCGCTGGTCTCGCCGGCCATGTATCGCGAGATCGTCCTGCCGCGGCATCAGCGCATCTTTGCCCGCATGGTGGAGCGCGGCATCACCGGGCGGCTGCACATGTGCGGCAACACCACCGGCATTCTGCCGTACTCGAAGAGCTCCGGCGCGAAGATCATCGACATCGATCACGTGGTCGATTACGCTGAGGCGCTCGGCATCGTCGGCGACGCCTGCCTGCTCAACGGCAACATCGATCCCGTGGCCGACGTCTTTTCCTGCGACGCCGCGCATGTCAAGCAGGCCATGCGGGCGAACGCGGAGAAGGCTGACGGCCACCGCGCGCTGTTCATGCCCGGCTGCGAGCTGCCGACCGCCACGCCTACGGAAAACGTCAAGGCCATCGCCGAGGTGCTGAAGGAGATCGGATAGACCAAAATCCTTGGCAGTTGAAAGCAGTCTCCGCATTTCCCAAATGGGTGCGGGGACTGCTTTTACAGTCGCCGAAGATATGCTCCGGCAGACGAAGGGTCCCTGTCCAATGGACAGGGACCCTTCTCAAGCACCTTCAGGGTCAGGCTGCTGCTTCCAGCACCCAGGGATTCGCCTCCAGATAGGCGGCGAACTGCGCGCGGTATTCCTCCAGATAGGCGTCCAGACCCGCGGCCTTCAGGTTCGCGATGGCCTGGTCGATGTTCTCCTCATAGGAAACCATGCCGATCTTGATGGGATAGATCGAGGCGATGATCTCGGTCTGCAGGTTGCTCAGCTCGGTCTGCACGTTGGTCGCGTCGAAGATGAAGCCGGCGATGGGGGAGACGACGTAGTTGTCAGCCTTGTAGGTCATGTAATCGATCTGGCTGTCGGGGGAGTCGGCCGCGAAGCGGATGTAGGGCAGATAGCCGGTCATCCAGGTGTCCATGACGTACAGCGCGCTGCCGGACTCGTCCTTCATCTGCTCGATCTTGTTGTCGCCGATGGCGGTGTAGTGCACGCCCTCAATGCCGTAGTGGAACAGGTCGTGGTTCTCCTTGGAGGCGTACAGCCAATCCAGGAACTTCAGGCCGCTCTCGGGATCCTCGGCGGTGGCGGAGATGGCGTTCAGGTTCTGAACGAAGGTCATGACCATCTCGGGCTTCTCAGGGCACATCTCGACCCAGTCCACAACCACGTCCTGGAGATCGGTGTTGTTCATGATCGTCACGGCCGTGTAGGGATCGAAGGTCTGGGAGGGCAGGAAGGCGCCCAGCTGGGCGGAGTCATACATGGAGGAGTGGTCGATGTTCAGCACGTCGGGGTTGACCAGGCCGGCCTGATACATCTCATAGTAGGTCTCGCAGTCCTGCTTGAACTCCTCGGACTCATAGAAGGAATCGATGGTGCCGTCCTGACGGGCCAGCACGATGCCCAGGCTGTTCTCCACATAGAAGGGATAGGTGTCATAGGTGCGATGCAGCCAGTGGGCCGTATCCTGATTCTGATGGAACCAGTTGTACGCCTTGATGCCGGTCTCCTCCAGGATGTAGTCCTGGGACTTCTTCATCAGGTCGATGACGTCCTCGACGCTCTCGGACGGGAACTCCTCATAGCCCACGGCCTTCATGACGTCGGTGCGGACGTTCATGTAGGACATCAGGTTGTCGAAGCTCTTCCAGGAGCAGGGAACGGCGTAGTGCTCGCCGTTGTACAGGGAGCCCAGCCACTCGGTCTCGGTGAACATGGCGACCAGGTTCGGGTACTTGTCCAGATACTGATCGACCGGGACGATGGCGCCCATCGCGGCCAGCGCGGACATGTTCTTGACGTCCTGCATGACGTGGAGCAGCTCGAACTCCTCGCCGGTGGCCAGCATCATGTTGAGCTTGGTGTCGTATTCGCCCCAGGGGATACGGATGATTTCCACTTCGATGTCATAGCCGTCGGCCAGCAGCTTTTCGTTGACTGCGGCGATGCCCGTTTCGTAATCGGTCGGCAGGGTGCCGGGCTGAACGAAGCGCATGGGGTGGATCGTCTTCTCCTCCGCGAGCGCGGCAAAGGCGCCGGTCATCGTCAGTACCAGAGCGAGCGCCAATACCAGGGTCAGGAATTTCTTCATTTTTTTTCTCTCCTCCTTTTATGTTGTTCATTCGGGCGAACGCCCGATGAAACCGGTTTGAAGCGCCGGTCAGCCCTTGACGGCGCCGACGACCATGCCCTTCACAAAGTACTTCTGCAGGAAGGGATACAGCAGGATGATCGGACCCATGGTGACCACCGAGGTGGCCATCTTGAAGGACTCCTTCGGCGGGTTGGCGCGGGCCGCGCCCTGCATCAGCTTGCTCATGGCAGTGATTTCCGACTGGATCTGGAACAGCAGCATCTGCAGCGTGTACATCTTGGAATCGTTGATCAGCATGACTGCGTTGAAATAGTTATTCCAGTATCCAATGGCATAGAACAGCACGATGGTGGCCAGCACGGGCTTGCACAGCGGGAAGTAGATCTGAAACGCGATGCGCACCTCGCCCGCGCCGTCGATGCGCGCCGATTCGTTCAGCGCATCCGGGATGCCCGCCACAAAGTTGCGCACCAGGAACATGTTGAACGGCGAGAACATCAGCGAAGGAATGATCAGCGCCCAGATGTTGTCGTATGCGCCGATCATCTTGGAGACCATGTACCAGGGCACCAGACCGGCGGAAAAGACCATGGTGAAGTAGAAGTACAGCGACAGGCCGTTGCGGTAGCGGCACTGCTTGTTTGCCAGCGTATAGCCCGCGCCGAAGGTGATCAGCGCCGCGATCGCCGTGCCCACCACGGTGGCGAGGGTCGTTACGCCGTACGCCCGGGGAACGGCGGAGGTCTTGCCGAACATCATCCGGTAGGCCGCCGTCGACCATTCGCTCGGGAAGAAGGAATAGCCGTTCATGGTGATGCTGGACTCCTGCGTGAAGGAGACGATGATGACCATGAGGAACGGAAGCACGCAGGCCAGCGCGAAGACGAGCACCACCAGGTGAATCAGGAACGAGCCGATGTTTTCGCCCAGGGAATATTGAATCTTTCCGTTCTTTCGATTTTTCAAAGCTCTGTCCGCCACAGCGATTAACCCCTTTCGATGAATCCGCGTTCCCGTTTGATCAGAAGAGCGCGCCCTCCGGATAGTAGTGCTTCACCAGCCGGTTGGATGTGAAGACCAGGATGAAGCCGATGACGGACTGGTACAGGCCCACCGCCATGGACAGCGAGGGATTGCCCGTGTTCTTGAACACGCGGAAGACGTAGGTGTCGATGACCTCCGCGATGGGCATCAGCGAGGAATTGTCGCGGACGATCGCGTACATCATGCCGAAGTCGCCGTAGAAGATTCGGCCGATGGACATCAGCGTCATGATGCAGATCGTCGGCGCTAGCAGCGGCAGCGTGACGTAGATGATGCGCTTGAACCTCGTCGCGCCGTCGATGCTCGCGGCTTCGTAGATGTCCTCGTCGATGCCCGTGATGGCCGCCAGATAGATGATGGAATTGTATCCGGCGTTTTTCCAGAGGTTCAGAATCAGCAGGATCGGATACCAGTAGCCGGGCTTGGCGTAGAAGTTGATGCGCTCGCCGCCCATGGACTGGATGAACCGGTTCAGCATGCCGCTCTCGGTGCCCAGAATGCCCTGGAGCATGTAGCTGACGATGACCCAGGAGATGAAGAACGGGAACAGCATGGTGGACTGGGTGACCTTCAGAAACTTCTTGGCCTTGATCTCGTTGAGCAGCAGCGCGATCAGGATGGCGAAGACCGTGCCGAAGAGCAGAAACAGGAAGTTGATGACCAGCGTATTGCGGGTCACCGCCCAGGCCCAGGAGGACCGGAAAAAGGCCGTGAAATTGTCGAATCCCACAAAGGGGCTGCGAATGCCCGTCTTGTAGTGGAACTTTTCAAAGGCGATGACGATGTAGGGCAGCGTCATGTATCCGTAGATGAAGGTGTAAATCATCGCCGGAAGCGCCAGCAAATAGAGAAATTTCTTGCTCCAGATTTCCCGGAGGGGGTTGACCCTCTCCTTTTTCCGCGCCTTGAGAAGAATGTCGTTCTGCATGCTCATCCACATCACCCATTTCACATAAATACTTCAAAATCCGGTTGAAAACTGCATTGCCCGTAAATGTTGAAGAAGGCGTTTGGATGTTCCCGGAACGCCTTCGCTTCCATGTTGCAATATCAATGAATATTAACTTAACGCAAGTAGTATACTACGTTATTCCGACTCTGTCAAGCGGATATTTGTGCGATTCGGCGAAAACCATCAAAGAACTGATTGCAATCGTGGCTTTTCGGAGAGGAGCCGGAAGGAGGCCGCTGCGCAGCGGCTCAGAACGCGGCGCGCGCGTGCTCACGCAGATTTCACATGGAGGACTTTACATTCTTGCGGAAATTGAGTATAATATTGGCATTATCATTTAGAAAGAGGGGCTCAACATGGCGCATTACCTCATGAAGCAGCTTTATACCGAAATGCCGTCGGCGGATCTCAGTGAGGTCAAGGTCAACGGCTGGGTACGCACGATGCGCGAATCCAAGACCTTCGCCTTTGTCGAGGTCAACGACGGCACCTATTTTAAGAACCTTCAGGTGGTTCTGGAGGCGGACAAGCTCGAAAACTATCGCGAGCTGACGAAGCAGATTACCCTTGGCGCCGCGGTGGAGTTCACCGGCACGCTGGTGCTGACCCCGGAGATGAAGCAGCCCTTCGAGTTGAAGGCGGAATCCGCCGTTGTGATCGGCGAAAGCCCCGTGGACTATCCGCTTCAGAAAAAGCGCCACACCCTGGAGTATCTGCGCACCATTCAGCACCTGCGCCCGCGGGCAAATCTGTTCCAGTGCGCGTTCCGCGTGCGCTCCGTCGCCGCGCAGGCCATCCATCGCTTCTTCCACGACAAGGGCTACCTGTATGTGCACACGCCGCTGATCACCGGCAGCGACTGCGAAGGCGCCGGCGAGATGTTCCGCGTGACCACGCTGGATCCCGACGCCCAGCCCATGACGGAGGACGGCAAGGTGGACTTCAGCAAGGACTTCTTCGGCAAGCCCGTTTCGCTGACAGTCTCCGGCCAGCTCAACGCGGAGATCTTCGCCCAGGCATTCCGCAACGTCTACACCTTCGGCCCGACCTTCCGCGCGGAGGCCAGCTATACGCCCCGTCATGCTGCGGAATTCTGGATGATCGAGCCGGAAATCGCCTTCGCCACGCTCAAGGAGGACATGGACCTTCAGGAGGAGATGGTGAAGTACATCATCACCGCCACCCTTGAGGAGTGCCCCGAGGAGATGGCCTTCCTGAACAGCTTTGTGGACAAGGGCCTGATCGATCGCCTGAAGTTCGTCCGCGACAGCGAATTTGTGCGCTGCAGCTACACCCAGGCCATCGAAATTCTGACCACCTGCGGCGAGAAGTTCGAGTATCCGATCTTCTGGGGCAGCGATCTGCAGACCGAGCACGAGCGCTATCTGACCGAAAAGCACTTCGGCAAGCCGGTGTTTGTGACCGACTGGCCCAAGGAGATCAAGGCGTTCTACATGCGCGCCAACGACGACGGCAAGACCGTGGCGGCGGCCGACCTGCTGGTGCCCGCGGTGGGCGAGCTGTGCGGCGGCTCCCAGCGCGAGGAGCGCTACGATGTGCTCAAGGCCCGCATTGAGGAGCTGGGCATGAATCCCGACGATTACTGGTGGTATCTTGAGCTGCGCAAGTACGGCACGACGCCCCACTCCGGCTTCGGCATGGGCTTTGAGCGCATGATCATGTATCTCACCGGCATTGCGAACATTCGCGACGTGCTGCCCTTCCCCCGCACCACCGGCAACGCCGACTTCTGATCGCGGCGGCTGTCCTTCGGGGAGGAATGGCATCGATGGCGTCCCTGTCTGCGCTGGATCGCGGACAGGGGCGCTTTTGCTGCGATTTTTTTGAAAAGATGCGGTAGCCCAACGATGACGGGAGGCGAGAGAGATGGCTGATGTGAAACTCGTGCGGGCGGTTCCGGAGGATGCGGAGCGGATTCATCGGATGAAATACAGGGCGTTCCTGCCGCTGTATGAGCGGTATCGCGATGATGAGACCAGTCCGGTGAAGGAGCCTGTCGACAAGGTGATCCGGCAGCTGAACAGCCGGAACACGGATTACTATCTGATTGAATGCGACGGCGATGCGGTGGGCGCAGTGCGCGCCGCGTTCGACGGTGCGGAGGATGGGCGGCTCGTTTATCGCGTCAGCCCGCTGTTCGTCCTGCCGGAGCATCAGGGTTGCGGAATCGGGTTTGCGGCGATGACGGCGCTGCTCCGGAGATATCCCCAGGCGGGCGTCTGGCGGCTGTCCACGATCCTGCAGGAGCGCAGAAACTGTCGGCTCTATGAGCGGTGCGGCTTTGTGCGCTGCGGCACGGCGACGCCTGTCAATGACCGGATGACGATTGTGTACTATCAGAAGCTGCAGGGTCTTTGCTATCGTCGTGCATCGGAGGACGATGCGCAGACGTTGATCGGAATATATGACGCGGCTTTTCGCGAGGATTTTCTGCGCTATGGCGAGTGCCCGGGATACGGACATACGATTGCGTCGATGCGCGACTCCATTGCGCGGATTCCAAAGCAGCTCATTTTGCTGGATGACCGGCCTGTCGGGGCGATTTCCTGGGTATCGCGCGGGGCGGGGGAATATGAGATCCGCTGCCTGTGCGTGTTGCCTGAGCATCAGCGGCGGGGGATCGGCGCGCAGGCGCTGCGATATATGCGCGAATGCTGCCCCGATTGGCGAAGAATTTTGCTGATTACGCCGGCAGATAGCATGCGGAATCTGTGTTTTTATGAAAAATGCGGTTTCCGCGCGGTTGGAACTGAGATGGACGGCGGTGTTCAGGTTGCGCGCCTTGTGCTGGAGCGCGGCGGAGAGAGGACTGCCTGCTCCGCCGCTTTGCAGTGATTTATCACGGAGATACTTGACAAGCGGCAGTTGGGTCTGCTAAAATCGTTAACATGTCAATGATTTTCGAAACAGCCGACGAAAGGTGAGAGATCCCATGCAGAACCAGGGCGAAAACAAGATGGGCGTGATGCCCGTCGGGCGGTTGATTCTGAACATGTCGCTGCCGATGATTCTCTCCATGCTGGTGCAGGCGATGTACAACATCGTGGACAGCGTCTATGTCAGCCGCGTGAGCGAGGCGGCGCTGACGGCCGTGTCGCTGTGCTTTCCGGCGCAGAATCTGATGAACGGTCTGGCGACCGGCACGGCGGTGGGCGTGAACGCGCTGCTTTCCCGCGCGCTGGGCGCCGGGGACCGGGAGCGCGCCAGCAAGGTGGCCGAAAACGGCGTGTTTCTGGCGCTGGTGGGCTACGCGGTGTTTCTGGCCTTCGGCCTGTTCGGCAGCCGCATCTACATGGCGACGCAGACCGGCAAGGCGGAGATCGTGCAGATGGGCGTGGACTATCTGACGATCGTTTGCTGCTGTTCCTTCGGCATGTTCGGCCAGGTGATGTTCGAGCGCCTGATGCAGTCCACGGGCCGCACGGTGTACACCATGTTCACCCAGGGCCTGGGCGCGGTGATCAACATCGTGCTGGATCCCGTGTTCATCTTCACGCTGGGCATGGGCGTGAAGGGCGCGGCGGTGGCCACAGTCGTCGGCCAGATCATCGCCTTCATTGTTGCAGTGGTGCTCAACGAGCGGAGGAATCCGGACGTCAGCCTGAAGCTGCGGGAGTTCCGGCCCGACGGCGGCCTGATCGGGCGCATTTACGCCATCGGCATTCCGTCGGCCATCATGATCGGAATCGGCTCGGTGATGACCTTCCTGATGAACATCATCCTGATCAACTACACCACCGGCAGGGAGATCGCGGCCACGGTGTTCGGCGTGTACTTCAAGCTCAGCAGCTTCGCGTTTATGCCGGTGTTCGGCCTGAACAACGGCGTGATTCCCATCATTGCCTACAACTACGGCGCGAAGAACCGCAGGCGCATGACGCAGGCCATCAAGGTTACGGGATGCTATGCCATGGGCTTCATGCTGCTGGGCATGGCGCTGTTTCTGGCCGTGCCGGACGCGCTGCTGAGTCTGTTCGACGCCAGCGAGACGATGCTGGCCATTGGCGCGCCCGCGCTTCGCATCATCTCCGTCACCTTCCCCGTTGCGGCGGTGTGCATCGTCATCAGCGGCGCGTTCCAGGGACTGGGCTACGGCGTGTATTCCATGATCACTTCGCTGGCCCGCCAGCTGATCGTGCTGGTTCCGTCGGCCTACATTCTCGCGCGCATCGGCCTGCAGGCGGGCAACGACAACCTGGTCTGGCTGTCCTATCCCATTGCCGAGGTGGCCTCCGCGGCGGTGACGGCGCTCCTGTTCGTGCGGCTGTACCGCAAAGTCATCCGGCATGTGCCGGAGGGCGCGGCGCACTGACGAGGCATTCTGCTGAAACCGAAGGAAAAAGCGCCCGATGCTGCATATCGCAGCATCGGGCGCTTTCGTCTATTCAGCCTCCACCAGGCGGCGGAGGGGCTCGAGGTCGAGCTCAATGTCCTCAATGGTTTTCAGCAGACTGTAGAGCTGGCTGAGCATGGTGTGAACGCCGCCGGGCACGTCGCTTTCGGCGTTCAGCGGCATTACGGGATCGTGCAGCGACAGGCGCAGCAGGAACCAGGCGTTGCTCACGCCGCCATCCAGGTTGAAGGTGATGCGCACGCCCTCGCGGTTGTCGGGCGCCAGCGTCCATTCGGGGTTGACCAGCGTGTGGGCCAGTACCGCGTCGATGATGTCGCGCCCCGCGGAGCGCACGTCGTCGGAGAGGATGTTCATGCGGATTTCCACGCTCTCCACCGGCTCCTGCAGCTCATCGATCAGCGAGGAGAGGGTCTGCCCCTCGCGCTTGCGGTTCAGTGCCTCGCAGATCAGGCGGGTGACCAGGTACATGCCGTCGTCGAGGAAGTAGTTTTCCCGGAAAGCGGCGTGGCCGCTGGTTTCGATGGCCAGCGGGCAGTCGATGCCCTCCTCGTTCAGGCGGACGGCTTCGTTGATCACATTGCGGTGGCCGCGCTTGTAGCGGTAATGGGTGCCGCCCCACTCGGTGATGAACTGGGCCAGGCCCGAGCTGGTGACGCTGTCGGTGACGAAAGTCACGCCGGGCTTTTCCTCCAGCAGGATGGCCGCGATCAGCGCGATCAGGCGGTTGCGGTTGATGGCGCGACCGTTCTGATCCACGATGGCGGCGCGGTCGCAGTCGGGGTCGAAGATCACGCCCAGGTCGGCCTCATTTTCCACGACGGCGCGGGCGATGGCGTCCATTGAAAACGGGCTCTCCGGGTTCGGGCTGTGGCTGGGAAAGCTGCCGTCGGGCTCCAGGTTCAGACTGCCGTCCACATCCGCGCCCAGATCGGACAGAAAGTCGGCATAGAATCCGCCGGCGCCGCTGCCGGCGTCCACCACCACGTGCAGGCCCAGCAGGGGCTTCAGTGCGTCGTCCTCCAGCCGCTCGCGCACGATCTGCTTCAGCCGTTCGGTGTACAGCGAGAGAAAGTCGATCTTCGTGACCAGACGGTCCGGGATTTCGGCCTCTATGGCGCGTGCGATCAGCGAGGCGACGTCCGCTTCGGTGGGATGGCCCTCGCGAAGAATGAACTTGAAGCCGTTCTTTTCGCCGGGATAGTGGCTGGCGGTGATCATGATTGCGGCGTGGGTTCGGGTTTCCGGGGCGATGGTGGTCATGAACATGGCGGGCGTCGTGCACAGATCGCAGTCGAAAACGTCGCTGTCCGCGGCGGTGATGCCCCGAATCAGCGCGGCCTTCAGGCGCGGGCCGGAGGAGCGGGAATCGCGGCCGACGGCGATCTTGAGCTTGTCCGGCGTGGTGGACAGCCGTTCGGCCAGCCAGTGCGCGAAGACATAGCCGATGCGCGCGGCAAAGTCGTCGGTCAGAAGCTCCGCATTGCCGCGGATCTCCGAACCGCTCAGGAATTTCAGCCAACTGTGGGTACTGTTACTGTCAGAACTCATAAAAACCCCTTCCAATATTTTGCGTGCAGCGCACGCGATTTGCAGCCGCCCTGGGCGGCGCGAAAGCAGATGCGGTCAGCCGCGCTCGACGGTATTGTCCCCTTCCTCCTCCGGAGTCAGCGCGCTGAGATAGCGGTACAGCGGCGCGAGCACCCGGAAGCCGCGGGCGATCTCGTCGGCCAGCGCGGGGGACTTGAGCAGGCTGAAGTCGTTGAGCTCCCTCTCGAAGTAGAAGCCCTTGACCGGATACAGCGGCCGGAGCAGTTCCGGCACGTCTTCCGGGACGGCCATTCGGCGATAGCAGTCGGAATAGAGGGTGAATTCGGCGAGCACCGGACGCAGGAGAGACTCCAGACGCTCCGGCTCGGCCAGAATACGCCGCCGCCAGGCGTTCATCAGCGGACGGCTGCCGCGATAGTAGCCCATGCCGTAGCTGCCGCCGTCTGCGGACAGATCAAAGTACAGTCCGACGCTGGTGGAGCGATCCTCGCCGGGGCGGCGAAAGCCCAGCCAGAGGTAATCCCGATAGGGCGACTTGTCGTTGGAAAAGCGAATGTCGCGGTTGATGCGGGAGACCACGCGGTTGGGACGGCGCTCCAGGGAGTCGTCCAACCATTCCACCGTCGGCGCGAGGGCCTCGGCCAGCGCCAGACTGGGCTCGCGCACGCCGCGCAGATACCAGTCCCGGTTGGAATGAAAGAAATCCGCGTTGTTATTGAAGCGAATGGCCATGAAGAATTCAAAGGTTTCGTCGTTATAGCCCTGAAACATGCTGGTTCCTCTATTTCTTTGCGCTGGATTTGGTTTTGACGCCGTTTCCGCTGCGCACGGGTTTGAATCGCGCGGTTCTGGCCTGATCCTCTTTCCTGCGCTGTTTGCGCTCGGCCGCGCGCTGTTTGCGCCGCGCCCGGGCGCGGCGGGAGGTGATGGCCAGCGCCACGATCAGCACCGCCAGCACGGCGCAGGAGCCGATCAACAGCCCCATGAACAGCGGCGAATTGCTGATCTGGGTGGACAGACCGCCGAACAGCGAGCTTTCATTGCGGATGGTTTCCGGCGCCTGTCCGCCCCGGCCGATGGTGATCTCGAGGGGCGGAGCGGTGGCGATGCGCTCCTGGCCGTAGTGGTCAGAATAGCTGGCGGTAAACGTCAGCGTGGTGTTCTGGCGCACTTCGATGTGAAAGATGCAGACCGTTGGATCGCCGGTGGGAACCACGGCCAGCTCGCGAAGTTCGCCGAGGGTCTCCTCGCAGATGCGCACGCCGGTGGCCGTTGCGGAGCCGATGCTGCTGATCTCCAGCTGCACCGGCACATAGCCGCTGCGGCTGATTTTGGGCATGGAAGTGGAGGCGCGCAGGGTCAGCAGAACGTCGCTGCGGTCGTCGTCCATGGAGACGGAAGCGGTGCTGGTGACAAAGTCGATCTGGTCTCCGGCGGAGGTCTGCCCCGTTACGCGCCAGCGATATTGACTGTCGCTGCGCAGGGGATAGGAGTGCGCCACCTCCACGGGCTCGCCGCCTGCGGGAATGGCGATCGAATCGGCGATGAGACCGCCGTAGATGTCGTCGTAGACCGCCACTTCGAAATAGTCCACATTGCCGCTGTTGGTCAGCGTCAGGATGACCTCGGCGGAATCCGAGGAGAACATTGAGCGGCCTGCGGTGAGCGACGCGTCCAGCAGCCCATGGGCGGACAGAAGGGCCAGATCCTCCAGCCGCTGGGTGTAAACGGTGCGGCCGTCGTTTGCCGTATAGGCCAGCAGGGGCGCGGAAACCGCATCCTCCGAGATGGAAATGTGCTGCACGAAGCGCTTGCACGCTCCGGGCTCCAGCGCGTTCAGACGGCTGTCGAAATTGCCCAGCGGATCGGTGACGGACAGGGAATGGATGGCCACCGGTCCGGTGTTGCGGATTTCATAGACGATGGTGACGCTTCCGCCGTCGGTTGCGCTGGTATGGGAAACCTGGCGCAGGAATTCCACCGTGGGCTCCGAGGAGTGCTTCCGGATGACCGCTTCCACGGGATAGCTGAAATGGCTGGAGCCGGAGACGCAGGTGACGATATAGCGGATGACGCCCGCCTCGAGCTCCGCCGCAGAGACGGCGTGGGGGCGGATATAGGTCTGGGATTCGCCGGGGGCGATCTCGCCGATGGGCTCCACCAGCAGGCCGTCCTCCGAAGTCAGGCAAAGGCTCTCCAGCAGCGCGTCGGTCTGGTTGGTCAGCTGAAAGGTCAGTGTGATTTCCTCCGGCTCAGCGAGCTCCTCCGGCGAAGCCGTCAGGGAAATCGCCAGCGCGGGCGAAGCTTCCTCCGCTGCGGCAGGCAGACCGAACAGCGGCGCGCAGACTGCGCCGCAGAGAAGACACAGAAGAATTGACGCCAGAAGGGCGCATGCACGACGTTTGAATTGCATCGGCATTCTAACCTCATTTACCATTTTTCCATCATCTATTTTAGTGCATTCTCGCGAGGCTGTCAAGCCCGGGCGGATTCCATGCATTTCCATGATGAATGTGTGTCGGAATGGGGAGAAAATCTGGACAAAATGTGACGAATATAGTATACTTGTATTGCAATATTATTTCCGGAAGGAGGCGCGACATGGTCGGAACGGCTTTGAAAAAATACGCGGAGTCGCACGGCATGCGCTGTGACGGCGGATATGTCTATGGCAGGGTCAATGGTCGGTATATCGCCATGCTGGACGGCACCGGTGTGAAAATGCTCCAGGTCTATCTCTGCCCGCCGTCGCAGGCCCCGGAGGATATTGCGGCTTGCCGCATCGGCGAGGTGCTCAGAACGGAGGATCCGAAGGCGTACCGGCTGATCCGGCGCGGCGCGGTGAACATCAGCGACGGGCGCGCAGTGGTCGTGTTTCAGGACGGCCCGGGCGCTATGGCGCGCATCAGCCGGTATATCGACGAGGTTTTGCCCCGGCTGGACGCGCTCGGCCTGCACGGAGACGCGTGCGCCTGCTGCGGAATGCCCATGGAAGGCGAAGTGCGGCATGTGCTGGCGGATGATTACGTGATGCCCGTGCACGTCGGCTGTGCGGCGAAGCTGTCTGCGCAGCCCATCGCGCGCGGGCGCGATCAGGGCAGCGTGCTGCGCGGCGCTCTTGGCGCGCTGCTGGGCGCGGGAATCGGCGCCGTTCTGTGGGCGATTGTGTATATGATGGGATATGTGTCGGGCCTTGTCGGGCTGCTGATCGGCCTTTTATCCAATTTCTTTTACGGCAGGCTGGGAGGACGGAAGGGCAGGGCGCGCGTGGTGATTGTGGTCGCCGCGCTGTTGATTGGCGCGCTGCTGGGACAGATCGGCGGCGTCACCGCCCGGTTCAACTGGTCCTTCGAAGAGGGCGGCGGCCAGTTCACCTGGCCCATGGATGGAGAGGACGGATTTCTGACCGTCCGCCTGACGCGGAGCCAGTATCTGAAAACCTGCTGGGACCGGTATTTCTGCCGCGATCAGACCGCCATGCTGAGCAACGAGTACGACCGTCTGGCGGCCGGGAACCCGGACAGCGGGTTTGACCGCACCGTCACGCGGGAGGCGTTCATCCAGCGGGCGTGGGACGCGGGCTATGAGGACAACTTTCGCGCAGGAGCGCGGGAATTCGGTGCAAATCTGGCGATGGGCGTCTTCTTCGGCTTGCTGGGCTGTCCGGGACTGTTTGGCCAACTGCGGGATGGAAAGCGCCGGCGCACGGTGAAAATGCTGAAGTGATCCCGGGTGAAGGCGCTGCTTTTGAAAGGAAGCGGCGCTTTTAAATAAAAACTGCTTTACCCTTTCTGCGGGCTGTGCTATAATGCGAGAGCAGAAATGGAGGAAGAACTGTGAACTACTGGATCATTGTTTCCGCGGCGCTTGCGCTGGCGTGCATTGCCCTGATCATCATCAACCGACAGCAGCGCGTCGAGCTCCTGCAGCGCCGGGAGCAGGAGCTCGACACAGATGAGCTTCGGCGGCAGACGAGCCGTATTCGCAGCGACAACGCGCGCAGGCGGAGAGAGATTGCCGCCCTTCATCGCGCGCTGGAGGCCGAGCAGGATCACAGCGACGCGCTGGAATGTGCGCTCGAGGAGCTGCGCACGCGGATTTCCGATGCGGAGCAGCGCGCGGAACAGGCGGACGCCCGCCGGATCGGCCTGGAAAAGGAGATTGCCGCCGGTCGGATGCGCGCCGGGCTGCTGGAACAGCAGCTCAGGCAGGCGATGGAGGAGCAGAACGCGCAGGAGCAGCTCTATCAGGATATCATCCGCGAACGGGATGAGACCATCGTCCGTCTGCAGGATGCGCAGCCGAAGCGCAAGCCCCGGAAGAAGCCGGAGATCCTTGGCCAGCAGATTACGCTCGGCGATATTCTGAAGGGCGCCTGAGTGGATATTTGAAAAACCCGCATTGCCGGAATCGAGGCAGTGCGGGCTTTCTGTTGCAAGGATCAATCCCCCGGACTGTCGAAGCGGCAGTCCGGGGGATTGATGAAAATGGATTACGGGGCAAAAACCGATCAATCGTCGGCTTCGTCCTCGCGCTTGTAAGCCTCGATGATCTTCTTCGCGTCCGCGGCGGGAACCTCCTCGTAGCGCTCGAAGGTCATGGTGAAGGAGCCGCGCGCCTGCGTCATGGAGCGCAGGTCGGTGGCGTACTTGAACATCTCGGACAGCGGCGCTTCAGCGGTCACGCGCTGCAGATCGCCCACCTTGTCCATGCCCATGATGCGGCCGCGGCGCTTGTTCATGTCGCCGATGACGTCGCCCATGTACTGGTCGGGCACATCCACCTCAACGTGATAGATGGGCTCGAGCAGGATCGGCATGGCGCCGGTCAGCTGCTTGAACGCCAGACGGGCAGCCGTCTTGAACGCCATTTCGGAGGAGTCGACCGGATGGTAGGAGCCGTCGTACAGCTCGGCGGTCAGGCCGACCACCGGGAATCCGGCGAGCACGCCGTGCTTGATGTTGTCGCGCAGGCCCTTTTCAACCGCGGGGATGAAGTTGCGCGGTACGGTGCCGCCGACAACAGAATCGATAAAGTGGAACTCGGTATCGTTGGGGTCGTCGTTGGGACGGAACTTGACCTTGACGTCGCCGAACTGGCCGTGTCCGCCGGACTGCTTCTTGTGGCGGCCCTGAACGTCGATGGGCTTGCGGATGGACTCGCGATAGGGGATCTTGGGATCCTGCAGCACGCACTCCGCGCCGAACTTGCCGGACAGTTTCTTGGCGATGACCTCGATGTGCATCTCGCCCAGACCGGACAGCACGGACTCGGTGGTCTCCACGTTCTTCTCCAGCTTGATGGTGGGATCTTCCTCCATCAGGCGGTTGAGACCGGAGAAGATCTTGTCTTCCTCGCCGGCCTTCTTGGCGTAGACGGCCTTGGAGATGCAGGGCGCCGGGAACTCGAGCTCGTCGAACTGCACGGGGTTGCTGGCGTCGCACAGGGTGTTGCCGGTGGCGACGGACTGCAGCTTGGCCAGCGCGCACAGGTCGCCCGCGCACACGGAGGTGGCGGCGGTCTGCTTCTTGCCGCGCAGGAAGTAGATGTTGCCGGGCTTCTCGGTCTTCTCCGCGTTGACGTTGTACAGCATCGTGGAGGAGGACAGCACGCCGGAGGTCACCTTGATCAGGGACAGCTTGCCCACGAAGGGGTCGGCCATGGTCTTGAAGACGCGGGCGGAGAAGGGCTGGTCGTTGGCGCACACGCGCTCCACGGCGTCGCCGGTCTTGGGATTCACGCCGGTCAGCACGGCGCCGGCCGGGGAGGGCATCAGGTCGATGACGGTATCCAGCAGCAGCGGGATGCCGACGCGGGTGGTGCCGGAGCAGCAGACGACCGGAACCACGGAGCCGTCGGAGATACCCTTGCGCAGGCCGAGCATCATCTCGTCGTCGTTCAGCTCGCCCTCGTCGAAGAACTTCTCCATCAGCTCGTCGTCGGCGCTGGCGGCGGACTCCATCAGCTCCTCGCGGGCCTTGGCGACCTCGTCGGTGACATAATCCGGCACAGGGGCTTCCTTGCGCTTGGCGCCTTCGAAGATGTAAGCCTTGTTTTCCAGAACGTTGACGTTGCCGATGTACTTGCCCTTTTCATAGATCGGAACGTGGATGGGCGCGATGTGGGAGCCGTACTTGTCGATCAGGGTCTGCAGCGCCTTCTTGAAGTTCGCGTTTTCGCGATCCATCTGGTTCATGACGATCATGCGGGAGCGATGCACCTTGTTGCACATGTCCCACGCCTTTTCGGCGCCGACGCTCAGACCGGAAACCGCGCCCACGACGATCAAAGCGGCCTCACTGACGGCCATCGGGCCGACCTGCTCACCGGCGAAATCGAAATAGCCGGGCACGTCGATCAGGTTGATCTTGGTGTCCTTCCACTCCAGCGGTGCGATGGCGGCGCTGATGGAAATGTGGCGGCTGATCTCTTCGGGCTCATAGTCGGTGGTGGTGGATCCGTCCTCGACGCGGCCCTGACGGTCAATCGCGCCGGCGGTGAACAGCATGGCTTCGACCAGCGTGGTCTTGCCTTCGCTGCCATGTCCGACAACGGAGAGGTTGCGGATGTTCTTGGCCTGATAATCTTTCATAAGAAGATTCCCCCTGTGTTTTATGTTCTCCTGACGCGCGGTCAGGCTTGGCTTCAGATACATAAGCACTGTTCGCCATAGTATTTATATTTTAACAGAAATCATTGGATTTGAAAAGCCCTTTTTTAGAAGGATTTTCGTTTTTTGCGCGGAATTATGGAATATTCCCGGTTTTTTCGGCCAATCAAGCGCTGGAGTTGTGAGATATCGTGAAAAAATGGTTGACTTTCTGCATGCTGACGGCGCTGCTGAGCGCCTGTTTTCTGTCGGCCGGGGCTTGCGGGTCCCGGGAGGAGCTGCGCGAGGCTTTCCGCGCCCTGACGGAATTTGACGGCGATACGCCCTACGCGGAGGTTCCGCGGACGCAGGCGCCCTACGGGGCGGGCGGCCTCGACGAGGGCGCGATGAACGAGGCGCTGGACTGGCTCAACTTCCTGCGCGCGCTGGCGGGGCTGGAGCCTGTGGAGCGAAGCAGAATCTACGATTATCAATGCCAGCGCGGCGCGGTGCTGCTGGCGGCGCTGGACCATGTGGATCACAACGCGCCGCAGCCGCAGGACATGGATCAGAATTTCTACGACTCCGCCCATCTCGCGACGACGTCTTCAAATATTGCCAGGTTCAACTGGATGCGCGCCTCGATCCTGCGCGAGGGCATCGTCTATTTTGCGCGCGACGACGGCGAGGCCAATCTGCCCGTTCTGGGCCACCGGCGCTGGCTGCTCAATCCCTATATGAACGCCACCGGCTTCGGGCTGGCCAATTCGGAATCGGGGATGAGCTATGTGGCCATGTATGCGCACGATCAGGGGCGGCCTAACGCGGAATGGTCGGAGGTCTGCTGGCCGTCGGCGGGCGCGTTTCCGGTGGAGCTGATGCACAGCCATCTGGCCTGGTCGGTGTCTCTGAATCCGGAGCGCTACGATGTGGAGAATTCGAGAATCCGCGTGGAGCTCGCCGAGGAGCGCTTCGGGCTGCGCTTTTCTTTCGATTGCTCTGCGGGCGAGGGCGACGGCTTCTGCACCGTCAGCACGGAGCTCTACGGCGCGGGGCCGTGCGTGATCTTCCGCCCGGACTTCGATGGAAGCGGCTTTACGGACTATCTGCAGAACCAGCGCTGGCAGGTGACCGTCTCCGGTCTGGCGCTGAGGGGCGGAGGGGAGACCAGCCTGGCCTACGAGGTGGACATGACCTCGCTGTACGTGCAGGAGGTGGCCAATATCGAGCTGTCCGCCCTGGAGGCGGAATTGTCGCCGGGCGACACGCTCGCTCTGTCCGCCGATGTGATTCCCTCCTATGCCGACGATCTGAGCGTGACCTGGCAGAGCAGCGATCCGGCCGTGGCGACCGTGGACGGCTGCGGCCTGGTGACGGCGGTTGCTCCAGGCGCGTGCGAGATCACCGCGCGCAGCGCCAACGGCCGCTACGACCGCTGCGCAATCCGCGTGACGGGCTGAAGGATCGGCGGAAGAGGGGCTGTCCCGAGAAGCGCGAGCGGCGCGAATCATCGATGAAAATCGCCTGCAGAGCACTTGCTGCGAGTGCTCTGCAGGCGAAATCTGCACAATGCGATCCTGATGAGGCAGGCTCCACTCTGAACGGTCAGGCTTCAAGCTCCGCGGCAATTCTCAGCAGGCGGTTGTATTTGGAGAGCCGTTCGGATCGGGCGGGCGCGCCGGATTTGATGAAATCCGCATTGACGGCCACGGCCAGATCGGCCAGGGCGGAGGACTCGGTGTCGCCGCTGCGGTGGGACAGGATCACCCGGTAGCCCGTGGCCCGGGCGAGGCGGATGGTCTCCAGGGTCTCGGAGAGCGTGCCGATCTGGTTGGGCTTGATGAGAATCGCGTTGCCCGCGCGCTCCTCCGCGCCGCGCAGCAGGCGGGCGCTGTTGGTGGTGAAAAGATCGTCGCCGACGATGATCATCCCGTTGCCCAGGCGCTGGGTGATCTCGCGGAAGCCGTCGAAATCCTCTTCGTCCAGCGGATCCTCAATGGAAATCAGAGGGAATTCGGCGGCGAGCTGCGCGTAATGATCGATCAGCTCGCTGCGGGTGCGCTTCTCCTGCTTTTTGGGCAGGAAGTAGCCGCCGTCGGCGCGCCATTCGCTGGCGGCGGCGTCGATGGCCAGCGCCATGTCCTCGCCGGGTTTCCATCCTGCGCGCTCAATGGCGTGCGTCAGGAAGCGCAGCGCCTGCTCGTCGCTGCCGATGTTGGGCGCAAATCCGCCCTCATCGCCCACGGAGGTGGTCAGCTTCTTTTCCGACAGCAGCACTTTCAGCGCGTGATAGCACTCCGCGCACATCCGCACAGCCTCGGAAAAGCATTCCGCGCCGATGGGCACGAGCATGAATTCCTGAACGTCCACGTCGTTCGCGGCATGCCTGCCGCCGTTGAGGACGTTCATCATCGGGCAGGGCAGCTCTGCCGCCTGCACGCCGCCCAGCCAGCGGTACAGCGGCAGCTTCGCCGCATTGGCCGCGGCCTCCGCGGCGGCGAGGGACACGGCGATCAGCGCGTTTCCCCCCAGACGGGACTTGTCCTGCGTGCCGTCCAGCTCGATCAGCCGCCGGTCGAGCGCCAGCTGATCGTCGGCGCGCATGCCTGCCAGCGCGGGGGAAATCTCTTCATTGACGCCGCGCACGGCTTCGGATACGCCCTTGCCGCCGTAGGCGCCGCCGCCGTCGCGCCGCTCGCGGGCCTCGTGACTGCCCGTGGACGCGCCGGCAGGCGCGCAGCCCCGGCCGACGGCGCCGCTCTCCAGGCGAACCTCCGCTTCAAGCGTGGGCATGCCCCGGGAATCGAGAATCTGCAGCGCCCGAATGGATTCGATTTTCATGGTTCATCGCTCCCTTCCGGCTTATCTTTCACGCAAGCGGCAAAATCCATGTATTCGTTGGAATTTTTAACGAAAGCCCTTCCGCGCAGGGCGTTTTTTTGATATACTGAAGGGGAAATTTTACACAGGATAAGGGCATGAGAGATGTATTACGAGGAATACGGCAGGAAGAAGAAGGCCGGTAAGCGCGGCCGACGGCGCAGAGGATGTCTGGGCGCGGCGGGCCGGATGCTGGCAAAGCTGATTCTGCTGGCGCTGCTGCTGGCGGCGCTGGCGGCGGGCGGGCTGTATGCGCTGCCCACGTCGCTGTTCATGGTCGAGCCGGAGGCGGAGCTGTCGCTGACGGACGGGCTGCCCTCTTCGCCGTTCAACGTGCTGATTCTGGGCGTTGACGTTCTCGACGAGGGAAGTCAGCGCAGCGATACGATGATGATCGCGTCCATCGGCGGCGGAGCGCTGAAGCTGACGTCCATCCAGCGCGACACGGAGGCGGAGATTGCCGGTCACGCGACCAACAAAATCAACGCGGCCTATGCCTTCGGCGGACCGGAGCTGGCGATGCGCACGGTCAACGAAGCGCTGGATCTGAATGTCATGCGGTATGTGGTGGTGGATTTCACGGCGCTGGTGCGCATGGTGGACGCGCTGGGCGGCATCGAGGTGGACGTCACCGAGGAAGAGATGAACCATATCAACCTCAACGTATGGAAATCCCGCAAGGTGTTCGCGCCGCTGGGCTATACCGCGCAGGAGCTGAAGACCTACGGTGAAAATACGCATCTGGACGGCCTGCAGGCGCTGGGATACGCCCGGATCCGCAAGCTGGACAGCGACTTTGTGCGCACCAGCCGCCAGCGCACCGTCATTGCGGCCATGCTCGACAAGCTCAGAAGCCGCCTGTGGAATCCGGCCATGCTGGCAAAATTCCTCTCCGCCGGACTCAGCGGCGTGGAGACCAATCTTTCCGCAGTGGAACTGCTGTCGCTGGGCGAAAAGGCGCTGTTCGCCGGAGAGCTCCGGCAGCTGCGCCTGCCGGTCGACGGCAGCTTTGACGACAACGGCTCGTCTTTGAAGATCACCGATCGCAGCGCGAACGTTCAGGCGTTCCGCGAATTCGTCTATGGAGGGTGAGCGATGGAGATGAATGAGATTCTGCGCCAGCTGCATCAGAGGAAATCCGTGCGCGCATTTGCCGACCGTCCCGTGGAACCCGAGGTGAAGCGGGCGATTCTGGAGGCGGCCATGGCGGCGCCGACCGCGGGCAATCAGCAGATGTACACGATTCTGGACATCACCGATCCTGCGCTGAGGCAGAGACTGGCGGTCACCTGCGACAATCAGCCGTTCATCGCGCAGGCGCCGATGGCGCTGATCTTCTGTGCGGACTTTCAGAAGTGGCATGACGCTTTTGCAGAGGGCGGCTGCTCGCCCCGCCGGCCGGGCGTCGGCGAACTGGTGCTGGCGGTGACCGACGCGGCCATCGCAGCGCAGAATGCAGTGACGGCGGCGCAGAGCCTTGGCGTGGGCTCCTGCTATATCGGCGATATTCTGGAAAACTGCGAAACGCACCGCGAACTCCTGGGCCTGCCGGAGTACGTGATTCCCTCGGCCATGCTGGTGCTCGGATATCCCACGCCGCAGCAGATGGAGCGGAAAAAGCCGGAGCGCTGCCGGTTGGAGGACATCGTCTGCGAAAACGTCTACCGGCGCAAGGACGGCGCCGCGCTGCGCGCGATGTTCGTCGGCAGGCATCCGCAGCTGAGCTATGAGGAGTGGGCGAGCCGCTTCTGCGCCCGCAAGTATCATTCGGATTTCTCGCGGGAGATGACCCGCTCGGTGGGAAAGTATCTGCAGTCCTGGGCGGATCCCGTCTCCGACTGGTGCGATGAGGACGACGACACTCCGCCGGTGATCGCCGCGGAAAAGCAGCTGTGCAAGGAGGGCGAGCCGGTGGAGCGGCTCCCGGAGACGGCGCTGGTGTTCTTTATGGGCAGAGGAATGAAGCATCTGCTGGAGACGATGCCCGGCGAATGGCAGGAGCGCCCTGCGCGCCGCTTTCTGAACGGGGACAAGCCGGCCTATGTGCACCGCAGCGGCAGGCTCTGCATGATCCACGGCGGCTATGGCGCGCCCCAGGCGGCGGATACCGTGGAGACGCTGCGCGCGCTGGGCGTGAAGCGGATGATCTGCGCGGGCATGTGCGGCGGCTACGGCGCGGACACGGCGCTGGGAGACGTGATCCTGCCGAATCGCGCCTTTGCGGAGGAGGGCGCGTCGCGGCACTACTATGGGCGCATCGACTTTGCCACACCCTCTCCCCGGCTGCTGGAGCGCGCCGCCGCGCATTTCCCCGAGGGACGCGCGCTGCCCGTCGTGACCACCGACGCGGTGTTCCGGCAGACCTTCCGGAAGGAGGCGCTCTGGCGGGAAAAGGGCGCCGTGGGCGTGGATATGGAGTGCTCAGCGGTGTTTTCCATCGGCAGAAAGCTGGGAATGGAGACGGTGATGGTGATGGTCGTTTCGGATCGGCATCCGCTTGCGCCCGGCGGAGAAACCGACTGGCAGTGGCACATGCCCAAAGAGAGCCGCGAGCGGTTCGCACAGCGGTGCTTTGAGCTGGCTTTGGAGAGCAGCGGTGTGCTTTGAGGCCCGCAGGGCGGAGCACTGGAAGACGCTGTTCGACTGAGGCGGCGTTCGCCCGGAAGCTGCTGAATATGAAAAACGTTCCGGCATGCATCGGGCTGACGCGGCCGGACAGAGAAACGGGTTATGGAGGAGTGATCGAAATGCTTTTGAATCGATGGCTGGATCGTCTGGACAGAAAGCTGGGCAGATATGCCATACGCAATCTGATGACGGTGATCGTGGCGGGAATGGCGGCGGTGTATGTGCTGGACGTGCTGTCGCCCGTCGGCGTAAGCTATTACCTGGCCTTCAGCAAGGCGGCGATTCTGCACGGGCAGATCTGGCGGCTGGTGACGTTTATCTTTATTCCGCCGGATTCCAGCATGCTGTTCATCATTTTTGCGCTGTATTTTTACTGGCTGGCGGGCAGTGCGCTGGAAAACCAATGGGGCTCGTTCAAGTTCAACGTGTACTATCTGTGCGGCATGATCGGCACGATTCTCTCCGGCTGGATCACCGGTTATGCGACAAACAGCTATCTGAATCTGTCGCTGTTTCTGGCGTTTGCGCTGCTGTATCCGGATTTTCAGGTGAATCTGTTTTTCTTCCTGCCGGTGAAGATCAAGTATCTCGCGATGCTCGACGCGGCGGGACTGCTGCTGAGCTTCATCGTCGGAACGATGGCCTCGCGGCTGGCGCTGGCGATGGCGCTGCTCAACGTGGCGATCTTCTTCGGCGGCGATCTGATTTCCCGCATCAAGAACATGTACAGGCGCTACAAGTGGAAGAAGGCCTTCCGCCAGTAGAGATCGACCCCCGGCGCGCGGCGTCTGGGGGTTCAATTTCGGAGAACGGCCATTCCGGAAGCGCCGGTTGGAGGATCAAGGGCAGATTTCGTGGAAGACAATCCATGTTCATTAGTCAATGATGTGAGACTGAAAAAAGAACGAAAGAGAATGAGAGGTGGAGGGCCAATTGAAGCCGGGAGGGCGAAGCCCTCGCGGCTTCAA
>SFJH01000042.1 GCA_004555155.1 Clostridiales bacterium
GGTCGGTGATCTGCCGGATCGTGTCGCCGGCGCGCAGGCCGGTGAACTCGGCGGTGACGGCGGCGTCCGCGGGGGCGCAGTCGCCCATCAGCGCGTCGCCGGCGCGCACATCCACGTCCGGCGCGTCGGGATCCATCTTCACATAGCTGTGGCCGCGCTTCAGCGCGTCGATCAGGTCCTCCGGGCAGCGGGACATGGCGTAGACGCAGGTGCAGGGAATGCCGGGCAGGCTCAGCGGGCGGGAGCGGTGGAAGTCGCTGCCGCCGGTGACCGGAATGCGGCGGCCCTTTACCAGCTCATTGTGCCACCATTCCAGACAGGCGGTGTTTTCGTTGTCCAGCATCAGCGCGCCGTTCCAGACCTCCACGGCGTCGTAGGGCGCCAGGTCAAAGCCCCACTTCCAGCCGCACTCGGGCGCGCAGAAGGGGTGGTTGATCACGATCATCGCACCGTTGGCCCGGGCCTCGCCGATGCAGGCGCGGGCCTCCTCCGGCGCGTTGACGCAGAAGGGCGTGCGGTAGGGGCGCTGGACGCCCAGGAAGCCGGCGTGGCCGTTGTAGTGGGTCCACTCGGTGCCCGGCAGCACGGTCATGTCCGACGGGCGGGGCAGGCAGAAGTTTTCGGAGTAGTTGTTGTGGTTGGTGATGAACACGTAGTCCAGGTGCTGCTGGCGGCAGAGCTCCACCAGCGCCTCCGAGGACAATACGCCGTCCGAACCCTTGGTGTGGGTGTGGGTGTCGCCCCGGAAGCGGCGCAGCGCCTTCTCGGTCAGCTCGATGGTGTACTCCACGGTCACGCCCTCGTCGGCGATCTTGTACGCGCCGACGATGATCTCCCACGTGCCGGGCACCACGGGCATGGGCGTGTAGCCCTGGGAGCTCTCGTAGGCGGAGATGGCGATGTGGGTGCGGTCGGAGCCGGACGCGCCCACGTATTCGCCGTTGCCGGCGGTGAGGGCCAGGTCGATGATGTTGATCTCGTCGGAGTAGGTCACGCCGTCCTCGGTGCGGGAGGCGTGACGGGGATATTTGTAGTAGATGTCCATGCGCTCGATGTTCTCCGGCACGTCGAAGGGCAGCGTGAAGTACAGCCGCTCCTCGTCCTTGCGGATGAAGCGCTCAAAGCGGATCGTCTTCATGGGGGATCACTCCTTCGTTGCGCCGAGGTTCAGGCCGGACAGCAGGAACTTCTGGGCGAACACGTAGATCAGCAGAAGCGGCGCGGCGGTGATGATGATGGCGGCCATGATGGCGTTGTCGGGGATCTGGGCCGTGCCGGAGGTGGAGTTGGTGGAGAGGATCATGGCCTTCAGCTTCAGCGGGAGGGTGTACATGGCCTCGTTGGTGAGGATGGCGGCGGGGATGGTGATGCTGTTCCAGCGGGCGACGTACTCCATGAAGAACACGGTGGCCAGGCCCGGCAGGGAGATCGGCAGGAAGATGCCCGCGAAGATGCGCATTTCGGACGCGCCGTCGATGCGCGCGGACTCCGCCAGCGTAAACGAGATGGATTCGAAGTAGTTGCGCATCAGCAGGATGCTGAAGCCGGAGATCAGGCCATTGAGGATCAGGCCGGTGTAGGTGTTCAGCAGGCCCAGATCGCGGTTGAGCTGATAGATGGAGATCATCGTCAGGTCGCCGGGGATCATCATGGTCAGCATGACGAAGCTGGTGATGAAGCCCTTGAAGGGCAGGTCGCGCTGGATCAGCACGTAGCCGGCGATGCTGGACAGCAGCACCTGGATGACCGTGCCCACGGTGGTGACGAACAGGGAGTTCAGGAACGGCTTGGCCAGCTTGGAGACCTCGAACACGTACTTGAAGCCTTCGATGCTGAATTCATGCCACCACAGCACCACGCCGCTGCGGGAGGATTCCAGCGTGCTGGACGTGGACACCACGATGACGTTCCACATGGGCAGGGCCATGAGCACGGCCACCACCAGCAGGAACAGCCACATGACGACCTTCTGGGCCGGATTGAGCTCGTTGCGATGGCGAACGCCGACAGCATTCTTTTTCATGGATGGTTCCTCCTTCCTTTAGCCGATCTGGTCGTACTTGATGAGCTTGCGCACGGTGAAGCTGATGACCATGGTGGCCAGCAGCACCACGCAGGCCGCCGCCGACGCGGGGCCGATCTTGAACTGCACGATGCCCTCGTTGTAGATCAGATACAGCAGGTTGCGCACCTTGTCCATGATGTTGGAGTTGGCCATCACGAAGATCTGGTCGAAGTTGCGCAGCATGCCCATCACGCCCAGCATGGTGACCACCTTGATCGTGGGCACCACGGCGGGAATGGTGATGCAGAACATCTGCTGGAAGCGGCTCGCGCCGTCGATGGACGCGGCCTCATACAGCGTGGGGTTGATGGAGATGATCGCCGCCAGGAACAGCGCCGCGAAGTAGCCCGCGCCCTTCCACGCGCCGGTGAAGATCATGATGCCCCGGGCGTAGCTGCGCTCGGACATGAACACCACCTTGCGGAAGCTCTCGCCCTGAATCACCTGCAGCAGGCCGTTGATCAGGCCGCTGGGGGACAGCAGCGTGATCCAGATGGAGCCGACCACGGCCCAGGACAGCAGATAGGGGATGTAGGTGATGGTCTGGAAGAACGAGCGCGTCGCCTTGCGGCGGATCTCGTTTAAGCACAGCGCCAGCAGCAGGCCCCAGGCGAACTGGAGCACGAAGGTGCCCGCGCCCACGATCAGCGTGTTCACAAAGGCCTGGGAGTAGACGGGGCTGGACAGGATGGTCTGGTAGTTCTTCCAGCCCACGAACGCCGCGCCGCCCAGCAGCCGGATCTCCCGGAAGCTGTTCACCACGCCCAACAGCATCGGATAATAGGAAAATACGAGGAAATACACGACGACCGGAATCAGCATCAAATAGATGAAGCGATAGCGCTTCAGCTTCATCATCAGCTTCTTGCCCTTGTTTTCCTCGCGGATCTTCTGCGGATTCAACGTTTTCTCTGCCATGACGCGAACCTCCTGTAGCGGGTCTGGTTGAACAGCCATTCCGGGCGTCGGCGAACGCGCCCCGCCGTCCGGAACGGCTGTTGAACCGGTGCATTTCAGCCTCTTTGCTGAAAAAAAGGCGAAAGGCGGCAGGATGCCGCCTCCCGCCTTTCGCAAGGAATGATTTTTTGGAAATTACTTGTCGCAAACGCCCATGGTGACGAGCTCGTTGCGCATGCTCTCCAGACCGGAGGTCACGTCCACCTCGCCCTTGACGATGCTGATGCCCCACTTGCCGACGATCTCCTTATAGGTGCCCTCGTTGGGGATGATCTTCTCGATGGAGGCATAGTCCAGATACTGCAGGGCGGTGTCCAGACCGCGGTTCAGGCCGATGGGGTTGACGAAGTCGGTGTAGATCGGAACGGGCGCGCCGTGGTCCATGGCGTGGCTGGCGCCGATCTCGGTCAGGGTGTAGGCGCCGTCGTCGGACACGGTGTAGTCGTTGCCCTCGACGCCCAGGGTCAGCAGCAGGCCGCCCTCCTGGGTGGCGAAGTACTCCAGAACCTTCACAGCGCCCTCAACATTGGTGGCGTTCACGGGCACCGCGAACAGGCTGGCGCTGCCCTTGTGCAGGCTGTAGCTGCCGTCGGG
Organism: Clostridiales bacterium; assembly: GCA_004555155.1. GTDB lineage: Bacteria > Bacillota > Clostridia > Christensenellales > Aristaeellaceae > Faecivicinus. The sequence goes on from SFJH01000042.1 coordinate 3,617, forward strand.
GGTCTGGCAGCCGGGCAGGGTGACGATGTCGTACTCATCCACGCTCACGCCGTCGGCGGCCGCATTGGCGTTGTGCAGGCCGGCCCAGGCAGCCCAGTCAACGTCGACCGCGGTCTGCTTGGAAGCGGCGCCCATCTTGTTGCGCATGTCCTTGGTGGCGTCCACGAAGGAAGCGGGATCGAGCAGCTCCTCGTCGTACAGCTTCTTCAGCCACTCCCAGACGGGGGCCGCCGCGTCGGTGGCGTAGGGGACGTAGGTCTGGCCGTCCTCATCGACCACGACGCCGCCCTTCAGGCCGACGGAGGCCATCCAGGGCTGCAGGTCCCAGTTCTGGCTCAGGATGGTGTTGAAGGGATAGAAGTCCTTGGAGGGATTGGCCTCGCGCAGGGCCTTGAACACCTCGTAGTAGCCGTCCAGGGTGGGCTCAATCTGGGTGTAGTCGATGCCGGCGGCCTCGAGCATCACGCGGTTCAGGCCGACCAGGATGTGCAGCTCGCGCTTGTTGAAGCCGGCGTAGATGCGGCCGTCCACCTTCAGGTCCTCCCACTCGCTGGCGGGAACGTTGTTGGACAGGATTTCGGAGGCGGCGATGTAGTCGGTCAGATCGGTCAGCGCGCCCTGCTGAACCAGGTTCAGATACTGGCTGGCGTTGATGTAGATCAGGTCGTAGGACTCGCCGGCGCTGAGCTTCTGCATCAGGATGTTGTCGTAGTCGGAAGCGGGCTTCTCAACGATCACGTTCAGGCCGGTGGCCTCGCTGAGCGCCTCGGCCCAGAGGATGTTCTCCTCCTCGTCCTTGCCGCCGGTCACGGCCGCGAGCATGCGCACGGTGCCGGCCTCGGCCTCTTCCGCCGCCGCCATGGCCGCGAACGCGCCCATCGCCAGCATGAGAACCAGGATCATGGAAAGCAGTTTCTTCATGGATGTTTCCTCCTTGTGTATTTTGCGGCTTTCGCCCCGCTGGGAACAATGTACCACATAAGAATCAACATGTCAATATATATTTTATGATTATCTTCGAATTTAATTTGATTCGTATAGTTATCATGGGTTTATTGCGAATAAATGACGAAAATATAGCGCCGGTCGGGAAAATCACGTGGATTTTCACAGAGCCTGACCGGCGCTTGATTTTTGTAAAATATATTTATATATCAGGTGGTGGAGCCCATCCGGAACAGCGCGGGCACCCGGAAGTCGTTGCGGCCGGTGCAGCTGCCGTCCAGCAGGCCCAGCAGCACCTCCACCGCCTGATCGGCGATGGCGATCTCGTCCTGGCGCATGTGGGTGAAGCGGAACCCGCCCATGGCGAGGCAGTCCTCGTCGATGCAGCAGGCCCGGAAGTCGCGGCCCACCTCCAGCCCGCGGGCCCGGGCGGCGGCGTACAGGGAGCGGGCGATGGCAAATTCGGTGCAGACGAAGCTCTCCGGCAGGGAATCGAGCCGGTCCAGCACCTCGCCGATGGCGGTCTGGTATTCCGGCTCCGCGGAGCGGACCGGGTCGGAGTCGAAGGGCTGGATGGGCGCGGTGCGGCGGGGCAGGATGAACTCGCCGGCGCAGGTCATGCCGGTCTCCTCCACGCCGCGGCGGAAGCCGTCCATGCGGTCGCCCAGGGAGGTGGCGCTGGAGGGCTCGATGGTCAGCGCGGCGACGTTTTTGCAGCCGCGCTCCTTCAGATGGTGGATCAGCAGGCGGATGGCCTCGCGGCCGTCGGTGCACACGGTGTTCACCGGCAGGCCGTCCATGCGCTTGTCCACCAGCACCACGGGGAAGGACTCCAGGATCAGCTTCATGATGGACAGGCTGTAATAGGAATCGTGGCAGGGCATGATGATCAGCCCGGAGATGCCCAGCGCCAGCAGGCTGCTGATCTCCTCGGCCTCCTTTTCGGCGCTGCCGTAGGTGAAGCGGATGCACAGCTTGTAGCCGCGCTCGTCCAGCTGGCGGCTGATCCGGTACATCATGTCCAGGCCGAAGGGCGTGGACACGTGCTCCAGAATCAGGCCGATCAGCTTCTGTCCGCCGGAGGCGCGGGGCGCGGGGGCGTCGCCGGCGCTCAGCTCGGCCACGAAGGTGCCCTTGCCCTGCACGCGGCGGATCAGGCGCTCCTCCTTGAGCATGTCCATGGCGCGCTTGATGGTAATTTTGCTCACGGAATAGGTTTCGGCCAGATCGTCCTCCGACGGCAGGCGGTCGCCCTGGGCCAGCGCGCCGGACTCGATCTGGTTTTTCAGCGCCTGATAGATTTCGCGATAGAGGAATTTTTCGTTTCGCATGATGGGGTCTCCCGTTGAATTATATATTTTACTGATATTATTATACATCTTTTTTGACGATTGCGGAAGATGGTTGCGAAAATTCCGTGCGGAGGAAATTCGGACAATTTTCCGAACAAAAAAATGATTTTCCTTCCGAAAGTTTACATATACGCACATCAGGCGAAATAAAACCGTGATATAATATAGCGGTTCGGCGATTTGCCGCGATCACACAGATAAACGCAAAGGAGATTGAGCGATGGGCGGTTTCTTTGGAGTGGCTTCGAAGAGCGATTGCGTATTCGATCTGTTCTTCGGCACGGACTATCATTCCCACCTGGGCACGAAGCGGGGCGGCATGGCGGTGTACGACGCGCAGCAGGGCTTTCAGCGCGCGATTCACAACATCGAAAATTCCCCGTTCCGCACCAAGTTCGAGCGCGATGTGGACGAGATGAAGGGCACGATGGGCATCGGCTGCATCTCGGATACGGAGCCGCAGCCGCTGATCGTGCGCTCTCACCTGGGCGCGTTCGCCATCACCACCGTGGGCCGCATCAACAACGTGGAGGCGCTGGTGCGCAAGGTGTTCGCCGAGGGCACGCCCCACTTCCTGGAGATGAGCGGCGGCAACATCAATCCCACCGAGCTGGTGGCCGTGCTGATCAACCGCCGCGCCACCATCGCCGACGGCATCCAGTACGCCCAGAAGCTGATCGACGGCAGCATGTCCATGCTGATCATGACCCAGGACGGCATCTATGCCGCCCGCGACCGCCTCGGCCGCACGCCGGTGATCATCGGCCGCAAGGAGGACGCCTACTGCGCGACCTTCGAATCCTCCGCCTATCTGAACCTGGGCTACGACTTCTATCGCGAGCTGGGCCCCGGCGAGGTGGACTTCATCACGCCCGAGGGCGTGGAGGTGTTCGTGGAACCCAGGGAGGAGATGAAGATCTGCACCTTCCTGTGGGTGTACTTCGGCTATCCCACCTCCTGCTACGAGGGCATGAACGTGGAGATGATGCGCTGCCGCTGCGGCGACATGCTGGCCCGGCGCGACGACGTCGCCGCCGATACCGTGGCGGGCGTGCCCGATTCCGGCACCGCCCACGCCATCGGCTATGCGAACCGCTCGGGGATCCCGTTCTCCCGCCCCTTCATCAAATATACGCCCACCTGGCCGCGCTCCTTCATGCCGCCGAATCAGAAGAAGCGCAATCTGATCGCCCACATGAAGCTGATCCCCGTGGACGCGCTCATCCGGGACAGGAGCCTGGTGATGATCGACGATTCCATCGTCCGCGGCACCCAGCTGCGGGAGACCACGGAGTTTCTGTATCACAGCGGCGCGCGGGAGGTGCACATCCGCACCGCCTGTCCGCCGATCCTGTACGGCTGCAAGTATCTGAACTTCTCCCGCTCCACGTCGGAGATGGATCTGATTGCCCGCCGCACCATCGCGAAGTTCGAGGGCGAGATCGCGCCGAAGAACCTCGACCGCTACGCGGATCCGGATTCGCCGGAGTACGCCCGCATGGTGGAGGACATCCGCCAGCAGCTGAAGTTCACCACGCTGAAGTATCAGCGCCTGGACGATATGATGGAGGCCACCGGCGTGTCCCCCTGCAAGCTGTGCACCTACTGCTGGACGGGAAGAGAATAAGAATGGTATGAGAGCCGCAATCCGGACGGATTGCGGCTCTTTTGGCGGAATTCGTATCTCAGCGGGAGGTTGACCTGTCCGGCGGCGTCTGTTATAATGAAAGAAAAATGCGGGAGGCGGGAGAATGGCGCTTTTCCAAAGTGAAAACGAGATCGCGCGCAAACGAAAGCTGAAGGAGCTGGAGGACAAGCGGCTCCGGTTCGCGAAGCGGATGCAGCAGGAGGGCTTCGCGCCCGAGCGGATGCTGCTGCTGTCCACGGAGAAGGGCGGACTGGCGGGACTCTGCCGGGACAGGGGACAGGTGTGCCTGATCGTCGGCCCCGACTTCGGCGGCGAGGGAGAGTTCGTGCTGGAGCGCTACGACGCGCTGCCCGCCCGCCGCGAGGAGTTCTTTCAGGCGTCCGAGGGACTGGGCGGCGTGTTCGGACTCGGCAAGAAGGGCCGGGAGGGCTTCTATCTGATCATCGAGCGGGAGAGCGGCGCGCTGTCCGTGCCCTTCATCGTCCATCTGAACAGCGCCATGCTCTGCGACGCCCGCAACCCGCTGCTGTCCGTCAAGCGCCGCCGGGGCGACGCCAACGTGGTCTGGGACATGCAGCCCATGGACAAGCGCGTGCTGAAGAAGGCCGACCGGATGCTCCGCGAGATCCTCGAAGATCAGTGAGCGGACCGAACGTTTTCGCACGGAACAGATAGAAGGCCGACTGGATGCTCCGCGAGATTCTCGAGGATCGTGAGCGGATCGAACGTTTCCGCACGGAATACACAAGAGCCCAACCGGATGTTCCGGTTGGGCTCTTCAGCTTGTCGAAAACCTTGCGCAGAACCGCCTGTGAAATCGAACGCGGCGGCGTGTATGCCGCGCCCGTATTTTTCCGCAAGCGGTGAAAATACAGCGCCATCCGGAAACTGCCCGGAGAATCACCCTGCGTCCTTCTGACCGTGGTGCTTGATCTCGCTCCAGCTGCGCACGGGCACGAACAGCGCCAGGGTCTGCAGCGGCATCCAGGAGGCCATGAACAGCGGGAACATCAGGATCGCGCCGCGCATGCGCCGCACGGGATAGCCGCCTATCCGGCACAGCAGAATGGCCAGCAGCGACATGGCGATCCAGGCCAGCGCCAGACCCGCGCCGCACAGCGCCCACATGACCGGCGGCTGCATGGGCAGCAGCGCCAGCCCCAGCAGTCCCGCCAGCGGCGCGGTGTGGGAGATGATGAACAGCATGCCGAAGTCCCGGGCCATGCCCCTCCTCGGACAGCTTCGGCGGAACATCGACAGGGTCATCCGCCGCGCGGCCTGCACCATGCCGTAGCACCAGCGGCGGCGCTGGCGCAGCGATACGCCGAACCGGGCCACCTGCTCGTCGTAGCTCATGGCCTCCGGCACGAAGGCCACGCGATAGCCCAGCCGGGTGGTCTGCGCGGCGAACTCGGTGTCCTCGCAGAGGCTGGAGGTGTTCCAGCCGCCCAGGGCCTCCATCACCTCGCGGTGCGCCACGAAGGCGGTGCCCACCAGGTTGGAGGAGAAGCCCGCGTTGGTGTGGGGCAGGCTGTACGTCCACTCCATCAGCGCGTGGTACAGGCCGTAGCCGCCGGAGACCCAGCTGTCGAAGGCGTTGCCCGCCTTCAGCCGGCCCTTGCACACCCGTTCACCGGCGGACAGCGCGTCGTTCATCCGGCGCATGAAGGCGGGATCGGGGATGTTGTCGGCGTCGAAGACGGCGAAGGCGTCGTAGTCCATGGGCAGGAGCGCCTCGAAGGCCTGGTGCAGCACGTCGCCCTTGCAGGTGATCCTGCCGGTGCAGGCGAGGATTTTCGCGCCTGCGGCGCGGGAGACGATCTCGGTGTCGTCGGTGCAGTTGTTGACGGCGACGTAGACGTCGATCCTGTCGGCGGGATAGTCCTGGCCGTTGAGCGCGGCGATCAGGTTGGAGATTACGCCGGACTCATTGCGCGCCGGGATGATCACCGCGAACCGGGCGAAGCGCTCCGACGGGGGATAGGGTCGGCGGCGCCTGAAGGTGAACAGGAAGATCGCGCCCAGATAGACGGAAAAGAGATTCAGAAAGGTGGTCAGACAGAGCAGCACAATTTGAGCGGTTTGCATTTCAATCCTCCGGCCGGCGCTGAGCATCGCCGGCGTTGCGTAGTAAGCGGGATCGCGCGATTCGCTCAGACGATGGCGAATCTGTGTCAAAGGCGCAGATTCCGGCCGAATCATTATCGCATTTTCACGTAAATCTGTCAACCTTTTTCGTCAATTCTAATGAACCGATCGCATTTTCGTCCCCGTTCGGGCATAGAATGGAGCGGAGGTGGATGGCATGCAGAAGCGGGTGCGGGTGCGCCGGGACCGGCCCAGTGCGCTGAGCTGGGCGCTGGCGCTGGCGGTGACGATGCTGGCGGTCTATCTGATCACGCTGAGCGCGCCCCGGCCGGACGACGCGGAGGAAGCCGCCGCGCCGGGCGTGCGGGTCACGCGGGAGATCGATCTGGAGGGCGCGGCGCTCTATCTTGCCGATCTGGGCGCGCATCCGGACGCGCTTTCGGCCCGGGTATCCGCCGCGGGCTACGCGGGGCGGGGCGCTGCGGCGGTGGTGCTTGCCGACGGGGACGGATATCACGTGCTGGGCGCGGGGTATTCGCTTCAGGCGGACGCGGAGCGCATCGCCCGGCAGCTGGCCGACCGGGAGGGCGCGCAGACCGGGGTGATTGCGCGGAGCGCGTCGGCGGTATCGCTGCGGGTCACGGCCTCGGAGGCGGACGCGGAGGCGCTGGCCGCTGCCGACCGCGCGCTGCGCGTCCAGCTGGATCAGGCCGCGTCCATGGCGCTTCAGATCGACCGGGGCGAGCTGCCCTCTTCGTCGGCGCGGACGCTGGCGCGGGTGGCCGCGTCGGAGGCGCGCAGGGCTTCGGAGGCGCTGGCGGAGGTGGCGGGCGCGGAGAGCCAGCCGGTGTGCGCCGGGCTGATCGGGCTGCTGGACGATCTCGCCCGCGGGCTGGAGACCGCCGCCGGCTGCGGCGAGACCGGCGCGGCGCTGTCGGGGCGGCTGCGCTGCTGCCATGTGACGGGCATGCTGGGGCTGATCGGTTTTCTGAACGGCCTCGCCTGATCGCACACGCATCTTCATGTTTCCGACAGGTTGCGGGAAATTCATTTGTTAATTTATTTTTTTGGCTTGACGAATGTTAAAAATGCCGATATGATAAGAGGGAGGGAGCGTTGCTCCCGCCCGTTTTTGTTTTCCAATATGGTTGTGGGAGGTGGCAAAGCATGGACGACGGCGGAAGATGTATGTCGGCTGATGGCGTGCCCCGAAGCGTCGGTTCATCGCTGCGCTGCTGACAGGCAAGCCTTCATTCTTCACACACATCCGAGCGTCAGACGAGGGACACATTGCGCCCGTCGGCGGGTACCTGCGCGATTGCGGTCGCGGAGGCGTTTGCCGTTGGGTTTTGAAGGAGCATGTGTCTGTTTTTCTGCGTAAAACGAATTTTCGGAAGGAGGATGAAGACCATGGATTTTGAGAGAATCAAGGGCAGGCTGGACGCGCTGCTGGAGGCCGGCAAGAAGGCCGAGCTTCGCGGCGCGCTGAACATGCTCAATGAAGTGGATATCGCGGAGTATCTGGAGACGCTGGACAACGAAAAGGTGCTGATGGTGTTCCGTCTGCTGCCGAAGGACGTCTCCGCGGACGTCTTCGCCTACATGGACAACGACCAGCGCACCCGCATCATGGAGGCCATGGGCGATGCGGAGGCCATGCGCATCATCGACGACATGTTCGTCGACGACGCGGTGGATTTTCTGGAGGAGCTGCCGGCGGGCGTGGTGAAGCGCATGCTGGCCAACTGCGACCAGCAGCGCCGCGACCTGCTCAACCAGTTCCTGCGCTATCCGGAGAACAGCGCGGGCCGGATCATGACCATCGAGTACATGGAATTCCACGTGGGCACCACGGTGGGACAGGCCATGACGGAGATCCGCCGCACCGCGCCCGACAAGGAGACCATCAACACGCTGTACGTGCTGGACGACCGGCGCGAGCTGCTGGGCACAGTGGCGCTGCGCAAGCTGCTGCTGGCCAACGATGATCTGAAGGTGGAGGATCTGATGAACACCCAGGTCATTTCCGTGCGCACCACCGACGACCAGGAGCTGGTGGCCGACACCGTGCGCAAGTACGACCTGCTGTCCATCCCGGTGGTGGATCACGAGAACCGTCTGGTGGGCATCGTCACCGTGGACGACATCGTGGACGTCATCGAAGAGGAGAACACCGAGGACTTTGAAAAGATGGCCGCCATGCTGCCGTCGGACGACGAGTATCTGAAGACCAGCGTGCTGACGCTGGCGAAGAACCGTCTGCCGTGGCTGCTGATTCTGATGATTTCGGCCACGTTCACGGGCATGATCATCACCCACTTTGAAAACATGCTGGCCAGCGCGCTGGTGGCGTGCATTCCGATGCTGATGGACACCGGCGGCAACTGCGGCGCGCAGGCGTCGACGCTGGCGATTCGCGGTCTGGCGCTGGGCGAGATCGAGCTGAAGGACATCGGCCGGATTCTCTGGAAGGAGATTCGGGTCGCGCTGATGCTGGGCGTGGTGCTGGCGCTGATCAACTTCCTGCGCATCTGGTTCTTCACGCCCTACGACAAGGACGTAGCCTTCGTGGTTTCCCTGGCGATGTTCTTCACGATCATCATCGCCAAGTCGATTGGCTGCACGCTGCCGCTTCTGGCGAAGGCGATCCATCTCGACCCGGCTCTGATGGCGAGCCCGCTGATCACGACGATGGTCGACGCGGCCTCCCTGTTCATCCTCTTCACCATCGCCACCCAAGTCCTCCACCTGGCGGGCTGAGCCCGCATGCACTTGCTGCCGCGCTTGGGGGGACGGAGCCTGCGCGGCGGTGGTCGCCGCTTGTCTCCTGCGTTGCGTTTCTTGTGAGAGAATATTGCAGATTTGACGTCCCTGTCGGCCATATACGCCAGCCGACAGGGACTTCGTTTGTTTTCGGGAGCGGGGCGGGCAGTGCCCGCGGCCACTTGCTGCCGCGCTTTGGGGGACGGAGCCTGCGCGGCGGTGGTCGCCGCTTGTCTCCTGTGCTGCGTTTCTTGCAGGGGATATTGCAGATTTGACGTCCCTGTCGGCCATAGATCCGAGCCGACAGGGACTTTGTTTGTTTCCGGGGGCGGGGCGGGCTGGGCGTTTGTTGTCGCAAAAAGGAGAAAAAGGCGTTGTCGGGGCGGAGGTTTAGTGGTATAATTGGGGGATGGAAGGGGCTTTGGGTCTCTCGAAAGGAGTGGTTTTTATGGATGCGAAGCTGAGCGTTTGGTCGTCCTATTATGTGGATCTGGGGCCGGAGGAGGCCGTGCTGGAGATGAAGAAGCACGGGATTGACGCCTCCGAGCTGTCCGACGAGCACGGTCTGGTGCTGCTTCAGCGCGGCGATGCGCGGGAAGTGGGCGCGCAGTTCCGGGCGTTTCTGGAAAAAGAGAATTTCACCATGACGCAGGGCCATCTGTGGCTGCACGTGAAGATTTGCAGCGATCCCGATGCGCTGGTTCGTCTCCAGCAGTGGCTGGAGCTGTACGAGGCCATCGGCATTGAGCAGGCGGTGCTGCACTGCGATTCCATTGCGGGAGAGCCGGAGCTGTCGCCCGAGGCGGTGCTGGAGCGCAATCTGGCGGTGCTCAGGCAGGTGCAGGAGGGTGCGAAGGGCATGAAGATCCGCATCTGTCTGGAGAATCTCACCCGGGTCTGCCGCGATGCGGACGCGCTGGTCTGGCTGGTGGACCGCCTGGATTCCGACCGGTTCGGCATCTGCCTGGATACGGGCCATCTGAACATCTGCGGCGGCGATCAGGCGGCGTTCATCCGCAAGGCTGGCGGGCGCCTGACCGCGCTGCACATCGCCGACAACGAGGGCGAGCGCGATCAGCACATGATGCCCTTCGGCCGCGGCAATGTGGACTTCGGGCAGGTGGTGCGCGCGCTGCGCGAGGTCGACTATCACGGCCTGTTCAATCTGGAGATTCCCGGCGAGCGCATGGCCCCGCTGCCCGTGCGCGGCTACAAGCTGGAGTACATCCGCAAGTGCTATGAATATCTGATGGGCATAGAATAAAGAAATCCGGCGCCGTTCCGTTGCGGAGCGGCGCCGGGGCGCTTTCACTTGATGAGTCCGTTTTCCCGGTCGTGCTTTTTGTTGATGAAGTAGACCACGATGTTTCCGGAGACCATCACCAGATTGAAGATATACACGGCGAACACGTAGTTCAGCGGAGCCGCGCCGGAGACGTGGCCGATGATCTTCGCGCCGATGCCGAACAGGTAGCCGATCACGATCAGCAGGATAAACGGCAGGCTCATGCCCTTCGCGGAGCGAACCTTGTAGTTCTTGTACAGGTTGATCGGCCAGGAGAAGCCGAAGCACACCAGCATGCCGGCCTCCAGAAGATCCTTCCACATTGCAGCGTTCATGGGGGTTTCTCTCCTTCGCGTGTAAAATAGTTCGGAATTTATCGATAACTCATTATAGAATAATCCGGCGGTCTTTTCAATGCCTGCTTGTTATTGTTTTGCTAATTTATAGGTCACCTTCCCGCCCTCCGCCGCATTGACAGACGGGAAGAAAATGGCTACAATAATGGTAGAAAATCGAATCCGAAAGAGGTGTTCTGAAAATGAAGGAATCCTATACGATGACCATCGCGGGCCTTGAGCGCAGTCTGCCCCTGTGCCCGATCAGCGAGACGATGAAGATCGGCGCGTTCGTGATCTTCGGCGACCCCGAGCTGACCACCGCCTGCGCAGCCGCGCTGAACGCGCGCTGTCCCGAGCACGACGTGCTGATCACCGCCGAATCCAAGGGCATCCCGCTGATCTGCGAGATGGCGCGCCTGCTGGGCAACGAGCGGTATGTGCTTGCCCGCAAGGGTGCGAAGCTTTACATGAAGAACGTCTTCTCCGCCGAGGTGCGCTCCATCACCACCGACCACAAGCAGACCCTCTACCTCGACGGCGCCGACGCCGACTACATGCGCGGCAAGCGCGTGGTGATCGTGGACGATGTGATCTCCACCGGCGAATCCCTCCGCGCCCTCGAAGCGCTGGTCGAAAAGGCCGGCGGCAACATCGTCGGCCGCATGGCGATCCTCGCCGAGGGCGAAGCCGCCGACCGCTCCGATATCATCTATCTCGAAAAGCTCCCCCTGTTCAACAGCGACGGAGAAGCCATCTGATCTGCCCAAATAAGAGACGACCCTGACGGCTCCGGCTTGATCCGCCGGGGCCGTCTCTTTCATTTCATAAAGATACATCCCACCCCTCCTCTTTGGGCCTTTCCGACCACCGGAAAGGCCCAAAAGCTCGCCGCCCTCACCCCGGACTCCTCCAAGGTCAACGCGAAGTCGGGCCGCTTCCCGGCCCGA
>SFJH01000082.1 GCA_004555155.1 Clostridiales bacterium
CCCCCGGCGGGAATGCGGATCGCGAAGGCGCCCTCTCCGAAAGTCTTGTTGAGGCAGAAAATCGGCGACGCCTCGCGGGAACGTTCGACGATGGAGAGCGCCGCGCCGTCGCCGATGAGCGGATGACTGTTGCGGTCGCGCGGATTGACTTTGCGGCTGAGCACGTCGCCGGTGACGACGGCGATTTTGCGGAACTCCGGGTTTTCCAAAAGCAGAAACGCCTCGAAAAGTCCGTGCAGATAGCCGGCGCAGCCCTGATTCAGATCGAGGCACAGCACGTCTTCCCGAAGACCGACGGCATGCTGAACGATGACGGACGTCTGCGGAATGAAATGATCCGGGGATTGCGTGACGAAGACGAGTGCGTCGATTTCGTCGGCGCGTACGTCCGTGCTTGCGAACAGTTCGCGGAACGCCGCGATCGCCAAATCGGACACGCACGTGCCGCTTGGAGCGACGCGGTGGCAATCGTACCCCATGAGCTCTTTGAGCTTCATGGATTTTCGCAACGGGAAATTGTAGCGCGTCGCGTCGTCGTCGAAACGCCGCGTGTTTGCGGGAACGCAGGCGATTACGCCGGAGAGACGCTTGCCGGAAAACTCGAAAATCATTTCATGCTTCTCCGGACGAGTTCCGCCATGCCCGCGATCGTGTCGAAATTCTCGGGCCTGATGTCCGCACCCGCTATGGAGATGCCGAAAGCCTTGTCGAACGCGGCGGACAGCGTCACGATGGCGCGGATGGCACTTTCCTTCGTTCTGGTGTTCCTGCCCCTGAAATCCTGGGGATTCCACGTCGTCTATGCTCTCGCCGGGTTGACCGACGCGATGGACGGCTGGCTGGCCCGGCGGACGGGAACGGCCAGCGATTTCGGCGCGCGGCTGGACAGCATCGCCGACCTGCTGTTTTACGGCGTGCTGCTGATCCGGCTGATGCCGGTGCTGTGGGCGTCTTTTCCGGCGGAGATCTGGATGGCACTGGCGGCGGTGCTGCTGGTGCGGCTGGCGGCGTATGGCGTGGCGGCGGTGAGGTATCGGCGGCTGGTTGCCCTGCACACCTGGCTGAACAAGCTGACCGGGGCGGCGGTGTTTCTGCTGCCGTTCGTGCTGGCCGTTTCGACGGGCGTCGGGTATGGCTGGGCGGTGTGCGCGCTGGCAATGCTCGCGGCGCTGGAGGAACTGGCGATCCACATCTTCCGGCCCGAGGATCGGGCGGACAGGACGTCCATCTTTCGGTGAAAATCAACAGAATAAGGGGGAGCCGCCATGAGCGGAAAGGAACGCTTTGAAGTGGTGTACAGACAGACACATTCCATGGGTCTGCACGAGGAAACCGTATTTGTGGACAAGGAGACGGGCGTGAACTACCTGTTTGTGCAGAATGGCTATGCGGGCGGTCTGACGCCGTTGCTGGACGCCGGCGGGAAGCCGGTCGTCACCGGGAAGGCTTCGGGCGATGGCCGGAGGGACGCGAAATAGGGATGCTGCGTTTTGAAATGGATGAATTGCGGAATGCGCTGCGCGTCGCGTGCCCCGATTTCCGGGAGGACGGAGAGATTCCGAAGCGGCACACGGGCTTCGGGGAGGACGTCTCTCCGCGGTTCTCCGTCGGTGGACTGTCGGAGGGCGTGCGGACGCTGGCCATCGTGATGGATGATATGGATGTGCCCTTCCAGGGGGAGCTGAACCACTGGCTGATCTGGAACCTTCCGCCGGAGGGCGAGATTCCGGAGCACATCCCCCACGGTGCGGAGTGCCCGAACGGCGCGCGGCAGGGAACCGCATATGGTAAACCAGTACAGGGGGCCGAAGCAGCCGCCCTTCATCCGGAAGGCACATCGGTATCGCTTTCGCGTGTACGCTCTGGACTGTTCGCTGGACATTCCGGCCACGTCCCGAAAGGCGGAGCTGATGCGGGCTATGTCCGGCCACGTGCTGCAGACCGGGGAGGTCATCGGCTGGTATCGGCGGTGAGGGAGAACAAGGGAGGGAATGTCGTGCAGGCAAGAATTGCGGGCGTCGCGTTTGTGGTCATCGCGCTGTTTCTGATTGCAAAACCGGCGCTGGTCTGGAGGATGACGGAGAGCTGGAAGCTGGAGGGAAAGCGGGAGCGCTCCGAGTGGTACGACCTGGTTTTGCGCATCGTTGGCGGCACATTTCTGGTGGTGGGCGTCCTGCTCGCCTTCGGCATCATGAGGTGATTATGGGTCTGTCTCAATAAAATCGTTTTATGTTCGCTTTCGCTGGATTCGGATTCCGGGTATACTATACATACAGCGACAACGGATATGAAAATGAATCCAGGGGGGCGGAGGCATGGAAAACCGGACGTACATTGCCATCGATCTGAAATCCTTCTATGCGTCCGTCGAATGCGTGGAGCGCGGGCTGGATCCCATGGACGCCCATCTGGTGGTGGCGGACGAGAGCCGGACGGAAAAGACGATCTGCCTGGCGGTGTCCCCGGCGCTGAAGGCGATGGGGGTGCCGGGGCGGCCTCGGCTGTTCGAGGTGGTGCAGCGGGTGCGGGCGATCAACGCGGAGCGCAGGCAGCGCGCGCCGGGCAGACAGCTTCGCGGCGCATCCCATTTTGCGTCGGAGCTGCAGCGGGAGCCCGCGCTGGCGCTGGATTACGTCGTCGCGCCGCCGCGCATGGCCTTCTACATCGATTACAGCACGCGCATCTATCAGATCTATCTGAATTACGTGGACGCAGACCACATCCACGTCTATTCCATTGACGAGGTATTCATCGACGCCACCGAATATCTGCAAAATTCGGGGCTCAGCGCCCACG
>SFJH01000083.1 GCA_004555155.1 Clostridiales bacterium
CAGCGCGACGTCGTGCAGCACTTCCTTCACGGTGTCGGTCACTTCGCACTCGGCCTGAACCAGCACGCCGACCTTGCCGCCCATGTGGATGTAGCTGTCCACGGTGCCGTTGGCGCCCTCATAGCGGACGAAGCGGCGCACAGAGATCTTCTCGCCGATCTTGGCGGTCTTTTCGGTGATCATGTCGCCGATGGTGGTATCGGTGCCCTCGACCTTGGCGGCCAGCAGCGCGTCCACGTCGGCGGGATTGCTGATGATGACCTGCTTGGCGATGGTGTTCACGAGCTCCTTGAACTCGGGGGTGTTGGCCACGAAGTCGGTCTCGCAGTTGACCTCAACCAGCGCGCCGGTGTTGCACTTGGAGCAGACGTAAGCGCCCACCAGACCCTCGGCGGCGATGCGGCTCTGCTTCTTGGCGGCCTTGGCCAGGCCCTTCTCGCGCAGATAGTCGATGGCCTTCTCGATGTCGCCATCGCAGGCGGCCAGCGCCTTCTTGCAGTCCATCATGCCGCAGCCGGTGCGGCCGCGCAGATCCATAACAACTTTTGCGGAAATCTCAGCCATGGGATTCATCCTCCTGTCAAAAATCAGTGTACGTTCATCAAACGTGATTCAAGCGGCACCCGGTTGGGCGTAGCTGCTCATCCTGATGCTGCTTGAATCGAAAAAGACTGTGCAATTATTCGGCGGCGGCCTCAACGGCGGGAGCGGCTTCCTCAGCGGTCTGCTCGCCCTGCTTGCCCTCGAGCACGGCATCGGCCAGCTTGCCGGCGATCAGCTTGACCGCGCGGATGGCGTCGTCGTTGCCGGGGATGACGTAGTCGATCTCGTCGGGATCGCAGTTGGTGTCGACGATGGCCACGATCGGGATGCCCAGAATGCGGGCCTCGGTCACGGCGATGTGCTCCTTGCGGGGATCGACGACGAACAGCGCGCCGGGGAGCTTCTTCATCTCGCGGATGCCGCCCAGGTTCTTCAGCAGCTTCTCGCGCTCGGCGCACAGCTTGATGACTTCCTTCTTGGGCAGAACGTCGAACTGGCCGTTCTTCTCCATGGCGTCGATGTCGTTCAGGCGCTTGATGCGGGTCTGGATGGTGCGGAAGTTGGTCAGCGTGCCGCCCAGCCAGCGGTTGTTGACAAAGTACATGCCGCAGCGCTTGGCCTCGGCCTCGATGGACTCCTGAGCCTGCTTCTTGGTGCCGACGAACAGGACGGACTTGCCCTCCAGCGCGATGTCGCGGACGAACATGTACGCCTCGTCGATCTTGCGGACGGTCTTCTGCAGGTCGATGATGTAGATGCCGTTGCGCTCAGTGAAGATGTACTGAGCCATCTTGGGGTTCCAGCGACGGGTCTGGTGGCCGAAGTGAACGCCGGCCTCCAGCAGCTGCTTCATGGAAATAACTGCCATAGTGGATTCTCCTCCTTGTTTTTCCCACCTTCCGCGTCAGCTCCGTACGGCACCATGAGGATTTCCTCTACGGTCAACCGCCGCACAGATCGGCAGAAGTGCGTTTTCCGGATGATTATATCATAATTCTGGCTGCAGGCGCAAGGGATAAACGTTAAATTTCGGGAATTTTGAGGGCTTTACACCGGCGTTCAGGCGTGCTATATTGATGCTGATCAACGCAATGACGGGAGGAAACGGGATGCAGAGCCATTTTTACGCCTATATGGCGCGGATGAAGCTGATTCGGCGGTGGAGCCTTCAGCGCAACACCCGCGAGGAAAACGATCAGGAGCACTCGCTGCAGGTGGCGATGATCAGCCACGCGCTGGCGCTGATCGCGAACCGCCGCTACGGCGGCAAGCTGGACATGGAAAAGGTGATGCTGCTGGCCATCTACCACGAGGCGCCCGAGGTCATCACCGGCGACGTGGCCACGCCGATCAAATACTTCAACCCCGGCATCCGCGACGCGTTCAGGGACATCGAGCGCATGGCCTCCGAAAAGCTGCTGGAGTATCTGCCGGAGGATCTTCGCGACGCCTATGTGCCGCTGCTGCTGCCCGACGAAAGCGCGCCGGAATGGCGCGTCGTGAAGGCGGCGGACCGCATCAGCGCCTATCTGAAGTGCCTGGAGGAGGAGGGCTACGGCAACGGCGAGTTCCTGGCCGCCAAGCAGAACATCGCCGCGTCGATCGAGGCGCTGGGCATGCCCGAGGTGGACGACTTCATGCGGGAGTTTGCGCCCAGCTTCAGGCTGCCGCTGGACGCGCTGAACTGAGCGGCATCTCCAAAAACTAACCTTCCGCCCCCTTGACAACCCCTTCTGAAAGGGCTACAATACTTTTGCAAGATTTCCGTCGGAATGACGGAGGACATGGTTTCGCACTCACGGCCCTCAGAGAGGATGCGCCATCGGCTGCAAGCGCGTCCGGGTACAAGGCGGAATTACCACCTCCCGACCGCGCGGCGCTTCGGGCGCGATACAGCCCGTCAAAGCGGCCGCAATCCGGTCAGTTGGGTGGAACCACGGGTGAACAGACTCGTCCCTTCATGGAAGGGACGGGTTTTCTTTTTTTCGATGAATGGAGGTTATCGACGATGAAACTGATGGTCAACGGAATTCCGATGGAGGTCGAGGCGGGCAAAAACGCCCTCGACCTGTCGGGTGAGATTTCCAAGGAGCTCAAGAAGGAAGCGCTGGCTGCGCGGATCAACGGCCGCGTGATCTCCCTGGTGGAGCCGATCAGCGAGGACGGCGTGCTGGAGATCGTGGGCTTCGCCGATCCCGACGGCGCGAGGACGCTGCGCCACACCGCCAGCCATGTGCTGGCC
>SFJH01000010.1 GCA_004555155.1 Clostridiales bacterium
TTCCCATACCGAACACAGAAGTTAAGCCTCAGTACGCTGATGGTACTTGGCTGGAAACGGCCCGGGAGAGTAGGTCGTCGCCGGATTCAATTCAAGGACATGTCGAAAGATATGTCCTTTCTTTTTATTTTTGAAATTCTATTGTGTTCAACTATCTTTTCGATGTATCTGTGCGTCTAATGGTTGAATTTGCAAATGGGAAGCACATTTCATGAAATGGGAAATGAACATGGACGAGAAAATGTTTTCTCAAAGGGTGCATGCCTGCGCGGATCGGCTTTGGCGAATCTCATGGTCCATCTTGAGAAACGGCGCGGACTGCGATGATGCGCTGCAAAACGCGCTGCTGTGCGCCTGGCGAGGGATACGAGGATTGAATAATGATGCGTATTTTGAGACCTGGCTGACTCGCATATTGATCAATGAGAGCAGAAGTCTGCTGCGGAAGCGAGCGCGCTTGCCTGGTGCACTGCCGGAGTCTATCTGCGAACGGGAAACTCCCGAGAATGTAGACCTTTCGGACGCCCTCGGCGCGCTGGAAGTGAAGCTGCGCCTTCCACTGGTGCTTCATTATATGGAGGGATATTCGGTGAAGGAGATCAGCGACATGCTGTGTCTTCCTGAAACGACGGTGAAATGGCGGATGCATGCAGCTCGGAAGCAGCTCAGAGATGAATGGAAAAAGTAGAGGAGGCGACGGACGGTGAGGCGCGATGAATTCAGACGGGCGGTACCGGAAACGCCCCAACACTTTATTCAGAGGATGGACGAGACGATAGAGAGGATCGAGAAGATGAACAAGCACACAGCGAAAAGAAGCATGGGAATTCTGCTGGCGGCGGCACTGCTGATTCTGGCAATGGCAGGCGCAGCGGCTGCGGCAACCAATATTTTTGGACTGCTGGACTATGCAAGCAGCGGTGAAAACGGTCCGAAGCCGCTGGAGAGTGCGAAGGATTTGATACAGGACGAATTCGAGGGCGGATGGATCTGTGAAAACGGAACAGTGCAGGTGCGCGAGACGATCTATACCGGGAAAACCTATTCGATTCTTTTGCATACATCCTTTGAGACGATGTTCCCGGAATGGCGGTTGCTGAATGCAGAGAAGGGTGCAGAGACGCTGGACTATTCTGCGACGGAGGATGGAATGGATTTCGTGATGGGCGGCACGGTAAACGGCGACGCGCCTCATACGCTGGAGGTGGAGCTCGTAATACCGCAGTACAGAGACCGCGAAGTACTGAAACCGCTGGTGATTCAGATCTCGCTCGAGCAAGCCGGCGGTGAAACGGCCAAGCTGAGGCCGTTGAATGCGTGTGAAAGCTGGTCGCTTGTAGAGGCAAAATGGACGAATAATCCGTACATCTCGTCGCTGGAGGTGGTTTTCAAATGTGATCGGGCAGGGGATTATGATATGGGCGTCGATATCATTCTGATGGACGCAGCGGGCAACCGCGTGGCGACCGGTGCGGGGAACATGGAACAGGTGATGCTGGAGGACGGAACGACCGCGTATCGGTGCTGTCAGGAAGTTCAGAGCTTCGATGAATGGCCTGAGAGCGTCATACTGCAGCCGAAGGTCGTCGGAGAGGATACGTGGTTGGAGAGAATCGAGTGCGAAGTGGTTGCGGGATAAGGCGATATCGGATTGAAAAGGACGCTTCGGCTGGAAGCGTCCTTTGTCCCTGATATACAATGATTTTCTGTGCTCAGGATTGGCAGAGCTCACGGAGCAGCCGGATCTCGTCGCGGTATCCATTCAGATCGTTGGGCGTCTCCAGGTAAAAGGGAAGGTCGCGCAGGGCGGGATGATTGACGATCCGGGCAAAGGCTTCCAGCCCAATGTGCCCCTGTCCGATCTTCTCGTGCCGGTCCTTTCGGCTGCCCAATGGGTTCTTGCTGTCGTTGATGTGAACCGCATGCAGACGATCCAGGCCAATGATGCGGTCAAAGCGGGTCAGCACGCCGTCGAGATCGTGGACAATATCGTAGCCTGCGTCGTGTACGTGGCAGGTGTCCAGGCATACGCCGATGCGGTCGGGACGCTCAATGCGGTCGAGAATGGCGCGCAGCTCCTCAAAAGTCCCGCCGATTTCGCTGCCCTTGCCGACCATGGTTTCGAGCAGGACTGTGGTGTGCATGCCGTCGAACATGGCCTGGTTCAGCGAATCCGCAATCTTTTCGACGCCCATGATTGCGCCCTGTCCGACGTGACTTCCCGGATGCAGATTGTATAGAACCCCGGGCAGCGCTTCCAAACGCTGCAGGTCCTCGCACAGGGCGCGGTGCGCGAAATCAAGGGTGCGCTCAGCGGCGGCACAGGGGTTCAGCGTATAGGGCGCGTGCGCGAGCAGCGGGGCAAAGCGGTGAGCGCGCGTCAGGGCCAGAAGCGCGTCCGCGTCTTCAGGATCGAAGGCGCGGACGCTGCCGCCGCGGGGATTGCGCGAGAAAAACTGGAAGGTATTCGCGTCGATGGACAGCGCTTCCTCGCCCATGTGCAAGTATCCCCTGGATATGCTCAGATGGCATCCGATATTCAGCATACGGGCGCTTCGAAGGCGTCGCCCAGGCTCCAGGCGTCCACCTTTGCTTCTGAGTCCACGCGATAGATCAGCGCATTGTCCTTCGGGTAGATGCGCTGGGAGAAGCAGACCTCGCCGCCGTTGACGAAACACTCGACCGAACAGCGATCCACAAACACGCGCAGGCCGGGCGTCTCGCAATCGGGAGCGACCGGCGCGCTTGCGACCCGACCGTTCGGAAGGGTGAGCGTCGCTCGTCCGTCAGACAGCGACACGCGCAGCAGCTCGCCTTCAGGATCGGAGAGAATGAACGTCCCCTTCGCCATGCCCAGATTCAGCTCGAGACAGTCGCCGGTCAGCGATTCCAGAGACTTTGCGTCGCCAGAATCGATCCGCTTCCCGGTTCGCAGCGCCTTCAGCTCCGGTGCGGGGACTTGGAGCAGTCGGCCGTTGCGCACGTGCAGTTCCCGCGGAATCGTCAGAGCGCCGGCCCAGCCGTCCTTCTGGGTGGGATAGGGCTTGCCCCACATGTCCATCCAGCCGATGAGGAGCGTGCGGTCGCCGTCATAGAGCACCTGCGCAGCGTAGAAGTCCTCGCCCAGGTCGAGCTCCTGCCAGTGATCAATGGACATCCGGCCCGCAGCGCAATCGAAGTTTCCGAAGAGCACGATGTTCTTGTGGCCGGGCATTTCCATGGGAGAGATGATCAGCAGATCCTGATCGTCCACGCGGCAGAAGTTCGGGCATTCCCACATGCTGCCCAGCGTGCCGTCGCTCTCGCAGAGAAGACCGCGGTACGTCCAGTGATCGAGATCCTCTCCGGTGTAGAGCGCCGCGCAGCCGCGACCGTCGTGCGAGGTGCCGACGACCATCTGCCAGCGGCCGTCCTGCTTCCAGACCTTGGGATCGCGGAAGTCGGAGGTACAGCCCTCCGGATAGCAGGGAATGACCGGGTTCAAGGGGGATTTCACAAAAGAGCGTCCGCCGTCAAAGCTGCGGGCCACGCACTGCGTCTCCTTGATGGGGTTGTCGTCATCGTGCGCGGTGTAGATCAGCGCGAGGGCGTCGCCGTCGGCCACGCCGCTGCCGGAGAAGCAGCCCTTCTCATAGGGCATATCGGGAGCGAGGGCCACAGGCTCATGCCGCCAATGAGCAAGGTCGGCGCTGCTGACATGGCCCCAGTGCATGGGGCCCCATTCGGGCGCGTAGGGGTAGTGCTGGTAAAAGACGTGGTAGCGGTCGCCAAAGCGAACCAGACCATTGGGATCGTTGATCCAGCCGCTGGGCGCGGCGATGTGATATTTCAGCGCGTAGGCGGAGTTCCGCACCTCGTCGGCCTTGGAGAAGGCGGCGGCGTTGGCGCGGTCGAGCATGGTTTCAGCGTTGGACATGGCGCAATCACCTCACAAAAAACTGTGATTTTATGGTATCATATTTTGAATCGGTTTGCAACGGTTGCCGGAAAAGTTGATCTGTGCTATACTGAGAAAAACACTCGAAGGAGGAAGGAATATGCTGGAGATTCAGAGCCCTGCGCCGGATTTTGCGCTGCAGGACGGAAGCGGACGCGAGGTGCGCCTGAGCGACTATCGCGGGAAGAAGGTCGTATTGTATTTTTATCCGAAGGACAACACGGCGGGCTGTTCGCGCCAGGCTTCGGAATTTCAGGCGCTTAGCGGTGAACTGAAGGCGTTGGGCGCAGAGGTGGTCGGCGTCAGCCGTGACAGCGTGGCGTCGCACGTCCGGTTCGCGGAGAAATACGGACTGACGTTCGAGCTGCTGTCGGATCCGGAGCTGAAGGTCATTCAGGAGTACGGCGTCTGGCAGGAAAAGAAGCTCTATGGCAAGACGTCGATGGGCGTGGTGCGTACCACCTATCTGATCGACGAACAGGGAAACATCGAAAAAATCTGGCCCAAGGCCAAATCCGCGACCAATCCCGCGGAGGTGCTCGAGTACCTGAAGGGCGCAGAGCAGTGAGACAGTTCAACGCCGCCGGACGATTGTCCGGCGGCGTTGAACCGTCATGGCTGTGCGACGTCGATCCAGTTGCGCAGCAGCGCGCTGGACGGCGCCTGATCCGCCCAGATGGATGCGGCGATGAATCCGGTATTGCGCAGGCTGATTGCCTGACCGTTTCCGATGATGATGTGATCCAGCATCATCACATCCAGCGGCTGCAGCGCGCGAAGCGCTTCAACCGTGCAGAGAATGTCCGCCTGGGAGGGCCGCAGCGAGCCGCCGGGATGGTTGTGGCTGAGCACGATCGCGCTGGCGTCGGTTGCCGTGATGCTCTGCAGCACATGGGCCAGATAAAAGGGCGTCTCGTCCACACTGCCCTTCTGGAGCAGAATGCGCTCGATCAGCTTGCCGGAGGCGTCCAGACAGAGCAGATAGAACTGTTCAATCGTTATGCCGATATACAGGGTGCGAAGATATTGACTTGCAATGGAGAGCCTGTCCAGACGCGGATGCAGGCCGTATTCCATGCTCAGGCAGTGGCGCGTCAGATCGGGGACGAGGGAGAGCAGCAGTGCCTCCGGCTCCGTGAGCGACTCGCGGGAGAGCGAACAATAGCCGGATTCCAGAATGCCGCCGGGAGAGAGGTAGTGCGATTGCAGGCTGTTCAGCGTCTCTTCCGGCGATTCCTTCTTGCGGAGCAGCTTCAGCACGTCCTCAATCGCGCACATGCAGCGATGCCGGCGGCGCTGAGAGGCGTTCATGAATTCAGAGCACCCGCTTCCGTCAATGCGCGAAGGATGGAGTCGGCGTCCTCAATCCGCTCTCCGATGTACCAGCCGTCCATCTCCTCATCGAACAGCAGCGTCGCCGCGCCATCGACAAACAGGCAGTTCTTTCCGATGGACAGATCCAGGGACAGCGGCGGCTCCAGATCGTAGAGATCCAGTACGTATTCGGAATCGGACAGCTGCTCGCTGTCCTCGAATCGGGTCAGAAAGGACTTCAATGCCGAAAGCTGTTCGGCAGTCATCGGAATCTTCATGCGAATGCTCCTTGCTTTTGTAAAGTATATCTTATTTTACCGCATTTCTGCGGGTTTGACAAGCCGAAAAACCGCGATAATGCCGCCGAAACACCGATGCGGCGGGGGAATGGGTTGACCGGAACGCGAATATTTCGTATAATAATACGAGATGGAGAAATTGACTGGAACACCTGCTGTTTGATATATGGGAGGATGCTGATGAAAACTGCATTCGGAAAACTGTCCCTGCTGGCGCTGGCTCTGGCGATCTGCCTGCTGCTGCTGGCGCCGATGCGCTCCGGCATTGAGGATTCGCTGAAGGCCAGCGTTTCAAGGGTCGCCCTGGATCCGGGGGAATCCGTCAGCGTGAGCTATGAGCTGTACACGGAAACGGCGCAGACGGTGACCTATCGCTCGGAGGACAGCAGCGTCGCGACCGTGGATCAGCGCGGCCTGATCACCGCCGTGGGCCCGGGAAAGACCCGGGTGCGGCTGGCTGCACAGGGCGGCGCGACCGCTGCGGTCGACGTGGAGGTGGCGGGCGTGCCGGTGGAGACCTTCGAGCTGAACACGCATTTGCTGCAGATGAACAAGGGCGACGTCAGCGGACTGTCCTGCCAGTTCAATGCGGGTGTCAGCGGACAGCGCGTGACGTGGAGCAGCGAAAACCCTGAGATCGTGTCCGTGGACGCTGCAGGCCGCGTATCGGCATTGCGCGGCGGCGAAACCCGGGTTACGGCCACGACGTCCGGCGGACTGACGGATTCCGCGCTGGTTCGGGTGAATGTGCGCGCCGCGGCGGCGCAGATCACCCCCGGGGAGCTGACGGTGGGCGTGGGATCGACCTTCCGGCTGGAGGCGCTCTATCTGCCCGAGGACGCGACGGACGAAGCTGCGAGCTGGAAGAGCAGCGCGCCGCAGGTGCTTTCCGTGGATTCCGCCGGACTGACCCGTGCGATCTCCGCGGGAACGGCCACGGTGACCCTGACGACGCGGGACGGATTGACGGCGGAAACCCGGATTGTGGTGGAGACCGCCTCCAAAGACTTCCGGCTCAGCCCGACGGATGTGACCCTTGAGCGCGGCGAGAGCTTTGTGCTGCAGGCGGATTTCATCGGCTCAGACGGCCAGATCGACGCGGGGGTGAACCATCATGTGGAGTGGAGCAGCTCCGACCCGCAGATCGCAACGGTGCAGAACGGCGTGGTGACCGGCGTCGCCTCGGGCATGGCGGTCATTACCGCGAATGCGGACGGCTTTCAGAGCAAATGCACCGTGCGCGTGCGCACCAGCGTCCGGGAAGTGCTGCTGAACGTCACGGAGCAGAGCCTCTACAAGGAGCAGACCGGCGAGCCGTTTCAGATCAAGGCCTCGGTGGAGCCGGCAGATGCGGACGACGTTCGGCTGACCTATACCACCGACAACCCTCTGGTGGCCAACGTGTCCGAGACGGGCCTGGTGACCATGACGGGCGGCTATGGCACTGCGGTGATTACGGTGGAGGCGGTCAGCGGCGCGAAGGCGACCTGCACGATCAGCGTGGTCGTGCCCCCGAATGCAAACGCAGCGGAGGAAACTGCGCAGGAAAACTGATTCATGAAGGTGTGTTCCCCGATGATCGATGTGCTCGGCTTCGGGGAATCATTTTGGAGAAAATGAGAATGAAGAGAGTTCTGAGCGTATTTGGTTGGACGATACTCAGCGGCGCGCTGATGCTGGGCGCGGAGTATCTGGGAAGCCTCGCGTATCCGTGCGATTGGGCAAAAGCGGCGATGTGGATGTGCATCGGGCTGATGGCGGTCTGGTATGGATGCTCGCTGGCGATCGGACTTGGGAAGCGCCGGACGGAACCGGTGAATGTGGAGGCGGAGCGGGAGAGCGCCGCGCAGCAGCGGCAGGCATTGGAACAGGATTCCGCGCCGGAACGGGCTGCGCTGAAGCGCATGGAGCGGCTGGTATGGCTGTGCTGGGCGGCATGGCTTGCGCTGCCGCTGCTCACCGCGATGCTCTGCAGCATGGGATACGGTTGGGGCGGCAGCGGCGGAACGGTCTGGTGCACGGCGGCGGGCGTTTTTCTGCTGCCGTCCACGCTGGCGTTCGTGCTGTGCCGGCCGTCGATCTGCGCGCCCAATCCCGAGGCAACGCTTGAGGAAAAGGATTTTCCGCAGCTGTACGCGATGGTGCGCAGGGCGGCGAAAGCGTGCGGCCACCGCCGTCCGATTCGGCTGCTGCTGGGCGACGAGGGCGTGGGCGTGTTCCGGGACAGGCGCTATGACGGGATCCTGCTGCCGCCGCTGCTCGTGTCTTTTTTCACAAAGGGCGAGCTGGAACAGGTGCTCCGGCATGAGTTTTCCCACCTCGTCAGCGAGGAGTCGAGGCTGCAGACCCGATGGGCCATGATTTCCATTCGCAGGGATCGCGCGCAGGATGAAGAATTGTTCCTGTCGACGTTGTTCCTGCCCGTGGTGATCGCGGTGAATGCGTTCGCTGCGCGGGCGGAGCGCTATCAGGTTCTGGTGCAGCGCCGCCTGGAATGGGAGGCGGATGCGCACGACATGATGCCGGAGGAAGCCCGGCAGGCGGTTTCCGCACTCGCGAAATCGGCGTTTTTTGTGCGATTTGGCGAGGAGGACAACGTGAGCACCTTCCGCTGCTATGAGCCCGAACGGCCTGAGCCGATCGTCACCAGCGTGCGCGGCGCTGCGTTTGAAGAGATGCTGTCGCGACGCGCGGAGCTATGGCTGGAGGAGCTGGAGCGCGAGCTTCCGGCGCCGCTGGATTCCCATCCCACGTTTTCCCAGCGCCGAAAGCTGTACGGGGTCGGGGCGTTCGATCCCTTCGCGCGGGAGACGGATGCGGCGTGGTGCGCGGAGATGGAGAAGCTGCGAAACGTGGAGGACGCCTGCTTTGCCCGGAATCCGTCCTATCCGGAGCTGCGGGAACACTTCTACACCGGACGCCGGGCTGCGATGGACGTCTGCGAGCGGGTCGCGGATCCGGTCCGGGAGCTGGATATGGACGCGCTGATCGAAGGCGCAGCCGCCTATATCGGCCTGAACACGCCGAGGGCCATGGAACTCATCCGCGGAGCATTGCGGCGGGATCCGGACAATCTGCGGGCCAAGCTGCTGTTGGGCCAGTGGCTGCTGGATGCGCGGGACGATTCTGGTCTGGAGCTGCTCTATCAGGCGGCGGAGAGCGTGAGCTGCGTCGCTGAGGCGCTTCAGAGCATTGGCGAATATGTCTATCGCCGCGGCATGCAGGAGGCCATCGGGGAATACAGGGTTCGCGCGCCGAAGCTGATGCAGAATGTGGAGGATCTGGAAACCGGGTTGGAGCGGATTCACATCCGGGATCTGATCCCCCGGACGATGCCGGACGAGCGGCTCGGGGAGATCATTTCAAGGATGGTTGAGCTGGGCGGCAATTGCCTCGAGGCCATCGGCTGCGCGGGCGTGCGCGGCGGGCTGGACGCCCATGTGTTCATTTTGAAATTCGTCGATCCGGATGACGAGGAGAACAATGAGCGCGTGCTCTCTTCCGTCTTCGAATATCTGGATGCGCGCTCCGAGAACTATGCGCTGCGCGAGGATTCGGAGATGCCGATCAGCAAGCTGGAAAGCGCGGCGCCGGGATGCTGCGTGTATTCCCGGAACGGTGCAAAAACGGAATAAAGCTGCGGTAAATGGGCCGCTCCCTGTCGATGGGCGCGCCGAAGCAATCGCTTCGGCGCGCCCGGTTTGTTTGGACCTCGCCAGCGGAGCCTGTCGAAAACGCGCGAATCTTTGTGGGATCTTAATCTCTTTCCCGCGATGCTCATGCAAAATTTATGGCGCGGATGCGATAATAATGGGGTCTTATACAATGGGCAAGGACGGGTTTGCATGAGAAAGTACATCGACGGAATACACCTGACGTCGTTTCAGATCATCATCATGGGCTTTTCACTGGTCATTCTGGCCGGAACCCTATTGCTGATGCTTCCGTTTTCCAGCGTGGACGGCGGCTGTGCGAGCTTCGGCGACGCGCTGTTCACGGCGACCTCCGCGGTCTGCGTGACGGGACTGGTGGTTCAGGACACGGCCACCTACTGGACGGGCTTCGGTCAGGCGGTGATCCTGCTGCTGATACAGATCGGCGGCATGGGCGTGGTGACCACCGCAGTGGCCGTGGCGCTGGTATCCGGGCGGAAAATCAGTCTGATGCAGCGCAGCACCATGCAGGAGGCGATCTCGGCGCACCATGTCGGCGGAATCGTGAAGCTGACCGGGTTCATCCTGAAGACGACGCTGATGATCGAGCTGGTCGGCGCGGCAGCGCTGGGAATCGCCTTTGCCAGGGATTTTGGATGGATGAAGGGCGCATGGTATGGCCTGTTTCATTCGGTTTCGGCGTTCTGCAATGCGGGCTTTGACCTGATGGGCGCACAGGCGCAGTTTTCGTCGCTGACGGGCTGCGCGGACCGGCCGGTGATCAACACGACGGTCATGCTGCTGATCATCATCGGCGGCGTGGGCTTTCTGACCTGGGAGGACGTGAAGACGAATCGCTGGAACCTGCGGGCCTACCGGATGCAGAGCAAGGTGATTCTCTCCACAACGGGTGCGCTGCTGCTGTTCCCGGCGCTGTTTTTCTATTTCGGAGAATTCTCCCGGGCTGAATGGGCGTCGATGAGCCGCGCGGAACGGCTGCTGGCTTCGTTGTTTCAGTCGGTCACGCCCAGAACGGCGGGCTTCAACACCGTGGATCTGAGCCGGATGAGCGAGGTCAGCCGGTTCCTGATCATCCTGCTGATGCTGATCGGCGGCTCGCCGGGATCGACGGCGGGCGGCATGAAGACCACGACGCTGGCCGTGCTGATCTGTTCCGCGCGGTCTGTGTTCAAGCGCCGGGAAACGATCCGCTGCTTTGGACGCAGGATCGACGTCGACGCCGTGCGCAGCGCATCAACCATCCTGATGCTGTATCTCGTGCTGAGCATCGCCGGAGGAATGCTCATCAGCTGGATGGAGCAGCTGCCCGTGCTGACGGGCCTTTTCGAAGCGGCGTCCGCCATCGGCACGGTGGGGCTGACGCTGGGCGTCACGCCGCAGCTGGGCACAGCGTCCAGAGCGGTGCTGATTGCGCTGATGTTCTTTGGCCGCGTGGGCGGACTGACGCTGATTTTCGCCGCGGCTTCAGGCAAACGCCCCTATGCCGCGCGGCTGCCCAGGGAAAAAATCACCGTGGGATAGAGGAGAGAGGAAAATATGAAATCGATACTTCTGATCGGACTGGGGAGGTTCGGCCGCCATATCGCGGTGAAACTGCACGAATTGCGCCATCAGGTGATGGCCGTGGACGAGGTGGAGGAGCGCGTCAACGCGGTTCTGCCGTATGTGACCAATGCCCAGATCGGCGACAGCAAGAACGAGGAATTCATGGCCTCGCTGGGCGTGCGGAATTTTGACGTCTGCATCGTGGCGATCGGCGAGAATTTCCAGAGCTCGCTGGAAACGACTTCGCTGCTCAAGGAGCTTGGCGCAAAATTCGTGGTCTCCCGGGCAAACCGGGACGTGCACGCCAAGTTTCTGCTGCGCAACGGAGCGGACGAAATCGTGTATCCGGAGAAGCAGCTGGCCAGCTGGACGGCGATTCGCTATACGTCGGATCACATCTTTGATTACATCGAGCTGGAGGGGGACAACGCCATCGTCGAGGTCTCCGTGCCGCCGTCCTGGGTGGGCAAGAGCGTCGGCGCGCTGGACGTGCGCCGCAGACACGGCATCAACATGCTGGCCACCAAGCGCAACCACAGGCTGAACACGACCGTGACCTCGGATACCGTGCTGACCGCGGATGAGACGGTTCTGGTGCTGGGAAGCAACCGCGATATCCAGCGATGCTTTCATATATAGTCCCACAGGACTTCGGGGGTGTCTTCATGGGGGATATTGCGTTGATTCTGGTGATGCTGGCCGGCGTCGGCTTTGGATGGCGGGCGATGAAGCGGCTGGATCGCTTTCTGGAAACTCATGTGCGGGATTCAGAGGATGACGAGGCGGATTCCGGACAGCGCCCGCAATGATTTCAACAATTTGCTGCTGGAAAACGCGTCCGATGGATGCTATAATGAGCGGGTCGATGAAAAGCTGCGGAGAAGCGGAGGCGAGGGCATGGAGCACACAGCGGAGGCGGCGATGATTCGCCGCGGCCATCTGAAGATCTTTTTCGGATATGCGGTCGGCTCCGGAAAGACGCACGCCATGCTCGCGGCGGCCCAGACTGCGCGGCAGAAAAATGTGGATGTGATCGCGGGGATTGTCGAGGTACATTCCGGAACGGAGGATGAGGCGCTGTTCAGCGCGTTGGAGCGCCTGCCCATGCGGGTTTGCGGTCAGGACGGCCGCAGGGAGTTCGATCCGGATGCGGCGCTGCGCCGGCGGCCGCAGCTGATTCTGGTGGATGATCTGGCGCACAGGAATGCGCCGGGCTGCCGCAACAGCATGCGGTATCAGGACGTGGAGGAGCTCCTGAAGGCCGGCGTCGACGTGTATACCACCGTCGATGTGCAGAACATAGAAAGCCTGAACGACACGGTGGCTTCGATCACGGGCCGCGTTGTCAGCGAGCGCATCCCTGATTTTGTCTTCGACCAGGCGGATCAGGTGGAGCTGGTGGATATCGAGCCCAGCGAGCTGATCGAGCGCATGAGCGTCGGCGGTGCGGTGGACGGGGAGGCGCTTTCGGGCCTCTACACGCCGGACAAGCTCACAGCGCTGCGCGAACTGGCGCTGCGGCGCTGCGCGGATCGGGCCAACCGCATCGTCGGCGCGCGGATGCGCCAGCGCAGCGAGTACCGGGCGGACGAGCATATTCTCGTTTGCCTGTCCTCGGCGCCCTCCAATGCGAAGATCATCCGGACGGCGGCGCGCATGGCGGGCGCGTTCCACAGCAGCTTTACGGCGCTGTATGTGGAGACGCCCGGCTTTGCCGCGATGGCGGATGAGGATCGGGCGCGGCTGCGGGCCAATATCCGCCTGGCGCAGCAGCTGGGCGCGAGCATCGAGACGGTCTGTGGCGATGACGTGCCCTATCAGATCGCGGAGTTTGCGAGGCTGTCCGGCGTGTCCCGAATCGTGCTGGGCCGAAGCGCCGCCGCGTCCAACCGGCTCTTTCGAAAGCCCACGCTCACGGACCGGCTGATCGCCACTGCGCCGAACATCGATATCCACATCATTCCGGACGGCGCGCCCAGCAGGCCGTACCGTCCTCCGCGCGCTCCTGCGGACAGAAGGGGCTTCTCGGCGGCGGATACGCTCAAGAGCGCGGCGATCCTGCTGGCGGCCACCGCCATCAGCGTGGCCTTTTACAATCTGGGCTTCAGCGACGCCAATATCATCATGGTATACATCCTGGGCGTGCTGATCACCGCCATTGCGGCCACCCACAGGATCTACAGCATCGTCTCCGCGGCGGCGAGCGTGATCATCTTCAACTATATCTTCACCGAGCCGAGGTTTACCCTGCAGGCCTTCGATCGCGGATATCCGGTCACCTTTGCCATCATGTTCCTCGCGGCCTACATCACCGGAACGCTGGCGATCCGCCTGAAGAACATCGCGCGGCAGTCCGCCCAGGCGGCATACCGCACGAAAATACTGTTCGATACGGATCAGCTGCTCAACCGGGCGGACAGCCGCGAGGAGATCGTCACGGCGCTGGCCGGTCAGCTGATCAAGCTGCTGAACCGGGATGTGGTGGTCTATCTGTCGGAGGGCAGCGGGCTTTCAGAGCCGGTGCTCTTTCCATCCGACGCGCCGGCGGACGCGGGGCAGATTCTCTCGGACGGGGAGCGCACGGTGGCCCAGTGGGCCGCGAAGAACAACAAGCATGCGGGCGCGACAACCGATACCTTCGCAGATGCGCGATGCCTCTATCTGGCCATCCGCATCAACAACCGCGTTTACGGCGTGGTGGGCATTGAAGCGCGGAACCGCCCGCTGGATTCCTTTGAGCACAGCGTGCTGCTGTCCATGCTGGGCGAGGGCGCGCTGGCGCTGGAGAACGAGAAGAATGCCCGCGAGAAGGAAGAAGCCGCCATTCTGGCGAAAAATGAACAGCTGCGCGCCAACCTACTGAGAACCATCTCCCATGACCTGAGAACGCCGCTGACCTCCATCTCCGGAAACGCCAGCAATCTGATTTCCAACAGCGCGAGCTTTGACGAAAGCACGAAGCGCCAGCTCTATTCGGACATCTATGATGACGCCATGTGGCTGATCAATCTGGTGGAAAACCTGCTGGCGGTCACGCGGATCGAGGACGGCCGGATGAGCCTGCGCCGCTCCGCCGAGCTGCTGGACGAGATCATCGCCGAGGCCCTGCAGCACATCGACCGCCGCAGTGTGGAGCATGAAATCGAAGCGCACAGCAGCGACGAATACATCCTGGTCCGCGTGGACGCAAAGCTGATTGTCCAGGTGATCATCAATATCGTGGACAATGCGATCAAGTATACGGCGAAGGGCTCGCGGATCGTGATCACCTCGGAAAAGGACGGCGCGTGGGCGCGCGTGCGCATTGCCGACGACGGCGAGGGCATTCCCGAAGAGGCACGGGAGAAGGTGTTCGACATGTTCTATACCGGCGCGAACCGCGTGGCGGACAGTCGGCGCAGCCTGGGTCTGGGGCTTTCCCTGTGCAAGTCCATCATCACGGCCCATGGCGGCGCGATCTGCGCGAAGGAAAACAGTCCGCACGGCGCCGTCTTTGAATTTACCCTGCCTGCCGAGGAGGTTCAGCTGCATGAATAAACCATTGATTCTGGTCATTGAGGACGATAAGCCGGTTCGCACGCTGATCACGACGACGCTGAAGGCCCACGACTACCGGTTTCTCGAAGCTAACAACGCGGAGACCGCCATCCTGGAGACGACCTCCCACAATCCGGACATTCTGCTGCTGGATCTGGGCTTGCCGGATATGGACGGCGTGGAGATCATCCGGCGGGTGCGCACCTGGTCCAATGTGCCCATCATCGTCATTTCCGCCCGCAGCGAGGACGCGGACAAGATCGAGGCCCTGGACGCCGGCGCGGACGATTATCTGACCAAGCCCTTTTCCGTGGACGAGCTGCTGGCTCGGCTGCGGGTGACGCAGCGGCGGCTGTCGATGATGAACAGGGACGGCGCCGCCCAGTCGGAATTCATCAACGGCCGACTGCGCGTCGACTATGCCGCCGGATGCGCCTATCTGGGCGATGCGGAGCTGCATCTGACGCCCATCGAATACAAGCTGCTGTGCCTGCTCTCCCAGAATGTGGGAAAGGTGCTGACCCATACCTTCATCACCCAGAAAATCTGGGGCAACAGCTGGGAGAACAACATCGCGTCGCTGCGGGTGTTCATGGCCACGCTGCGGAAAAAGCTGGAGTCAGAGCCCGGCTCGCCCCAGTATATCCAGACCCACGTCGGTGTGGGCTATCGCATGCTGAGAATTGAGTAGGAAAATCTCCGTTGTCCGGTGCGGCGGCGGAGATTTCTGCATATTTTCTGAAGGCTCTTTACGAACGGGCCGGAATGCTTTATAATCGAGGAAGAAGCGGTTGAAACCGCCTGCAACAGAGGAGCGTGCCATGCCGAACATCATCGAAATTGCCGATCTGTCCGCGCCGGAGCTGGACGTCTTCGCCCGGCTGACGGAGGCGCAGCTGCGCCGCCGGGCGGAGCCGGAAAAGGGAGTCTTTATTGCGGAGAGCGCGAAGGTCATCGGCCACGCCCTGGATGCGGGCTGTCTGCCTGTGTCGCTGCTGATGGAGCGGCGCAAGCTCGACGGGCAGGCGCGGGAAATCATCGCCCGGTGCGGGGAGATTCCCGTCTATACCGCGGAGCGGGAGGTCCTGGCGCAGCTGACCGGGTACGCTTTGACCCGGGGCGTGCTGTGCGCCATGCGGCGGCCCCGCCTGCCGGAACCGGAGGAGGTCTGCCGGAGCGCGCGGCGGATTGCGGTGCTGGAAAACATCGTGGATCCCACCAACGTCGGGGCGGTGTTCCGCTCCGCGGCCGCGCTGGGGATGGACGCCGTGCTGATAACGCCGTCCTGCTGCGATCCGCTGCACCGGCGCGCGGTGCGCGTCAGCATGGGCACGGTGTTTCAGGTGCCGTGGACGCGGGTGTGCGGGGATCCTGCGGAATGGCCGCAGCGGGGAATGGAGCGGCTGAGCGGGATGGGCTTCCGAACCGCCGCCATGGCGCTGAGCGACTCCTCCGTTGAGATCGACGATCCGCGCCTGGAGGAAGAGGAGAAGCTGGCCATCGTGCTTGGCACGGAGGGCGACGGGCTCTCGCCCCGGACGATTGCCGCCTGCGACTATACGGTGCGGATTCCGATGGCGCACGGCGTGGATTCGCTGAATGTGGCGGCAGCCAGCGCGGTGGCGTTCTGGCAGCTCCGGCTTCGCTGAGGGAGCTCCGCCGTCGCGGGAGCCAGCTTGTCCGGGCCGTCTGCCTGCGGCTGGGGAAAGAAGAGATTTTTTTGGGGAGGGTATGGGAAATGCGGGTTGAATGGAAGAGCTGTTTGCGGATAGGCGTATCTGCATTTCTGCTGTTTCTTGCGATTTACTATTGGCAGGGCGTAACCAATCTGGGCGCGCTGTTTCTGCAGGCGGCGTTTCCGCTGGCAGTCGGCGCGGGCATCGCCTATGTGGCCAATATTCTGATGAGCTTCTATGAAAAGCGCCTCAGGCTGAAGAACAAATGGTGGCAGAGACTCCGTCGGCCCGCCTGCATGGCGCTGGCGTTTCTGACGGTGGTGCTGGCGCTGCTGCTGCTGATCTGGCTGATTATACCGCAGCTGGTTTCGTGCTTTCAGGTGCTGCTGGAGGCGCTGCCCGGCGCGATAGAATCGCTGTACGGCTGGCTGGAAGAGCATTTCAACATCAGCGCCTGGATGGCTCAGCAGGCGCAGAGCATGCCCGACGGCGAAACCGATTGGGAAAGCCTGCTGAAGAACGTGGTCAGCGTGCTGTTCAAAGGCGTGGGCGGCGCGATGAATGCGGTTGTGGCGGTGACCTCCTCGCTGGTGGGCGGCACGATCTCGCTGTTCATGAGCCTGATCTTCGCGGTCTACATTCTGCTGGGCAAGGAGCGCCTGGGAAGCCAGTTCACCCGCCTGATGAAGCGCGCGCTGGGAGAGCGCCGGACGGGACGGGTGCTCGACACGCTGCGCGTGTTTGACGACTGCTTTCACAGCTACATCGTCGGACAGTGCCTGGAGGCGCTGATTCTGGGAAGTCTCTGCGCCGTGGGCATGATGATTCTGCGGCTGCCGTATTCGCTGATGATCGGCGCGCTGGTGGGCGTCACGGCGCTGATTCCCATTGCGGGCGCATACATCGGCGGCGCGCTGGGTGCGATCATGGTCTTCTCCGTCTCGCCGGTGAACGCGCTGATCTTTCTGGTATTCCTTGTGATTCTTCAACAGATCGAGGGCAATCTGATCTATCCGCGCACCGTCGGTTCCTCGCTGGGCCTGCCCGGCATCTGGGTGCTGGCGGCGGTGACGGTGGGCGGCGGCGTGCTGGGCATTACCGGTATGCTGCTGTTCGTCCCCCTGACCGCGGCGGTCTACCGCCTGCTGGGGGCGTATGTGCGCGGGGGCGAGCGCGGCGAAAAGCGCGCACCGTCGAAGTAAACGGGACGCGGCAGAGCGCAATCCTCTGCCGCGCCTTTTCAGATTTTGGAGGAAAATATGCGGGAGCTGTTTACGGAAAAGACCTGCCGGTGGTTTGAAGAGAACCTCGGCGCGCCCACAGAGGTGCAGCGACAGGGCTGGCGCGCGATTGCCTCAGGGGAAAACGTGCTCATCAGCGCGCCCACTGGAACAGGAAAGACGCTGACGGCCTTTCTGATGGCGATCGACCGGCTGAACGGACTCGCGCAGCGGCAGATGCTTCAGGAGCAGGTCTACGTGCTGTACATCACGCCGCTGAAGGCGCTGGGCAATGACATCCGCGAAAATCTTCAAAGGCCCATCGAGGGATTGGAGGCGCCTCTGCGCATCGCGGTGCGCAATGGAGATACGCCGCCCTCGGAGCGCCAGCGGATGTGCCGCAAGCCGCCGCATATCCTGATTACCACGCCGGAATCGCTGTATCTGATGCTGACCAGCCGCAGCGGACGTCAGCTCCTTTCGACGGTGAAGACCGTGATTGTGGACGAGCTGCACGCGATGATCAGCAGCCGTCGGGGCACGCATCTGATGCTGTCGCTGGCGCGCCTGGACGCGCTTTGCGCATGTCCGCCGCAGCGCATCGGCCTTTCGGCCACGATTCGGCCGCTGGAGTTGGCCGCGCACTGTCTGGCGGGAGAGCGAACGCGAATCGTCGCGCCGACGATGGAGAAGGCGTCCTCGGTTCGGGTGCTTGCCGCGACTCGGGATCTGACCCGGCTGCGGGAGAGCTCCATCTGGCCGGAGATCTTTCGGGAGGTGTACGAGACCGCTCAGCGCTGCCGCACGGTGCTGGTATTCTGCGAGGGCCGCGCGACGGCGGAAAAGGTGGCGCACGGCGTGAACGAACTGGGCGGCGAGGGATACGCGCGCACCCATCACGGCAGCGTTTCCAAGGAACAGCGGATGGAGGCTGAGCGCGCGCTGAAGTCCGGACAGCTCAAGGTGCTGTGCGCTACGTCCTCGATGGAGCTGGGCATCGACGTGGGCGAGGTGGATCGGGTGATTCAGATCGGCTGTCCGCAGCGGATTTCCTCCGCCGTTCAGCGCTTGGGCAGGGCGGGCCATCGCCCCGGGGAGGTCAGCCGCATGGACTTCCATCCGCGTCATCGTTCGGAGACGCTGCTCTCGGCGATGACGGCCTGCGGCATGCGGATGGGGGAGATCGAGGCGGTGGAGCCGGAGGAAATGTGCGTCGATATCCTCGCCCAGCATCTGGTTTCCATGGCGGCGGCGGAAACCTATACGGTGGATGAAGCGCTTCAAATCTGTCGAAGCTGCTGGTGCTATCGCGATCTGACCAGGACGCAGCTGAATCGGGTGCTGTGCATGCTGGCGGGAGACGACGAGCACGAGGAGGATCGGCCCGTCTCGCCCAGGGTGGAGTACGACCGCTTGTCGGGCACGGTGTCCGGCAGCAACTATACGCGGATGCTGGCGCTGTCTTCCGGCGGAACGATTCCGGATCGCGGACAGTTCGCCGTGGTGCTGGAGGATGGAGCGACGCGCCTGGGAGAATTGGACGAGGAGTTTGTGTTTGAAGCGCGGCTGGGCGACAAGTTCCTGCTGGGCGCGTTTGCATGGACGATTCTCAGAATCGAGCGCGACCGGGTGATCGTGCGGCAGAGCACGCCCGAGGGCGCGCAGTCGCCGTTCTGGCGGGGCGACGGTATGGGCAGGAGCTTCGCGACCGGCGCGATGTTCGGCGGAATGCTGCGGACGCTGGAGGAAGCGCGCGCCGCCGGAGGCATGATAAGACTGCTGACGGACTGGACGAAAGACGAGAACGCCGCTGTGAATATCGCGGATTACGTGAACGAACAGATGGAAGCGAACGGTTGTCTGGCGACGGACCGCACGCTGGTGCTGGAATATTTTACGGATGAAACAGGCGATCAGCTGCTGATGCTTCACTGTCCCTACGGCGGACGGGTGAATCAGGGGCTGGCGATTCTGATGCGGGCGATTGCCGCCCGGGAGACGGGCTGCGACGTGCGCGCCTGGCACGATGACGACGGCGTGCTGCTGCACGTCACCGGCGGGGAAGTGCCGGAGCTGCTGCTCGAGCGCATTCACCCTGATCATGTGCGCGAGATGCTCTGGCGGGAGCTGCCGGGAACGGCGCTGTTTGCCATGCTGTTTCGCTACAATATGAATCGCGCGCTGATGATGGGCGTGCGTCCGGGCGGACGTGTGCCGCTGTGGGTGCAGCGCATTCGCGGCGCGGAGGCGTTGGCGCGGGCGAGCGGACATCCCGATCATCCGCTGCTGGTGGAGACGCTGCGCGACTGCATGGATCGGCATATCGATACGGATGGGCTCTCCCGGCTCCTGAAGGAGCTGCGGACGGGCGCGATCCAGCTGGTGATCCGGCGCGCGCAGGGAAGACCTTCGCCGATGACGCTGTCGCTGCGCCGTCAGGTGGAAGCGGAGCTGATGTACGATTACGCGCCGTCTCACGGCGTGGCCGAGGGACTGCGCATTGTGGACGACATGCAGCCCGAAATTCCGCCGGAAGCGGAAGCACTGTTACAGGCGCATACCGGCTCGAAGCCGCCGGACAGCGCGGAGGGCCTGC
Organism: Clostridiales bacterium; assembly: GCA_004555155.1. Taxonomy (GTDB): domain Bacteria; phylum Bacillota; class Clostridia; order Christensenellales; family Aristaeellaceae; genus Faecivicinus. The sequence goes on from SFJH01000010.1 coordinate 19,799, forward strand.
ACAACAAGCTGATGGCGGAGGGCGATCTGCTGGCGGAGGAGACGGAAGCGCCGTTCGAGTGGATGCAGACGCTGCTGGAACGGGGAAGGGCGCTGTATGTGGAACCCGGATTGTGGATCGCCGCGGAGGAGTGCGAGCTCTATGAGAACGCGCTGACGGCGGGCGATCAAGAGGCGCTTCAGCGCATTTTGCGCCGGTGTCTGCGCTATCGCGGGCCGATGGACGCCGCCGGACTGGAGGCGCGCTATTCGACGCCGGTACAGGAAGCGTTGGACGCGCTGCTGGCGGAGGAAAGGATCGTCTGCCGGGAGGGCGTGTACGTTCACGCGGAGGTCTGGCGCAAGGCGCAGCGCATGACGGTTCAGGCGCGCCGCCGGGCGATTCAGACTGCGGATCCGCAGAGCTACGCAGCCTTTCTGGCGGGGTGGAGCAGGGAGAGCGGCGCGCCAAAGGAGCGCCTGGCGGCCGCGCTGCGGCGGCTGAGGGGTCTGTATTTGCCGGTGGAGCAATGGGAGAGCGTTGTGCTGCCCGCGCGGACGGCGGGCTATCGCCCGGGGATGCTGGACGAGCTGCTGGCGAGCGGCGAGGCGATCTGGCGCGTGTCGCAGGACGGCGAGCGACTGGCGTTTTATCCGCCGGACGCAGTGGATTGGGACGGCCCGATTCCACAGAACGATCCCTCCGGGGAAGCCGGTGCAGTGCGGAATTTTCTGCTTCGGCGCGGCGCGAGCTTTTCCGCGTCCATTGCGGCGGCGATGCCCGGCGTATCGACTGCGGACGTGCTGCGGCGCATGGCCCGGCTGGGCGATGCGGCGTGCGACAGCTTTGCGCCTATGCGCAAGCTGCAGACGGGAACCGGACGGCGGCAGCAGGCGCGCAGCAGACTGGCGGCGGTCAGCGGAGGGCGTTGGGAATTGGCCCGGCCGATGCTGGAAATGTCGATGGAGGAGCGGCTGGACGCGGCCTTCGACCGCTGGGGGATTCTATGCCGCGAGACGGCGGCGCTGGAGAATCTCCGCTTTGCCGACGCGCTTGCGCTGCTGCGGCAGATGGAATACACGGGACAGGCGCGGCGCGGTTATTTCGTGAGAGGGCTTTCCGGAGCGCAGTTCGTGCGCGCGCAGGATTTCGAGCGCGTTTGCGCAGCGCTTTCTTCGCCGGATCGCGAGCCGGTTTGCCTGAACGCCGTCGATCCTGCGCAGGCGTGGGGAAGGATTCTGAAGCACGATCCGGAACGGGCGTTTTTGTGCGTGCCGGGCACGGCGGTGGTGACGTCGTGCGGCGAGGTTCGGCTGATCCTGGAGCGGCAGGGGACGCAGCTGCGCAGCTTCGGCGCGACGGAAGCGGACTTCGCCGCCCTGGCGGACGCTTTCCGCACGGGCAAGTTGTTTCCCGGACTGGCGCTGCTGACGGTGCGCAATTATCCGGACGAGGCGCAGGAAGCGCTGACACGCGCGGGCTTTGTTCGCGAGATGCGGGACTACGTGCTGGAAAAGCACAGATGACAGGGACGCCGGACTGCGCAGAGGATTGCAGCTCCGTAAAGAAATCCCGAAGCGGAGAGATGAAAAAGCATCGCCGACCGCAAGGTCCGGCGATGCTTTTGAAAACAGAATCAGTCCGCGAGGGTGCCCATGGGATCCCAGGGATCGAGAACGACGGCCTTCTTCTCGGCCAGTGCGGCGAGCTCGCCCAAGTACTCCCGCTCCACGGCGGCCTGGAACACGTATTCGTCGAACCAGGTGTCGGAGCAGACGTAGTAGCCCTTTTCGCCGTTCTTGTCGCCCCAGCTGTTCTCGATCTTCCAGCGGTTGGGCTTGCCGTCCACGAGGTTCACACCGGTGATGACCATGGCGTGATTCATCGCGGAGAACCAGTAGTCCAGCGCGTCGGCCTTGCTGAGCTGCAGATCGAGGCCGGTGAGCAGCTCGGCGTTGAAGCACTGATCGTCCCAGACGCCCTTCTCGCGCTCGCCGAACTTGCCGACGTCGCTGCCGAACCAGACCACCTTGCCGGCCTCCAGCTGGCGGATGATGGCTGCCTTGAAGTCGTCCATGGAGAGATTCAGGTGCTTGACAGGCTTGCCGCCCACGACGTTGTTCAGCAGCTTGACCTCGAAGGTCTGGCCATAGGGCTTGTCTACGGTGGGGGCGTGGATGATGCTGACGATCTGCTTGAGGAAGCCGCCTAGATACTTCTCGCTGAAGGACTTGGCGGTGAGGCCGCGGTCGATGTGATACTGCTTGTCCTTGTCGACGTATTCGAAATCGAAGGTCTTCGGCGGCTCGGTATAGCAGCTGCACAGGAAGGCGTAGATCTTGCCCAGCATGTCGGACTTGGCCTGCTGGATATCCGCTTCGGAGGCGCCGTCGGCCACCATGCTGCGCAGCTTGACGGCGCAGGCCTTCAGGTTGCGGTTGAGGATGTGGTTCATATTGTTGGTGTGGCAGGACTGGAAGGTCTCGCCGTAGACGCTCTTGGGAACCACGCCGTACTTTTCGACGATGTTGGCGAACATATCCCACTGGCCGCCGTCGTGCACGCCGGTGGTGAGGATAAACGCAACGGTGCGGTCGGAGGTGGGCAGATCGGCGGTGTCGATGATGCTCTCCAGGAAGTAGTTGGCGCGCTCGAACTTGTCCCAGAAGGCCAGATAGCTCTGGGAGAGCTCGAACTGCTCCAGATTGAGATCGTTGGCGATCTTCTCGCGCAGCACATTCGTGGCTGCGAACAGCCAGCAGCGGCCGCTGGCCTGCTGGTTGGTGACTTCCAGGGTGGGAATATCGATGGAGAATTTCTGCTGCATGGTAAAGGAGGCCTTCGCAACATAGGTTACGTCCTTGATGTCCGCTTTGGACAGCGCGAGGCACGCCACCTGGCGCGCGGTGGACGCGTTGAAGGCTTCAGACCAGCTTGCCAGCTGTTCATTGGTAATCGGCGTCTGGGTCATGATATGGATCCTCCAAAATCATTTGTTTTGTCGGCTTGTTTCGCCCAGTTTCTAATATAGTACGAACGGATGCAATTGTCAAGCGCAGTCGAAAAAACCTGTTTGGTTGCAGCGCTGCAGTCCACTTTGGAAATGCCAGCATAAAGAGGATGAGATTTGAGTACCAATCTGATAAAGCTGCAGAACGAACAGAAAGGAAGCTCAAATCTCATGAACAGGATCACACAGGACATGAAATTCCGCTGCTCCCTGATGGAAGATGCGGGGAAAAATGGAGTAGCCGGGCCGGTCGGAGGTAGAGCAAAGGAGCGTTCTGCATCTGCTTCTAATCAAATCCTTCCATCTTTTGCGATGCCGGAGGCGGGGGATTTTTGAAGAATGCGGTCGAGCAGGGTGCGATCGTCGATGATGCGGGCAAGGCGGTTGTTGTCGAAGACGGCGTAGAGCGTGACTCGATCCGGGCGGGCGGCGCGCAGCGCTTCTTCGGGAGAGGTGGATTCGTCGATGGCGAGCAGTGCGGCGGGCGTCGCTTCCCGGATCGGACGGATGCTCTCCACCAGCGTTCTGAGTTGGCTGTCCGTCAGCGCGCGGCGCTCGTCCGGTGCGGAGGCCAGCAGGAACAGGGCGGCAAACAGAGGGGAGAGATTCAGGTGTCCGCGGGCAAAGCAGCCCCAGACAGCCACCGCGATCAGCAGGGCGGCCAGAATACGGCCAATGAAAATGCCGATTTCTACGGCGCGGCGGCGGGGCAGGATCAGGCTCAGAAGGGCGTACAGGATCCGTCCGCCGTCCAGCGGCAGCGCGGGGAGCAGGTTGAACAGCATCAGCAGCGAGTTTATGCCGATCAATTCCGCGCTCAGCGCAGCGCTGAACAGCTGCCAATGGCAGAAGGCGGCGGACAGCAGGATCAGCGCCAGATTCGCGGCGGGCCCGGCGATGGACACGGCGATGAGCTGCGGAGCGGAGACGATATAGGGATTTCCGATTTGCGCCAGCCCGCCGAAGGGCGTCAAACGGAGCGCGCGAATGGGGACGTGCATCCAGCGCGCGGCGCTGAGATGGGCGGCCTCGTGGGCGAGCAGGGACAGCGTCAGCAGCGCGGCCATGCGGCCTTCGCCCAGCGCGGCGGCTATGCAGGGAAACAGCACGGCCAGCCAGTCGATCTGCAGCCGGATATTCTTCAGATGCAGATGCATGTCACAGCCCCATGCGCTGCGCTGGATCCACTGCGGTTTCGCTTTCGCGCAGCTCGAAATAAAGTGAAGATTCCGAGATACCGATTGTCTGACCCCGCTGCACTGCGTCGCCCGGCTGCACGGAGGCTTCCGCAAGGTAGGCGCAGACGCTCTCCAGTCCGCTGCCATGGTCGATGAGCACGCCGATTGTACCGCCGGAGAGCTCGCTGACGGCGGTGACGGTGCCGTCTGCAACGGCGCATACCTCGCTGCCGGCGCGGCAGTCGAACATCAGCCAGGGCTGTTCGGCGGAATAGACGTGGCTCAGCTCGCCGTTCACCGGCTGCTCCAGCTCGCTGCTGCCGGAGAGATTGAGAAAGACCAGGGCGCTTTCCGGCATCAGATTGCGCACAAAGGACAGTCCGCCGATGGAATCATCCAGATCGATATGCATGGTCAGAGCGCGCTCGATGGTCTCGGAGGCGCTGCGGGCCCAGGGCTGGTTGATGTTCCCCATGGCGAGGATGGCCAGCAGCAGCGCGCAGGCGAGGGCGCTGTTGCGCAGCAGCCGGTCGCCGAAGGAGAGTTTCTCCCGGGACTCGCGGGCTTTGCGCTGCATCGGATGGGGTATGCTGCGCCAGCGCACGGGTCTGGCGGCAGGCGCGGACTGTGCTTCCGTCTGCGGCGGCGTGATCTGTGCGTGTATGCGGAGCTTGCTCTTTTCTTCGGACATAAAACATCCCTCCTGTCACGCAATCTTATGCGGGGATCAGGAGGGAATGACCTCTTCAGAGGCTGTATGCGCGGCTCGTGCTGGTCAGATTGATTTGGGATTGCTTTTTGGAGCGGATGACCACGTTTTCCACCAGACCGATGGCCATCATGTTGGTCAGCATATTCGAGCCTCCGTAGCTGACGAAGGGGAGGGGAATTCCCGTGACCGGCAGCAGTCCGATAACCATGCAGATGTTTTCGAGAATGTGGAACAGCAGCATGCCCATGACGCCCATGATCAGGTAGGAGCCATAGGGGTCGTCGACGCGAACCGACAGCCAGAACAGGCGCGCGATGAGCAGCATGTAGGCCGCAACCAGTGCGAAGCCGCCGGCCAGGCCAAAGGATTCGCAGACGATGGCGAAAATGAAGTCGGTATGGTCGTCCGAGATGTAGCCCAGAGACGCGAAGCTGCCCGGAGAGACAATGCCCTTTCCGAACAGACCGCCGGAGCCAACGGCGATCTGCGCGTTGATGACCTGGCGCGCCTCGTCGGGATAGGATTCCGGATCCAGCCAGATGAGGAAGCGGGTCAGACGGAAGTTCTCGGCGGCGGAGGTGTTGTTCATGGCGTACCAGACCGGGATGGCCAGCAGCACCAGGCAGCCGAACAGCCCAAGCAGCAGCTTTGAGTCCGTACCGGAGATGAATACCAGGACGCAGAATACGAACACATAGACGAGCGCCGTGCCAAAGTCGGGCTGCAGAAGAATCAGCACCATGGGAATGGCCATGTAGGCCGAGAGCATCAGGAATTCCGAGAGCTTTTTGACATTGTGCCTGCGATCGGAGAAGACCTTCGCGAAGCACATGATCATGGCGACCTTGCCCAGCTCGGAGGGCTGGAAGCCGCGGTCCGAGGAACCGATCTTCAGAAAGGCCTGCATGTTGCCGCGGCCGACCTCGGCCACGAGCAGTGTGAACAGCAGCACCGAGACGTTGAGCAGATAGATCCAGGTGGACGCCTGGCCATAGAACTGATACGGCAGATAGATGATGCAGAACATCGCAACCGTTCCGGCCAGCAGCCACAGAAACTGCAGTCGCGGATAGTAAATGGACTGGGTTTCCAGCATTTCCATGACGGTGGAGGGATACTCGGTGACCTCAGAAGACGTTGCGCTGAAGACGCAAACAATTCCGAACAGCGAAATCGCGACAACGATCAGGAACAGAGGCCAGTCGAAGTAACGCATCATGCTTCGGGTCAGGCGATTGTCCCGGATGTATAGCCATGCTGCTTTGAGCTTTGTGAACATACAGCGCTCCTTCATGTTTTCGATTATTCAGCAAGGGAGTAGGCCGCGTCGATCTGCGTGCTCTCCGTATGCGTGAGACTGTTCAGATAGTAGTTGATGGTCGTCTTGATGGCTTCGGAGGAATAGGCGCCTGCGTAGCCGTTCTGGACGTACACCACCACCACGATCTGGGGATCCTCCTTGGGGGCGTAGGCGACCATCCAGGAATTGTTCTCAACGTCCAGATCGGTTCTCTGGGAGGTACCGGTCTTGGCCGCGATATAGTCGATGCCCTCGAAATAGGAGCCCGCGGTACCGCCGTCCTCTGCGCTGGTAACGTCCTCCATGCCCTGGCGAATGGCGGCGAAATAGCTGTCATCCGCGACGATCTGATTGGCGATGACGGGCGATTTCTCAATGACGATCGAGCCGTCGGGCGAGATGATCTTGTCCACGATCTGCGCGTCATAGACCGTGCCGCCGTTGGCGATGGCGCTGACATAGCGGGCTGCAGCGATGGGCGAAATCTGGGTGATCGACTGGCCGATGGCCAGCATGATGGTTTCGTTGTCCGTCCAGAACAGCTCCGACATCAGCGAAACCATGGTATTGCCGAGGTAGTTGGAGACGATGTAGCTCTCCGGCAGATTCAGGTCGTACAGGAGAATCTCACGGATCGGCCGGTTCCACTGGGCCTTGCTGCTGTAGGACACGGAGATGTCCAGCAGCTTCTTGACGACCTCGTCGATGCGCTCGTCGTCGTATTCGATGCCGCGATCCTCGCCGATTTCGAGAATCTTGGCGCGGATGGCGTTGGCGGCGATCAGGGGCTTGTAGGTGTACTGATTCTCAATGGGGGAGTCGGGATCGTACAGCATGTCCTGATTTCCGACAAAGCTGGTGGTCTCGCCGGGAAGCTCGATGTTGGTCCTGGAGGTCAGTCCCAGCTGGGCGGCCCACTTGTAGATGTTGGCGGAGCCGAGCGCATAGCCGACCTTGTAGAAGAAATAGTTGCAGGAATTCTTGATGCCTTCCACGACGGTCTGATTCTGATGGTTCTGAATCTGCGTCGTCCAGCACTTGGCCGGGTGGGTTTCGTCGGTGAGGGTGAAGGCGCCCTCGTCGCTGATGCGGGTTTCCAGCGTGATCGCACCCTCGGACAGGCCGGCCAGCGCCGTGACCATCTTGAAGATGGAGCCTGGCGAGTCCTTGGTGGAGATGGCGCGGTTGTACAGCGGATCGTTGCCGGAGGTGACCTTCTGCCAGTTGCTCATGGAAATGGAGCCGCCGTCGAAATAGGACAGATCGAAATCCGGATAGCTGACCATGCCGAGCACGCGGCCGGTGTTCGGATCCATGGCCACGATGGCGCCGGACGAGGCGAGGGAGATCTCTCTGTCCTTGCTTTCGTATTCGGCCAGAATATCCGCGTTCCTGCGCTGCCATCTTTCATCGCTCATGGTTTTGAGCTGTTTTGCGCGGATATCGGAGATGGTGCTCTCAAGCGCCTCGGCCATGACCTTCTGCAGGTCGGTATTGATGGTCAGAACGACGGAATTGCCATCGGTGGGAGCGGTATAGGACAGCTCGCGGATGACCTTTCCGCGGGTATTGATCTCAACGGTGCGGGAGCCCTGCCGGTATTCCACATACGGCGAAAGCTGGCTCTCGAGAGAGGCTTCAATGCCGTCCGCGCCGATGAAGGCGTTGTTGGGATAGCCCTGATCCTTATAGTCGGCCAGCTTTTCGGAACTGATTTTGCTGATATAGCCGATGATGTGGCAGGCCGTCTTCCCCTGCGGATAGACGCGGGAGGAGCTGATGCTGATGTCCACGCCGTCGAGCTCCATGGATCGAACCTGGATTTCGGACATGGTCTCATAGCCCACGTCGTAGGCCACGGTACAGGGCGTGGAGCTGAAGGCGTTCATGCGCGATTCCTGCCACAGCGCCAGAATCTTGACCTTCATCGAATCGTCCAGATCGTCCGGAATGAAATATTTATCGCACAGCGCCTGGAACCACTGGTCCTCCGGCGTGGATTTCAGAGAGAAGTTGCCGCTCCACTGACTCTTTCGGGTGGCCTCGACGGCTTCGGAGGAGGAGCCGGAGCTGAAGACCCAATGGCCGTCTTCATCCTGCACCATCCAGAAATCGTTGACGGTCGATTTGCCGTTGGATTCAATCAGCTGAATCAGCTTGTAGAGCACCTGCGTGTAGGCGGCGCGGTCGCTGGAGGAGGTTCGGGACGGATCCCGATAGAAGGTGACGTCGTAGCTCGTGCGGTCGTAGGCCAGGGGATTCATATTGGAATCGTAGATCGTTCCGCGCATGCCGTAGAGCGTGATGGGCTTGGTGGACTTGGAGGCGGCGGTTTCGGCATAGGTATCGCCGCGGCCGCGCACCATGTAATCCAGACGCCCGAAGATCGCGGCGAATGCGACGATCAGCCCCAGTGCTAGATAGAGCACGCGGTTCAGATAGAGCTTGTTTCGTTTGCTCTGCTTGGGCAGACGATTCCACAGGTTGAATTTCAAAAATATTTCACCTCCCGTTTGCTGCCCGCGGATCGACGGGCGTGAGCTGCGCTGCGGCGGCCGTTGAACAGGCGGTCCAGCAGCGGGCAGAGCAGCACCGTCAGCGCGGCCGCGATGGCGCAGCGCAGCGCCATGCTGCGCAGCTGATGCCATTCGAAGGCCGCCGTGACGAAGTATTGATAAACTGCGAATACAATTTCACCCAGCATGCACAGCGCAAAGGCAACCGCTGCGCGGCGCAGATGAAAGCGCACGCCGGTGATGGGCCGGTCGTTGTTTTCGTCGACGATCAGCGCGGTCAGAAAGCCGACGGCCATGAAGAAGAAGGTCATCATGCCCAGCGTGCCTGCGGTGACATCGATCAGCAGACCGCCGATCATGCCAAAGAGCAGCCCCTGCAGCCTGCCCTTGAGCAGGCCGATGCACGTCACGACCACGAGCGTCAGCGGAACCGTGAAGCCCCCGTGATAGAACACGGGAATCACCGCGGTGTCCAGCAGCATGGCCAGCAGCGTTGTCAAAAACGGCGTCAATCTGCGTAGCAAGGCGAAACTCCTCCTGAATCAAAGTGCATCGGATCAGCCGGTGACCCAGCTGTCCTCGGGCAGCGGTTCAATCCGGCCCGGGTCGGTATCGGGCGCAGGCGTTGCATTGGTCTGGCCGGCGCTGGGATAGACGTAGATCTCCTCGGTGGTGTTGGGATTCACCGGCAGAACCGCGTCGGAATCCGGCGTGGGCGAGGGCGTCGCAGTGGGCGCGGGCGTGGGTGTGGGCACAGCGGCCAGCTCGGAGGTCTTTTCGACCACTTCGCGCAGCACCAGCACTTCCTCAATGTGCAGAAAATCCACCGCGGGGGAGACGACCGCATAGTTGCCCTCGGAGCCTGCGGACAGGCTGACCTGCGTCACGGTGCCGACGGTCAGGCCCTTCGGATAGAGGCTGTCGGTGCCGGAGGTGACGATCAGGTCGCCGGGCACGATGTTGTTCACGTTGGGGAGATAGTAGATGTAACATTCCGCGGTATCCGATTCGTTGGTCACGCCGCCGCGCATGATGCCGTTGTCGCGGGTGCGCTGCACCAGACAGGACAGGCCGCTGCGCGGATCGATGATGGAATACACGGTGGCGTAGTTCAGACCGGCCTGATGCACATAGCCGATCAGACCGTCTCCATTGACCACCGCCATGCCGGTGTATACGCCGTGCATGGTGCCGCGGTTGATGGAGAAGGTGGAGAACCACTGGCCCGCGTCGCGGGCGATCACGCGGGCGTAGATCGGATCCAGGGATTCATAGCTGCTCGTCGCGTCCAGCAGCGCCTTGAGCCGCTCGTTCTCCAGCACCGCTTCCTCGGCGCTGTCCAGCTCCAGGGAAAGCTGCTGGTTTTCGCGGGAGAGCGCGTCGTATTCGTCCTGAAGCTTATCGTAGTCGCGCCAGCTGGTAAAGAAGCCCTTCACGCTGTGGGCCGCAGAGGAAAGCGCGTCCTGCACGGGCGTCAGCAGCGAGCCGATGGCGTTCTCCGCGATGGAAATCTGCGAAGACTGATCGCGCAGAACGAGAAAAAACACCGTTGCGCCGACGATGGCCAGTATGATCACGGTGATCAATACGCGCTTGACTGCCTGGCCGCGGCGCTGCGTATTCCGTGCGGAACGGGTGGTGTAGCGCTTGCGGTCTTTCTTTTTGTTATTCGCCATGAATCAAGCTCCTTTGAGAAGGCTGCGGCCGGTGCCGCGCGGTTATAGTTCGATCAGACAGCCGGACTGGGCAAAGCGCTGGGCGATGCGGGCGTCGGAGGCGGCGATACATGCGCCCCGGGCCGCGTCGTCCTGGGGGCTTTCGCCGAGGGTCACGGGCAGGTTGAGCATGTCGCTCAGGCGTTCGGTCAGTCCATCGAGCTGCGCGCCTCCGCCGGAGAGGAATACGCCCCGCTGAAGGATGTCCTCCGCCATCTCTGCAGGCGTGTTTTCGAAGGCCTCCCGAATGGATTCCAGCAGAGAATCCAGCGTGGGCATGATGGCCTTGTGCACGTCGTGCGCCGTGACGTCCACGGTGGAGGGCTTGCCGGTGCGGGCGTCGCGCCCCCGCAGCGAAGCGTTGTCATTGTCAATATAGAGCGGATCCCGGCAGGATCCCAGATCGATCTTCAGATCCTCCGCCGTGCGCTGGCCGATGATCAGCCCCTTCTCCCGGCGGATGTAACGCATGATGGCCTCGTCGATCGCCAGGCTGCCGGTGCGGGTGGAGCGCGCGGCGGCGACGCCGTTCATGGACAGCACGCTGACCTCCGTAGTGGAGCCGCCGATGATCACCATCATGCAGCCGCGGGCGTCGTCAATGGGCACGCCAGCGCCCAGGGCGGCGGCGATGGGCGTGCGCAGCAGCGCGGTCTTCTTTGCGCCGGCGGCGCGCACCGCGCTTTCCAGCGCCTCCAGCTCCACGCGGGTGCAGCCCTGGGAGACCGTGACGACCAGACGGTTCTTCTCCAGCGCGCGGCGCTTTCCCAGCGCCTTTTCGGAGAGCGTGCGCAGCAGCGCGGTGGCCAGCTCCACATTGCTCACGGCGCCGTCCATGATGGGGGAGAGCAGCGCGACGTCCTTCGGCGTGCGTCCCAGCATCTGCCGCGCATCCCGGCCCACGGCGAGAATCTCGTCCACGTCGTCGCGCATGGTCAGCACGTAACTCGGTTCGCGCAGCACGACGCCCTCGTTTTCCAGACAGATTGTGACATTGGCGGAGCCCAGATCAATGCCCACGCCTCCGTTCGAAAATACGCCCATTGGTTACCTCCTGCATGCCGGAAGCGGGTGCGCCGCGTTCCTGCGTAGAAATCATCAGAATCCGAAATGTTCAAGCATCTCGCCCACCACGTCCACGGGGAAGCCCATGACGTTTTCAAACGAGCCGTCCAGCGCTTCCACAAACGCGCCCGCGCCGCCCTGAATGGCGTATGCGCCGGCCTTGTCCATGGGCTCGCCGGTGGCGATGTAGGCGTCAATTTCCGCATCCGTCAGCGCGCGGAAGCGCACGCCGGTGCGGTCGACGCGAACCTCCTCCCGGCCGGTGGCGGCGTCGACCAGGCAGACGCCGGAAAAGACCTCGTGCTCGCGGCCGGACAGCGCGCGCAGCATGCGCCGGGCGTCCGCCGCATCCTCCGGCTTGCCCAGGGGCGCGCCGTCCAGGGAGACCAGCGTATCGGAGGCGATGATCACGCCGTCGGAGAAGTGCTCCGCAGCGGCGCGTCCCTTGCGGATCGCCAGCGTGCGGACGACGTCGCACGCCTGGCCGGGGACATGCTCGTCCACATCGGGCGTGCAGATTTCAAACGCATAGCCCATTCGCGCCAGCAGCTCGCGGCGGCGGGGCGAACCGGAAGCCAGAATCAAACGGCGGCCTTCATTCTGCATAGATGTTCAACTCCAAAAAGTGATACGATGTCAAATTCTATTATAGCATAGAACTGTTGCAAAACCATGAAGATTGCGGGGAAGAACCGGGATAATCCCGGATTTGAACGAAAAAGACGTGCCGTCCGGGGAGGCGGACGGCGGCGTGCGGATTATGCGATTGTCTCGCGATATTTCTGATAGATCTGATAGGCGGCGCGAACGATTTCGCGGTCGCCGTCAAAGCTCAGGCGGTTCAGGGCCTCGTCGATCGGGAAATAGCCGCCGTTGAGAAAGCCCTGGTCATAGGAGACGCGATAGCTGTGGTCAGAGGCGACCATGGCGAACCACTGGATGCGGTTGCTGACCTCCTTGCCGCGGCTCTCGGAAAAGAAGTCGTAGCGCGTGTTGCCTGCGATGCCGATGATTTCGGCATGAATGCCGGCCTCATCCTCGACGCGCCAGAGGGCTACGTCATTGGAGCGGTTGTAATTCCGGATGACGCCCTTGGGCATGACCCAGTCTCCGCGATCACTCATCAGCAGAAAAACGTCGTCTCCGGAGAAGACAACGCCGCCGGCACAGCTTCGGATTGTTCCCGCCATGTTTGAACACCTGCCTTTTTTCTGATACCCTCCTATGATAGCACATAATCCGAAAAAACACAACAATTTATAGTTCGAAAAAAAGATGGCGGCGATCCGTTGTGGACAGATTCGGGCAAAAGTGATAAAATAGATCCATCGAAAGGCGGTGGAGGTTCATGAATGAAACGTTGAAGCGGTGGGTGGACGAGAGCAGCCGGATCGTCTTTTTTGGCGGCGCGGGCGTGAGTACGGAATCCGGCATCCCGGATTTTCGCGGGGTGGACGGACTGTACCGCCAGAAGTACGCCTATCCGCCCGAGACAATTCTGAGCCATGATTTCTTTGAGCGGCGGCCGGAGGAATTCTATCGCTTTTACCGGGAGAAAATTCTCATCACGGACGCGGAGCCCAACCCCGCGCATCGGAAACTGGCGCAGTGGGAGGCCGCGGGCAAGCTGACGGCGGTCGTCACCCAGAACATCGACGGACTGCATCAGAAGGCGGGCTCGAAGCGGGTCTATGAGCTGCACGGATCCATTCATCGGAATTTCTGCACGCGCTGCGGGAAGTTCTATTCAGCCGGGGAGATCGCGGAGATGGATCTGGTGCCGAGATGTACGTGCGGCGGCATTGTCAAGCCGGACGTGGTGCTGTACGGCGAAGGGCTGGACGACGGCGTGGTGCGCGGTGCGATGGCGGCGATCGCCGGGGCGGACATGCTCATCATCGGCGGCACGTCGCTGAGCGTCTATCCTGCGGCGGGACTGATCGACCTGTATCGGGGCAAGCGGCTGGTGCTGGTCAACAAAACCGCCACGCCCCGGGACGACCGGGCGGATCTGATCGTCCGGGAGCCCATCGGACGCGTGTTTTCGGAGCTGTGAGCGATGGACGAGCGAATCGTCAGTTTTGAGCCGGTGGCCCGCGCGGATGCGCGCCTTCTGATTCTCGGCACCATGCCCAGCGTGGAATCGATGCGGCAGGGCTTTTACTATGCGCACCCGCGCAACGCGTTCTGGCCGATGATGGCGGAGGTGCTGGGCGAGGAGCGTCCGGAGTCCGTGGAGGAGAAGCGGCAGCTGCTGATCCGCCACGCGATCGCGCTGTGGGATGTGGCCCACAGCTGCGTGCGCCCGGGTTCGCTGGACAGCGATATCCGGGACGTCTGTCCCAATGATTTTGCCATGCTGTTCGCCCGGTGTCCGGGAATCCGGAAGATCCTTTTCAATGGCGCAACAGCGCAGACGCTGTTTGTTCGCAAGTGCGGCGCGCTCCCCGAGGGCTGCATCGCGGAGCGCATGCCGTCCACGAGTCCGGCGTATACGCTGCGCTATGAACGCAAGCTGGCGGCATGGCGCGATGGAATGGAGGGATACTATGTCTGAAATCCTGCGCCTGAGTCCCTGCGAGATCATTCGCAAGAAGCGATTCGGCGGCGAATTGAACGAAACGGAAATCCGCGCCTTTGTCAAGGGCGTGGTGGACGGAAGCTTTGCCGATTATCAGATTGCCGCGCTGCTGATGGCGATCTGCATCAATGGCATGTCCGAGCGGGAGACGCTGGCGCTGACGCTGGAGATGGCGAAGTCCGGCGATATGCTCGATCTCAGGGGCATTTCCGGCGTCAAGGCCGACAAGCATTCCACCGGCGGTGTGGGAGATACCACGTCGCTGATTCTGGTGCCGCTGGTGGCCTGCTGCGGCGTGAAGATGGCGAAGATGTCCGGGCGCGGCCTGGGCTTCACCGGCGGCACGCTGGACAAGCTGGAATCCATCCCCGGCATGCGCATCGATCTGAGCACGGACGAGTTTGAACGGCAGGTCAACGAGGTGGGCTGCGCCATCATCGGCCAGACGGCGGAGCTGGCGCCGGCGGACAAGGTGCTCTACGCGCTGCGGGATGTGACGGGAACGGTGGATTGCCTGCCGCTGGTGGTGTCGTCCATCCTGTCCAAGAAGCTGGCGGCGGGCTGCGACGTCGTGGTGCTGGATGTGAAGACCGGCAGCGGCGCGATCATGGACACGCCGGAGAAATCGCGAAAGCTGGCGGAGCTGATGGTGCGCATCGGCAATCTCAGCGGCAAGCGGTTTTCTGCGGTGATCACGGACATGGATCAGCCGCTGGGCAACTACATCGGCAACGCGCTGGAGGTGGAGGAGGCGATCCACGTGCTGGCGGGCCGCGCGGACGGCGATCTGAAGACGGTCTCGCTGGAGCTGGGCGCGCACATCCTCAGAAACGCCGGCAGGGTGCAGACGGTTCGCGCAGGTGTTGAGCTGCTGGAGGAGAAGATCCGAAGCGGCGAGGGCCTGATGAAGCTCAGGGAGATGATCGCGGCGCAGGGTGGCGATCCCAGGGTCGTGGAGGATGTGTCCCTGCTGCCGAAGGCGAAGGCGAAGATCGATCTGAAGGCGGATCGCGATGGCTGGCTTGCCGCCATCTGCACCGCCGATGTGGGAAACGCCGCCAAGCTGCTGGGCGCGGGGCGGGAAAAGAAGACGGACGAGCTCGACCTGTCCGTGGGCGTCGTCATGCACAAGCGCATTGGAGACCGCGTGCGGGAGGGCGACGTGCTTTGCACATTGCATGTCGGAGAGCGTTCGGATCGGATTGGCGCGTATAATCTGCTCAAGCGCTCGCTGAAAATTGGAAAGGAGCCCGTGAAAAAGCCGACGCTGATTCACGAGGTTGTGGAAGAATGAAAACCGGGAAACGCAAACCTGGACAAGCCATCCGGCGCGCCGTATTCGGCGGAGACGGCCGCCTTCGCGCCGGATGGAGATGGATGGCCGGCGTAGCTGCCTATGCTGCGGCGTTTCTGGCGGTTGTCGGGGGATTGGGAGCTGCCTGCGGCGCGCTGTTCAGCGCCTGGGGGTTGACGCAGGACAATCTGGCCTATGCGCCGCGCTGGGCGCAGGCCGTGGTGGCGTGGCATGCGGACGTGATCTATCTGGCCGCTTATCTGGCGAGCGCAGTCGTGGGATGGGCAGCGGCCCGGGGATGGACGGCCCGGGCAGAGTGGGCCGGGCGCAGCGTCGGATTCGCCGCGCTGAGCGGCGCCGCGCTGGGCGCGCTGGTGACGGCGCTCTCCTTGGGGCTGGACAGCATGCGGCTGGAGCGTCCGCTGGGAGAGCCGGCGCTTTCGATGGCGCAGGCTTCGGCGCTGGCGCTGATGGCGGCGGGATGCCTCAGCCGTGAGGTTCTTGGCAAGCGGCTCCTGTTCGACCCGCTGTGCGCGCGGCTCGGCCGGGGCGCGGGATATGCTGCGGGCGCGGTCGCTTTCGCGCTGCTCAGCGGCGTGGGATGGAATCCTGTGGGATTCATTGCCGCGCTCATGATGGGCGTCGTTGGATGCGCGATGTATGAGCGCGGAGGTCTGCGGGCGTCAGCGCTGCTGTGCATCGGCTGGTCGGCCTGGACGTCGGTGCTCTTTGCCTGGCCGGGCGCGGGCAGCTCCGCGGTCTATCGGATGTATGCCGTGTCAGACGCGTGGCTGACGGGCGGAGAGGCGGGCGCACTGTGCGGCTTTGCCGCATTGGTTGCATGGAGCATTCTCGCCGCGATTGTACTCAGGGAGGATTTGCGGCGTGTTTTGAATCAGATCAAGCAAGGAAAGGGAAGGGAGAACAATGGGAAAGATTCGAATCGCAATCGCGGGACTGGGATCCCGCGGGGAGAGCTGCTACGGACAGGCGCTGCTGGAGATGCAGGATCGCGCCGAGGTGGTCGCGCTGGCCGAGCCCAGAGCCGAGCGGCTCAAAGCCGCCGCTGAAGCGCACGGCGTTCCTGCGCAGATGTGCTTTGCCACGGTCGAGGAGATGCTGGAGCAGCCGAAGCTGGCGGATGCGCTGGTGCTGTGCACACAGGACCGGCAGCATGTGCCGCAGGCGATCGTCGCGCTGCAGAAGGGCTATGACATCATGATGGAGAAGCCGATTTCGCCCGAGCTGGAGGATCTGCGCAGAATTGTGCGGGTTGCCCGGGAGTGCGGCCGGAAGGTGCTGGTGTGCCATGTGCTGCGCTATACGCCGTTCTTCGGAAAGATCAAGGACGTCATTGATTCCGGAGTCATCGGAGAGGTGACGGCGATTCAGACGATTGAAAACGTCGGCTACTGGCATCAGGCCCATAGCTTCGTGCGCGGAAACTGGCGCAATTCCAATGAGACCAGTCCGATGATCATGCAGAAGTGCTGCCATGATCTGGACTATCTGGTGTGGCTGTCCGGACAGCGCTGCGCGCGCGTGTCCTCCTTCGGATCGCTGAAGCTGTTCCGTCCGGAGTGTGCGCCCGAGGGCGCAGCCATGCGCTGCATGGACGGCTGCAAGGCCAAGGCGGACTGCCCCTTCGATGCGGAAAAGATCTATCTGACCAATGAAAAGACCGGCGTGCTGAAGGGAAACAAGGGCTGGCCGCTGGATGTGCTGGCGCTGGATCCCACCGAGGAGAGCGTGCGCGAGGCCATCGCCACCGGCCCCTATGGCCGCTGCGTCTATCATTGCGACAACAATGTCGTCGATCATCAGATTGTCAGCATGGAGATGGAAAACGGCGCGACGCTGACGCTGACCATGTGCGCCTTTACGACGGCCGGTTCCCGCACGCTGACCATCATGGGCACCAAGGGCGACATCCGCGCGGACATGAGCGCGAATACCATCCGCGTGTGCGCCTTCGGCGGCGAGCCCGAGGTCATCGACGTAACCAAGCTGGCGGCGGACTTCTCCGGCCATGGCGGCGGAGACAAGCAGCTGATCAGCCAGTTCATCGACATCGTCGGCGGAAAGGAGCCCGACAGCCGCGTGACGACGCTGGAGGCTTCCGTCGAAAGCCATCTGGTTGCGCTGGCTGCGGAGGAATCCCGCAAAAGCGCTGGACGTGTGATTGAAATTGCGCCGATGCGCGGTTGAGCGCAGCTTACACAGCAAAGAGCCGTTCCCGGGAGAGGGAACGGCTCTTTGTGCTGCGGCAGAAAAGGACATGAAAACAGACCGCCGCCCAGAGCGGGAGCGGTCTGTTTTCATGCAAAAGCTTATTCCTCTTCGGACAGGTCGACCTTGATCTTCAGGGTCTCCAGCTGATCGGGGCGTACATCCGCAGGCGTCTCCATCATCAGGCAGTTCGCGCTGGTGGCCTTCGGGAAGGCAATAACGTCGCGCAGGCTGTCGCTGTCGGTCAGCAGCATGACCAGACGGTCGATGCCGAACGCCAGACCGCCGTGGGGCGGAGCGCCGTACTTGAACGCGTCGAGCAGGAAGCCGAAACGATGATGGGCCTCCTCGCTGGAGAGGCCGATCATGTCGAACATCTGCGCCTGCAGGTCGGCGCGGTGGATGCGGATGGAGCCGGAGGCCAGCTCGATGCCGTTCATCACCAGGTCGTAGGCGCGGGAGCGCACCTTCTCCTTGTCGGTGTCGAGATACTGGTTGTCCTCGGTGTACCAGCTGGTGAAGGGATGATGGGCGGCGACGTAGCGGCCCTCCTCCTCGCTGTACTCGAACAGCGGGAACTCGGTGACCCAGAACAGGTTGTACAGGCTGTGATCGATCAGGCTGTGGCGCTTGGCGATCTCGCAGCGCAGCGCGCCCAGCGACTGCCAGACCACGCTCTTCTTGTCCGCGCCGAAGAACACGATGTCGCCGGGCTCGGCGTTCATGGCGGTGCGGACGGCCTCGATCAGCTCCGGGGTCAGGAACTTGTTGAACGAGGACTTGACGTTGCCGTCGGCGGTGAAGGTCATGTAGGGCAGACCCTTCGCGCGATAGGTCTTCACAAACTCGGCGTAGCTGTCGATCTCCTTGCGGGTCATGGAGGCGAGGCCCTTGGCGTTGATGGCCTCCACGCGGTCGCCGTTTTCGATGGCGTTTTTGAACACGACGAACTCGCTGTCCTTGACCGCATCCGTCAGGTTCACCAGCCGCATCTCGAAGCGGGTGTCGGGCTTGTCGGAGCCGTAGTTCTCCATGGCATAGGCCCAGGTCATGCGCGGCAGGGGCAGCTGCAGCTCCACGCCCTTGACCTCGCGGAAGATGCGCGCGAAGACCTTTTCGATCACGCCGTAGATGATCTCCTCGTCGATGAAGGACATCTCGATGTCGCACTGGGTGAACTCGGGCTGGCGGTCGGCGCGGTTGTCCTCGTCGCGGAAGCAGCGGGCGATCTGATAGTACTTGTCAAAGCCGGACAGCATCAGCAGCTGCTTGTAGATCTGGGGGCTCTGGGGCAGCGCGTAGAACGTGCCGGGATGCTGGCGGCTGGGCACCAGGAAGTCGCGCGCGCCCTCGGGCGTGGACTTGGACAGGATGGGGGTTTCGATCTCGGTGAAGCCCTCCTCGTCCAGCGCGTAGCGGATGCAGTTGACCACCTTGCTGCGCAGGCGGAGCTTCTCCTGCATGCTGGGGCGGCGCAGATCGAGATAGCGGTACTTCAGGCGCACCAGCTCGTTCTCGTCGGCCTTGTCGTCGATGTAGATCGGCGGGGTTTCAGACTTGTTCAGCAGCACCGCATCGGTGACGAACACCTCGATGGTGCCGGTCTTGAGTTCGCGGTTGATGGCGTTCTCGGCGCGCAGGCGCACCTCGCCCTGCACGGTCACGACGTACTCGCTGCGCAGGGAGCGGCCCAGATCGAAGATCTCCTGGGAGCAGACCGCCGTGTCGAACACCAGCTGCACCAGGCCCTCGCGGTCGCGCAGCCAGACGAACACCACGCCGCCCAGGTCGCGGGTGCGCTGCACCCAGCCGGAAAGGTGGACGCTCTGACCGGCCATCGCCTCGGTCAGCAGGCCGCAGTAATGATCTCTCTTATGGGAAAGCATATCTCATTCCTCCCGAATTTATTTCATTTGCAGAATGGTCTGAACGGCCTCGCTGCGGGCAACTTCCGCCTCGGAGCTGTTCGACATGTCGCGGATTTTGACGACGCCCTTCTCCAGCTCATCGCCTGCGATGACGATGACCTTCGACGCGCCGACCTTGTTGGCATACTTGAACTGGGCCTTCATGCTGCGGGCCGCGTGATCCAGATCGGCCTTCAGTCCGGCGGCGCGCAGCTCGCTCACCAGGCGCACGCCCTCCATGCGGGCCTCGTCGCCCATGGTGACCACAAACGCGTCGTACAGCGCGGGCGCCTCCGGCGCGATGCCGCGCAGATCCTGCACCATGATCATGCGCTCAATGCCCATGCCGAAGCCGATGCCGGGGGTGGCGGGGCCGCCGAGCTCCTCGACCAGGCCGTCGTAGCGGCCTCCGCCGCAGACGGTCAGGTTGCCGCCGGGCGTCTCGGTGATGATCTCAAACACGGTCTTGGTGTAATAGTCCAGGCCGCGGACGATGCGGGGATCGACGGCGTAGTCGAGGCCCATGGCGGTCAGATACTGCTTCAGCTTCCCGAAATGGGCCGCGCAGTCCGGGCAGAGGTTGTCCAGCATGGCGGGCGCGTCGGTCAGCTTGTCCGCGTCCTCCTTGCAGTCGAGGATGCGCAGCGGATTGCGCTCGAAGCGCTCCTGACAGGTCTTGCACAGCGTGGAGAGCTTCGGCTCCAGATAGGCGCGCAGCTTCTCGTGATAGGCCTTGCGGCACTCGGGGCAGCCGATGGAGTTGATGTTCAGCTTCAGATCGCCGATGCCGTTGGCCTCGAGCAGCTGCATGGCCAGCTGGATGATCTCGGCGTCCACGCTGGCGTCCTTCGCGCCGAACACCTCCACGCCGTTCTGATGGAACTGGCGCAGGCGGCCGGACTGGGGCTTCTCATAGCGGAAGCAGGGGCAGGAAGCGTAGTAGAGCTTCACCGGCAGCGCGTCGGCATACATGTGGGACTCGATCAGCGCGCGGACTGCGCCGGCAGTTCCCTCCGGCTTGAGGGTGATGGAGCGGTTGCCCTTGTCGTTGAATGTGTACATTTCCTTCTGGACGACGTCGGTGGTGTCGCCCACGCCGCGCTGGAACAGCTCCGTGTGCTCAAAAATCGGGGTGCGGATCTCGCGATAGCCCGCGAGCGCGCAGATTCCGCGCATGTTGCCCTCGATCGTCTGCCAACGGTGCGCATCCTTCGGCAGCATGTCCTGAGTGCCCTTGGGCGCCTGGGTCAGCATAGCAAAGACTCCTTTCGGATTAAAGTTCATGAGGATAAAAAAACAGCCTCCGTCCCAACGTAGGGGCGAAGGTCTCGCGGTGCCACCCTGCTTTGGACGAAAGTCCATCTCAAGGCCCTGTAACGGGGGCGGGGCGCCGCAGAAGCGGATGCTCAGGGGTGTCGTTCGCCGGAGCCTGGAGCGCGGATGCTTTCAGCCGATGACATCCTTCTCTTGCAGCGCTGTGAACCGGTTACTCTTCCCGTCGACGCATGTGAATCTTCACGATGCAAAAATTATACGGCCTGACGCGGGGAATGTCAAGCAAAATCGTGAAAACTTAAACTGCATTGCGAAGGTTTCCATCGCCGAATGCAACTTTTCCAAAACCCGGCTTGCAAACGGGTCGATTCTGTCGTATCATGGGATCGGAGCGTGATTTTAATGACGAATCGACTGTATTATGACAATGCCTACCTGACGCAGTTTGACGCGCAGGTGCTCAAATGCATTCCCCGCGGCGACGTCTATGACGTGCTGCTGGACCGCAGCGCCTTTTATCCCACCTCCGGCGGTCAGCCCTTCGACACGGGCACGCTGGGAGACACCTGCGTGGTGGACGTGAACGTGACCGACGGCGAGGTCTGGCATACGGTGGACGCGCCTCTGCGCGAGGGAAGCGAGGTTCACGGCGAGATCGACTGGCCGCGGCGCTTCGACCACATGCAGCAGCATGCGGGCGACCATATGATCGCAGGCGCGCTGCACCGGCTGATGGGCGGCGTGACCATCGGCCTCCACGTCAGCGAGGAGATTTCCACCATCGACGTGGCCATGCCCGGCGGCGCGACGCGCATCTCCGACGGGGACATCCGCCGGATCGAGCTGGACGTCAACGAGCACATCCAGCGCGACGTTCCGATTCGATGCTGGTTTCCGTCCGAGGAGGAGCTGCCCACGCTGCCGTTGCGCAAAAAGCCCACGGTGAGCGAACACGTGCGCATCGTCGCCATCGGCGATGATGAAATGGTGGCCTGCGGCGGAACCCACCCGTCCACCGCGGGACAGATCGGGCTGGTGAAGATCGTGTCCGTCGCGCCGGCGCGCGGCAAAATGCGCCTGGCCTTCCTGGCGGGACAGCGCGCGCTGAACGACTATCTGAACTGCCATCAGGCGGCGCACGCCGCGGCGGAGCTGTTCTCCACCGGCGTGTCCAGCCTGACCTCGAGCATACGCTCGATGCAGGAGCGGCTGCACGCCGCTGAATATGAGCTCGTCCGCCTGCGCCGGGAGCAGCTGCTGTCCGGAGCGGACGGGATGCTTGCACAGGCGGAGCGGCTTCCCGACGGAACAAGGCTCATCGCGCAATTCGTGGAAGCAGACGGAATGCTGCTGCGCGAGCTGGCCTCGAAGCTCATCGAGTCCTCCGGCGTCATCGCGATGCTGGGCGCGATGAACGGCGAGCAGGCCGTCTACGTCTTCGGCCGCTCGGCCGATGTAAACGCGAATATGGGCGCGCTGCTGCGCGATGCGGCCCGTCCCCTGGGCGGCAAGGGCGGCGGAAAGCCCGACTTCGCCCAGGGCGGCGGCCCGAAGGAAGTGTTGGCCGCGGCGCGGAACCGCCTGAAGGAGGTGCTCGCATGAGCCGGAGAAGCGGCAGCATGGATATGACGGTCGGCAGCCCCACGAAGCTGCTGGTGGTGTTCGCCATTCCGATGCTCATCGGTGCGGTCTTCCAGCTGATGTACAATATGGTGGACACCATCGTGCTGGGAAAATTCGTCAGCGCGGAGGCGCTCGCCTCCGTGGGCGCGACGACCTCCACCACCGGCATGGTCATCATGATCGGCAACGCGCTGACCAACGCCGTGTCCATCCTCGTCTCCCACGCATGGGGAGCGAAGGACGAACCGCAGGTGCGCAGAATCGTCGGCGGCACGCTGAGCGTGGTGGCCGTCTGCAGTCTGGCCATCGGTGCGGCGTCCGTCGCTCTGGCGCGGCCGCTGATGCGGCTGCTGAACACGCCGGAGAACATTCTGGACGGCGCGACGCTCTATGTGCAGATCGTCTGCGGCATGTACATCGCCCAGATGCTCTACAACACCTCCGCAGCGGTGCTGCGGGCCATCGGGGACAGCAGAACGCCGCTGGCGTTTCTGATCCTCTGTTCGCTGATGAACATTGCGCTGGATCTGATCTTTGTGCTGGGTCTGAACGCGGGCGTGGCGGGCGTGGCCTGGGCCACGGTGATCTCGCAGCTGTTCAGCGCGGTGCTGTGCTGCGCTTACATGTGGAAGAAGTATCCTGCGCTGCGCTTTGAGCGCAATGCGCTGAGGCCCGGCGGCGATCTGCTGGCCAGCTTCGGCCGGATTGCGTTGCCCATGACTGCGCAGAATCTGATGCTGATGGTTGGGCAGATGGTCATCAGCCGCGTGATCAACGGATTCGGCTCCGATATTGTCGCGGCCTATACGGTGGGCGGCAAGGTGGAGCAGCTGGCCACGGTGATTATTTCCCAGGTTGCGTTCTCGTTTTCCATCTATGCCGGGCAAAACTATGGCGCGAAGCGCTATGCCCGCATCGAGCAGGGCGTGCGGCGCGCGCTGGCGCTGCTGGGCGCGATGACGGCGGTTGCCATGGTGATGATGCTGGGGTTCGGACGTTCGCTGGCGCTGCTGTTTGTGGATGCGGGGGAGACGGCCATTCTGGATGCCGCGATGGAAATGCTGCGCGTGGAGGCCGCGTTCATGCCTGCGCTGTGCGCCATCTGGCTGTACAATTCCGCGCTGCGCGGCATGGGATTGATCCGACCGACGGTGGTCTCCGGCATGCTGGAGCTGGTATCGAAGGTGGGCTTTTCCATCGCGCTTTCCGCGGTTTACGGAACGATGGGCATCTGGTTCGCTTCGCCGCTGGGCTGGATCATCGGCCTGGCCATGAGCGGAGGCTATTACTATTTTGCGCATTGGAAGGAACGCGCGCTGCAGGCGGACGCTGCGGCGGACGGAGGGGTATGAAAATGGAAAACAATTTCGACGTGGCGATCTTTGATATGGACGGCACGCTCCTGGACAGCATGCGTTACTGGCGGTTTACGACGCTGGAGTTTCTGCTGGCTCACAGGCTGCCGGTAAGAAATGAGGACCTGGTTCGCATGCTGGACACTTCCAGCCGAAAGCTGCTGTTTGAGATTGCCGAACGGGAGGGCGTCGATATCGGCAGCCGGGAGGCGGTCGTTTCGGAGCTCGAGGGCTACATGAACCGCCACTATCTCCAGGACACGTCGCTGAAGGATCAGGATCTGCCGACGTTTCTGCAGAAGCTGAAGGATTGCGGCATTCGCATGTGCGTTGCGACCGGGTCGCCCAGGGAGTTTGCCCGAAACGGGCTGAAGCGCCAGGGAATTCTGGACTATTTTGAATTTGTGACCGACAACTATGAGCGCGGAGACGGCGTGTCCAAGGATCAGCCGGAGTATTTCGTTCATCTGGCTGCACGGCTGGGCGTTGCGCCGGAGCGGTGCGTGGTATTTGAGGATGCGCTCTATGCCATGGAATCGGCCAAGGCTGCGGGCTGCCGCGTGCTGGCCATCGAGGACGGTACGGCACGTTTGCAGAGGGAAGCCATTCTGCAGACAGCGGATGGCTACGCTGCAAATTATGCGGAACTGATTGAACGGATGGATTCGGCAAAATTCCTGTGAAGTGATGGTTCCGGACGGCTGCGGATTGACAGCGCCCGTTCGGAATTGTATACTTATTATAGAATCTTTTGAAACGGAGGAGAATCCCATGATTCAGAGTATGATTGCCATTCTCGACCTTGGCAGTACGGAGAACGCGCGCATTGCGCGCGAAATCCGCGCACTGGGCGTATACAGCGAGATCTTCGCCCATGACATCGCTCCCGAGGCGCTGAAGGCGGTTCCGGGCGTGTGCGGCGTGATTCTCAACGGCGGAGAAAACCGCATCGTGAACGGCGCAGCGATCGATGTGGATCCTGCAATTTTCGAACTGGGCCTGCCCGTGCTGGCAGTGGATCACAACAGCCCTGCGCATGCGGCGGATCTGGAGAAGTGGCCCGAGGATTCCAAGACTGTGCTGGACGCATTCATCGTCCGCTGCGGCGCAGAGCGGAATTGGAACATGGAAAACTTCATCGCAGATCAGGTGGAGCTGCTGCGCAAGCAGATCGGTAACCGCAAGGTGCTGCTGGCGCTGTCCGGCGGCGTGGATTCGTCCGTCGTGGCCGCGCTGCTGATCAAGGCGGTGGGCGACCGTCTGACCTGTGTGCATGTCAATCACGGACTGCTGCGCAAGGGCGAGCCGGAGCAGGTGGTGCGCGTTTTCAAGGATGAGATGGGCGCAAACCTGATCTATGTGGATGCGGTCGACCGCTTCCTGGACAAGCTCGCCGGTGTGTCCGATCCCGAAAAGAAGCGCAAGATCATTGGCGCAGAGTTCATCCGCGTGTTCGAGGAGGAAGCACGGAAGCTCGATGGAATTGAACTGCTGGGCCAGGGCACGATCTACCCCGACATCATCGAAAGCGGCACCAAGACCGCCAAGATGGTCAAGTCCCATCACAACGTCGGCGGCCTGCCCGAGGATCTGCAGTTTGAGCTGGTCGAGCCGCTGAAGATGCTGTTCAAGGACGAGGTTCGCGCCTGCGGCAAGGCCCTCGGCCTGCCGGACGACATGGTCTATCGCCAGCCCTTCCCGGGACCGGGTCTGGGCGTGCGCTGTCTGGGTGCGATCACCCGCGACCGTCTGGAAGCCGTCCGCGAATCCGACGCTATCCTGCGCGAGGAATTTGCCAGGAATGGCCTGCAGGGCAAGGTCTGGCAGTACTTCACCGTGATTCCCGACCTGAAGAGCGTTGGCGTGCGCAACCACGAGCGCTATGAGGGCTGGCCGGTGATTCTGCGCGCCGTCAACACCGTCGACGCCATGACCGCGACCGTCGAAGAACTCGATTGGAAGCTCATCCATACCCTGACCGAGCGCATTACCCATGAGGTCAGCGGCGTCAATCGCGTCCTCGTCGACGTTACCCCCAAGCCCACCGGAACGATCGAGTGGGAATAAGCTGGAAAACCGCTCGAAAACCCCTGTTTTCAGGGGTTTTCGGCTTTCAGAAAGGCCCCGTGATAATGATTTGATAAGCGGGGCCATCGGACGCATTATTTTCTGTGTGTCGCCTGGCTCGCAGGTTTGAGAAAGCCTGCCGCATGTTTCCATAGAAAAGCCATTGCTGATGAAATCCATCGGCAGTGGCTTTTGTCGTATCCGAGGGAGCCTGATTGGAGAAGGGGTGATGCGGCGCGGTTCGTGCGCAGATGATATTTCATCGCATGTATGATATATACCTGTGCAAAAACTTAAACAAATAAATTATAGATTAAGTATTGAATTAAACTGAATAGTGTTATATAATGGCG
The DNA here is from genome assembly GCA_004555155.1 of Clostridiales bacterium. GTDB lineage: Bacteria > Bacillota > Clostridia > Christensenellales > Aristaeellaceae > Faecivicinus. The sequence goes on from SFJH01000010.1 coordinate 45,958, forward strand.
GTATATAAACATATATGCTATATAAAATTGAATGACCGGCCGGGTGAAGATAAACCGCGACGACCTCTTTTAGACGGGTATCTCCGTTTGAAGGAGCGAGCGCCTCGCAAGGGGACTGCACAGCACCGCGCAGGGGATGCCTGCAAGGAAAACACCCGGACAGAACGGCAAATCGTTTCCCAGCACAGTAAGAGAACTTGAAAGGAATGGTTACATGGACAACAGACTGATTCACGCATCGGAAGTGGCGGAGGAACTGGGCATTTCCGTTCCCTACGCCTACAAAATCGTCCGCCAGCTCAACGAAGAGCTACAAAAGAAGGGCTACCTGACCGTCTCCGGCAAGGTCAGCCGCAAGTACTTCCACGAACGATTCTACGGAAAGGATGAGAATTGATGCCCGCATACAAGGAGAAAAACAACCCCAGATGGTACGTTTCCACAAAGTATACCGACTGGCAGGGCGTGCATAAGCGCAAACTCAAGCGTGGTTTCGCCACCAAGCGCGAGGCCTTGGAATGGGAGCGCAAATTCCAACTCCAAAGCACGTCGAACATGGACATGACCTTTGAGGCATTTGTGGAGCTCTACTACAGGGACATTCGGCCTCGCCTGAAGGAGAATACCTTTCTGACCAAGGCGAACATCATCAACGGCAAGATCGTTCCGTACTTCGCCCAGCGCAAGGTCAGCGAGATCACGGCGAAGGACGTCCGGGACTGGCAGAACATGATGCTGGCCCATCGGGATGAAAAGGGCAAGCCCTATTCGCCGGGCTATCTGCGCGAGATCCACCACAACCTCACCGCCATCTTCAATCATGCGGTGAAGTTCTACGATCTTCCGTCCAACCCGGCGGCAAAGGCGGGCGGCATGGGCGCAGACGAGCGCGCCGAGATGCTCTTCTGGACGAAGGAGGAATATCTGAAATTCGCAGACGCAATGATGGACAAGCCCCACGCCTACTATGCATTCCAGATGTTGTACTGGTGCGGCGTCCGCGAGGGCGAGATGCTGGCGCTCACGCCCGCCGACTTCGACTTCACGAACAACACTGTGCGCATCAACAAATCCTATCAACGGCTGCATGGTGAGGATGTGATCACATCGCCCAAGACGAAAAAGAGCAACCGCACGATCAAGATGCCGCAGTTCCTCTGCGACGAGATTCAGGAGTACATGGGTATGATTTACGGGCTGAAAAAGAAGGACAGGCTTTTCACCATCACAAAGAGCCTGCTGGAGCGGGAGATGAAGCGCGGTTCGGAGGCCGCCGGGATCAAGAAGATCCGTATCCACGATCTCCGTCACTCGCATGTGTCGCTGCTGATCGACATGGGCTTTTCGGCGGTGGCCATCGCAGAGCGCGGCGGCCACGAGAGCATTGAAATCACCTACCGCTACGCCCACATGTTCCCCACCAAGCAGAACGAAATGGCCGAAAGGCTGAACATAGAAGGGATGGCGATGTGATGTCAGCAAAGAATGTGGATTCGCATAACCGCTGGCGCAGCAGGAATATCTCCTTCCGAATGTCGCCGGAGGAAGCTGCGCAGCTGGACATGAATGTGAAACTGTCGGGGCTCACCAAGCAGGATTACATAACGCAATGCCTGCTGAACCGCGAGGTCAGGGTGTACGGCAATCCGCGCGTACACAAGGCGCTTCGGGGTCAAATGGCGGAGATTCTTGAGGAGCTGCGCCGCATTGAGGCAGGCGGACACCTCACCGAACGTACAGAAGAAACGATTTGCATGATCGCTACGATCATGGACGGACTGAAGGGGGAATTGAATGGCATGCGAAAATGAAAAAATGACTGCTCCGATTCTGTCTGCTGCAACAGACAGGGAACAGCCAAGCTCAAAAAATAACATTGTACCAGATTCCGGCGAAAATGACAATCCCTCCGATGACTGCTGGGAACAGTTTTTTATCCGGATGCAGCAGACATGCGATCCTGCATACATGCATGCCATCTCTCTGAACGAACTCTACGAACAGGTTTATGCCAGCAGACCGCCGCTCATTGACGGGTTGCTGTGCTCGGGAACCTATCTGTTTGTCGGCGCACCGAAGCTGGGCAAATCCTTTCTGATGGCGCAGCTGGCCTACCACGTCAGCCTTGGACGGCCCCTGTGGGGCTACAACGTCCGGCAGGGCACGGTGCTCTACCTCGCCCTGGAGGACGAATATCGCCGCCTGCAGGAGCGCCTGTTTCGGATGTTTGGCGTAGAGGGCGCGGATGAACTGTATTTCGCAACCTCCGTCAGACAGCTCGGCGGCGGATTGCAGGAACAGCTGGACAGATTTGTCCGCGATCATCCCAATACGAAGCTGATCATCATTGATACGCTTCAGAAGGTGCGCGAAAACGGCGGCGACCGCTACAGCTATGCCAGCGATTACGACATTGTCAGTCAACTGAAGAGCTTTGCCGACCAGCGCGGCATCTGTCTGCTGCTGGTACATCACACCCGCAAGCAGCAGGCGGACGACAAGTTTGATATGATCTCGGGCACGAACGGTCTGCTCGGCGCAGCGGACGGCGCGTTCATGCTCCAGAAGGAGAAACGCACCGGCAATGCGGCGACGCTGGACATCTCCGGGCGCGATCAACAGGATCAGAAGCTGCATCTGGTTCGCAATCCGGAGAGTCTGATCTGGGAACTGGAGAGCGTCGAAACGGAACTCTGGAAGGAGCCGCCGGATTCCATTCTGGAGGCGGTGGCAAGGATGATGACTGATCAGAGCTGGACAGGCACTCCTTCCCAGCTGGTGGAAGCCTTGAATCTCGATCTTCCGCCCAATGCACTGACGAAGCGGTTGAATGTGAAGGCAAGTCATCTGGAAAGCGAATACGGCATTCGCTACGAAAGCAATCGCACCCACGCAGGGCGCAGGATCATTCTGAACAGGATTTCCAGAGAAGCGTGACGATGCGTGTCGGTCGTGACGGTGAAATGAGGAGTGGGTGCACTCCCAAAAACACCGTCACCATCGTCACGACCGTCACGCTCTGGCAAAACAACACGTTGAACAACGAAAGGAGAACATGAATATGGCAATCAACTGGCCGAAAATCGAGTATGTGGAAGCAGAGGACGGGATGCTTGATCCGAAGCTGGATTATCCAAAACAGCCCGCTGGCAATGTGGGCAAGTACGGTGAAATGCGACGCAGGTATCTTCAGGAACATCACAAAACGGCCTATAGCATGATGATTCTGGAAGGAACGCTGAAGCAGCATCTGATGGATGTGAATGAAGAGGCACACCGGCAGATTGCAAAGTTGATCGATGATCTGCTGAAAGCCAATCCCGCACCGGATAAAGCGACGAACCAACTCGGCTGGATTCAGCACATGAACATGTTGAAGCTGCAAGCGGAGGAGATCGTCCTTCGGGAACTGATCTGCACGTAAAGCACCGTGTGCTGCACGGCACACAGGCAGAAGCATGGCACTTCGGGACATTTGCCCCGAAGTACTATGCTTCAATGGGAGCCGAATAGGCGTTATAAATCCCCCAGTTCAACTGGGGGTAGAGAAGGAATAGCTTTAGCAAAAGACATGGAGCCACATGGACGATGTGGCTCCACTGGGAATAACAAGCTATCAAGGTTGCGCAAGTACGAAAAGAATGCAATGTGAATCCCCGGAAAGGGGATTTGCGAAGCAAAGAGTGTGATTGACAATCATTTCGATGCCCTCTTTAGAGGGCAACCACAGGAGTTAAGCCCTTATAGGGCTTGGTCAAACCACCCGTTCAACGGGTGGTTATGACTTTCCTGGGACAAATGTCCTCCAAAAACATCAATTCAGCAGATAAATTCCCAGATTCAGGTATCCGGCGAACGTTACCCAGATCAGATACGGAATCATCAGATAGCCTGCGATATCTGAGAGGCGATAAAACGAAATTGTGGTCGCAAGGATCAGCAGCCAGAGCGCAACCAGCCAGATGAAGGCGAACAGGTATGTGGACAGGCTGAAAAAGAAAACCGGCCACAGGAAGTTGAACGCCAGCTGGATTCCGTACAGTACAAGCGCTTGCCGGATACTCTCCTGCGATTGACCGGATGTCAGAACCAGATAGGACGCAATGCCCATCAGGATATAGAGAATTGTCCAGACGACCGGAAACAGCCATCCCGGCGGCGACAACGGCGGTTGGTTGAGGGCTTCAAAGGTATCCATCCATCCGCCTGTGAGCAGCGCGGCAATGCCGCCCACTGCCAGCGGAATCACCAGACAGAGAATCAGCAGCTGTAGTGTTACAATAGATGTGAGACCAAAAAGGGTAGAAAAAGACGATTGAGAACATTAGAATAAAGCTACCACACCCAAACTAATGAAAGGAC
>SFJH01000043.1 GCA_004555155.1 Clostridiales bacterium
GTCGCTAAGAGGATTGGCTACGGCTATAGGGATGATAATTACTTCTTCCTCATCGTTCGAGCCCTTTCCTCCGTAGCCTAGCTTTCCGTGAAGAACCCGTTTTCAACGCTGCCGACGACCAGATCCATCCGATCGATGGCGTCGCCGTCGCCGGAGAAGATCTCGATCCAAACGCCGTCCGAAACCCGCAGGCGCAGACCGCCTTCGATCTCCTCCCGCGCACACCGGAAGCTCATCATGTCCAGCCAGCGGCACAGCTGCCGCACGCCGGGCCGCGCATCCCCGGCGGCCTTCATCCCGTCATAGCTGTCGGCCGGGCCGTACTGCGCCGCATTGATGATGTACAGCGCGGTGACGAGATCCGCATAGTCCGACGGCGAAGCAGCCTCCAGCTGCGCGCGCAGTCCGTCTCCGTCGAGGATTTCCTGCTGGATCGGGTATTCCTTTCCCGGCTCCAGGATGATTGTTTCCGCCAGAGCGGCCGACCACAGCAGGCACATCGCCGCCAGCGCCGCGAACAGTCGTCTTTTCATGTTCATTTCCTCCTCACATGCTCAGATTCTGAATGACCGCATCCTCCAGGCCGTCGATTTCGCGCAGGTCTTCGCCCCAGAGCGCCCGGTCGGACAGCACCGCATAGGCCAGCGAATCCGGCGGCATGTCCGACGACAGCCGGGAGAACGCCTCCAGCACGTCTCCGCGCTCATGCACGGGCACCCTCTCCTCGCCCACCACGGTTTCATAGCCGCCGTCCGTCGGGCGCGCATCCGCATACAGCAGGATCAGCGCGCTCAGCGCGACGGTCAGATTTTTCGGCGGCTCGAAGTGCTCGTTCGCATACGCGCGCAGCGCGGGCAGCACGCCCCGGATGAACTTGTGCGCCAGCCCGCGGGCCGCGTCCGGCAGGCGATTGTCGTTCATGGGATTGGAATACCGCTCGTAGCAGCGGATGATATAGGGCGTGAGCGCTTCCTTCGACATCGGCGCATAGGGCAGCACCTCGTCCAGCAGCGCATGTCCCACCAGATCGCGCAGCGGCTCGTCCTTCATGCACTCCGCCAGCGTGGCGTTGCCATGCAGCAGACCCGCGGCGGCAATGGCGAACAGCCCCGCATCGAACACGCGCTGCTTTTTCATGATCGCTTCGCCCAGATCTCCGACGAACCGGATCTGCGGACACCTCTCCAGCGGCAGCGCTGCCTGAAGCGCCGCGTCCGCGCGGATGGCCCACAGGCCGTAGGGCTCCGCCAGATGGATCATCGCGTCCGCATAGTTCATCTCCGCGCACAGCCGCGCGGCCTCCTCCGCATCGCTGCGGAACACCAGACAGTCCGCCAGCGCGGGCAGGAAGCGGCAGCTGTCCAGCCATCCGGCGAAATCCGCGCCCGCGCGCCACCGGCCGGCATAGTCCAGCGTCCGCTCCCGCAGCGCGGCGGCGCAGCGCTCGTCCTCGCCGCAGACGATCACGCTGAGGCCGTCCAGACCTCTGCGCCAGCGCTCGACCAGGAACCGGGCCGCCAGTGCGGCGCACACCGCGTCGCGATCGGCAAACTCTCCGGTCTCATCCGTGTGCAGCAGCGCAAAGCGGATCTCCGGACTGCCGGCCAGCGCCATCAGCGCGTCGTCGTCCTCCGCGGGATCCAGCGCCTGCAGCACGCACTGCACCACCTGCTCGCGCCGCACCTGCCGCTCGTCCTCCTCGCCGCGCACAAACACGGTGTACAGCCCGTCCTGCGCCTTCAGCGGCTGCGCAAAGCCGTCCTGTCCCGGCTGCACCACGGCCAGTCCCACGTTTGCGCCCTCGCGGTTCGCGTCGTCGATCAGGCGGTCCACCAGTCCGAGCAGCATCGCATCGTCGCCGAACTGCACGCCGCACAGCCGGTCGGGCCGATTGGCGGGAATCTCATAGTCCGCCAGAATTCCAAGGTTCAAATGCTTCATTGCCCAATCCCTCACATCTTCTTGTCCCGGATATTATAGCACATCCGCCCGCCGAAGACAACGCCCGCCGCGCGGCGGGAAAAACCTTTCGTCCGGCTCAGGGGCTTCCGCGCTGCGCGCAGACGCACGTCCGCCCGCGCGGTGGGAGAAACCTTCCGTCCGGCTCGGGGGCTCCCGCGCTGCGCACAGACGCACATCCGCCCGCCGTGCGGTGGGGAAAACCTTTCGTCCGGATTTGGGGCTCCCGCGCTGCACGCAGATGCACGTCCGCCCGCGATGGAGGAAACCTTCCGTCCGGCTCGGGGTTTCCGCGCTGCGTGCAGACGCACGTCCGCCCGCGCGGTGGGAGAAACCTTCCGTCCGGCTCGGGGGCTCCCGCGCTGCGTGCAGTCGCACGTCCGCCGCGCGGAGAGGAAAACCTTTCGTCCGGCTCGGGGGGCTCCCGCGCTGCACACAGACGCACGTCCGCCCGCCGCGCTTCGCGCGGCGGGCGGAATCTTCCCTGAATCGATTTTATTCCTGCGCGGTGCAGGTGAAGATCAGGCTGCCCCAGACCACATCCTCCTCAGAGACGGCGGTGGTGGGCACTGCGCCGACATACAGCCGGTAGGTGCCCGCAGGGAAAGCGGATACGTCCACGGTCACGGTGTTCGCCGTGGTCTTGTCCAGCTCCAGCCGGTCGCCGTTGCTGTTGAGCAGGTACAGCAGATAGCCCTGGACATTGCCCCGGTTCATCCAGCTGAATACGGCGGTGGTTCCGTTCACATAGGGCATGCCGGTCTCATCGTAGGTCGCGCCCTCCAGCACGATCTCCGGCTGGGTCACGGTCTCCGGCGTTTCGGTGGGCGCAGGGGAGGGCACGGTGAACTGCGCCTCGCTCCACACTGCCTCGCCGCCTCCGGTGGGATACGCGGCCACCTGGAGCGTGTACACCTCGCCGGGATTCAGCTGAGAGGCCTTGAGCGTGCCGCTGGTGCTGGTGGAATTCTCCAGCATGGTGCGGCGGTTGCCGGAGCCGTCGGTGATGTACACGGAGTAGCTCTCCACATCGCCGGTGGCACTCCAGTCAAAGGAAACGGTTTCGCCGGTGATCTCGATCACGCCGCCGGGCGCGCTGCCGTTCACGGACAGCGACAGGCTCTCAATCCGGCCGGGCGCCCGGGTGGGCTCGGCCGTGGGCGCCGCAGTGGGCGCGTCGGTGGCGGAGGCGGCAGGCACGCCGAAGCGCGCCTCCTGCCAGACCATGTCCGACTCGCCGCCGCCGACGGGCAGCGCGCCGACGCGGATGGTGTAAACCATGCCGGGCGTCAGCGACGCCGCCTGGAACGCGCCGGAGGTGCGGTCGGTGGCCTCGTCCTGATAGAAGATATCGCCGTTGCCGTCGGTGACGTAGACATAGTAGTCGCTCACCGCGCCGGAGACGGCCCACTCGAAGGTCACGCGGTCGCCGGTCACGGCGTACACGCCGTCGGCCATCTCGCCGCCGCCAAGGTTCAGCGCGAGCTCCACGGCCTGAACCGGCGCCTGGGTGGGCTCGGCCGTGGGCGCGTCGGTGGGATTGACGGTCATGCCGCGATCGGTGAACTCCTCCAGATAGGACAGCGTCTTCGCGTCGGCCACGCCGGTCTCCGGCACGGTGTCCGCGCCCAGGTTGGCGTTGACATACTTCTGGAAGGTCAGCACGGCGTTGGCCGTGCCCTGGCCGTACACGCCGTCGTCGCTGCCTCCGGGCAGCAGACCGGCGGAAATCAGCATCTGCTGGACGTACTGGATGGACTCCTTCGGGGAATCCTTGTCCACCACGAAATTGTCCTCGCCCTGATCGGGCGCGTCGGTGGGCTCGGGGGTCGGCGCATCGGTGGGCGCCTGGGTGGGCGCATCCGTGGGCGTCTGGGTGGGCGCCTGGGTGGGATTGACCACCATGCCGCGATCGACGAATTCCTCCAGATAGGACAGCGTCTTCGCGTCGCCGACGCCGGTCTCCGGCAGCGTGCCCGCGCCGAGGTTGGCGTTGACATACTTCTGGAAGGTCAGCATGGCGTTGACCGTGCCCTGGCCGTACACGCCGTCGTCGCCGCCCTCGGACAGCAGACCCACGGCGACCAGCATCTGCTGGACGTACTGGATGGATTCCTTCGGGGAATCCTTGTCCACCACGAAATTGTCCTCGCCCTGATCGGGGATTTCCGTGGGCTCGGGCGTGGGCGCGTCGGTGGGCTCCGCGGTGGGCGCGGGCGTGGGCGTGCTGGGCAGCACGGGCTCCGGCGTAGGCGTGGCCGGGGCGGGCGTGGCGGTGGCCTGCTGCAGGTTCTCCCACCACTCCACATAGTAGTTCAGATACGCCATGGTGTTGGGATCCACCACGCCGGAGACCTCCAGCGCGTTATAGCCCTGCAGCTGGTTGACGCGCTGCTGGAACTTCTTCACCGCGGCGGTGGTGGTGGTGCCGTAGACGCCGTCGTCCGTACCGGGATTCATCAGGCCCAGTACGATCAGCTTGCGCTGCACGGCCTTGATGTCGTTCTTGGAGGAGTTCTTGTCCACGGTCATGCCCTGATCGGGATCGGGCGTGACGGCCTGGGTGGGCGTGGGCGTGGGCTTCACGGAATCGGTGCCGTAGAGCCACTGCAGCGTCTTCGGGCCCGCGATGCCGTCCACGCTCAGCTTCTCGCTGGGGCGGATCGCGGTGTTGACGTAGTTCTGGAAGTCCTTCACGGCCTGCTTTGTGGCCGCGTCGTAGCTGCCGTTGACGTTTCCGGAGGCCAGCCAGCCCAGCGCCGCCAGCCGCTGCTGCAGGCTGGTAATCTGCTCCTTCGGGGAGGAGCCGCTGATGGTGGAGCTGTACTTGGTGGCCTCGGGGCGGATGGTGGGCTTCGGCGTGGCGGTGGAGGACTGGCTGAGCTTGTTGTCAAAGTCCTGGTTCACATCGCCTGCGTAGGTATAATCCATCCACGACTGCTCCGGATCCACCAGCGCCGCGAAGGTGGCGGTGGCATAGGGCGTGGGCGTGGGCGTTTCCGCCGGAGCCCACACGCCGGTGGTGGAATTGGGCGCGAGGGTGGGATTCTGCACCAGATCGTTGGCGGAATTCAGCGCGCCGTTCACCAGCGAGACGATCACGATGGCCGCCACGGCCACCACGGCCACGGCGATGCCCACGATCACGCCCACCTGCTTCAGGCCCGCCTTGCCCTCGTCCTCGTCCTCGTTCCGCGCGCGGCCGGCGGCTGCGGCGGACTTCCGCTGGGCGATGTAAGCGGTGCCGTTCTCCTCGAAGTAGAAGTGGCGCTTGTGGGGATCCTCCACGCCCTCCACGCTGGCGCGGAGCTTCTTCATGCCCTTGTCGAACTGATCCTCCTGTCCGGCGACGGGCGCGACGGAGCCGTCGTTCAGGCGCTCGGCGCAGTCGCGGGGCAGGTATTCGCGCAGGCGCAGCTTGTTTTCGCGCTTGGTGTCAAAGGCGGCGTAGACGATGCCGGTGGCGTCCTGGCCCAGGGCGCGGCCCACCAGGAACCGGTCGTGATACACCAGCGTGCCCGGCAGCATCTGCACCTGCGGCACCGCCGCCCGGGAATCCCGTCCGCAGTGGGGGCAGATGGGCTGGCCCTGTCTGTCCTCAAAGCAGTACATGCAAAGTTCTTCGTATGCCATATACTCAACCCCTTGTGGTCCATCCAAATCGGCGATCGCAGTGCGATCGATCTGTTTCTTTGACGTAAGAATCCTTCCGCAGGTTCACTTCGGTGCGGACGCGGACGCAGATTTCAGGAAAAATATCATGATTTTGTCCGATTTCCGTCCGCCGCGCTACAGCAGCACGCTCCGCAGCTCTTCCACGGTATCCACGATGCGCTCCGCGCCGGAGGCCTCAAACTCCTCCCGGGAGCCGTAGCCGTAGCCCACGGCCACGGTGTGCATGCCCAGCGCCCGGCCGGCGTCCACGTCGAAGCAGCGGTCGCCCACCATCCAGGCGCGGCGCAGATCCGCTCCCTGGGGCAGCACGGAGAGCACCTGGGCGCGCTTGTCGGCGGAATGGCTGCCCGGCGCGGGGCCGGCCACGCCGTCGAAGCAGTCCGTCAGGCCGAAATGCCGGATGATGCGCCGCAGAAACGCCTCCGGCTTGCCCGACGCCACGGCCACCCACGCGCCCGCGGTCTTCAGCTCCCGAAGCAGCTCGGGGATGCCCGGATAGAGCTCGGACTCGAACAGGCCGATCGTGGAATAGCGCTCCCGATAGAGCCGGATGGCCTCCTCGGCCTCACACGCGCTCAGGCCGCACAGAACCTGGAAGGAATCGAACAGCGGCGGCCCCACGAACCGGCGCAGCACATCCTCTCCGGGATCGGGTCGTCCCATCTGCTCCAGCGCATAGCGCGCGCTGTTGAGAATGCCGGGGCCGGTCTCGGCGATGGTGCCGTCAAAATCAAAAATCGCGATCTCGCAGTGCATTTCTGTCATCCTCGCATGCTTCTATTTGCCCATGATACAGCATTATTGTATCAGATAAATATGACTTTGACGGGACCCGCGTGTAACAATTCGCATAAAGAAGCGCCGCTTCCCGCGATTTCGCGAAGCGGCGCTTCCCATCATTCGGTTTTACAGAAGGATCTCACGGTTGGTCAGATAGGCGATATCGCCGCGCCCGGCGATGAAGCGGCAGAATTCCTCCAGATTCCTCCACCCGTCGCCCGCGTCGAACTCATAGCTGTGGCCCCAGATGTAGAACAGCTGCGGCGTCTCCGGCTGAAGGCCGACGAACCGCTCGCCCAGCGCAAACAGCTCCTCAAACCGGATGCAGTGCACGGTGGGATCCAGCCGGAGCAGGTTTTCCGGCAGGTCGAACCGGCCCGTGGACGTGATGGTGCGGGCGTAGCGCACGCCGGTGCGCCGGCCGAGGATCTCCGCCACGCGGTCGTCGTTGTTCACGCCGCCGCAGGGATAGGCCATGCCCGCCACCGGGCCGCCGGTCAGCCGCTCCAGCGCGAGCCGATCCTGCTCCACCTGGCGGACGATCTCCTCCTCGTCCAGCTGCGTCAGATTCGGGTGGGTCAGCGTGTGCACGGCGACCTCGTGGCCCCGGTACAGCGACGCGACCTCGCCGGGATCGATCTTGTCGTGGCGCACCCGCTCGCCGGCCACCGTCAGCTCGCCCGCGCGCCCCAGCAGTCCGGAGTTGACGTTGAACGTGCCGCGCAGCCCATAGCGGTTGAACAGCGCCGTCAGCCGCCGGTCCTGGGTCACGCCGTCGTCGAAGCTGAAGGTCACCGCCTTCATTTTTCCGCAGAAATTCATCGAAATCTCCCCCTTTCGCCGTCCCTATGATACCACAGAATCCCGCGAAAGGGAACCACCTGCATCAAATCCCGGTCAGATCCAGCTTTTGCCCGGCGCAGGCGTCCTCTCCGGCGACCATCCTGAGAAACTCCCCGTGATTCACGTTCAGGATGTAGCGAAACAGCGGATACAATCGCTTCTCCGCGCTGGTGAGAACCTTCTCGTCCGCCTCGGAGAACTTCTGTCCGGCGCTCAGCTTTTCCGCGCGGCGGCGGGCCACCGTGCGGATCAGGCCGATCAGCTCCCGGGGGTGATTGCGGTTGAGCAGGTCGGCGTACTCCTTCTTGCGGATCATCGGGCTGTCGATCCACGCAACCCGGATGGATTCGTCGCGCAGCATCTCCCACAGCTCCTCCGCCGTGAACGCCCGGCGCAGCCGGGATTCATCGGCGCCCACCGGCACATACACCGTGGAATTGGACGGCGACTCCTCATACAGCGGCTTGAGCACATAATAGTCGATGCGCTCGCGGTCAAGGAAGGGCATCCTGCGGACGTCCTGCACCCGGCAGACGTCGGTCTGGTTGTAGAGCACGATGTCGTTGACTTCAAACATGATTTTCACCTCTTCCCGGATCTCCCAAAAGACAAAAAGCGGCCGCCGATAACTGGCAGAAGGTTTTCAGTCATCGACGACCCGCACGTTGAATCTACCCTTATTATACCAAATTTCATCGATTTTTTCAATCAATCAGCACATATCTTTAACGTTATGTAGCCTAACGCGCATCCTTCATGCGCTGAAGCGACAAAAAACCCGGCCGCCTTGCGCAGCCGGGTTTCTGCCGTTCCGGGATCAGTAGCCCTTCGACGCGCTGAGGTCATACACGGGCTTCAGCGCCGGGTAGAGCTTCGAATAGATTTCAAAGGAATCCATATAGGCCTTGCGGTTTTCGCGGTTGGGGAGCGTCTCGGTCTCCACATGGACGATGCTCGCGGCCTCGCTGAGGTTCTTCCACACGCCCACGCCCACGCCGGCCACCATGATTGCGCCGTAAGCGCCGCCCTCGCTGGCCGCGGACATGGTGTACACCGGCAGGTCGAACACGTCCGCCTGAATCTGCCGCCACAGCGGCGAGGCGCTGCCGCCGCCGGAGGTATACACCTTCTCGCACTTCGCAAAGCCCGCCATCAGGTCGATCACCTGCTTGAGCGAATAGGTCACGCCCTCCATCACCGCGCGGGTGAGATCGGCGCGCGCCGTGTTCAGGCTCAGGCCGTAGAACGCGCCCCGGGCGTTGGGATCGGGATAGGGACAGCGCTCGCCGGTGAGATACGGCGTAAAGATCACGCCGTTCGCGCCGGGCCGGGACTGCGCGGCCTCCTCGCCCATCAGATCATAGACGTTCCGGCCGGAGGCCTTCGCCGCCGCGACGCTGTGCTGGCACAGCTCGTCGCGGTACCAGCGGTACGCGCCGCCGGAGGTCAGCGGACAGCCCAGGCTGTGCCACAGGCCGGGCTCGTTGTTGCAGAACATCTGCAGATCGCCGTTGGGATTGGCGTGGAAGGCGTCCAGTCCCATGGAGACGTTGCCCGCCGTGCCGATCACCACGCCCAGAATCCCCGGGCGCACCAGTCCCGCGCCGGTGGTCTGGATCACCGCGTCGCCGCCGCCGAAGTAGACGTTCAGTCCCTCCGGCAGACCCGTGCGCGCCGCGGCCTCCCGGGTGACCTGCCCGGCCAGCTCGGTGGATTCGTGCGCCTCGGGGAAGATCGACCGGTCCAGTCCGGCGATTTCGATCAGCGCGTCGCTCCAGCGGCGGTTCCTCGTGTCGAAGAAGCCGGTGCCGGACGCGTCGGACACGTCGATGCCCAGCTCGCCCGTCAGCCGGTAGCGGATGTAATCCTTGGGGCAGACGAACGCCCGCATCCGCTCAAAGTTCTCCGGCTCCTCGTCGCGCAGCCAGAGGATCTTGCCGCCGGTATAGCCGGTGAGCATGCGGTTGTTGGTGTATTCCAGCAGATTCCCCGCGCGGGCGGCGATCCACTCGCACTGCCTTTCCGTGCGCTGGTCGCACCAGAGGATCGCCGGGCGAATCACCTCGCCGCGGGCGTCCAGCGCCACCAGCCCGTGCATCTGCCCGGAAAAGCTGACGCCCGCCAGCGCGCTCTTGTCGACCTTCGGCAGGATCTCGTTCAGCCCGCGCACGCAGGCCTCGAACCAGTCCTCCGGGTTCTGCTCCGCCCAGCCGGGGCGGGGCGTATACAGCGGATACTCCTGCGTGGACGAGGCCAGCACGCGGCCCTCCCCGTCGGCGGCGATGCACTTCGCGCCGGACGTGCCCACGTCCAGCCCGATCAGAATTTTCCTGGCCATGGCGGCTCCTTTCACTTCTTCGCACGCTTCTCGCGGTGCTTGCGCATGTATTCCTTTGAAATATGGGTGATCCTGCCGAAGTTCAGCTTGTTCTCCCTGCGGTGAACGAGGCGCGCGATGTTCGACCTGTGGCAGAAGATCGACAGCAGCATGGCGGCGACGGCAAAACTCATGAACATCAGCCGGTTCGCGCCCTCCGGCAGATAGATCCAGAACAGCACCGGATAGGAAAGCGACGCGACCAGCGAGCCCAGCGACATCATCCGCGTGACCGCCACGATCGCCAGCACGATCACCGCCAGCCACGGCGCCACCGGCGTGCAGATCACAAACGTGACGCCCAGCGACGTGGCGATGCCCTTGCCGCCCTTGAAGCCCATGAACGCCGGGAAGTCGTGGCCCAGCACGGCGAAGAAGCCGCCCAGCAGCATGCCCGCGTCGCCGCCCAGCAGCTTGCCGATCCACGCGGCCAGCACGCCCTTCAGGCAGTCGCCCACCAGCGTGATGACGCTGGGAATCCAGCCCAGCGTGCGCAGCACGTTGGTGGTGCCGGCATTGCCGCTGCCGGTCTTGCGGATGTCCAGATTGCCGTAGAACCGGGCGATCAGCACGCCCACCGGTATGCCGCCCAGCAGATAGCCGATCAGCGCGGACAGGATCAGAAAGAGGATGTTCACAATATCCCTCCTTTATGGGAACGTCCCCCGGCGTCAGTCCTCCTTCTTCTGCTTTTCGCGAAGGATGAACCTCAGCGGCGTGCCCTCGAAGCCGAAGGCCTTGCGGAACTGCTTCTCCAGATAGCGCTCGTAGGAGAAGTGCATCAGCGTCTGATCGTTGACGAACATCACAAACGTGGGCGGATTCGTCTCCTGCTGCGTGGCGTAGTAGATCTTGAGCCTGCGCCCCGACGTGGCCGGGGGCTGCAGGGCGGCCTGCGCGTCGGTCAGGATGTCGTTGAGCAGGCCGGTGGTGATTCTCCGGCTGGCCTGTTCATAGACGGCCTTCACCGTCTCCAGCACGCGGTCCGTGCGCTGGCCCGTCAGCGCCGAGATGAACAGCACCGGCGCGTAGGCCATGAACTTCAGATCCCCGCGCACCTTGGCGATGTACTCGTTCATGGTGCCGGTGTCCTTCTCGATGGCGTCCCACTTGTTGATGACGATGATGGCGGCCTTGCCCTGCTCGTCGATATAGCCGGCGATCTTGGCGTCCTGCTCGGTCACGCCCTTGGTGGCGTCGATGACCATCAGCGCCACGTCGCAGCGGTCGATGGCCGCCAGCGCGCGCACGATGGAGAACCGCTCCAGCGACTGATACTCGATGGCGCGCTTTCTGCGGATGCCCGCCGTGTCGATGAGCACGTAGTCCTGTCCGTCCGGCGCGGTGAAGCGGGTGTCGATGGCGTCGCGGGTGGTGCCGGCGATGTCGGAGACCATCACGCGCTCCTCGCCCAGCAGCCGGTTCACCAGCGACGACTTGCCCACGTTGGGCTTGCCCGCCACGGCGATCTGAATCGCGTCCGGGCGCTCCGGCTCCGCCTCGGGGTCGGGGAAGTGCCTGCACAGCTCCTCCAGCATATCGCCGAAGTTCAGCAGGTTCACCGACGAGATGCCGATGGGATCGCCGATGCCCAGGTTGTAGAACTCATAGATGTTGTCCATCATGCGGATGTTGTCCACCTTGTTGACCACCAGCATGACCGGCTTGCCGCTGCGCCGCAGCATGTCCGCCACGGATTCGTCGTCCGCGGTCATGCCGCTTTTGCCGTCGACGAAGAACAGGATCACGTCGCAGGTCTCGATGGCGATCTCCGCCTGGCGGCGCATCTGGGACAGCAGCGGGTCGTCCGACTGGGGATCGATTCCGCCGGTGTCGATCAGCGTAAATTTGTAGTTCTGCCATTCGCAGTCGGCGTAGACGCGGTCGCGGGTCACGCCGGGCGTGTCCTCCACGATCGCGATGCGGTGACCGGCCATCTGATTGAAAAAGGTGGACTTGCCCACGTTGGGCCGTCCCACGATTGCCACAAGCGGTTTTGCCATAATAACCTCCAAAGCGCGGCAGCGCGCGCCGCTCTCATTCTGTCAAACTATTCTAACCCTATTATAATTATACCTGAAAACCGCCCGGAAATCAACCATGAACCACAAAAGCCCGGCAGAATGCCGGACTTTCGCCTATCTTCCCACGGTCATCAGCGCCTCCAGCAGCTGATCGCCCCGCCGTCCCACGGGCACCACGGGCCTTCCCAGCGCCGCGCAGACCGCTTCCAGCGTCATATCGTCCAGGAACCGGTCGCCCTCCGAGCGCAGCATGCACTCGGTGATCAGCACCGCGTCGCAGTCGACGTTTCGCATCCGGTCGATCAGATCCCGACCGACAATCAGTCCCGACACGGTGACGTTCGGCCCGAAGAACCGGTTCTCCACCGGCACGACCTCCACCGCCGCCCCCGAAACCGGATGCTCCCCGATCAGTCTTGTCAGAAACGGCGCGGCCGACACGCCGCAGGCCACCGCCAGCTTCACGCCGCCGCCCGAAGCCCTGTCGGCCTCGGGAAGCTCCGCCCACGCGGCGGAAAACTCCGTCTCCAGCAGCCTGAGCATGCCCACGCCGTCGTCGATCTGGCCGTAGTCCTCATATTCCTCGTCCGCGGGCACCTCGACGCCCGCCTGCAGATAGAACTCGTCCGACGGGAACACGAACCGCGTGCCCCGCTCCTCGAGCAGCCTCCTCCGCCAGACCTCCGCCTGATCGAGCACCGCCCGGGCCTCCTCCGGCGCGTACTTGCGCAGCTCCGGCAGCCCCTCGCGGTGGTTCGTCAGCCCCACCGGCACCAGCGCCAGCGAAAGCGCCCCCGGCAGCGCGGTCAGCGCGCGGATGGTCTCCTCCAGCGCCGGCCCGTCGTTCAGGCCCGGGCACAGCACCGCCTGACAGTGGAATTCGATCCCGCCGTCGGACAGCTTCTTCAGCTGCGCCATCAGCTTCTCCGCCCGGGGCGTGCCCAGAATCCGCGCGCGCAGCGCGGGATCGGCGGCGTGCACGGAGATGTAGATCGGCGAGGCGTGGCGCGCGATGATCCGGTCCAGCTCCCGGTCGGACACATTGGTCAGCGTCACATAGTTGCCCATCATCAGGCTCATGCGCCAGTCGTCGTCCTTCACGCGCATGGTCTCGCGCACGTGATGCGGCAGCTGATCCACAAAGCAGAACAGACACCGGTTGCAGCACATGCGCACGCCCGACATCATCGGCGTGTCAAAGTTCAGCCCCAGCGGCGCGTACTCGCCCTTCGCGGCCCGCAGCGCCAGCTCCGCGCCGTCGCGCAGCACCGTCAGCGTCAGCCGTCGCTCGGCGCTCAGCGCCTGATAGTCCAGAAAGTCGATCACGACCTCCCCGTTGATGCGAACCAGCCGGTCTCCGGCCCGGACGCCCGCCCGCTCCGCCGGACTTCCCGGATCCACCGATGCAATGATATGCGACATACGCCCTCCAGAATCGAAAAACTTCCGATCATATTATGGCGCATTTTGCTGCAAACGTCAATACCGGGCAACGAAAAAAGTCGGCCTTTTGTGCGCTTCCCATGAATAAAAGAAGTGTTTATTTACCAGAATATACTTGTAAAATCACACAAACTGCTGTATAATAAATTGCTTCAACCCGACGGCTGCGCTTTTCAGCCGTCGGGTTGCGACCCCCCACTTCTACAAATAGGATCGAGGAGGATGATTACCATGCAGAAGTACGTATACCTCTTCAGCGAAGGCAACGCTTCCATGCGCAACACCCTTGGCGGCAAGGGTGCCAACCTCGCTGAGATGACCAACCTGGGACTCCCGGTTCCCCAGGGCTTCACCATCTCCACCGACGCCTGCACCTCTTACTACGAGAACAACCGCCAGATCACCGACGAGATCATGGCCCAGATCGAAGAGGCCCTGGCCAAGATCGAAGCCATCAACGAGAAGAAGTTCGGCGACGCGAAGAACCCGCTGCTGGTCTCCGTGCGCTCCGGCGCCCGCGCCTCCATGCCCGGCATGATGGACACCATCCTGAACCTGGGCATGAACGACGAAGTCGCCGCCGGCCTGATCGCGGGCAACCCCGATCCCAAGTTCGAGCGCTTCGTGTACGACTCCTATCGCCGCTTCATCCAGATGTTCTCCGACGTCGTCATGGAAATCTCCAAGAAGACCTTTGAGGTCATCATCGACGAAGTCAAGGAAAAGAAGGGCGTCACCAACGACATCGATCTGGACGTCAACGACATGAAGGAGCTGGTCGTCCGCTTCAAGGCCTACTACAAGGAGCAGAAGGGCGAGGACTTCCCTCTGGATCCCAAGGTGCAGCTGATCGAGGCCGTGAAGGCCGTGTTCCGCTCCTGGGACAACCCCCGCGCCAACGTCTATCGCCGCATGAACGACATCCCCTATTCCTGGGGCACCGCCGTCAACGTGCAGCCC
>SFJH01000011.1 GCA_004555155.1 Clostridiales bacterium
GCCGTACTCGCCGCGCATCAGGCCCTGGGACTCCTTGGGGTTCATCTTGTAGCGCTCGCCGCAGATGACGTTCATGACGGCCTGGGTGCCCACGATCTGGGAGGTGGGGGTGACCAGCGGCGGATAGCCGAAGTCCTTGCGCACGCGCGGAACCTCTGCCAGCACCTCGTAGAGCTTGTCGGACTTGCCGGCCTGCTTGAGCTGGTTGATCAGGTTGGACAGCATGCCGCCGGGAACCTGATACTTCAGGGTGTTGACGTCCACCTTCAGCACCTTGGGATCCAGCACGCCCTGCTTGGTGAGCTTCTCCGCCACGCCGCGGAAGTGGTCGGTGGCCTTGGTCAGCAGATCCAGGTCGATGCCGGTGTCGTACTCGGTGCCCTTCAGCGTGGCGACCAGGGCCTCGGTCGCGGGCTGGGCGGTGCCGTTGCCCAGCGGGGACAGCGCGCAGTCCACAATGTCGCAGCCCGCCTCGATGGCCTTCAGGTTGACCATGTCGCCGGTACCGGTGGTGTTGTGGGTATGCAGGTGCACCAGCGTGGTGGGACGCAGCGCGGCCTTCAACTTCTTCACCAGGGAGTAAGCGTCATAGGGCAGCATGAGGTTTGCCATGTCCTTGATGCAGATGTTGTCCGCGCCCAGCTTCTCGAACTCGAGGGCCAGGTTCACGAAGTACTCCTCGGTGTGCACGGGGCTGATGGTGTAGCTCATGGCCACTTCGCAGATGCCGCCGTACTTCTTGGTCGCCTTGATGGCGGTGGCCAGGTTGCGGGGATCGTTCAGCGCGTCGAAGATGCGGATGACGTCGATGCCGTTCTTGATGGACAGGCGGACGAACTCGTCCACCACGTCGTCGGCATAGTGCTTGTAGCCCAGGATGTTCTGGCCGCGGAAGAGCATCTGCAGCTTGGTGTTCGGCAGCGCCTTCTTCAGCTGGCGCAGGCGCTCCCAGGGATCCTCGTTCAGGAAGCGCAGGCAGCTGTCAAAGGTCGCGCCGCCCCAGCACTCCAGAGAATAATAGCCAACCTTGTCCAGAACCTCGCACGCGGGCAGCATGTCCTCCAGGCGCATACGGGTCGCAGCCTGGGACTGGTGCGCGTCGCGAAGAATGGTCTCGGTAATCATTACTTTCGCCACTTTGATTTCCTCCTAACTATCTCACTTGGAGGTTCCGCGCGTTTCGTCACGCGCGGAACGAAACGATCATTACTTGGCAAACAGCGCAATGAACACGCCGGCCGCAACTGCGGAGCCGATAACGCCGGCCACGTTCGGGCCCATGGCGTGCATCAGCAGGAAGTTGCCGGGATCGGCCTTCTGGCCCTCCTTCTGAGAGACGCGCGCCGCCATCGGGACGGCGGAAACGCCTGCGGAACCGATCAGCGGGTTGATGGTGCCGCCGGAGAGCACGTTCATCAGCTTCGCCAGCAGCACGCCGCCCGCGGTGCCGCAGCCGAACGCCACGACGCCCAGCACCACGATCTTGATCGTATCCAGGGTCAGGAACGTGCTGCCCTTGGTGGTCGCGCCGACGGTCAGGCCCAGGAAGATGGTGACGATGTTGCACAGCTCGTTCTGCACGGTCTTGCTCAGGCGCTCGGTCACGCCGCAGACGCGCACCAGGTTGCCGAACATCAGGCAGCCCACCAGCGTCGCCGCGTCGGGCAGCAGCAGGGACACGATGATCGTGACCATGATCGGGAAGATGATCGTCTCGGTCTTGGTGACCTTGCGCAGCTGACCCATGCGGATCTTGCGCTCCTTTTCGGTGGTCAGCGCGCGCATGATCGGCGGCTGAATGACCGGCACCAGCGCCATGTAGGAGTACGCCGCGACGGCGATGGGGCCCAGCAGATGGGGCGCCAGCTTGGTGGTGACGAAGATGGCCGTGGGGCCGTCCGCGCCGCCGATGATGCCGATGGAGCCCGCCTCATTCGCAGCAAAGCCCATGGCCTTCGCGCCGAGGAAGGTCAGGAAGATGCCCAGCTGCGCGGCAGCGCCCAGCAGCAGGGACTTGGGATTTGCAATCAGGGGGGAGAAGTCGGTCATCGCGCCGACGCCCATGAAGATGATCGGCGGGAAGATGCCCAGCTTGACGCCCTGATACAGATAGTACAGCAGGCCCGCGTTGGCGGTCTGCAGGCTGTACTGCATGGTGCCGGTGGATTCGTTGAAGCGCCAGACGATATCGGACATGTCCTTGCCCAGTCGCTGCGCGCCCACCACCGCATCCTGCAGGGTTTCATAGAACGTGTAGCTGACGTGGCTCATCATGCCCGCGCCGGGCAGGTTCGCCAGCAGCATGCCGAACGCGATGGGCAGCAGCAGCAGCGGCTCAAACTGCTTCACAATCGCCAGATAGAGGAAGAAGCACGCGACGGCGATCATGATGTAGCACTTCCAGTCGCCGTCCTCAATGCTCTTGGCGATGCCGGTGGACTTCACGATATTTCCGAGGCCCTGCAGCACGTTGATCTCGGGATCGCCGCTGGACTGGCTGGCCTCTTCCACCGCCGCGTCCACCGCTTCCCAGTCAATCTGCTCGCTGGGCATATAGGCCGCGGGCTCCTCCTGCGCCGTCTCGGCACAGGCCCAGACGGTCAGCAGGGAGAGCAGCACCAGCAGGCACGCGACGCCGCGTCTCCAGCTTGCCTTTTTGATTTTGTACATTGGTTAACCCTCCTTACCGCTTTTCCGAAGGAATTGCTCAGTTCAGGGAAAGCAGCAGGTCGCCGGTGTTGACGGTCGCGCCCTTGGCGACGTTGACGCTGGCCACCACGCCGTCGCGGGGCGCCTTGATCTCGTTTTCCATCTTCATGGCCTCGAGGATCAGCAGGGTATCGCCGTTCTTCACGGACTGGCCGGCAGAAACCTTCACATCCAGGATGTTGCCGGGCATGGGGGACTTCACGGCCTCGGCGCCGGCGGGAGCAGCAGCCTTGGGCGCGGCGGCAGCCTTGGGCGCGGCGGCCGGAGCGGCAGCGGGCGCAGCCACGGGCGCGGCAACAGGAGCGGGAGCAGCCGCGAACACGGGCGCGCCGCCGATTTCCTCAACTTCTACTTCATAGGTCGTACCATTGACGGTGATAGCGAACTTGCGCATTTTCAGTTCCTCCTATTTATCTAATCGTTGATCCGGTTCAAAATCAGAAGCGGCAGACCTGCTCCTCGCGGGAGCTGCGGTTCCAGGCGGACACGCGGCGCACCTTGCGCACCACGAGGGTCTTGCCCGAATTGTCAAACGCGGCGATGGCGGCGGAGATCACCGCAATCAGCTCGGCGTCGTCCACGACGGGCTCCTCCACCGGCGCGGGCGCGGGCGCGGCCACGGGAGCCGGCGCGGGCGCAGCCTTTGCGGCGGCAGCCTTCTCGGCGGCGTCCTTCTTCGCGTTGATGCTGTCAAACACGCGGGCCATCAGCCACACGCACAGAATCAGAATGGACAGGCCCACGAAGACGATGCACAGGCCGATGATGGCCACGGTTCCGCCATAAACGAGGGTACTCAGAAAATTGCTCATGACCTTGCCTCCTTACAGCGGCATGTTGCCGTGCTTGCGGGCGGGGCCGTTCTCACGCTTGCCGGAGAGCATCTCCAGCGCGGCGGCGATCATCTGGCGGGTCTGGACGGGCTCGATCACATCGTCCACATAGCCCAGCTTCGCGGCGTTCACGCCGTCGGCCACGTCGTCCATGTACCGATTTTCAAGCTCCGCGCGCTTGGCGTAGGGATCGTCGGCGCCCTTGAGCTCGTCGGCGCTGTTGAGCTGCACGGCGATCTTCGGGGTCACGGCGCTGATCACCGCGCCCGGCCAGGCGTAGACCACGTCGGCGGACGCGCGGGAAGCCAGCGCGGCATAGCCCATGCCCACGGCGTTGCCCACGATCAGGGCGATGCGCACGTTGGTGGCCTGGGACAGCGCGAACATCAGCTGCGCGCCGTTGCGGGCCAGCTCGCCCTGGGGCGCAGTGCTGATCTTCATGCCCATGGAATCCACCACGGTCACCACCGGAATGGAGAAGCAGTCGCAGAAGGACGCGAAGGCGGCGGCCTTCTTGCAGCCGTACACGGTCAGACGGCCCTCGTCCTTGGCGGCCTGGTTGGCGATGAAGCCGACGGTCGCGCCGCCGATCTTGCCCAGCGCAGTCACCATGGAGGGCGCGAAGTCGGCGCTGAGCTCCACGACGTCGCCCAGGTCGGAGACGCTGCGGATCAGGTCGCGGATGTCCTCCAGCTTGTCGACGCCGTTCAGCTCCGCCAGCTCGCGGTTGACGTCGTCGGCGCTGATCTCGACAGCCTCGTCCAGATTGTTCACGGGCAGCATCGAAACGAGCTTGCGGGCGGCGGCGATGGCCTCCTCATCGGTCTCGGCGGTCAGCTGCGCCATGCCGGAGCGCATGGAGGCCTGCGGACCGGCCAGCGTGGCCATGTCCACTTCCTTGCCGGCGACTGCGGAAACGACCATCGGGCCGTTGACAAACAGCGCGCCGTTCTTGCTCATAATGGTAATATCGGTCATGCCCGCGATGGCGGAGGCGATGCCGCCGCACTGGCCCAGCACCAGCGAGATCTGCGGCACCACGCCGGACAGCTTGCTCACGCGGCCGGCCATCTGGGCATAAGCGTTCATGGCGTCCACGCCCTCGTCCAGGCGCGCGCCGGCGGTATCCAGGATTCCGATGACGGGCGCGCCGGTTTTTTCGGCCAGATCCATCACCTTCAGCACTTTGCGTGCGTGCGCTACGCCTACAGAACCGCCCTTGACGGTGAAGTCCTGCGCGTAGACATAGACGGGGCTGCCGTTGACCAGACCGTATCCGGTCACAACGCCGGCGTCAGCATTCAACACGTCCAGCTCGACAAAGCTCGCCGCATCCAGAAGCTGCGCAATGCGCTCCCTCGCAAGAAGCTTGCCCGCCTTCTTCTGCTGTGCGCAGAGCTCCGGGTCGCCCTTCAGGATCGCCAGCTTGCGCTCGCGAACGACGGGCAGATTTCGTTCCACATTCATTACCTTTCCCTCCTGCTCTACATGTGTAAAAACAAAAAACCTCATTGGAACCCAAGTTCATCTATTCGACAATATTTCCTTCTTTCCTCCCATGGCCATCGTTAAGTTTCTCGGAAGTCCGGCATGTGACGGGATCGCCGCATTCAGCCCATTTTTCGTCACAATGTTGTCGTTTGAGGTTTGCATCGGATTCTGATATAATATACGCTGTAATGGAGTATTTTTTCACCATGCTCGCTCAATCAAGCTCAGTGGAAAGGGACGAAATCATGCGTTCATCATTCAACCGCAGTGAAAAGCCGGACATTGTAATGTATTTTGCCCGCCGACATGGGCGCGGCTATATGATGCGCTCCGAGAAGCGCGCCTCCTATCAGGGCGCGTCCGGCGGCAGACGTCCCGCGCCCCGGCGCAAGGGCGCAGGCTTCTTCTATACGCTGTTTACGCTGCTGCTGTCCGTCCTGCTGTGGCCCGTGGGAATGATCATGCTCTGGCGGCGGAAGATGCGCTGGTCGATCAGCAGCAAGCTGCTGACCACCATCATCACGCTGTTCCTCTGCATCACCCTCTTCGGCTACAGCCTGACCGTGCAAACCGACGTGCCGCAGATCACCAAGGCCCAGGACAAGGTCAACGACTTCCTGGACAACGGCGCGGTTTACATCAGCGACGGCTACACCCTCATCTGCGACAGCGCCGTTCAGGTCTGGAACAGCGCCGCCGATCTCCACGACGCCGCCAGCCGCGTCTCCATGCGCTATGCGGCCGACGCCATCGATCAGGGCGTCGAGCTCGCCAGCGCCGCCCGGGCCGGCATCGCGGAGCGCCTGGAAAAGACGCCCGAGCCCACCGACGCGCCCACGCAGGCGCCCACCGACACGCCCGAGCCCACCAGCACGCCGTCCCCCGCGCCCACCGATGCGCCCGCGACCGGCGCGACCCCCGAGGTGACCGGCGAAGGCGAGCTGCCCCTGACCGTTCCGGAGTTCACGCCCGACCCCGACAGCGCGGCGGCCATCGGCAACGGCACGCTGTACCGCAGCGGCGAATTCGTGGAAGCGACGGACACGCCCGAGCCCACCGGAACGCCCACTGCAGCGCCCACCGATACGCCCGCGCCCACGGAAACCCCCGCACCCACGCCGACCGATGCGCCGGTGGAAACCGAATCGGCCGCGCCCAGCCCGGAGGTCACCCCGACCTCCACGGCCATGCCCGCGCCCACGGAAACCCCCGCGCCCACCGATACCCCCGAACCCACCGACACGCCCGCGCCTACGGACACCCCCGCGCCCACCGATACGCCTGCGCCCAGCCCCTCTCCGGAGGTTGATCCCAGTCTGCTGCCCGCGCCTGCCGGCGACGCCGTGGTCTATTATTATTCCGCCAGCGTCTGCTATCACATGCGGCCCGACTGCAAGGGAATGTCCGGCGCGCCCGTCGGCACGCTGGCGGAGGCGGTCGCCAAAGGCCTGCGCCGCTGCAAGAACTGCGGCACGCCCGACGCCTCGGTGCTGGAGCTCGAGTCTCCCGTCTGGACGGACGAGGATGGACACTTCCATCTTACCTGGGAATGCGGCGAATTCAGCGGCGACTGGTCGCTCATGTCCCTGGACGACGCGCTGTCCGCCGGCTGTCTGCCCTGCGAGGCCTGCCGCGCCGACCTGTTCATGGTGGCCTGCGGTCGTCAGATTCCCGACGGCGAAGCCACGCCGGAGCCCTCGGCCACGCCGGAGCCCGATCCCACCGCCACGCCGGAGCCCATGGTTGTCGCGCCCACTGCAAGCCTCAAGCCCGCGGGCGAAGCGCTGGTGTACCACTCCCCCAGCGGCGGCTGGTACCACACCATTCCGAACTGCTCGGGCATGAGCGGCGCAAAGCTGTATCCGCTCAGCGAATGCGTCGGCCGCTACAAGCGCTGCCGCAAGTGCAATGCGCCGATGCCGGAATATGTGGATCTGCCCTGTCTGTGGATGGACGGACAGGAGATCTGCCACACCAGCGACGACTGCGCATCCTTCAGCGGCAGCTGGACGCTGGTTCCCCGCGACGAGGCGCTCGCGGCCGGCTATGCCGGATGTCCCGACTGCGGCGCGAACGAGTACCTCCTGCCCAACACGATCATCGAATATCCCGAAGCGGAATGATCCATGCCGCGGCTCGTCCAGTGCGAGCCGCGGTTCTTTTAGCATCTGTTTGCGGTTTTATTATGAAATGTGTTCTATTCCACTCGCAAATTCCGTAATCTGTGGTATAATGATTAGGCAAGCCGCAGGCTTGGCCGGGTCGCTTGCGCCCTGGTGGAAGCGGCAATCATGGCATGATGATTCGGCAAGCCCCAGCCTTGGCGGAAGCGGCAATCAGGGTATCATGTTGGGCAAGGTCTTCTCCCATTTTTTGATGATCTTTGAAAGGAATGAATCCCATGGCGAAGAAGAGTGCAAAATCCAAGGGCTATCGCAAGACAGTGACCAAGAAGCCCTATCTCACGAAAAAGGAGATTTGCATCACGGTTTCCATCGTCGCTGTGATTGTGATCGGCCTGATTCTGTTCAACCTGCTGTATGATGACGGCTCTCTGAAAGTGGTCAACGGCGTCGTACAGACACAGGGCGACAGCCTGATCGTCAACGGCGGCACCGCGCGCAGTCCGCGCTACTTCAAGGTCGGCCAGGTGGCCGGAATCGACGGCTTCGACATGACAAGCGAGCCCGTCACCTCGGACGGCAACGTGCTGAAGTACATCTACACCCCTGCGTCCGAATCCCCCATCGACCGGATCTCCGTCTGTGCCTACAATTTCGCCGCGCAGACCTTCGCCGACGCCACGCTGGCCTCCTTCACCAGCGCGGAGAACGTGACCTGCTCCGAAAAGATGAGCGCGGAGGATGACGGCCGCGCGGTCAGCTATTTCATCTACAGCACCGTGCCCATCGAGACAGAGCCCGCAGAGGATGCGGCCGAGGAGGTCGCCGCCTCGGACGCGGTGTACGCGCAGGTGCTTTCCGCCTACGTCGACATGGGCGAGCGCTGCGTCAACATCGTCGTGCGCAATGAGTGCGAGTCGGAGGAGGGCTTTGTGGAGGACTCCATTCTGACCGGCGCGCTGGATCAGGCCCTCGCCGCCCTCAGCTACGAGACGAAGTGATCCCACAGGTTTTCTCCGGCGATGCCGCCGCGGCAATCCTGCCCGAAGACTCAGCGGACGTCCTCCGCATGGTTCCGGCCATGCGGAGGACGTCCGCTTTTTGAACGCGGTGCGCGCTTTCTCCCTTGGGCGAAGGTTCTTTTTTCCACAGGACACGCACAGAATGGAACAGCACGAATCTCACGCCAACTGGAGGTATGCCCATGCGCACCCGTCTCGTCTCCCTGCTGCTGATCGCGCTTCTGCTGCTGCCCGCCCGCGGCATGGGCGCAGAGCTCGATCTGAACGCTCCGGCCGCATCTCCGGAGCCCTCCGCGGAGCCGCTGCCGGAGCTGTCCGGCGAACCGCTGCTGGAGTCGCCGCCCATGACCCTGAACTGCGCCTCGGCGCTGCTGCTGGAGCCCGAGAGCGGACAGGTCATCTTCGAGCTGAACGCCGATGCGCCCCGACCCGTGGCCTCCGTCACCAAGGTGATGACCATCCTGCTGACCCTGGAAGCCATCGATGCGGGCCGCATCACGCTGGACGACGTCGTGACCACCTCCCCCGACGCGGCGGGCATGGGCGGCTCCCAGGTGCTTCTGGACGTGGGCGAACGGCAGAGCGTCTCCCTGCTGCTCAAGAGCATGATCGTGGGCAGCGCCAACGACGCCGCCGTGGCGCTGGCGGAGACGCTCTACGGCTCCGAGGAGCTGTGCGCCGCGCAGATGAACGCCCGCGCCGAGGCGCTGGGCATGACCAGCACCCACTTCGTCAACTGCACCGGCCTGCCCGCGGAGGGTCAGCACACCTCCGCCCGCGACGTGGCCATCATGTCCATGGCCATGTTCAGCCACCCGCTGTACTTCCAGTATTCCAGAATCTGGCTGGACGAGGTCGACCACGGCGACGGCCGCACCACGCAGCTGACCAACACCAACAAGCTCATCCGCCTCTACACCGGCTGCGACGGCGGCAAGACCGGCTCCACCGACGAGGCGGGCTACTGCATCTCCGCCACCGCCGAGCGCGGCGGCATGCGCCTGATCGCCGTGGTGCTGGGCGCGCCCAGCGGCGCCGAGCGCTTCGAGGCGGCCAAGGAGATGTTCGACTACGGCTTCGCCAACTACCGTCTCTACCCCGTGGCCCAGCGCGGCACGCCGATCCGGGGCCGTCTGCCGGTGGTCGGCGGCGAATCCGACAGCCTCGCGCTGGAGCTGGACGGCGATCTCACGCTGCTGATCCTCAAGGGCAGCGAGCAGGACATCCGGCTGTCGCCGAATCTGCCGGAATCCGTGGAAGCGCCCATCGAGCCGGGCGAGCGCATCGGCTCGGTCAACGTGGTCGTGGAGGGCAAAAACGTGGCCGCCATTCCCATCGTCGCCTCCGAGGCCATCGGCGCAAAGGGACTGTTCCCCGGCCTGTGCCGCTTCTGGCAGAACTGGATCTTTCAATTCTGAAAACGCACCGTCCCGGCCTCCTCCAGGGGATTTGCCGGGGCGGTCGTTCCGTGCGCGCCAGGTCTCCCTCCGTTTTTCTTCATTCCAGCCTCGGCCCGCGCCCTCGTCAATTTCAGTTGAATTTGGCCCGCGCAGGCGTTATAATTAGAAGAAAAAGCAGAAGAAGAAGCACTGTATGAATCTGAAGCACATTCCCATGGACGGGCCGCAGAACTTCCGCGATCTGGGCGGCTTTCTGAACCGGGACGGCAGGATGGTGGCATGGAACCGGCTCTACCGGGCGGACGGACTCTCGGCTCTGTCGGAGCGGGACGAGGCGCTCCTTCGAAAGCTGAACATCCGCACCATCGTGGATCTGCGGGGAACCTCCGAGCAGAAGGCCATGCCGGACCGGGTGCCGGAGGGCGTGCGCTACTGCGCCTGCCCCATGATGGAGGAGGATCCCGCCGCGCCGGATCAGGCGGCCCGCTCCTTCGCCATGAGCCTCAAAGTGGGCTATCTGAAGATGATTCAGGAGAATCCGGATCGGGTTGGCCGCGCCGCCAACGCCGTGATGGAGGGGCTGGAGCAGGGCGCGGTGGTGTTCCACTGCACCGCCGGAAAGGATCGCACCGGCGTGCTGGCCGCCGTGCTGCTGCTGCTTTTGAATGTGGCCGAGGGGGACATCGTCGCCGATTATCAGGTGAGCTACACCTACAACGCCAACGGCGTCAACCGCATGATCGAGAGGATTCCGGAGCTGAAGGCGTATCTGCTTCAGGCCGGCGAGGACTCCATGCTCCACTCCAATCCCAAAAACATCCGCGCCGTGCTGGAGATTCTGAACGCGGAGAACATCGCCGCCTGGCTGGAGCGCGCCGGTGTGCGCCGCGAACGCCAGGATCGCTTCCGCCAGATCATGCTGGAGGGCTGATCGGCGCGCCGCTGACCCGGAGTTCCGGCGAGGCTGATCTTCCATAAAAAATCGCCTGTAAAACACCTCGTTCTGCGTGTTTTACAGGCGATTTTCATGCCGTGCGGCTCCAGATGGGGCCGCCCCTCTTACCGGCCCATGGTGAAGCCTTCCTTTTCATATACGCCAACCCAGCCCTTGACCCGATTCAGGAAATCCTCGTTGTCGGAGGTCTTTTCGATGAGGCTGATCAGCAGCTCCGTATTCTGCTGTGCGTTGCCGTTGGCGAGTATCCGCCGGGCGGAATACTCGCCCTCCAGCTCCCGGGCGCTGAGCAGCAGCTCCTCGCGCCGGGTGCCCGAGCGCACCAGATCGATGGCCGGGAAGATGCGCTTGTCGCTGAGCTTTCGGTCCAGGTGCAATTCCATATTGCCGGTGCCCTTGAACTCCTCGAAGATGATGTCGTCCATGCGGCTGCCGGTGTCCACCAGCGCGGTGGCGATGATGGTCAGGCTGCCGCCGTTTTCGATGTTGCGCGCGGCTCCAAAGAACTTTTTGGGCTTGTACAGCGCCCCCGGATCCAGACCGCCGGACAGCGAGCGGCCCGTGGGCGGAATCACCAGATTGTATGCGCGGGCGAGCCGCGTGATGGAATCCAGCAGGATCACCACGTCCTTGCCCATCTCCACCATGCGCCGGGCGTGGTCGAGCACCATCTCGGACACGCGGGCGTGGTTTTCGGGGGCCTCGTCGAAGGTGGAATAGATCACGTCGCCGCGGATCGACCGTTTCATGTCGGTGACCTCCTCGGGGCGCTCGTCGATCAGCAGCACGATGAGCTTCACCTCGGGGTTGTTGTCCGAGATGGCGTTGGCAATCTTCTTCAGAAGCGTGGTCTTGCCGGCCTTGGGCTGGGACACGATCATGCCGCGCTGGCCCTTGCCGATGGGGGCAAAGATGTCGATCAGCCGCAGCGAAAGATCGTGGTTCTCCGGGCTCTCCAGCCGCAGGCGCTCGTTGGGATACAGCGGAATCAGCGATTCAAAGGGTCTGCGCGACAGCGCCTTCTCCGGCGGCTCGCCGTTGATGCGGTTGATATAGACCATCGCGCCATAGCGGTCGCCCTCGCGCTGAGGCCGCGTCTTGCCCTCCACATAGTCGCCGTTTCTCAGACAGAAGCGGCGAATCTGGGCGACGGAAATATAGATGTCGTTTTCGCCGGGCAGACAGTTTTCCGCGCGGAGAAAGCCGTGTCCATCCGGCTGAATCTCCAGCAGGCCCGCGCCGTCGGCAAAATCGCCGATGGGCGCGCCGTCCGCGCCGATTTCATACGCGTCCCTCCGGCGAATCTCGAACTCCTCCGGATCGCGGCGCAGCGGCTCGTCCGCCGCCGGACGGGGACCGTCGCAGCTCCAGCGCGTATTCTCCGCCAGCCGTCGAGGCGCTTCGCCGCCGCGGCGGGCCGTGTCGTCCAGGCTGAAATTCCTCCGGCCGTCCGCGTAGCCCGTCCGGGCAGCATCCTCCGCGCCGGGATTCCTCCGGCCGTCCTCCCAGCCGCGCCGGTCAAATTCTTCAGCATTGCGGCGAAAGCCCTCCTCCGCGGAGGTATTGCGCCGGCTGTCGCCGAAGCTCTGCCGCACCGGGCCGTCCATCGGACGGCGGACGCCGTCATAGCCGCGGCGATGATCCTCCTCTGCCGGGCGTCTGACGTCCTCTCCGCCCCGGGGCGCGGGATCGCCGTACGTCCGGCGCATGCCGGATTCCTGTGCGCGGCGCTGCTGCGGATATTCCCCACCGCTCCTCGACGCAGTCTCGGAGCCGCGCGGCGGGATGCGCTGCGGACGGTAGCCGCTCTGATATCCGCCCTGACCGCCATAGTTTGCCGGACGGCCGGTCTTCGCGAAGCCGTCGCGCTCCGTCTCCGGCGCTGAAACGCCCCTGGGCGTTCTCTCGAAGGGCGCGTTCTCCGCTTCACGCGGCTCGCGCCGCTGTTCCCTCGCCGACGGTCTCTGCTGCGCAGCCGCTCCTCTATCCTCGCGCAGCGGGCGCGAACCCGCCGGTTTGGGCTGCGTCCGCACAGACCTCGGCTCCGCCGTCTCCGTCCGCGCCTTTTCCGCGGCTGCGGCAGGCAGATTTGTCCCCTGTGCTTCGTCCGCGCCTTCGCGGCGTTTTTCTTCAGTTTTCTTCAAAAGAACGTCTTCAATACTGGCGGAGGATGCGACGGCAGGGCGCGCCGGTGCAGGGAGCGGTTCTCCCTCCTCCGATGGATGAGCGTCGGACTGCGCCGGTTTCCGATCTTCCGCGGGAGCTTGAGCATGCTTCGCCGCGGCGGGCTCCGGCCTTCCGGCCTTGATCAAGGGTGATTTCTTCGATGTGGATTTCTTATGTGATGTGTTCGACCGGCCGACCGCGGGCGTTTTTTCCTGCAAGGCGGCCTCCGAAGCCGATGATGGGATAGATTGAGCCTCCTCAGCCGCGGCGTCCGGCCCGGCTGTGCGTTCTCCTTCCTGCGGCGCTTTCTCCGCCGCCGGTGTGCGTTCCCGATCCCCTGCCTCCTTCTCGATGGGCGCGGCAGAGCGCGCCTGCGCGGCTTCCGCCTCCAGCAGCATTTCGATCATCACAGCCTTGCCCGTGCCCGAAGGAATCTTCACCTTCATCTCCCGCGCCAGGCTGCGCAGCTCTACCACAGTTTTATTGTGCAGGGACTGATAATCCATAGTTCACCTCCTCAGTGCAGGTTACTTTCTGCGGCACACCGCGATATCGCGGGTCACCGCCTGTTCCACCCAATGGGAAAAATGCTGATACGGGCCGTCCGCAAGGGGCTCGAATCCGGCGCGCGCCATGCAATCGCGCACAACGTCGGCCTTGAGCGTCTGGGCATTGAAGGACACGGCCACAGTACCGCCTGGCAGAAGCGCCTCGCGCCAGCCGGGCAGCACCCTGTTGAGCAGCTGCTCCAGCGTGCCGCCGTGGGACGCGTGCTGAACGCCGTAGGGCAGATCGCAGACGATCATATGAAATCGCCTTGCGCCGAACAGCTCGCGCACACTCGCCGCATCGGCGTTCACCAGCTGCAGCGACGCCGTCTGCTTCAGCTTGAAATGCTCCGGCGTATCGGCAAACGCAAACCGGACGCTGGGCGCGGGCTTGCGTCCCTGCGCCGTCAGCGAGCTGCGCTCCGCCGAATATTTATACCGGTGATATTCCAGATATCGCTTGAAAAACTGTTCAGATTCCTTCAGATCATTCCTGTCCAGATCCACGCCTGTGCAGTTCCATCCGCGGTTTGCGCCCACGAACAGCGTCGTGGCCCGGCCGCACATGGGATCCAGCAGCCGAATCTGCTCCTGCGCGTCGCGGAAGCTGCCCGAATACAGCGCCACGTTCACCAGCAGCTGCGTAAACAGCTCGTTCGTCTTGCCCTTGTACTTGAGGATGCCGGGCAAGTCCTCGCCCAGATATGCCGCTTCACGTCCGGCAGCCGGCGTCAGCGCCCCGTCCTCGCGGCATTCGAACAGTCCGTAGAGCAGCGAATGGCCGCGGATTGCGGACAGCGCAGCTTCGGACAGCGCTCCCTCCGTTTCCAGGTTCAGCGCGGGAATGCCCAGGCACTCCGCCGGTGCGATCTCCGTCCCCGGCGCGATTCGTCCCAGCATGACCGCCAGCTCCGCTTCTGCCAGCTTTTGGGTCTCATTCCTGTAGCGCACGTTTGCATGCGGCCACAGCAGAAGGGTGTATTTCATAAATTTTCTTTTCTCCAAATGCGAATCAACCGATCAATGAATCCTATGCACGCAGCTCATCCCGCATGCAGTAAAACGGCAATAAATCTTTCAGAAACAAACAGAGTGAATCAGAAAACAGCCCCTTTGCCTGCTGCAAAGGGGCTTTCATTGGCATCAATACTTGCGCTTACGAGCGGCCTCAGCCTTCTTCTTGCGCTTCACGCTCGGCTTCTCGTAGTGCTCTCTTTTTCTGGCCTCAGCGAGAATGCCATCACGAGCGGTCTTGCGCTTAAAACGACGCAGTGCGCTTTCCAATGATTCATTTTCCCGAATGCGTACCTCGGACATGTGCTTTCCCTCCCCTCGCGATTAAATGGCATACGCCAATGTAGCATGGGGTTCGCCACATCGGATATTATACAACATCACACACCGTTCCGTCAAGCAAATCTGAGTAGAATTTCAAATTTTCACAAAATTTCGCCCGACGTTCGCCATACCCCAAGCGTGCGCGGCCTCCTATGCCATGGAATCGGCCAGCTGCCGGCCGCCCATCAGATGGATGTGCAGATGATTGACCGACTGCGCGCCGTTCCTGCCGCAGTTGCTGACGATTCTGAAGCCGTCCTCGCTGACGCCCTCCTGCTTTGCGATGGTCTGGATGGCGCTCAGCAGCGCCTTCATGGTCTCGCCGTCGCATTCCAGGATGTTCGCCATATGTTTCTTGGGCAGAATCAATACATGTACCGGCGCCTGGGGATTGATGTCGCGGAACGCAAACACCGCATCATCCTCATAGACCTTCGTGCAGGGAATTTCCCCGGCGATGATCCTGCAAAACAGACAATCCATTGGTCTTCACCTCCCGTCCTCCGCCAGCGGTTCCCCGATGGCGAGCGTGCCCTCGGTGCGAACGATGCGCACCGGTTCAAATGAATTCGGCGCGGCCTTCGCGCGCACGCGGACATACTGACCGGTATAGCCCTCGGCGAGCCCTCCGCCCACCGGCTGTTCAAACAGCACCCTCTGCACTGTGCCGGTCATATATGAGACGTATTGAGTTTCCAATTTGTTCCCAAGTTCAATCAATTTTTGTGCGCGCTCCCGCTTGATATTTTCGGGAACCTGGCCATCCATGCGGTCCGCCACCGTTCCGGCGCGCCGCGAGTACGGGAACACGTGAATGCGGGCGAACCCGACCTTCTCCACGAAGGCCATCGTCTCCCGGAACTCCTCCTCGGTCTCGCCCGGGAAGCCCGCGATCACATCCGTGGTGATGGCGCAGTCCGGCATGAAGCGCCGGAGCGTCCCGCAGGCGGCGAAATACTCCTCCGGCGTGTAGCGGCGGTGCATGCGCCGGAGCACGCCCGCGCTGCCCGACTGCATCGACAGATGAAACTGCCTCGCCAGCCCCGGAAGCGCCGCCAGCGCCCGGGCGAAATCCTCCGTCACCGTCATGGGCTCCAGCGAGCCCAGCCGCACGCGCTCCACGCCCGGCGTATCGTGCACGGCGCGGATGGCGTCGATCAGCGTCTCGTCGGTGCCGCGGCCATAGCTGGCCAGGTGGATGCCGGTCATCACGATCTCCCGATAGCCCGCGTCGGTCAGCCGCTTCGCCTCGGCGCGCACGTCCTCCATGGGCATGGAGCGCACCGGACCGCGAACGCTGGGGATGATGCAGTAGCTGCAGTAGCGGTCGCAGCCCTCCTGAATCTTCATCGTGGCGCGGGTCTTTCCCTCGTGCCGGGAGACGAACAGGTTCTCGAACCCCGCGCCCTTCAGCGGCGCGACGGCGTTGTACGCCTTTCCGTCCACCACGGCCTGCTCCAGCAGCTCGACCACCTCGGCGCGGCGCTGCACGCCGATCACCAGCCGCACGTTGTCCATCTGCGCGATCTCCTCCGCCTCGCGCTGGGCCAGACAGCCCGCCACGATGATGGCGCAGTCGGGATGGGTGCGCGCAACGCGGCGCACGGTCTTCAGCGACTTCTGGTCGCCCGTGCCGGTGACGGTGCAGGTGTTGACGAGGTAGACGTCGGCCTCGTCGGAAAACGGCACGGAAACGTAGCCCGCCCGCTCAAAGGATTCCAGCATGGCCTCGGTATCGTACTGATTGACCTTGCAGCCCAGCGTGTATGCGGCAATCGTCTTCATATCTCTCTCCTCACAGGTCGCCCCACAGGGTCATCGCCATGGTCACGGCGGCCACGGCGGCGGTCTCGGCGCGCAGGATGCGCGGGCCCAGCGTGACGACCTTCGCGCCCTGCGCGCGGAGCGCGTCCACCTCGCCCTCGCTCATGCCGCCCTCCGGCCCGACCACGATGCCCACGTCCCGGGCTTCGGGCGCGTCGGCAAAGGCTTTTTTCATGGAATAACCCGCCGCATCCTCCCAGGGGACGAGCACCAGGTCGTGCTCCTTCACGCGCTCGAAGACCTGCTTCCAGGTCATCGGCTCGGCAATGGCGGGGCTGCAGGCGCGGCGGCACTGCTTGACCGCCTCAAAGGCGATGCGCTCCAGCCGCTCCTGGCGCTTTTTGCCGTCCTTCGCGTCGGACTTGACCACACAGCGCTCCATCTTCACCGGAACCACGCCGCCCGCGCCCAGCTCGGTCAGCTTCTGCACGATGAAGTCCAGCTTGTCGGCTTTGGGCAGTCCCTGATACAGCGTGACACGCACCGGCGGCTCGTTGGAGGGCAGCTCGCCGGTCAGGCGCACCTCGGCCGCATCGCCGCCGGCGCGCTCCAGCACGGCGGCATAGCGCCCGCCGCAGCCGTCCAGCGCGCAGATCTCGTCGCCAACGCTCAGCCGGAGCACCTTCAGCGCGTGCTTGGCCTCGTCCTTCGGCAGGGCGACGGTCTCGCCCACCGCCGCGCGCCTTTCCAGATAAAACGTGTGCATCAGCGCTTCCTCGCGGCAAACGCCGCCCACTCGCCCTTCACGGGCTCGTCCAGAATCTCATAATCGGCCTCGTTCAGCGCGCGGATCACGTCGTCGCGGCGATCCACGGCGATGCCGGAGCAGATGAACAGGCCGCCGTCCGCAATGCGCGCGCGCACGGGTCTCGCCAGCATGATGATCACATCCGCGATGATGTTGGCGATCACCACGTCGCCGGACACGTCCACCACGTCCAGCAGGTCGCCGCAGCGGCAGCTGATCCGGTCGTCGAAGCCGTTGATTCCGGCGTTCTCCGCCGCCACGCGCACGGCCACGGGATCCAGATCGGTGGCCAGCACCTCGTCCGCGCCCATGTGGGCGGCGGCGATGGCCAGAATGCCCGAGCCGGTGCCGATGTCGATCACGCGCTGACCGGGCCTGACGTACTTCTCCACCAGCGCGGTGCACATGCCGGTGGTCTCATGGGTGCCGGTGCCGAAGGCCAGGCCGGGATCGATCTCAATCACCTTGTCGCCGGGCAGGGGATCGAATTCCGCCCAGCCGGGCCGGATCACGAAGTGCTCGCCCAGTCGGATGGGCTTGAAGGCCTTCTTCCAGCTCTCGGACCAGTCCTCGTTTTCAAATCCCTGGGTGATGACCTCCAGCTTGCCCAGATCGAAGTCCAGCTCCAGCGCGCGCAGGCGGCGCAGCTCGGACTGGATCTGCGCAATGACATCGTTGAGATGCCCGTCAATGGGAAAATAGCCGGTGACCTTCACATCGTCGCCGATGCGCTCGGCGATGGCCTCGTCGATGATGTCCCACTGTCCCTCGGGGCGCTGGTTCGCGGCGACGTCGTTCCTGTCCTCGATCATCGTGCCCTCGCTGCCGGCCTCCAGCAGGATCTCCGAGATCAGATCGGCGGCCTGCGTGGTCGTCAGCACCTTGATTTCCATCCAGTTCTCCATGGGCGAACTCCTCCTGTGCGCGGTTAAACTTCAAATGCGGCGCAAGGCATGGCCTTCGCCGCAGATGATTATACGCTCTTTTCTCCGGGTTTGCAACATCCATTACGAGAATGCGTCCTTCAGACGGTCGAAGAAGGACTTCTTCTTTTCATACTGGTTGCCGGTGGTGCTGCCCTCAAACTCGCGCAGCAGGTTCTTCTGCTTCTCGGTCAGCTTCTTGGGGATCTCCACCGACGCGGTGACGTACAGATCGCCCTTGCCGTTGCCGCGCAGGCGCGGAACGCCCTCGCCGCGGATGCAGAACTGCTGCTCGGGCTGCGTGCCCTCCGGGAAGCGGAACTTCACCGGCTTGCCCAGCGTGGGGATGTCGATCTCCGCGCCCAGCGCCGCCTGCACGAACGTCAGCGGCATCTCGATGAACAGATTGTCGCCCTCGCGCTTGAACAGCTTGTGGGGCCGCACGGAAATCACGATCAGCAGATCGCCCGCGGGGCCGCCGCGCTCGCCCAGTCCGCCCGCGCCGCGAACGGTGATCACCTGGCCGTTGTCCACGCCCGCGGGCACCTTGACTGTGCGCCGCTTGCTGACGCGCACCTTGCCCCGGGATTTGCACTTCGGACAGGGCTCGGTGATGATCTTGCCGGTGCCGCGGCAGCGGGAGCAGGTGCGGACGTTCTGGATGCGTCCGAAGGGCGTGTTGGAAATCACGCGCTCCTGGCCGGTGCCGTTGCAGGTGGAGCAGGTGTCCACCTTGGAGCCGGGCGCCGCGCCCGTGCCGTGACAGGTGGGGCACTCCTCGTCGCGGACGAGGTTGATGTCCTTTTCGCAGCCCAGCGCGGCCTCCTCGAAGGTCAGCGTCAGATCGTAGCGCAGATCGTCGCCCGGAACCGGGCCGTTGCTGCGCGCGCCGCCGGCCGCGCCGCCGAAGATCGTGGAAAAGATATCGTCAAACCCGCCGAAGCCGCCGCCAAAGCCGCTGAAATCGCCGTAGCCGCCCTGGCCGAAGCCGCCCTGCGGGCCTTCGTGACCGAACTGATCGTACTGGGCGCGCTTCTGCGGATCGGACAGCACCTGATAGGCCTCGTTGATCTCCTTAAAGCGCTCCTCAGCGTCCTTGTCGCCCGGGTTGACATCGGGATGGTTCTTCTTTGCCAGCTGGCGGTAGGCCCGCTTGATGGTTGCGTCATCCGCATTTTTGTCGACGCCAAGAACCTCATAGTAGTCTCTCTTTGCCATATGTCCACCCTTCTCTTTGAGCCTGTTTCACAGCCGCGGGGCAAGGGTCATTTGCCCCTTGCCCCCTGCTGCGCTGCTCGCGGTAAATTAGTTGTTGCTGTCGGTGAATTCGGTGTCGACGGTGCCGTCGTCGTTCACGCCGCCCTGCGCGCCGGGATTGCCCTGCTGCTCGGCCGCCTGCTGCTGATAGACCTTGCCGAACACGTCATAGGTCGCCTTGCTGAAGCTCTCCATGGCGCTCTTGATCTGGTCGGCGTCGTTGCTCTCGCGGACCTTCTTGAAGTCGGCCAGCTCGGTCTCCAGCTTCGCCTTGTCGGCGGGATCCAGCTTGCCCTCGAGATCCTTGATGGTCTTCTCGGTCTGATAGATCAGGCTGTCGGCCTGGTTGACGGTCTCGACCTCTTCCTTGCGCTTCTTGTCCTCGGCGGCGTACTGCTCGGCCTCGTCCACGGCCTTCTTGATCTCCTCCTCGGTCATGTTGGAGGAAGCGGTGATGGCGATGGACTGCTCCTTGCCGGTGCCCAGGTCCTTGGCGGAGACGTGCACGATGCCGTTGGCGTCGATATCGAAGGTGACCTGAATCTGCGGCACGCCGCGGGGCGCGGGCGCGATGCCGGTCAGCTGGAAGCGGCCCAGGGTCTTGTTGTAAGCAGCCATCTCGCGCTCGCCCTGCAGGACGTGCACGTCGACGCTGGTCTGTCCGTCGGCCGCGGTGGAGAACACCTGCTCCTTCTTGACAGGGATGGTGGTATTGCGCTCGATCAGCTTGGTGAACACGCCGCCCAGGGTCTCAATGCCCAGGGACAGCGGGGTGACGTCCAGCAGAACGATGTCCTTGACGTCGCCGCCCAGCACGCCGCCCTGAATGGAAGCGCCCACGGCCACGCACTCGTCGGGGTTGACGCCCTTGAAGGGCTCCTTGCCGGTGACGCGCTGCACGGCTTCCTGAACGGCCGGGATGCGGGTGGAGCCGCCGACCAGGATGACCTTGTCGATCTCGCGGGCGGTAACGCCGGCGTCGCGCATGGCCTGGTTCATCGGGCCGATGGTCTTCTCGACCAGATCGGCGGTCAGCTCGTTGAACTTCGCGCGGGTGATGGTCATGTCCAGATGCTTGGGGCCGGTGGCGTCGGCGGTGATGAAGGGCAGGTTGATGTTGACGCTCATCAGGCCGGACAGCTCGATCTTGGCCTTCTCGGCGGCCTCCTTCAGGCGCTGCAGGGTCATGCGATCCTGGCGCAGGTCGATGCCGTTTTCCTTCTTGAACTCGGCCGCGATATAGTCGATGATGCGCTGATCGAAGTCGTCGCCGCCCAGGCGGTTGTTGCCGGCGGTGGCCAGCACCTCGAAGATGCCGTCGCCGACCTCCATCAGGGAGACGTCGAAGGTGCCGCCGCCCAGATCGTAGACCAGAATCTTGTGGGCGTCGCCCTTGTCCAGACCGTAGGCCAGCGCGGCCGCGGTGGGCTCGTTGATGATGCGCTTGACGTCCAGACCGGCGATGCGGCCGGCGTCCTTGGTGGCCTGGCGCTGCGCGTCGGAGAAGTAGGCGGGAACGGTGATGACCGCCTCGCTGACGGTCTCGCCCAGATAGGCTTCCGCGTCGGTCTTCAGCTTCTGAAGGATCATGGCGCTGATCTCCGGCGGGGTGTAGTCGTGGCCGTCGATGGTGACCTTGTGGTTGGTGCCCATCTCGCGCTTGATGGAGATGATGGTGCGATCGGGGTTGGCGACCGCCTGACGCTTCGCGACCTGGCCGACCAGGCGCTCGCCGTTCTTTGCGAACGCGACGACGGACGGGGTGGTTCTGCTGCCCTCAGCATTTGCAATAACAACCGGCTCGCCGCCTTCCATCACGGCGACGCAGGAGTTGGTAGTGCCCAGATCGATACCGATAATCTTGCTCATAATATTCCCTCCATATAAATCGAATGAATTCGCGGTTGACTTTGTGAATGTTTATATAAAGCTCTTTTTCGCCGAGGCGAATCGGGAGCGAACCGATTATTCCACCGAGACCTTGACCATCGCATACCGGATGATCTTGTCCTTGACCCTGTAGCCCTTCTGGAAGACCTCCAGCACCTTGCCGGGCTCGTCGCTCTGCTCGCGCATGACGGCGTTGTGCTTCTCGGGGTCGAAGTCCTCGCCCAGGGCGGGAACCTCCTCGAAGCCGAAGCGCTTGAGGCCCTCGAACATCATGTTCAGCGTCATCTGAACGCCGCTGGTCAGCGGATCCTCCGGCTGGGCGGCGCTCAGCGCGCGCTCCAGATTGTCGATCATGGGCAGCAGCGATTCGATCACCTCGCAGCAGCCGTCGGCATAGCCGTCGGCGCGGGAGGTCTGATTGCGGCGCTTGAAGTTCTGGAAATCGGCCTGGGTGCGGCGAAGGGAATCCAGATAATCGTCGCGCTGCTTGACGGCCAGCTCCAGCGCCTCGCGCCACTCGTCGACGCTCGCCTCCCTGGGCTGCTCCTCGACCACGGGCTCTTCCTCTGCGGCAGTCTTCTGCTCCTCAGGAGGATCGCCGGGGGTCTGCTCAATCTGTTCAGCCTGCTCGGGCTGGGTTCTGTTCTTTTCCTTATCCTTTTTCATGGTTCACTTTCCTTTCACTTCCGGTCGGAGAGCACCTCGCTCAGCGCGCGCCCCATAAAGTCCAGCACGGAGATGACCCGGTTATAATTCATTCGGGTGGGGCCGATGATGCCCAGCGTTCCGCTGGAATTGTCGCCCACGCGATAGCGCGCGGTGATGATCGAGCAATCGTTCAGCTCCGGCACGCCGTTCTCCGGCCCGATCCGGATGGTCACTTCCATGCCCCCGTCGCAGCCCACGACCTTGCGCAGCGTATCCTTCGATTCCAGCACGGAGAGGAAATTCCTCGCCTTCTCCACATCGCTGTATTCCGGATAGCTCAGCAGATTGGAGCTGCCGCCGACGATCACATCCGTGGCGTCGCCCTCCTCGAGCTTGTGCTCAATGACGTTCAGGGTCTCGCCCAGCAGCTTGCGGTTGATTTCCGCGTCGCGCAGCATCTCGGAAAACGACTGCCGCACGGCCTCCAGCGGCTTGTCGGCCAGCTTCTGCGTCAGCATGCGGGAGATGGCATAGAGATGGTCGGCGTCGAGCCCCTCGGGAATGCGGATGACCGCGTCCTTGACGATGCCCGCGTTGGTGACGATGATCATCAGCGCCGTCTTCTCCGCCACCGGCACCAGCTGCACGTGCTTGATGCGCAGCGTGCCCAGCTTGGGCGCGACGATCACCGAGGTGTAGTGCGTGGCGTCCGAGAGCACGTTGGCCGCGCTGCGGATCACGCTTTCCACCTGGGCGGAGCGCTGGTTGAGATGCTCGTGCATCCGTTCGCGCTCGTCGTTGGTGAG
Source organism: Clostridiales bacterium (assembly GCA_004555155.1). GTDB lineage: Bacteria > Bacillota > Clostridia > Christensenellales > Aristaeellaceae > Faecivicinus. The sequence continues at coordinate 22,682 of SFJH01000011.1, forward strand.
CCGGGCCTCTTTCATCAGATGATCCACGTACAGCCGGTAGGCCTTCACCGAAGGCACCCGGCCCGCAGACGTATGCGGCTGATCCAGATAGCCCAGCTCCTCGAGGTCGCTCATCTCGTTGCGGATCGTCGCCGGGGAAAAGCCCACGCCCGACTTGCGTGAAATCGTGCGGGAACCGACCGGCATCGCCGTGGTGATGTAATCGTCAATAATGGCCTGAAGGATGAGAAACTTGCGTTCGTCCAAGCGCATCTGCGAAACACCTCCGTTCGTCGATCCTTTCGGTGTTAGCACTCGTTTGTGTCGAGTGCTAACTTTCGAGAAATAATGTACCACCGCGCCGATATTTTGTCAACGGGTTTGCCCTCGAATTCTTGTAAATATTTTGTAAATTCAGGAGCAATGCGAAGGCAGAGGCTGTTTGTACCTATTATATAGACAAGAAAATGCGTTTCCGCGCGATTCTATGTAAAAAAAGGCAAAACCCCTTGAAGGAACGGCGGTGCTGTGCTATAATAACTCCTGTGTGATTAATCGGATGCCGCACCCGCCGGAGGTCCGACAGTCCGATTAGAGTGAGGTGAAAACCATGAAGGAAAAGATCCATCCGAATTACGGCAAGGCCATTGTTCGCTGCGTTTGCGGCGAAACGTTCGAGACCGGCTCGGTGAAGAAGGAGATGCGCGTCGACATTTGCTCCAAGTGCCATCCTTTCTATACCGGCAAGCAGAAGCTGGTGGACACGGGCGGACGTGTGGACCGCTTCAAGAAGCGTTACGGCATGTAGCAATCTGCAAGCATCGGCGGAGTTTTGCGCTCTGCCGGTGCTTTTGCCGTTTATAGCGCGTGACGAACTCATCGGCAGATCGGCGAATTACGCGCCGGTCTGCCTTTTCCATTGGACAGCAATACCATGAAACGGAGCGTCTCCATGGACAAAAACTACGATAAGGATGTGACGGTGCTGGCTTCCCCGGTGGCCGAGGGCGTCCGCTTTGACGTCGGCAGCGCGGCGGCCTGCGCCGTGCGCAACCGTCGCCGGGACATCACGGTTCGCGTGTGGCAGGAGCGCCGCCTGGTTCGAAGCTTCGCGGACCGCATTCCTCTGGTGCGCGGCGTCGTGCGGCTGTTCGGCGCCGTCGCCGGCTTCTTCTCCGGGCTGAACGAGTCCGCGGAGCTGGAGCCCCGCGACGCCGTTCGCGGCAGCGCGTTCACCCGCGAATTCGCGCGGCTGTTCCGAACCAGTCCTCAGTCCGTCGTCGCCTTCTTCAGCGCCCTGGCGATTCCCGTCATTCTGGCGGCCATGCTGCTGGGTCTTCCCAGGCTGGTGGAAACGGGACTTCTGCTGATCCCCGGCCTGCCCCGGCTCGCCGTGAACGCGGTGTGCTGCCTGTTTCGGGTGCTGGGCGTGCTGCTCAGCGTCTATATGATCTGCCGGCTTCGGGTGTTCAATCGCCTGTGCATGTATCGCGGCGCGGCGAGCAAGGTCATCAACGCCTACGAAGCCTATGGCGCCGGCCTGACCCACGAGGAGGTCGTGCTCTCGCCCCGCCTGACCGACCGCAGCGACGGCGTGTTCCTGGTGGTGGTGACCGCGCTGTCCGTCGTCGCCTTCGCCTGCGTGCGCACGGACGGACTGGCGCTGCAGCTGGCCTACCGCATCGGCGCGATTCTCGCCATCGCGGCCGTCGTCAATGAGCTCATTCTCCCGCTGGAGCGCGCCAATCCCAACGGTGTGCTCGCCACCGTTCGCCAGCCGCTGATGGAGCTCCAGCACCTGTTTACCATCGAGCCGCACAATCAGATGATCGAGGTCGCGCTCTGCGCGTTCCGTGCGGCCTACGAAAACGATCTGTCCCGAGAGGACTGAATCTGAAAAGGGGTATCATTCATGACCATCGGTGAATGGCTTCGCCACGCGCGCGAGGTGCTGGCCGATTCCGGCTGTCCCGATCCGGCGGTTGACTCGCGCTGGATTGCGGAGGACACGCTGGCATTGACGCGCACCGAGCTGCACTTCGAATCGGAGCGCGCCATCAGCGCCGAGGCGCTCGATCAGCTCGAGGAGCGCCTGCAGCTGCGCGCCCAGGGCGAGCCTGTTCAGTATATCCTCAAAAGCGCCTACTTCATGGGCCTGAAGTTCTATGTGGACAGCCGCGTGCTGATCCCCCGCCAGGACACCGAAACCCTGGTGGAATCGGTGATCGTGGCGCTGCACGAGCTGCACGAGCCGGACGTGCTGGACCTGTGCGCAGGCTCCGGCGCCATCGGCCTGTCCGTGAAGACGCTGATCCCCTCGGCGAACGTCACGCTGACCGACCTGAGCCGTGAGGCGCTGGAGGTCGTGCGCAAAAACGCCCATGAGCTCAACGTGGACGTCGACATCCGCCACGGCGACCTGTTCAAGGCCGTGGGCAGGGACCGCTTCGATCTGATCGCCTCCAACCCGCCCTACATCCCCCACGGGGATCTGGCCAGTCTGCAGCGCGAGGTGCGCCATGAGCCGGCGCTGGCGCTGGACGGCGGGTCGGACGGACTGGACGTCTACCGGCGCATCGCGTCCAACGCGGCCGCCCACCTCAATCCGGGCGGATACATCTTTTTGGAGGTCGGCATCGGCCAGGCCGAGCCGGTGCTGGCGCTCGTGACTGAAAACATCGAATGTGCGGAGGCAGGCGTTCAGAACGACCTGAACGGCATCCCGCGCATCGTCTGGGCAAGGAGTGTTTAATTTTGCAGGGCAACACCTTTAACGAACAGGAGCGCATCGCGCGCCAGCTGGAGAGCATCGAGGCGCGGTTTGAGGAGCTCTCCATCCGCATCACGCTGCCCGAGATCATCGCCGACACCCCCACGTTCACCCGCCTCATGCGCGAACACAGCGAGCTGAGCGAGCTGAACGATCTTGCCGTGGCCTACCGCAAGCTGCTCGAGGAGATCGACGGCGCGCGGGAGATGCTGGAGGATCCCGACATGGCCGAGCTGGCGCAGGAGGAGCTGCCTCAGCTGGAGGCGCAGCTGGAGGAGAAAACCCGCGAGGCGCGCATCGCCCTCTTGCCCAAGGATCCCGACGACTACAAAAACGCCGTGCTGGAGGTTCGGGCCGGCGCGGGCGGCGACGAGGCCGGTTTGTTCGGCGCGCAGCTGCTGCGCATGTACGCCCACTATGCCGACAAGCGCGGCTGGAAGTGCGAGCTGATCGAGGACGGCTCCACGGAGCTGGGCGGCGTCAAGGAGAGCACGATGCTCATCCAGGGGCGCAACGTATTCCAGCGCCTGAAGTTTGAATCCGGCGTGCACCGCGTGCAGCGCGTGCCGGTCACGGAATCCTCCGGCCGCATTCACACCTCCACCGCCACCGTGGCCGTGCTGCCCGAGGCGGAGGACGTGGAGGTGGAGATCAACGCCAACGATCTGCGCATCGATACCTATCGCGCGTCCGGCGCGGGCGGACAGCACGTCAACCGCACCGATTCCGCCGTGCGCATCACGCACATCCCCACGGGGCTGGTGGTGACCAGCCAGGATCAGCGCAGCCAGATTCAGAACCGCGAGAAGGCGATGCGCGTGCTGAAGTCCCGGCTGTATGAGCTGCAGCGGGAGCAGCAGGACAGCGAATACGCCAACCGCCGCCGCCTGCAGGTGGGCACCGGCGACCGCTCCGAGCGCATCCGCACCTACAATTTCCCGCAGGGGCGCGTGACGGATCACCGCATCGGCCTGACGCTGTACAAGATCGACGAGATCATGGAGGGCGAGCTGGACGAGATCATCGACGCGCTGACGCTGGCGGAGCAGACGGCGCTGATGGCGCAGGATGAATAGCCCCAGGGGCTCCGCCCCTGGACCCCGCAAGGGAGATGATCTCCCTTGACCCTCTCCTGCTGCCGCGTTCTCATCGGACGGAGTCCGCGCGGCGTTGGTCGCCGCTCGACTCCGTCGTTTCGTTTCTACGGGAGGGATTTGCTTTGCCGGTCTGTGCTGTTCCGTGTCTGGAAGACGCTGAAGCGCGCTTGAACCAGTGGATTGCGGATGGGAAGCCGATCGAGCTGTGCGACGAGCTGGCCGACCTGGGTTCACTCGCCGCGCTGGCGGTTGGCGTTTCTTCCGAAGGCTATTCCTTCGAAGCCTTCGTTCGTCCGGAGGAATCCGGATACAGGCCGCACCGGTTCGCTTCCTGCGTGCGGGCGATTCGCGGCGGACTGGCGTGCGAAAGCCTTTCGATGCGGTCTTCTGCCCTGAACCGCGATCTTGCGCTGTCCGCGCTGGATGCGCGCCTGAAGCGTCCCGCCGTTCCGGACGACCTCATTCGGGATTATGATTTTTGGGGCGGCGTTCTGACCGATCGTCGGCTCGGGCAATCCTGCGGCATCGGCGATCTCATACCGCTGTTTGAGTCTCTGCTTCTGGCAGATTAAGGAGCTTTTTATGTTTACGGAAGTTTTGATGCCCTCGGACGACGCCATCCGGGAGGCTGCGGCGCTGATCCGCGCGGGTCAGCTGGTGGCGTTTCCCACGGAGACGGTTTACGGTCTGGGCGCGAATGCGCTGGATCCCGAGGCGGTGGCCCGGATTTTCGCGGCGAAGAACCGGCCCGGGGACAACCCGCTGATCGCCCACATCTCCGACGTCTCCCAGCTGCGCCCGCTGATCGACTGCGAGCCGGGGCCGGTCGCCCGGCGGATGATGGACGCCTTCTGGCCCGGCCCGCTGACGATGATCTTTCCCCGGGCGAAGCTCGTTCCCGCGAATCTGAGCGCGGGGCTGGACACGGTGTCCGTGCGCCTGCCCTCGCACCCGGTGGCGCGGGCGCTGATTTCGGCGGCGGGCGTGCCCATTGCCGCGCCCAGCGCGAACCGGTCGGGGCGGCCCAGTCCCACGTCGGCGGCCCACGTGTTCGAGGATATGAAGGGGCGGATCCCGCTGATTCTGGACGGCGGCGACTGCGCGGTGGGCCTGGAATCCACGGTGGTGGACATGACCTGCGATGTGCCGCGCATCCTGCGCCCGGGCGGAATCACCGCGGAGATGATCGCGGAGGTGGCGGGCGGCAGCGAGGTGGATCCCGCCGTGATGCGCCCGCTGCAGGAGGGCGAACAGCCCCGCTCGCCGGGCATGAAGTACCGCCACTACGCGCCCAGGGGCGAGCTGACCATCGTGGAGGGCGACCCGGCGAACGTGGCGGAAGCCATCTCTGAAATGTACGACTGCGCGCTGGCCGACGGCCATCACCCGCTGATCCTCGCGCTGGACGGCCATCTCGCCGCCTACGGCGGCCGGCGCGCGGAATCGCTGGGCGGCGACGAGGCCGAGATGGCGCACCGCATCTTCGCCCTGCTGCGCGATGCGGATGCGCTGGGCGCGGACGTGCTGTTCTCCGAGGCGGTGGAGGCGCGCGGACTGGGGCTGGCGGTGATGAACCGCCTGGGGCGCGCCGCGGCGTTTCACATTCTGAAGGTCTGAAACGGCCCTTCCGTCCGCCGTTCACGGGCGGCGGACTTCGTCCACTTCACGGTTTGAGGAGGCGTTCGATGGCTGACATTCGTCCCGCCGCACCGGCGGAGCTGCCGCGCGTGCTGGCCTTTTACCACGCGATCATCGAGGACATGGCGGAGGATCCCTACTTTCCCTGCTGGGAGCGGGACGTCCACCCGACAGACCGCGCGCTTGCCGAAGCGGTCCGCCGCGGTGAGCTGTTTCTGCTGTTCACCGGCGGAGAAATCGCGGGCGCGATGGTGCTCAATCAGGATCAGGGCGAGATGGCCCGCGCCTGCCCGTCGGACTTCGCGCCGTCCAAGATCGCAGTGGTGCACCTGCTGTGCGTGCATCCCCGCTTTTCCCGGCGCGGCTATGCCCGGGCGCTGGTGGCGCACGCGATTTTCCGCGCGCGTTCGGAAGGCCGCAAGGCGGTGCGGCTGGACGTGCTGGAGGGCAATCTGCCCGCCGAGCGGCTGTATCTCTCGGCGGGCTTCCGGCGTGTCGGCGCGTACACCGCATCCTTCGGAATGTGCTTCAATGTCTACGAATACGCGCTTTGAAACTTCAGCGCCCGGAAACGACGTTTCCGGGCGCTTCGTCCGCGCTCGCTTTTTGTCTGAAATCTCCTCATCCCCCGCCATATCCGGTTGATTTTTCGCTCAAATCCGATTATACTGGAAGCAGAACTTCTGACTTCGCAGAAAGAGGAGGTCGCCCATGAGCTTCCTGATCCTGATTCCCGCGCTCTTCGCCGCGCTGCAGCTGATCACCCGGAAATACATCTTCAGCGCGCTGACCACGCTCTCCTGCGCGGCGATCTCCGCCAAGAACGCGCCGGTGCTGGCGGCGGCGCTGGCGATCTCGGCGGTGGGCGACTGGTTCATGTCCCACAAGGGCCATCACCAGAAGCTCTACATCGCGGGCATCGCGTTCTTTCTGCTGGGGCACGCGCTGTTCATCGTTCAGGCGATTCTGCGGATCCGCGCGATGGGGCGTCCCCGGGCGCTGGCCGGATCGCTGATTGCGGGCGGAGTGCTGTCCGCCGTGATGATCGCCTATCTGCTGATGCGGGTGCTCCCGATGGTGCCGAAACTGATGAAGCTGCCGGTGGTGCTATACACGCTGATCAGTCTGGCCAGCTTCACCTGCGCGCTGATGACCGGGGACGTGCTCTACGCCGTGGGCATCGCGCTGCTGCTGTTCTCGGACACGATGATCGGCGAATCCGACTTTGTCGGCAACCGCCGCGCCGGGCCGCTGATTCTGCCCACCTACTACCTGTGCCACATACTCGTCGCGCTCAGCGCCCTGCTGCGCTGAGTCATAAGGAGGTTGCCCCCATGACCCAATATGCAATCGGCGTGGATTTCGGCACGCTGTCCGCCCGCGCGCTGGCGGTGGAAATCGGAACGGGCCGCGAGCTGGCCAGCGCCTCGATGGACTATCCCCACGGCGTGATGTCCCGCGCGCTGCCCGACGGCACGCCCCTGCGCCCCGACTGGGCGCTGCAGCACCCCGGCGATTATGCGGAATGTCTGCGCGCCGTGGTGCGCGAGACCCTGCGCCGGGCGCAGCTCGATCCGGCAAACGCCGCAGGGCTGGGCGTCGACTTCACGGCCAACACCTTTCTGCCCGTGAACGCGCACGGCGACCCGCTGTGCCTTCAGCCCGAATGGCAGTCGAATCCCCATGCCTGGGCAAAGCTCTGGAAGCATCACGCTGCCCAGCCCTTCGCCACACGGATGGAGGATGCGGCCCGCGCGCGGGGCGAGCAGTTCCTTGAACGCTACGGCGGAAAGGTCTCCCCGGAGTGGATGCTGCCGAAGCTGTGGCAGATTCTGGAAGAGGCGCCGGAGGTCTGCGAAGCCGCGGATTGCTTTATCGAGGCGGGCGACTGGATTGTCCGCCAGCTGACCGGCTCCGACGCGCGCTCCGCGAGCATCGCCGGCTACAAGGCCTTCTACGATCCCCAAAGCGGCTATCCCATGGATTATCTCCGCGCGCTGGATCCCCGTCTGGCCCGGCTGACGGAGGAGAAGCTGCAGGGCCGCATGCTGCCGCCGGGCGCGAGGGCCGGTGTATTGAACGCCCGCGGCGCGGAATGGACGGGGCTCCCGGAAGGCGTACCCGTCGCGGTGGCCAACATCGACGCCCACGTCTCCATGCCCGCCGCGGGCCCGACGGAGCCGGGCGACATGCTGATGATCCTGGGCACCTCGGCCTGCCACATCATGCTGGGCAGCGAACAGCGATCCGTGCCAGGCATCTGCGGCGCGGTGCTGGACGGCGTGCTCCCCGGCATGGTGGGCTACGAGGCCGGGCAGAACTGCTGCGGCGATCACTTTCACTGGATCGTCGATCACTTTGCGCCCGCCCGTTACGCGCAGGAGGCGGAGCGGCGCGGAATCTCGCTGCACGAGCTGCTGACGGAGAAGGCTGCGGCGCTGAAGCCCGGCGAAAGCGGACTTCTCGCGCTGGACTGGTGGAACGGCAACCGTTCCGTACTGGTGGACGCGAATCTCACCGGACTGCTGCTGGGCATGACGCTGTCCACCCGGTGCGAGGAGATCTATCGCGCGCTGATGGAGGCCGTGGCCTTCGGCGCGCGGAAGATTCTCGACGCCTTCGAGGAGAGCGGCACGCCCGTGCGAAAGCTGTACGCCTGCGGCGGCATCGCCCAGAAGAATCCTCTGATGATGCAGATCCTGGCCGACGTGCTGCGCCGTGAAATCCGGATTGTCCGCTCCGCGCAGGCCTCCGCGCTGGGCAGCGCGATGTTTGGCGCAGTGGCTGCGGGCAGCGCACAGGGCGGTTACGACAGCGTCACCGACGCCGCGCGGGAAATGGGCGGCGTGGACGCGCGCATCTATGCGCCGGATCCAGAAAACAGCCGGGTCTACGATGCGCTGTATCGTGAATACTCGCTCCTGCACGACGCCTTCGGACGCGATCAGGACGGCGTAATGAAGCGTCTGCGCCGCCTGCGCGACGCGCAGCTTTCGCGCAGCCGCTGATTGTGCATCATGCCGCCGGAACCGGGCTGCGGGAGCGCTCATCCGAAAGGATCAACGCTCCCGCAGGCGTTGCTGGTCTGTCAGAAATCACGCAGAGCCATCTGCGAAATCGAGCGCGGCGGCATGTACGGCGCGCTTGCTTTTTTCCGCAAGCGTCGGGAAAAGCGCCTTCCGTCGAGAAACCGTGCGATCTTCAGCTTTCCGCGTTTCTTTCTCGGATATAATCCTCAGATTTTCATCAAAAGTGTCGAAATGACCTTTCGACACGCATTGAACGCCTGCCGGCTGCTCCGGCAGGCGTTCAATGCGTTGAAAAACGACCGTTTTTCATCGCGCTAGGCCGGTTGCCTAAAATTCTGCGGAATTTCCGGGCAGCAACCGGAGCGGGAATCCATTTTCCCATCATGCCGGAAGTGACGTACACGCCGTCGCTTCCGGTTATACAGGCTGTCCTGTGATACCTTGTCAACAGTCTGAACGCCTGCCGGTAGCTCCGGCAGGCGTTGCCTGTTCAGGGGAAAGCTCGTCCGCCGCACCGGCGGCTCATCGCAGCATCCATTACTGTGCAGCAATGACGCGCAGCAGCGACTGCACCGAGCCCACATTGTAATTGGCAAAGGCGAACAGGCCCTCTCCGCTCCTGCCGACCGCCGCCGTAAAGGGACGCCGCAGGTCGCCCGCGCGCATCAGGCGGCGCCATTCGATCACATCCGCCAGGCTCGGTGCAAACAGCAGCTCCGCATCCTTCAGCGTCTCGAGCACGAGTTTCAGCTTTTCATTCTCCGCGTCCGATTCGGAATCCACGAAGATCCTCACCGCCACGCCCCGGTTTTCCAGTTCCTCTCGGGACTCCAGCAGTTCGTTGAAGAAATGCTCGGTCGGCTCCTGACCCGGCGCGGCAAAGGCCAGTATGGCGTCCATGCCCCGCTCGGGGAAGATCGCCTCCGAACCATCGGCCCGATGCGCGCGCAGCGGCGGCAGCGGCGCATAGAGCAGCTTCTCCGGTGTGCAATCCCTGCGCAGCTCCACTTCCACGCGCACCGATTCGCCTGCGGCCACCTCGGCGGGCGCCATCCATCCGTCCACCGCGCCGTCGATCTGTCGGGCGCAGGTGATCACGCGATAGCGTCCGGCGAACACGGGAATCTCCAGCGTCTCCCGGAGCGTCCTGCCGTACAGGTGCAGCGTGCGGTATGCGCCGTTCTCCAGCACGCCCACGGTGAAGTGAACGCCGTACTGCAGCTCGCGTCCCGACCGGTTCACCAGAATCAGCGCTGCGTCCGCCTGTCTCGCCGGGAACAGCGCGCGATACGCCGCGCCGTCGTAGAACTCCTTCTCCCCCGTGGCCGGGTTCAGCCGGGCGGCGATGCCCAGCGCCCGGGCGCAGGCCACGAACAGCACGTCCCGCGCGTCGGCGCTGCATCGTCCGCTGCGCATCACTGCGCGCAGATCCGGCGTCAGATTTGCAGGGCCCATATCGCACAGCGTCAGCCGCTCCTCCAGCGCCGTCCACAGCGCATGCGCGTCGGCAGGAGCGCTTTCGCCGAACCAGCTTCGCGCCTCCGTGCGCACCGGCAGCAGCATCTCATTCCGCACGCGGGGCTTCAGCACGCTCTCCACCCAGATTTCCCTCGGATAGCGATCCCGATAGGGCAGCGCGCCCGCAAGCGCATCCTCCAGCATCTCCACCGTCGCATCCACAAAATCCTTCTCCCGCAGCGTATCCAGCAGCGCGCGCTTGTCCGCGTCGTCATAGCCGGGAAGCGACAGGAACGCCTGAATCGCGGCGTGATTGCCGCAGGCGTTCTTCAAATAGACGTTCTCCGAACGGAACGTGGCCTTGTAATCCTCGCGGATCGCCTCGCAGCGGCGCAGACGCGCTTCATGGGCGGCGGTCTCCTCCGGCGGGAAGTCGACGGGCTGGATGCGGGTCTCCAGCGGCGGACGCTGGTCGAACGTCTCCACGCCCTCCATCACCGCCGCCGCATCGCCGAAATCCAGCTCGACTTCGGTTTGCGCAGATACGTCCACCATCCTGCACAGGAACCTTTCTCCATCGTGGACGTGCAGATGGAGCGTTCCCAGGCCGGTGAGCAGCGAGACCGCTCCGCCTTCGTCGGTGATCTGCTCGTTGATGGGATACAGCTCGGCCATGTTGGCCAGCTCGAAGCGCACCTTCAAGCCGGGGCGGGGCGCGCCGTTCTCCGTGACGCGGACGGTCAGCAGCGCGGTCTTCGCATAGGCGGCGGTGCGGTTGATGACATAGGCGTTGCCGTCGGCGTTCTCCACCCGCTCGCTCACCGGCCTGACGCCGTAGGCGCGGGTATGCACCAGCATGGCCTTCGAGGCGGCGGCGGTGAACCAGCCGGAGTTCAGCACCGGCTCCGGCTCGCACGCGCCGAGATAGCGCCACTCGCCGTCCACCCAGGCCTCCACCCAGGCGTGGTTGTCGTCGCAGTGCGCCCAGCGGGGCACGTACACCTGCCGCGCCGGGATGCCCACGGAGCGCAGCGCGGATACCAGCAGCGTGGATTCCTCGCCGCAGCGGCCGAAGGTGCGGCGCACGGTGGTCAATGCGCAGGCGGTGCGGTCGTCGGTGGACTGGTAGGTGGCCTTTTCGTAGCACCAGAAGTTGACCTCGCGGACGGCCTCGTCCATGCTCTTGCCCGCGATTCTCTCCGAAAGCTCCTCCCAGATCGGGCCCTGATAGAATTCCAGATTCTCATTGTTCACCCTCGGAAACAGCACGAAAGCCCGGAACACATCCTCGGGAATCGACGCGCCCCAGGCCGTCGCCGCGCGCGTCATCTGCGCATGCCGCACGATCTTCACAAGCGCATCCTCGCTCAGGGCGATCCGATCCGCCTCGGGCAGCGCATCCAGCAGATACCGCACGCCCTCGCGCTCCGCGGCGCTCATGTCGGTATTCACAATCCGGCTCATGGCAATCCTCCAAAAAAGGGGCGCTGGTTTTCACGCCAACGCCCCCGAATTTCATAACCTGCGCTTACTTGTACTGCGCGTTGTAGGCATTCTGATAGATCTCCACCAGCTGGGACAGGCCCTGGGATTCGAGGTCGGCCAGCCAGGCGTCGTAATCGGTCTCAACGGACTTGGTGCCGTTGAAGAAGGCGATCATGCCCTCCTTGATGGTGGTGCTCAGGTTCGCCTTGAGCACGGACATGGTCTCGTTCTCCTCATCGGTGAACTTCAGGTTGGGCATGGCCTGCTCGTCCTTGGTGTAGGGCTTGTATTCCTGCGTGACCTGATACAGCAGGGTCTCCAGACCGTCGGCGCTGTAGAGGTCGACGTTGGGATCGGAGGGCTCGCCCAGGCGGAACTTCGCGTCGCGATAGGAGATGGTCATCTGCAGCACGCTGTAGCTCTGGGGCTCGCTCTCCTGCCAGGGAGTCAGCAGCTTGAACAGGGCGGGCTCGCCGTTGATGCCGATGGCGTCGGGATCCGCATCGGTCCACTGCTCGCCGTACACGCCGTAGTAGCCGCGCATGGTGGCCGCGTAGGAGTACAGCAGGTCGCCCAGCTTGAAGGCCTCCACGGGATGCTCGCAGTCCGCAGAGATGGTGTAGCCGTTGCCGCCAACGCTGTCATAGGGATAGGAGATGGCGTTGGTGTAGCCTTCGGGGCCGGCCACGGGCAGCACGGGGCGATAGTTGCGATAGATATCGCTGCCCAGGTTGCAGAACAGGATGTAGCCGCCGGAGCAGGCGCCGAGGCGGTCGCTCTCCGCGATCTGGGTCAGAGCCGCCAGATCCTGGGTGAAGGAGCCGACGTAGATCAGGCCCTCGTCCACCAGCTTGCGGACGTACTCAACGCCCTGCTTGAAGGAATCCAGCGCGAAGGGAGTGGACACGGTGTCGCCGTCCATGTACATGCCGAAGGCAGAGCTGTCGGTGGTGACGGTGGTGTCCAGATCCAGGGTGTAGTAGCAGAAGGCGTTCATGATCGGGTTCTCGACGTTGGTGTACCAGCCGTCCTTGTAGTCGCCGGCCAGCGGGATTTCGTCGGTGGGATCGCCGTTGCCGTTGGCGTCCTGATCGCGGAAGGCCACCAGCACGTCGTACAGCTCGTCCAGGGTGGTGGGCATCGCGAGGCCCAGGTTGTCCAGCCAGGTCTGGTTGATCCAGAACTTGCGGGGCGCGGTGCAGTGGAAGCACTCGTTGACCACGGGCAGAGAGTAGATGTTGCCGTCCAGCTGGGTGATCAGACCCTCGGTGCCGGGGAATTCCTCGAACATCTTCTTGGTGAAGGTGCCGTGCTCGGCGATCAGGTCGTTCAGGGGCAGGAACATGCCCTCGTCCACGCCGAAGCGGCTGATCATGGCGCTGGTCATGCCGCAGCTGAGGAAGACGTCGGGGTAGTTGCCGGAGTTCAGGATCAGACCGAGCTTCTCGGCGCGGCCCTCATAGGGGATCAGCTCGAAGGTGAGATCCACGTTGGTGACGTCCTCGAGCCACTTCACGAATTCGTTGTCCTCCCAGCTGGAGATGGACGCGTGATCGGTGACGGCGATCTTCAGGGTGATGTCGCCGAAGTTTTCGCAGAGCTTGTAGTCGGAGAGATCCTCGTCATGCTCCCACTGGGGTTCCCAGGCCAGCGCGAAGCTCGCGCAGCTCAGCAGCAGCATCAGCGCCAGCGACAGGCTGAGCAGCTTCTTCAGAAAGGTCTTTCTCATTGTGTGTTCCTCCTCATTTATTCTATTCCACATGCCGCGCATGTTGAATACCGCGATCAGCCCTTGACCGAGCCGACCATGATGCCCTTGACGAAGTACTTCTGCACGAACGGATACAGCACCAGCAGCGGCGCGCTGGACACCACAATGATGGCGTACTTCAGCAGATTGCTCATGCCCTGTCGGGAGGCCATGTCGCGCAGGTCGGCCACGGTGCTCATATCCATCTGGTTTAGAATCAGGATGTTGCGCAGCACCACCTGCAGCGGGAACTTGTTCTTGTCCGACAGATAGATGAAGGCGTCGAAGTAGCTGTTCCAGATGCCCACTGCGCAGTACAGCGCGACCACCGCGATGATCGGGCCGGACAGCGGAATGGCGATGGACACCAGCTGGCGGAAGACGGAGCAGCCGTCCATGCCGCTGGCCTCGAACAGCTCCTCGGGGATAGAGTTCTCGAAATAGGAGCGCATCAGGATGACGTACCAGGCGTTCATGGCGTTGGGGATGATGATCGCCCAGATGGTATCCAGCCAGCCCAGGCTGTTGATGAGCAGGTAGTTCGGGATCAGGCCCGCATTGAACAGCATGGTGAACAGCACCATGCCGCCGACGATGCCGCGGCCGTAGAAATCCTTGCGGGACAGGCAGAAGGCGCACAGCGTGGTGAGCACCAGATTCACGCCCGTGCCCAGCACGGTGTAGATTGCGGAGTTTAGATAGCCGGTCATGATGGAATCGTAGGTGAACACCGCTTCATAGGCCTTCAGCGACGGCTCCACCGGCAAGAACCAGACCTTGCCCGCCATCACGGCGTCGGTGGAGGAGAAGGACGCGCTGACCACGTAGATCAGCGGGTAGGCCACCACGCCGATGGCCAGCAGCAGCAAGAGCGTTGAGATCACATCGAACAGCGTATCGTCCCAGCGCTGATGCACTCGCGTCTTGCGATAACTGAGGTGCGGCACATTGGCCGCCGTCTTGTTCTGCGTCGACATATGCTCCCCTCCTTTACAGTACGCTGACCTTGCTGACGCGCTTGGAGATGGTGTTCACCAGCACCAGCATGAACAGATTCACCAGAGAATTGAACAGACCGACCGCCGTGGAGAAGCTGTAGTTGAAGTTCACCAGACCCAGCTTGTACACGTAGGTCGAGATGACCTCGGACACCGGCGTATTGATGCTGTTCTGCATCAGATAGATCTTCTCGAAGCCGATGGAGAGGATGCTGCCCGTGTTCAGAATGAACAGCGTGATGATCGTCGGAGCGATGTAGGGGATGTCGATGCTGATGATGCGGCGCAGCTTGCTGGCGCCGTCCACCTTGGCGGCCTCATACAGCTCCATCGGTACGCCGGTCAGCGCGGCCAGGTACACGATGGCGGAATAGCCCATCGTCTGCCACACGCCCGTCCAGACGTACAGCGAGCGGAAGTACGAAACCTCGCCCATGAAGTTGACCGGATCCCCGCCCATCTGGACGATGATCTGGTTGATGAATCCGGAGGAGATGTCCGTAAACTGGATGATCATCGAAACCAGAACCACCGTGGAGATGAAGTAGGGCATGTAGGTGACCATCTGGGTGAACTTCTTGAACTTCTGCGAACGGCACTCGTTCAGGCAGATGGCCAGCACGATCGGGATCGGGAAGCTGGCGATCAGGCTGTACAGACTCAGAATGAACGTGTTCTTGATGATCGTGCCCGCCATCGACGAGCTGAAGAACAGCTCAAAGTGCTTCAGGCCCACCCAGGGACTGCCCCAGATGCCGCCGCGCACCTTGAAATCCTTGAACGCGATCTGGATGCCCAGCATCGGGTAATACCGGAACACCAGCAGATAGATCAGCGGCGGAAGAATCAGTATATAATAAGGAAGACTTTTCCTTATCCTCTTCCCAACACTTGGCTTCACCATCATGCCGGACGGTACGCCGGCGCTTTTCTGCCTGCCAACCATATTCTCCGCCTCCAGTTGCACAATATTTTTTCTTCTGGAAATTATTATACACGACGGTAACACTTTTGGCAATACCAAAAGTTTACACAGGTCATTATTTAACAATCTTTTCTCTGAAAAATTTGCTTTCTGCCGTTTCTGTTTTCAAATGCATCCCACGCGGGTTCCGTTTATTTTCTTGATGAAATTAAATATTGCAATTTGGTAGGCTGTATGCTATAATGGACATAACATCTATACCAGTGATTTCCAATCGGAAGGATGGCGTCATGAAATACCCCTCCAACCTGGATCAGGCCTACATCAAACAGCACAATATTCAGCGCGTGCTGTCCGTGCTGGAGCACTTCCAGCCGCTCTCGCGCACCGATCTGGCGCACATCACCGCCATGAGCCCCACCAGCGTCACGCGCATTGTCGGCGCGCTGCTGTCGCTGGGGCTGGTGGACGAAACCAGCGTCTCCAGCGCCGGGGGCCGCGGCCGCCGGGCCGTCAACCTGAAAACCCGGCCGGACGGCATCTACACCCTGGGCTTTCACATCGACACCCGCATGCTGCGCATGTGCCTGCTCAACTTCGACAACCACGCCTGCTTCACCTCCAGCGCCGCGCTGGCCCAGACCTCGCCCGAGGAGCTGGCCCGATGCGCCCGCGAGCTGTCGGAGCGCATCCCGCCGTCGCTGCTGCCGGATCCGTCGAAGCTCCGGGCCGTGGGCGTCAGCGTCTCCGGCCGCGTCGAGCCATCGAAAGGGGTCGTCGTCCGCTCTGAAGCGCTGAACTGGACGGACGTGCGCTTAAGCCGCGTCTTCGAGCGCGCCTTCGACCTGCCCGTGCGCATTGAAAACGACGTGAAATCCTGCCTGACGTGGGAGCGCGTGCATCGCGCGCTGGCCGACGAGCAGGACGTGGCCTATCTCTACATCGGGCGCGCCGGCATCGGCTTCGCCAACACCTCCAACGGCGCCATCGTCCGCGGCAGGAGCAGCAGCGCAGGCGAGATCGAATGTCTGCAGTTGTCCCCCGGGAACGGCCTGGATCTGCATCTGATGGAAAAGCACCTGGTCGCCCGGGCCCGGAACGCCTCGCCGGAGGTGGACAGCCTGAAGGACATCCTGGTTGCCTACCGGATGAAGCTCTCCTGGGCGCAGATTCTCATGAACGACTTTTCCGATACGCTGGGCATGCTGCTGCGGACGATCCGCGCCCTGCTGGATCCGCATCTGATCATTCTGGGCGGCGACATGCCCGAGGCCCTGTCGCAGCTTCCGGAGCTGCTGAGCCGCGAATCCTTCACGCTGGGCGAGCACTTCGAGGATTCCTGCGCGCTGGGCGCGGCGGTGGTCGCCATGCGCGAGGCCGTGCACACCCTGATCGGCAGCACGCTGGGCGACTGACCCCAAAGGAGCGATGCGATGTTCGGCAAAAAATCAAAGCAGAAGGCGGCCTACAGCCTGACCCTCTGCGATCAGAGCGGCGCTGCGCTGCAGACGCTGCCGCTCCAGGCGCTGCAGCTGCCCGAGGCGGCGGTGCTGGAGCTGAGCGTGCTGTATTTCAACGATCCGGAGCCGTGCCATATCCACCGTGCCGCCGTGCACAAGCGGGCGATGATGGAGCTGATGGAGCGCTGCCCCCTCGGCGAGCGCGTCCCGCTGGACGGTCTGACGGCGCTTCAGCGGCGCTACTTCTCCGACCCCGCCGTCGCCTTCGTGCGCATCACGGAGGACGCGCCATGATCCGGCGCTTCATCTGCGCGCTGGCGCTGCTCTGTCTGGCGTGCACGGCCGGCGCATCGGCGGAGGGCCGGCATACCGTACTCTATTTTTATGAAAACTACTGCGAATCCTGCTCGCCCGAGGAGGATTTCGCCGAAACGTTCCGCGAGCTGACGGGACTTTCGCTGGAGGACTGCGATTTCTCCGCATACAACGTCGTGCGCGAAAGCGGCAGGGCGCAGCTGGAAGCGGCGCTCGACGCGCTGGGGCTGGAGACGGCCTCCCTGCCGCTGACCGTGGTGGACGGGACGGCCTATCAGGGCGCAGGCGAGCTGGAAGCGCAGCTGCCCCCGCGCGCCATGGAATGGGGCGGCTCCACGGACAGCGCCATCGTCTATCTGTACATCCCGGCCTGCGAAAGCTGCGCCCGGGCGGAGGCCGCGCTGGAAGGCCTGCCGGAGACCGTGACCGTGCAGCGCGGCGGCTATGCGTTTGAATCCGCCGTAACCGTGGAGCGGATTGACCTGAGCGCCGATCCCGCGCTGGCCGAGGCGCTGTTCGACCGCTATGAAGTGCCCGACGACCGCCGGGTCACGCCCGCCGTGTTCTTCGCCAACCGGTACCTGTCCGGCGCGGACGCCATCGAGACGTCGCTTGCGGAGATGGTGCGGCTGGGCTGGGCGATTGGCGGCGTGCAGCTTGCATATGCTGACCATGAGCCGGTCTCCTCCGCGCCCGTCGCGCTGACGGTGGCGGAGACCGTCGGCGCGGGACTGGTGGGCGGACTGAATCCCTGCGCGCTGTCGATGCTGCTGCTGTTTCTCTCCATTGTGATGGAATCCCGGGGACGCGCGGGCGGATACGTCGCCTGCTTCCTGCTTTCGAAGTTCGCCTGCTATCTGCTGATCGGCTTCGCGCTGCTGGGCCTGCTTCAGCAGTTCAACCCCGGCTGGCTGCAGCCGCTGGCGCGGATTCTGCTGACCGTGATCGGCGGCATCCTGGCGCTGGTCAACCTCTGGGATGCGTGGCAGGCCCGCCGGGAGAACTTCGGCAAGATCCGCAACCAGCTCCCCTCGAGGATGCGCCGCGGACTGCATCGGGCCATCCGCGCGCTGACGGCGCGGCAGGTGCTCGCGCCGGCGGTGATCGCGCTGGGGTTCATCGTGGCGCTGGGCGAATTCCTCTGCGCAGGCCAGCTGTATCTGATGCGACTGCTGGCGGCGCTGCAGTCGGGCGAGCGCGCCTCCGCCGCGAATCTGATCGCCTACTGCACGGCGTTTCTCGCGCCTTCGGCGCTGCTCAGCGCACTGGTTCTGCGCGGAAAGTCCCAGATGGAGATCTCCGGATTTCTCGCCGGACACATGGCCGCCGTCAAGCTGCTCACCGCGCTGGCGATGCTGATTCTGATTCTCGCAGCATGGTTGCTGTAAACATAAGCCAAATCTTTTCCGACCAAGGAGGGCTCATTCCATGAAGAAATTCCTGCTTGAAGTATGCTGCGGCAGCGTCGAGGACGTGCTGCAGGCTGCCCAGGGCGGCGCGGATCGCGTCGAACTGAACTCCTGTCTGTTCCACGGCGGACTGACGCCGTCCATCGGCGAGCTGATCGTGGCCAAGCAGTCCGTCTCCATTCCGGTGATGACCATGGTGCGCCCGCGCCAGGGCGGATTCTGCTATACCGACGCCGAATTCCGCACAGCCATGGCCGACGCGGAGCAGCTGCTGGCGAACGGCTCCGACGGCCTGGTGTTCGGCTTTCTGAACGCCGACGGCACGCTGGACGTGGAGCGCTGCAAACAGATCATCGCGCTGGCCGGCGACAGAACCAAGGTCTTCCACCGCGCCATCGACGTGGCCTCCGATTGGAAGAAGATGCTCGGCCAGCTGATCGAGCTGGGCGTGGATCGCGTGCTGACCAGCGGCCTCGCGCCGGACGTGTTCTACGGCATCGACGTCATCCGCGAGATGATCGAGTTCGCCGAGGGCCGCATCCAGATCCTTCCCGGCGCAGGCGTAAACCTGAAGAACATCGATAAGATCATCGAATTCACCGGCTGCGACCAGATTCACGTGGCGCGGTTCATGTCCCGCGTCGACCCCTCCACCGCCAACAACCGCGACATCTTCTACGGCGGCGCGCTCTATCCGCCGGAGGATCGCTACGACGTGATCGACGGCAGCTACATCGCCCAGATCCGCACCCACTGCTGATCCATCGCCCATCCATGTCTGACAATCCTTATTTCAAAGGAGGATTTTATTCATGAGCAGCTATGTCACCCGCAAAACGCCCGGAGATACCGCCTGGTTTACCCATGACCGCTTCGGCATGTTCATCCACTGGGGTCTGTACGCCATGCCGGCCCGCCACGAATGGGTGAAGACCAACGAGAAGATCCCCGAGGAGCACTACGACAAGTATTTCAAGTACTTCAACCCCGATCTCTTCGACGCCCGCGAGTGGGCGCGCCAGGCGAAGGCCGCCGGCATGAAGTACGCCGTGCTCACCACGAAGCACCACGAGGGCTTCTGCATGTGGGATTCGAAGTACACCGACTACAAGTGCACCAACACCCCCGCCGGACGCGATCTCGTGCGCGAATACGTGGACGCCTTCCGCGCCGAGGGACTGCACGTGGGCTTCTACTATTCGCTGATCGACTGGCATCACCCGGAGTTCCCCATCGACATGCTCCACCCCCGCCGCGACGATCCCGACGTCTATGAGCAGAGCAAGGACCGCGACGTCCGCAAGTACGCCCAGTACATGCGCGATCAGGTGACCGAGCTTCTGACCAACTACGGCAAGATCGACGTGCTGTGGTTCGACTTCTCCTACTCCGGCCGCACCGAAACCGGCGACAAGGCCTGGATGAAGGGCAAGGGCAAGGACGACTGGGAAGCCGAAAAGCTCATCGCGCTGGCCCGCAGCCTGCAGCCCGGCATCATCATCGACAACCGCACCGAGATCGAGCAGGATCTCTGGACGCCCGAGCAGTTCCAGCCCACCGAGTGGGTTCGCCATCAGGAGACCGGCGAGCTGGTCACCTGGGAGGCCTGCCAGACCTTCTCCGGCTCCTGGGGCTACTACCGCGACGAGCAGACCTGGAAGAGCCCCGAGATGCTCATCCGCATGCTGGTCAACACCGTGGCCATCGGCGGCAATCTGCTGATGAACGTGGGCCCCACCTCCCGCGGCTACTTCGACAAGCGCGCCGAGAACGCGCTGAAGGTCTATGCCGACTGGATGAAGTACAACAGCCGCTCCATCTACGGCTGCACCCAGGCTGAGCCGGCGTTCAAGGCGCCCGCCGACTGCCGCTTCACCCAGAGCGAGGACGGCAAGCGGCTGTATGTGCACCTGTTCGCCTATCCCTTCGCCCATCTGCAGCTGCCGGGTCTGGGCGGCAAGGTGGACTACGCCCAGTTCCTGCACGACGGCAGCGAGCTGCGCTTCACCGACGGCAAGCTGGAGCACTTCGGCGACGCGCTGCCGGAAGGCGACGATCTGCTGGTGCTGTATCTGCCCCCGGTCAAGCCCGACACGCCGGTTCCGGTCATCGAGCTGTTCCTGAAATAAGAAAATCCGCCCGCGATCCTCCAACGATCGCGGGCGGTTCAGGCTGTCGAAAAGTCGCACGCAGAGCAGCCGGTGCAATCGGGCGCGGCGGCAGGTACGCCGCGCTCAATTCTGCCGCAGGCGCCAGCCGCCGGAAAGCACGAGCGCTTCAGGCTTCCGCAGTCCGCTGGCGGCCGGCCCTTTCCGGCATGCAAAACGCCCCGCACATGCAGGGCGTTTTCAGATTCATTCACATGGTTCCGGGCACATACTCCGGCGGATTGCACTCCAGGCAGCGCTGATAGCCCAGGAAATAGGCCTCGTAGACCGTCAGCTTCTGCGCGCTGGCATAGGCATAGCGGCATTCCGAGGTATGATAACAGCTGCCGGACAGCGTGGCAAAGACATACGACGCGTCATCATCCTCGTCGCTGGCCAGTACGGAGCGGCTCACCGGCGCCACATAGCCGGTTACCGTCGCGGCAGGCAGCTCCGGGCCGTAAATCTCGGCGGAGGGCTCGCGGCCCACCAGCTCGACTCCGCCCTGCACGCGGGCATCCGGCGAGGGCAGCAGCGCCACCATCAGCACCAGACAGGCCACCGCCAGTCCGTTCAGGCAGCAGCGCGCGAGATTCGACCACCGCGCCCGCCATACCAGCCAGACGC
This sequence comes from Clostridiales bacterium, assembly GCA_004555155.1. Classification (GTDB taxonomy): domain Bacteria; phylum Bacillota; class Clostridia; order Christensenellales; family Aristaeellaceae; genus Faecivicinus. The sequence continues at coordinate 43,769 of SFJH01000011.1, forward strand.
CCAGCGGCGGAATCAGGATCGACGCCATGACGGACAGTACCCGCAGGCCGTCGGCGCGCCGTTTACGGCTCCGCGCCGCGCTGTGATTTCGCACGTCCATCACTTCCTCTTTTCATTGCACGACAAAAAACGACAAAATCTGCCATGGGATTCTATTTTAACCGCTTTTCCGTTCCTCGTAAAGTCATTGGCGGATTGTTCAGATATTCTTCTGCTCCAAGCAACATTTGAAATATTTTCGCAATATATGTGCATCCGTTTCGCCTCTGAAGATTCATTTTCCACCGGTTTTGCATGAAATTTCCCCGTTTGCTTGACAATCGCTTTCCGAGGATGCTATAATTTGCATATTATCCTTCTCTCTTTCGTATTTTAAGACAGAGGTGAAACCTTTGAACGCCTACGAGGTTTTGAACGTTCCGCCCACGGCGACGCGCGACGAAATCCGCTCGCGGTACCGCGCGCTGGCCCGCCGCTGGCACCCGGACCGCTTCATGGAAGGACCCGAGCGCGACTGGGCCAACGAAAAGATGGCCGAGATCAACGCGGCTTACAGCGCCTGCCTGCAGGATTCCCGCCGCGGCGCGTCCGACGAGAGCGATCAGACGCAGCTCGCCCGCATCGAGGAGCTGATCAGCGTCGGCCAGTATCCCGCGGCCCGGCGCATGCTGATGAGCATCGCCACCCGCTGCGCGGAGTGGAACTACCTGTTCGGCGCGGTGCTGATGAAGACCTGCGACGTGCAGAAGGCGCTGATCTATTTAAGCGTCGCCGCCCATCAGCAGCCCGACAACGCCAAGTATGCCCGCGCGCTGAAGGAAGCGCAGAGCGCCCAGCAGAGCGCAAAGCGAGGCTTCTCCGCCCTGCTGCGCCGCCGCTGAGCCGCAGACAGCCGTCCGAAATGCTTCGGGCGGCTTTTTTCTGCCCAAACCGCCTTCATCAGCGTGTCGGAGATGCGTTTTTTGCCGCGAAATGCTGATTTACCATATTGTAACTTTCGTCGGATTGTGCTATAATATTCCGGAATATTGAGAAGAGGGAGTCCTTTCACATGAAGAACCGCATCCTTTCCCTTCTGCTGGTCGCCCTGCTCGCGATCGGCACGTTCGCCTGCGCCGCTTCCGCCGAAGAGGCGAGCGCCATCAATCTGTATGACACCAGCCTGATCGTGGGCGGCAAGACCTACACCTTCCCCATTTCCGTGGCCGATCTGACCGCAATGGGCGTGAGCGTTCCCGACGTCACCGGCCTGACCGAGGGCAAGTATTACTATGAGGTGCCCGTGGACGACGGCCGCAACCCCTTCTCCGTGCGCGTGGACTACGTCACCACCACCGAGGATCCCTTCTGGGCCACCGGCGTCAATCTGAACAGCGACAAGCATGCCGGCCAGTCTGTGGGTGGCCTGGTGCTGGGCGAGACCACGATGAAGGACGTCGTGGACGCCTGCGGCCCGGACGAATACGGCAACACCTACGAAAAAGACAGCCTCACCTATTTCACCTTCGGCAACCACTACAACTGGTTCCTGTACTTTGAAAGCGCCAGCGAAAACGCGAAGCTGACCCGGCTGTCCATGAACAACGAACTGGTCACCACCTACGGCGATGTGGACACCTCCAAGACCGGCGTACAGGAGGAGAACCTGCCCGATCCGGCCAGCCTGCCCTTCAATTCCTACATTCTGGACGGCAAGCTCTATCAGAAGGGCGCGACCGTGCAGGATCTGCTGGACAACGGCTGGGTGCTGCCCGCCGATCATCCGGCCGACACCGCCGTGGAAGTCGGCAGCTCCAGCATGATTTACGGCGAACACACGTACATGTACAACGGCGTTGGCCTGATTTACGTGAGCGCGTTCAACTACGGCGGCGAGGAATGCACGCTGGCCGAGTGCACCATCAACAAGATCAAAACGTCCGCCCTCCTGAACGGCGCTCTGACCTGCGCCGACGGCATCCAGCCCGGCGTGACCACCCTGAGCGAGGCTGCCGCCACCCTGGGCACTCCCTCCAAGGACAGCACCGACGAAGACGGCGTGCGCACCGTGGAGTTCGAGGTGCTCAACGGCGTGACCTACGAGCTGACCGTGGACGCGGACGAGCTGGTCACCGCCATCGCCATCGGAGGCCTGCAGGGCTGATCCTTTCCCTTTTCCACAATCCGAGGAGGAGAACCGGCGGTTCTCCTCCTTTGCGTGTCAAAAAAGTCTTTTTGACACTTTCCATGAAAATCTGAGGATTTTCATGGAGCAGGAGGAAGACTGCGGAAATCTGAAAATCTCACGATTTTCCGGGCGATTTCCTGTCGGAAGGTATTCTTTTTCCGCCGCTGACGCTTGCGGAAAAAGACGGGCGCGCCGTACACGCCGCCGCGCCCGATTTTCAGGCGGTTCTGTACATGTTTTTTCGACAGTCCGAGGAGGAGAACTGGCGGTTCTCCTCCTTTTTTCGGCCGCGAACGTTAAAATCCCATGCAGTCCTTTACAACGCGGCCGAAAGCGGCTATAATAATGGAGCAATCATCTGCCTTGATGAGGAATGCCCGGGAAACGCCGACGCGCAGCGAGCCGGAGTATGGTGCAAGTCCGGACGGAAGCATCCGCGGGGAATCGCCTCTGAGCAGCGAACCGAACGTCATCCGATCAGTAGGCTTCGCCGGGATCGCCCGTTACAGCGAAACAAGTGGGCATATATCCGAATATATGTCAATTTGGGTGGTACCGCGAAGATCTTCGTCCCATTGCCATGGGAACGAGGATTATTTTTTACCCCGACGACGACTTTGGAGGAATCTGAAATGTTTGAGAAAGTTTCCACCTCGATGGACTTCCTCGCCCGCGAAAAGGAAGTTCTGAAGTTCTGGAAGGACAACAACATCTTCAAAAAGTCCGTGGACCTGCGCAAGGGCCAGGACACGTTCACCTTCTTCGACGGCCCGCCGACCGCCAACGGCAAGCCCCACATCGGCCACATCGAGACCCGCGCCATCAAGGACCTGATCCCGCGCTATCAGACCATGAAGGGCAAGAACGTGCTGCGCAAGGCCGGCTGGGACACCCACGGCCTGCCCGTGGAGCTGGAGGTCGAAAAGCTGCTCGGCCTGGACGGCAAGGAGCAGATCGAGGCCTACGGCCTGGAGCCGTTCATCAAGAAGTGCAAGGAATCCGTCTGGAAGTACAAGGGCATGTGGGAGGAGATGTCCGACCGCGTGGGCTTCTGGTGCGACATGGAGGATCCCTATGTCACCTATGAGGACAACTACATCGAATCCGAATGGTGGTCCCTGAAGGAGATCAGCAAGAAGGGCCTGCTCTACAAGGGCCACAAGATCGTGCCCTACTGCCCCCGCTGCGGCACCGCGCTGTCCAGCCACGAGGTCTCCCAGGGCTACAAGACCGTGAAGGAGCGCTCCGCCGTGGTGCGCTTCAAGGTCGTGGGTGAGGAAAACACCTTCTTCTACGCCTGGACCACCACCCCCTGGACGCTGCCCAGCAACGTCGCCCTCTGCGTCAACCCCGACGAGACCTACGCGAGGTTCGACTTCGAGGGCCGCACCGTCATCATGGGCGACGCCCTGATCGAGAAGGTGCTGGGCGAGGGCACCGAGGTCGCCAACAAGACCACCTTCCCCGGCCGTGATCTGGTGGGCATGAAGTATGAGCCGCTGTTCGACTTCCAGCGCGCCGCGCTGGGCAACGTGCCCAACGCCGCCAACGCCTGGCAGGTCATCGCCGACGGCTATGTCACCATGTCCGACGGTACCGGCATCGTGCACATCGCCCCCGCGTTCGGCGAGGACGACGCCCGCGTGGGCCGCGCCTACGACATCCCCATGCTCCAGCTGGTCACCCCCAAGGGCGAGATGAGCCCCGAGACCCCCTGGGCCGGCACCTTCGTGAAGAAGGCCGATCCCATCATCCTGGAGCAGCTGGACAAAGAGGGCAAGCTGGTCTCCGCGCCGGTGTTCGAGCATGACTACCCCTTCTGCTGGCGCTGCGACACGCCGCTGATCTACTACGCCCGCGGCGGCTGGTTCATCAAGATGACCGCGCTGCACGATGCTCTGATGGCCAACAACCAGACCATCAACTGGATGCCCGAGAACATCAAGGACGGCCGCTTCGGCAACTTCCTGGACAACGTCATCGACTGGGCGCTGTCCCGCGAGCGCTACTGGGGCACGCCGCTGCCGGTGTGGGTCTGCGAATGCGGCCATCAGCACGTGATCGGCTCCCGCCAGGAGCTGATCGAGCTGGGCGACAACGTCGACCCCAACATCGAGCTGCACCGCCCCTATATCGACGCCGTCACCATCACCTGCCCGAAGTGCGGCAAAAAGATGCACCGCACGCCGGAGGTCATCGACTGCTGGTACGATTCCGGCTCCATGCCCTTCGCCCAGTGGCACTATCCCTTTGAAAACAAGGAGATCTTCGAGCAGCGCTTCCCCGCGGACTTCATCTCCGAGGCCATCGACCAGACCCGCGGCTGGTTCTATTCGCTGATCGCCATCGGCACGCTGGTCTTCGGCCAGAGCCCCTACAGGAACTGCCTGGTCATGGGCCACGTTCAGGACGCCGAGGGCCGCAAGATGAGCAAGCACATCGGCAACGTGGTGGATCCGTGGGAGGTTCTGGACAAGCAGGGCGCGGACGCCGTGCGCTGGTACTTCTACGCCTCCGGCTCCCCGTGGCTGCCCACCCGCTTCTCCGGTGAGCTGGTCAGCGAGCTGCAGAGCAAGTTCATGGGCACGCTGTGGAACACCTACGCCTTCTTCACCATGTACGCCGCCATCGACGACTACAAGCCCGCCGAGGTCTGTCCGAGTACAAGATTACCGAGACCGCCCGCGCCATCCAGAGCTTCGTGGACGAGCTGTCCAACTGGTACGTCCGCCTGAGCAAGCAGCGCTTCTGGGGCAAGGAGTGGACCGGCGACAAGAAGGCCGCCTATGAGACGCTGTACACCGTGCTGGTCACGCTGTCCAAGATCGCCGCGCCCTACATCCCGTTCATGACCGAGAGCATGTATCGGAATCTGGTGGCCGCCAACGTTCCCGGCGCGCCGGAATCCGTCCACCTGTGCGATTTCCCCGGCTATGACGAGTCCCTGATCGACGCCGATCTGGAAGCCCAGATGGAGGAGGTCATGGCCGCCGTTCAGCTGGGCCGCGCCTGCCGCAGCACCGCGAACATCAAGGTCCGCCAGGCCCTGAGCACGCTCTATGTCAAGGGCGCGACGCTCTCCGACGAGTGCGCCGGGCTCATCAAGAGCGAGCTCAACGTCGAGGAGGTCAAATTCATCTCCGACGCCCGCGCCTTCACCACCTATCAGATCAAGCCCCAGATGCGCACCCTCGGCCCGCGCTACGGCAAGCTCCTGGGCAAGATCGGCGCGCACCTCAAGGAGGTCGACGGCAACGAGTTCGTCGACGCCTTCGACCGCGGCGAAACCGTGAAGTTCGACATCGACGGCGCCACCGTCGAGCTGTCCCGCGACGACTGCCTCATCTCCCCCGCCCAGAAGCCCGGCTTCGTCGCCGAGTCCGAGCGCGATATGACCGTCGTCATCGACACCAACCTCACCCCCGAGCTCATCGAAAAGGGCTTCGTCCGCGAGGTCATCTCCAAGCTGCAAACCATGCGCAAGGAGGCCGGCTTCGACGTCGTCGACCGCATCTCCGTCACCTACGCCACCACCGATACCCTCGCCCCCGTCATCGCGAAGAGCGCCGACGCCATCGCCGACGCCGTCCTCGCCACCTCCATCACCGCTGCCCCCGCCCCCGCCTCCGCCTACGCCAAGTCCTGGAACATCAACGGCGAAAAGGCCGAGCTGAGCGTGGAGAAGAACGGGTAAGAGGTACGGGAGAGACACGGGAGTTTTTGCGGGGGAGGGATTTCTTTGGAAAAAGAAATCCCTCCCCCGCGCCCCCTCCAAAGAAACCGCTTGATGAGGATTCTTGCTCGAAGGGGCGTTTCGTTCCTTTTACGGGCGAAATCGAGCCGAACGGCGGCTCGATTTCGCGTTTTTGGGGGAAGCAGTTTTTACGGGGATGTCTTTGGAAAAAGCCATCTTTCCCCAAAGAGACCCCTTGATGGGGGTTCTTGCTTGAAGGGATGTTCGTTCCTGTTACGGGCGAAATCGAGCCGGACGGCGGCTCGATTTCGCGTTTTGGGGGAAGCAGTTTTTGCGGGGATTTCTTTGGAAAAGGCCTCTCCCTCCATAGAGACCGCTTGATGGGGATTTTGCTTGAAGGGGTGTTTCGTTTCTGTTACGGGCGAAATCGAGCCGAACGGCGGCTCGATTTCGCGTTTCCCTCGAAAAACATAGCAGCGCAAAAGCCGTGCGGCCCGTTTACAGGCTGCACGGCTTTTGTGGATGCGGAGCGGATGTGATCCCTGTTTCCAAGGAGAATCTGCCCGCTTCTATTTTCCGCCCTTCAGGGCGAGGAAGATCAGCTGGTTGACGTCGGTGGTCTGACCGGCGACGCGGGCCACGGACTTCGCCGCTTCCGCGGAGCTGTAGCCCAGCGCCAGAAGCGCCTCGATGGCCTCGGCTTCGGGGCCGCTGGCGGAGACCGCAGGCGCCGTCGAAGCGGCCGCGCCCACCAGCTGCTCGTCGTCGATCTTGTCCTTCAGCTCCAGCACCAGGCGCTGCGCCGTCTTTTTGCCGATGCCGGGCACGCGGGTCAGCGCGTTCGCGTCGCCGGAGACCAGCGCGATGGACAGATCCCGCACGCTCATCGCCGAGAGAATCTGCAGGGCCGTCCGCGAGCCGACGCCGGTCACGCCCTTCAGGCGCTCGTACATCCGCTTTTCCTCGCGGCTGTGGAAGCCGAACAGCTCCATCGCGTCCTCGCGCACGTTCAGGACGCAGTACAGCTTCATCCGCTCGCCCACCGGCGGCGCGACGGACAGCGTCGCCCCGCTGACATTGAGCAGATATCCCACGCCGTGACAGTCGATCACCAGATAATCGGTTCCCTTTTCGGCCACAATGCCGTCGATATGCGCAAACATGATTGCCTCCTACTGAATCTTGAACAGATGTTTGGCGTGCATGCTGTTGGCGTGGGTCAGCGCCACCGCCAACGCGTCCGCCGCATCGTCCGGCTTCGCGATTTCCTTCATGTTCAAAAGCATCTTCACCATCATCTGCACCTGATGCTTGTCCGCGCCGCCGTAGCCGGTGACCGCCTGCTTGATCTGCATCGGCGTGTACTCGTACAGATTCGGCGTGCGCTCCACCACCGCCACCAGCGCGACGCCGCGCGCCATGCTCACCGCCATGCCGGTGGTGATGTTCTTGGAGAAGAACAGCTCCTCAAAGGCCACGTCGTCGGGCTGATAGATGTCCATCAGCTGGTTCATGCCCCGGGAGATTGCCTGCAGCCGATAGGGCATCGGCTGTCCTGCGGGCGTGTTCAGCGTGCCGTACTGGATGACGCGCCGCTTGTCGTTTTCCACTTCGATGACCCCGTAGCCCAGCGTCGCCAGACCCGGGTCAATGCCCAGTATGATCATTTCCCAAATGATTCCTTTCGTCAATTCCACACAATCATACCGAAAACCCCGGCGATTGTCAAGAAAAAGCGCGCTCCATCGCGGAAGCGCGCAGGTCGACGAACCCGTTTCACGGCAGCAGCCGAAAGCCGCCCACGTAGGGCAGTTCCGTGACGCGGCCGTCCGTCATCATCATCGCAAAGCAAACGATCCCGATGCAGAACAGCGCGAAGCTCGCCAATCCGCCCACCAGCGTAAACAGCCAGCCGATGAACGGCACGATGGCGAAGATGTTGAACAGCACGCTCACCAGCACCATCAGCACCCACAGGATCAGCCCCTGATTCGCACAATACCGCCCCACCTTCGAATCCCCGCACTTGATCAGCGGAATGAAAAAGACGATGTAGCCCAGCGCGGCCATCGTGCGGTTTTTCTCAAGATCCTCCGGGGTAAAATCCCGATCCATCTTCGTCCCTCCTTCGGCTTTCGATTGATTCCATTATACTCCCGGAAGGAAAATTTGTAAAGAGCGCGTTTCCCCGCTTGACTTTTCGCCGGGGTGGGATTATACTCCCTTTTAGTTCAAAATAGAACAATCGAGGTGCGGCATGAACGCGAGTGAAGTGAAATCGCTGGTGACGCTGGGCAAGCGGGCGTACGGTCAGGCCATGGAGCCGGTGTGTTTGCGGCACGGGATCACGCGCATGGAGCTGGATGTGCTGCTGTTTCTGGCCAACAATCCCGGTCACGACACGGCGGCGGAGCTGGTCAGCCTGCGCGGGCTGACCAAGTCCCATGTTTCCGCTGCCGTCGCCGCGCTGGAGAGCCGCGGACTTTTGTCGCGCTGCCACCGCGACGGCAACCGCAAGACCGTCCATCTTGCGCCGCTGCCCGGGGCGGAGCCGGTGATCGCGGACGGCCAGGCTGCGCAGCAGCGGCTGTACGCGGCGCTGCTGCAGGGCTTTGCGCCGGAGGAGTGCGCGATGCTGCAGCGCGCGGGCGACCGGTTTGTGGAGAATTTGCACAGAATACTGGAATGAGGTGATTCGATGCTGTATCAATTTCTGATCTGCTTTCTCGCGGGGCTGGGCGCGGGACTGGGCACGGGCTTCGCGGGCATGAGCGCGGCGGCCGTGATCAGTCCGATGCTGATCACCCTGCTGGGCGTCGAGCCCTACGCGGCGGTGGGCATTGCGCTGGCCAGCGACGTGCTTGCCAGCGCGGTGAGCGCCTGGACCTACGGCAAGAACAAGAACCTGGACATCCGCAACGGACTGGTGATGATGGCCGCCGTGCTGGCGTTCACGCTGGTGGGCAGCTGGGTTTCCAGTCGGGTGCCCAGCGCCACGATGGGCAGCTTCTCCAAGTACATGACGCTTCTGCTGGGCGTGAAGTTTCTGGTGAAGCCCGTGATGACCACCAGAGAGTCCATGGCGGCGGCGGATCCGAAGAAGCGGGCGGTGCAGTCGCTGATCTGCGGTGTGCTGGTGGGCTTCATCTGCGGCTTCGTGGGCGCGGGCGGCGGCATGATGATGCTGCTGATCCTGACCAGTGTGCTGGGCTACGAGCTGAAGACCGCCGTGGGTACCAGCGTGTTCATCATGACCTTCACCGCGCTCACCGGCTCGCTGAGCCACTTCGCCATCGGCGGCATGCCGGATCTGTGGAGTCTGCTGTTCTGCGTGCTGTCCACGCTGCTGTGGGCGCGGATCGCGGCGCGGTTTGCCAACAAGGCGTCTCCCGTCGTGCTCAATCGCGCCACCGGCGCGGTGCTGACGGTCATGGGCGCGGCCATGCTGCTGATCTAGCGCGAGACCGCGGCCTTCGCAGGACAGATAAACAGTCAGAAGGCGTGACCAAAGCGGTCACGCCTTCTGACTGAAGAAGATAAAAGCAAGGGATACCGCAGCGCAAAGCGCCTCAAGCATTCAGGGCTCTGGAGCGTTTTACCCCGCAGCGTGCGCATGCGGGGCGATCTCGTAAAATGGCGCGCCCTTCGGATCTGATCGATAAATCGGAATTCGACTTAATATCCATGGTCAACATGTTGCCACTTTCCACCATATGTTCTAACTAAAATCCAATTCCAATCACTGTATGTGCTATTTGGATTCAAAGACCCGTCTCCACCAGATGAATCAACATCGAATGAAGATAATAAAACAATGACTTCATCTACATTGTATCTGTCTACCAAATCCTCATATTCTTTCGTGTAGTCATCTCCAGCATAGTAAATTTCTGTGAGCGTGCATCCTTTCCAGATGCTCATAAACTCCCTTTTTATTGTATCAATAGCGGCCTTAATATCATCTTCTGAATAAATCTCAGATTCGACATTATGAGTTTTTACTTCACTGACATCTCCACCACAAGCACTCAAACAAAATACAAGCAAAATACATAGCATGATACATATGATCTTATTCATACAGCACCTCCACAAATTTCGATTTGTAGATTTGTTCGATTCCCTATGATCACATAACGGGACATCATGCAAGAACAGCCACAGCAGTGCAGGCTTACTTTCTGTCAAGACCGGCGGATCCGGCGCATATCCTCGAAAAGGCGCTCAGAGCGCGATCCAGTAGCGCTCCAGGCGCACGCCCTCGCCGGGTTCGAAGACCGTGGATTCGTATACGCCGCCGTTGGCGAGGATGGTTCTTCGGCTGCCCTCGTTGTCGTCCAGGCAGGTCACCAGCACCCGATCCAGTCCCAGCGCGCGGCACTCCGGCAGCGCCATGGCCAGCATTCGCTTCGCATAGCCCTTCCGGCGCTCGCCGGGGCGCACCGAATAGCCGATGTTGCCGCCGTAATGCTCCAGAAAATCGTTGAAGCAATGGCGGATCTGGAGCATGCCGACGATGCGGCGATCCTCCTTCCGCAAAAGGACGTACTGCGTGCTGGGCACCCAGTTGGGCGGAACGGTCTCCGGCCTCGACAGGATCGCGTTGAATTCCAGCCACTGCCGCGGATCGGCGTGACGGCGCAGCGAACCGCAGCCATCCATGGAATCGCCCGCGTCCAGAAAGTCCTGACGATAGGCGGCGATCTCCTCCGCCAGCGAAAGATCGGGCAGAATCAGCTCCAGCTTTTCCATCTTCGTATCTCCTCCCTCCGGGCGTTTCATTCATTATATCCGCACCGGCGCCCGTGTCAAGCGCAGTCCCCGCCTTCGGCAATTTTTTACGCAATTCCCCCTGTATCGACAAAATGCGCGTGCTATAATGTTTGACGTACAACAGTTAGCCAGTTGTCAATATCAAGAATCTTTATGGAGCGAATGAAGATGAACAACAGGCATGCGGCGCTGCTGGACATCATGTGTCTGGCGAACTGCCTCTCCCGGGAGCTGGGCGCGCTGAACGCAGAGCGCAGCAGCGCGGGGATCTCCCGCGTGAACGCGCAGATTCTGGAATATCTGGCGACCCGCAAGGACGACGACGTATTCCAGAAGGACATCGAGGAGGAGTTCTCCATCCGCCGGAGCACCGTCTCGAAGATCGTGCGCCTGATGGAGCTGAAGGGGCTGATTCAGCGCGAGGGCGTGGCGCAGGACGCGCGGCTGAAGCGGCTGACGCTCACGGACAAGGCGTGGGAAATCCACCGCGTGGCCTCCGGGGAGTTTGCCGACTTCGAAAGGCGCGCCACCCGGGCGCTCTCCGACGGAGAAATCCAGCTTCTGCGAGCGCTGCTGGAAAAGATCACCAGCTCTCTGAAATCTGACGAGATCGAGGAAAACGTATGAGAATCGGATTGGACATCGGCTCCACCACGATCAAAGCCGTGGTGTTTGACGATCAGAACGACATTGTATTTCGCCATTACGAGCGCCATTGCGCCCGGATCAACGAGCTCGCCTGCTCGCTGCTGTCCCAGATCGACGAACAGTTCCCGGACACGCCCTTCCGCCTGGCCATCTCCGGTTCGGCGGGCATGGGTCTGGCGGAGGACGTGGGCGTTGAATTCCTGCAGGAGGTCTACGCCACCCGCCTGGCGCTGAAAAAGCTGGCGCCCGGAACCGACGTGGCCATCGAGCTGGGCGGCGAGGACGCGAAGATCCTGTTCCTCACCGGCGCGGGCGGACTGGAGGTGCGCATGAACGGCAGCTGCGCGGGCGGCACCGGCGCGTTCATCGACCAGATGGCCACGCTGATGGACGTGCCCGTGGAGGATCTGGAGACCCTCTCCCGCGCCCATGAGCGCACCTACGCCATCGCGTCCCGCTGCGGCGTGTTCGCCAAGTCGGACATCCAGCCGCTGCTCAACCAGGGCGCGCGCAAGGAGGACATCGCCCGCAGCATCTTCGAGGCCGTGGCCGGACAGACCATCACCGGACTGGCGCAGGGCCGGCGCATCGCGGGAAACGTGGTGTACCTCGGCGGCCCGCTGACCTTCTTCTCCCAGCTGCGCGACAGCTTCGACAAGGCGCTGTCCATTCGCGGCGTGTGCCCGGACGATTCGCTGTTCTCCGTGGCCATCGGCGCGGCGGAGCACGCGCAGGAGGAGGTGCGGCTTCCGGCGCTGATTGAAAAAATCCGGCATCGCAGCGTGCGCCCGGAGCGCGCCAGCTGTCCGCCGCTGTTCGCCAGCCCCGCGGAATACGACGCCTTTTGCGCCCGCCATGCGGCCAACAGCATTTCCACCGTCTCCGATCCGGACTATTCCGGCAACGTGTACATCGGCATCGACGCCGGCTCCACCACCATCAAGGCCGTGGTCGTCGACGAGGATCTGCGCATCCTGAAGAGCGCCTATCTGCCCAACAAGGGCAACCCCATTCCCGCGGTGTGCGACTTCCTGATCTCCTTCTACCGCGAGTATCCCAAGGCCACCGTGGCGGGCGCAGCCTCCACCGGCTACGGCGAGGCGCTGGTGAAGGAGGCCTTCCGGCTGGACGGCGGCGTGGTGGAGACCATCGCCCACTATCTGGCGGCGAAGCAGCTGCAGCCGGACGTGGACTTCATCATCGACATCGGCGGCCAGGACATCAAGTGCTTCCGCATCCGCGACGGCGCGATCGACGATATCTTCTTAAACGAGGCCTGCTCCTCAGGATGCGGCTCGTTCATCCAGACTTTCGCCAGCACCTGGGGCCTGCCGGTCAGCGAATTCGCAAAGAAGGGTCTGCTGGCGGAGCATCCCGTGGAGCTGGGCTCCCGCTGCACGGTGTTCATGAACTCCTCGGTCAAGCAGGCGCAGAAGGACGGCGCGTCGCTGGAGGACATCTCCGCGGGCCTGTCCATCAGCATCGTGAAAAACGCGCTGTACAAGGTCATCCGCACCGCCAACGCCAGGGAGCTGGGCAAGCACATCGTGGTGCAGGGCGGCACGTTCCTGAACGACGCAGTGCTGCGCGCCTTCGAGCGCGAGATCGGGCACGACGTGGTGCGCCCCAACATCGCCGGACTGATGGGCGCTTACGGCGTGGCCGTGTGGATCCGCGCCAGCGGCTGGGGCAGGAGCAACATCCTCTCCGCCGACGAGCTGCAGCGCTTCTCCCAGACCTCCGAAAGCACCCGCTGCAAGGGCTGCGAAAACCACTGCCAGCTGAACATCATCAAATTCGACGGCGGCCGGCGGTTCATCAGCGGCAACCGCTGCGAGCGCATGATCCGCGGCAGGAAGACCGATCTGCCCAACATGTACGCCGAAAAGCGCAAAATGCTGCGCGAGCTGCCCGCGGGCGCCAACCGCCGCGGACGCATCGGCATTCCCATGGGACTGGGCTTCTATGAGCTATATCCCTTCTGGAACGAGCTGTTCACCCGGCTGGGCTTCGAGGTGGTGCAGTCGCCGGAATCCAGCCACGCGCTGTACGCCTCCGGCCAGATGACCATCCCCTCGGACACCGCCTGCTATCCGGCGAAGATGCTCCACGGCCACATCGAATGGCTGCTCAAACAGAACGTGGACGCCATCTTCTACCCCTGCATGAGCTACAATGTGGATGAGCACAAGGGCGACAACCACTACAACTGTCCCGTGGTGGCCTACTATCCCGAGGTGCTGCGGCTGAACATCCCGCAGCTGAAGAACGTGAAGTTCATCTGCGATTACATCGGCATCCACCGCCCGGCGGACTTCGAGAAGAAGTTCCCGAAGATTCTGGACAAATACTTCCCCGGCATCCCCGCCCGCGAGGTGCGGGAGGCCGTCCGCGCGGCCTACGCCGCTTACGAAAAGCACATGAACGCCGTGCACGAGCGCGGTCAGGCCATGCTTCGGCAGGCCCGCGCCGAGGGCCGTCCGGTGATCATCCTCAGCGGCCGCCCCTACCACATCGACCCGGAGATCAACCACGGCATCGACCGGCTGATCGGCGAGCTGGGCGCGGTGGTCGTCACCGAGGACGCGGTCAGCCCGCTGGTGGAGAAGTTCCCCACCCAGGTGCTCAACCAGTGGACCTATCATTCCCGGCTGTACGCCGCGGCCAAATATGTGGCCGAATGCGGCGACCCCGGCGTCAATCTGGTGCAGCTGGTGTCCTTCGGCTGCGGCGTGGACGCCATCACCACCGACGAAACCCGCCGCATCCTCCACGAGGGCGGACGGCTCTATACCCAGATCAAAATCGACGAAATCACCAATCTCGGCACGGTGCGCATCCGCCTGCGCAGCCTGTTTGCCGCGCTGGAGCAGGAGGAACGCGCGCATGGAAAGAGTTGAATTCACTCAGGAGATGAAGAAGGACTACACCATCCTCGTCCCCGACATGCTGCCGGTGCACTTCTCGCTGCTGATGAACGCCTTCGAGCTGCACGGCTATCACATGGAGGTGCTGAAAAACGACGGAGCGAACGTGGTCAACGCCGGACTTCAGTACGTGCACAACGATACCTGCTACCCGGCGCTGCTGGTGATCGGCCAGTTCATCGACGCGCTGCAGAGCGGCCGCTACGATCTGCACAGGGTGGCGCTGATGATCACCCAGACCGGCGGCGGCTGCCGCGCCTCCAACTACATCCATCTGCTGCGCAAGGCGCTGGACAAGGCGGGCTTCGGCTACATCCCGGTCATCTCGCTGAACCCCGCCGGTCTGGAGAAGAACAGCGGCTTTTCGTTCACCCCGTCCATGCTGATCGAGGCGCTGTACTCCGTCCTGTACGGCGACGTGCTGATGCTCTTGAAAAATCAGGCCGAGCCCTATGAGATCGAGGCCGGGAGCACCATGAGGCTGGTGAACCGCTGGGTCGACGCGCTGACGGCGCAGTTCAAGAAGAACGTCGCGCTTCCGGTGATTCGCTTCAAGCGCAACCTGTGCGCCATCGCCCGGGACTTCGAGGCGCTGCCCCGCCGCCAGGAGGAGAAGATCAAGGTCGGCATCGTGGGCGAGATCTACGTGAAGTACTCCGCCATGGGCAACAACCATCTGGAGCAGTTCCTGCTGGATCAGGGCTGCGAGGTGAACGTGCCCGGCCTGATGGGCTTCCTGGCCTACTGCGTGGAGGTGCGCATCGACGACATCGACCTCTACGGCGGCAGCCGGAAGTCCAGGTGGCTTCTGAACCGCGCCATGGACGTGGTCACCCACTTCGAAAAGGTCATCGCCAGATGTATCCGGGAAAACAGCCGCTATCAGCCCGCAGAGCTGTTCCGCACCTCCAAGGCCCACCTGAACGGACTGCTGGGCTACGGCTGCAAGATGGGCGAGGGCTGGCTGCTGCCCTCCGAGATGGTCGAGCTGATCGAGAGCGGCGTGAACAACATCGTCTGCGTGCAGCCCTTCGGCTGCCTGCCCAACCACATCGTGGGTAAGGGACCGATCCATGCGCTGCGCGAGCGCTATCCGCTGGCCAACATCGTGCCCATCGACTACGACCCCAGCGCCACCCGCGTCAATCAGGAGAACCGCCTGAAGCTGATGCTGTCCGTGGCCAAGGAAAATCTTGCCGAACAAAGACAGGCGCAATGAGCGCATGCATCTGCCCATCGGGATTCGCATCCCGATGGGCTTTTTCTATGGTTGATATCGGTTCATCGGCCGCCGCACCGGCCTTTGTTCGGATCGGCTTCAGCTGACGGAAGTCATCGTGCAGCCGCAGCGGGGGCAGAGCTTGCCGCAGCTGGAGGCGCAGGTGGTGCCGCAGTTGGAGCAGGTGCAGCAGCCCTGTACCGGCGAGGTCGTGCCGCAGGCATAGTTCGTCTGCCCCACCGCCGCGGTGGACGAATTCGTGCCGCCGCATCCGCAGGCCTCGACCTCCTCGAAGGCGCAGGAGGACTGCGGGAAGAGCGGGAGCGAGAAAAATTCGTCGCACACGTTTTCCGCGAACTCCTCGCAGGGCGGAACCTGGCAGAAGCCGTAGGTGGGCACCATGATGTCCACTTCCGCGAGCACCTTCAGCACGACGGTGACGCAGATGGTGATCTCAAAGGTGCAGTTGCCGATGTAAGAACCGGAGACGCAAATCGCGCTCACAAGGCTTTCGAGGGTGAACGGGATGATGGAATCGTCGGGGATGCACAGCAGGACGTCCTTCTCCACGTTCACCATGGTCTGGCCCATCCACTCCTGGCAGCGCTGGTCGACGAACAGAACATCCACCGGCACGGAGACCGTGCAGCGCACCCGGGCGAACTGCGGGCGATCGCACATGCGCTCGATGCTCAGGTTGGAGATGCGTCCGGCGGTCGTGGAGGAGCGGCAGCTCTCGAACGTCCACTGTCCGCAGGGCTGGGGCAGCGGGCACGGGCTGTTCTCCGCGTTCTCCACCGCCTCCTGATGGCTGATGCCGCCGCCGCAGGCCGGGCAGGAGCAGGTGCAGCGGTTGCCCTCGCAGGTGCAGCTGCAGGCCTTCGCGCCGCCGTCGCAGCCGGGAAGTACCGGCACGATGTTGGAAACCACGACCTTCTCATCATCCAGCTGCTGCTGCGAGAGACAGGAATCGTAGACGTTCTTCACCTGGATGCACACACGCTGGTTCAGTCCGGTCAGAATGTTGCCCTTCACGACGCCGGGACTGCACTCGGCATTGGCATTTTTATAGCTGTAAAACGACATGTTCATTCCTCCTTGGGATGAAGTGCGGGCGCTCACCGGCCGCCCACAGTGTATCGTATGACCGCGGCGAAAAAGGGTGCGGAGGTTTCTTCCGCGCCCGTCTGAAAAAGTCATATTTTTGTAATATTTTAACCCCGTATTGGTCACAATCCCGGCCAGATCCCCGTCCTCCAGTCCTTTTCGCCGCCTGAATTTCCCTTGAAAACGTGCATTTTTTGTGAAATTCAGGCCATTTGCGTCAAATTTCGCCGCGCAAGGTCTTGATTTTGAAATAATTTTGTAATATAATATAGGAAATCGTCCTTGGAGGTTCAAAATCATGAAATCTTTTGCGCACAAACGGCTCATTTCCCTCATTCTCGCCTGTCTGCTGATGTTCTCCGGCTGCGTAGCAGCTGCGGAACAGGCGCTGGTCATGAAGAATGCTGTCGTGTATGCCTCCGCAAAGACTTCTTCCCAGGCGCTGGGCAAGCTGAAGGCGGGAACGCAGCTGGAAGTGATCGCCGCCAAAAACGGCTGGGCCAAGGTCGAGCTGGACGGCCATGTGGGCTACATGCAGGCCAGCGCGCTGGGCGCCTACAAGACCTACGACAGCATGACCGCCTACACCGCCAAGGCCACGGCCATGTATGCATCGTTCTCCACCTCTTCGAAAAAGATGGGCACGATCCCCGCAGGCGCGAAGCTCTCCGTCTCCGCCACGGCGGGCAGCTGGGCGCGCGTGACCTATGAGCAGTACACCGGCTTCGTCGCCAAGGCCAGCCTGACCACCAAGGCCCCCGCCGCGGAGCCCGAGAAGAGCGAGAGCTTCACAGCCTATGCGTCTGTGGACAACGCTGCGGTGTACAACGCCAAGGGCGCGGTCATCGGCAAGGTTCCCGTCAATACCGCCGTCACCGTGCTCGCCACGAAGAACGGCGTCTGCCAGGTGCAGCGGGGCGAGGCCATCGCTTACATGAAGCAGAGCCAGCTCTCCACCTCCAAGGTGGAGGTTCCCGAGGAGAAGGACAGCGGCGTGACCGAGATCTCTCCCACCACCTTCTATGTCAAAAACGACGGCGCAAAGGTGGTCGACGGCTCCGGCAAGACCATCGCCACGATGTCCCTCAACGCCGCCGTCACCGTCGTCGCCTACAACGATACCCTCGCCAAGGTCGTCAACGGCTCCGCCGCAGGCTTCATGCAGAGATCCGATCTTTCTGAAAAGAAGGTTGGAACCTCCACCAGCTATACGCTGCAGTACGGCGATACGGGCGAGGCCGTCGCGAAGGTGCAGACCCGCCTGAAGGAGCTGGGCTTCTTCACCGGCAATGTGGGCGGCAACTATCTCGATCTGACCCGCGCAGCCGTCAGCGCCTTCCAGGCCGCCGCCGGTCTGACCACCTCCGGCGTCTGCGATGAAAAAACGCTGAACGCGATGTTTGCGGACAACGCCCCCAAGAAGGAAACGCCGAAGGAGGAGCCCGCCGACAGCGGTTCCACCGGCGGATCCGCCGCAACGCCCGCCACCGGCACGGCCAAGGCCATGGACTGGTGGACCAGCGGTATTCAGTCGATCTTCTCCCGCGGCACCACCGCCACCGTCACCGACGTGGCAACCGGCATCGCCTGGCGTGAAAAGCGCACCGGCGGCACCAACCACGCCGACGTTCAGCCCGTAACCGCCGCCGACACCGCCGCCATGAAAAAAGCCGTCGGCAGCTGGTCCTGGACCCGCCGCGCCATCTTTGTCACCATCAACGGCGTCAACTACGCCGCCTCCATGAACTGCATGCCCCACGGCTCCGGTTCCATCACCAACAACAACTTCAACGGACATCACTGCATCCACTTCACCAACAGCCGCACCCACGGCAGCAACAAGGTTTGCTCCCTCCATCAGGCCGCCATCCAGAAGGCCGCCAACGCGACGCTGTAAGCCGGAAAGGCTTTTCCCCGGGGAAGGACGCTCTCTTCCATACAGGAGCGCTCCTCCCCGGGGCTTTTTCTGCGCAGACCGCCCGCAGCCGTCCGGGCGCTGCACGGCGCGATTCGCCGGTAATGCGCGCGCCGCTCCGTAACTCGCCCGCGTTCCGCAAATCTTCGCAATCTCCCCCGGCCGTCCGGGCGCTGCATGGCGCAATCTGCCGGTAATACACACGCACTGCTCCGCAACGCGCCCGCATTCCGCAGATCCGCGCAATCTCCCCTGGCCGTCCGGGCGCTGCATGGCGCGATTCGCCGGTAATACGCGCACCGCTCC
>SFJH01000084.1 GCA_004555155.1 Clostridiales bacterium
GGGCCGGGCTTTCGGGCCGGGCTTTCGGGCCGGGCTTTCGGGCCGGGCTTTCGGGCCGGTGTGCGGGGTCGCAGGCTCCCCCGCACACCTTGATTCCGGGTGGCGGGGGTTTTCATTTCTGATCTGCGGCGGCGCGTGCAGTTGATTTTAGATATCCAGGTTCGAGACCAGCTTGGCGTTCTTTTCGATGAACTCCTTGCGCGGCTCCACCTGGTCGCCCATCAGCAGCGTGAACAGCTCGTCGGCGGCGATGGCGTCGGACATCTGCACGCGGTACATGCTGCGGGTCTCCGGGTTCATGGTGGTCTCCCACAGCTGCTGGTAGCTCATCTCGCCCAGGCCCTTGTAGCGCTGGATCTCGGGCTTGGCGTCGCGGCCCATCTCGTCCAGCATCTGCTGAAGCTCCTTGTCGTCGTAGACGTATTTCTCCGTCTTGCCGCGGGTCACCTTGTAGAGCGGCGGCCGGGCCGCGTACACGTAGCCCTCCTCGATCAGGCGGGGCATGTAGCGATAGAAGAACGTCAGAAGCAGGATGCGGATGTGGCTGCCGTCCACGTCGGCATCGGTCATGCAGACGATGCGATGATAGCGCAGCTTGGCCGGGTCGAACTCCTCGCCGAAGCCCGCGCCGAAGGCCGTGATCATGGCCTTGATCTCCGCGTTGGCCAGCGCCTTGTCCATGCGCGTCTTTTCCACGTTGAGGATCTTTCCGCGCAGCGGCAGGATCGCCTGATAGTGGCGGTCGCGGCCCTGCTTGGCGCTGCCGCCTGCGGAGTCGCCCTCCACGATGAAGATTTCACACTTGCTGGGGTCGCGCTCGGAGCAGTCCGCCAGCTTGCCCGGCAGCGCCGCGCTCTCCAGCGCCGTCTTGCGGCGGGTCAGATCGCGGGCCTTGCGGGCGGCCTCGCGGGCGCGGGCGGCGGACAGGCACTTGTCCAGCACGGCGCGCACCACGGAGGGGTTCTCCTCGAAGAACGTGTTCAGCTGCTCCGCCACCAGCGAGTCCACCAGCGGGCGCACCTCGCTGTTGCCCAGCTTCGTCTTGGTCTGGCCCTCGAACTGGGGCTCCACCAGCTTCACAGACACGATGGCCGTCAGGCCCTCGCGCACGTCCTCGCCGGTCAGGTTCTGGTCGTTGGCCTTCAGCATGCCCGTCTTTCGGCCGAAATCGTTGAGCACCCGGGTCAGCGCCGTGCGGAAGCCCGCCAGATGGGTGCCGCCCTCGGGCGTGTGGATGTTGTTGGTGAAGGAGAACACGCTCTCGGTGAAGCCGTCGTTCCACTGCAGCGCCACCTCCACGGTGGTGCCGTTTTTCACGCCCGATACGTAGATCGGCTTCGGAAACAGCACCTCGCGGTTGCGGTTCAGGTATTCCACGAAGGACACCACGCCGCCCTCATAGTGATAGACCTTGTTGACCGGCTCCTCTCCGCGCAGGTCGTTGAACTCGATGCGGATGCCGGCGTTCAGAAACGCCATCTCCCGGAAGCGCGTGCAGAGCGTGTCCGCGCTGAAATCGCCGGTCTCGAATATGCCCGGCTCCGGGTTCTCTCCGGTCTTGACGTCCGGCCAGAAACGGATGGTGGTGCCCGTGCGGTCGGTATCCCCGACCACCTTCAGATCGTACAGGATCTTGCCGCGCTCGTACTCCTGCTGATAGATTTTTCCGTCCTGATACACGTTCACCTGCAAATGGCGCGACAGCGCGTTCACCACAGACGCGCCAACGCCGTGCAGGCCGCCCGATACCTTATAGCCCTCGCCGCCGAACTTGCCGCCGGCGTGCAGCACCGTCAGACACACCTCCACCGCCGGGCGGTGCATCTTGGGGTGGATGCCCACCGGAAAGCCGCGGCCGTTGTCCTCCACGGACACCGATCCGTCGGGATGCAGCGTGACCACGATCCGGGTGCAGAATCCGGCCAGCGCCTCGTCCACCGCGTTGTCCACGATCTCGTAGACGCAGTGGTGCAGGCCACGCTCGTCCGTGGAACCGATGTACATGCCCGGCCTGCGCCGGACTGCCTCCAGTCCCTCCAGGACCTGAATGTCGCTCTCGTCGTAATGGGTGTTGTTTTGCATTGCTTACAGACCTCTTTGCCTTATTCGTCAGACATTGCGCCCGAAATTTGTTTCTATTATATTATACCACTTTTGGCACCTGTTAGCCAGTGCATACGGGGGATGATATCGCTGAAATTGGGTTGATTTTATGTTATATTGCGCGTGGGGCCGGAAAGCATGCTCCTCCCGCCGCCGTCACCCGCTCCGGAAGGCGTGCGGCCCGGGATTGGATGCGCGCCGGGGCGTCGAAAAACTGGGGGCTTTCGGGCGCCCGGGGCCGGTGAGCGGGGCCCGGATGAGGCCGGGCTTCGGGCCGGGCTTTCGGGTCGGATTTTCGGGCGCGGATTTCGAGCCGGGCTTCATGCCGGGCTTCATGCCGGGCTTGGCGGGCACGGCTTTCGGGCTGGGCTTCGGGCCTTTGGGGGCCGGACCTTTGGGGGCCGGACCTTTGGGGGCCGGACCTTTGGGGGCCGGACCTTTGGGGGCCGGA
>SFJH01000044.1 GCA_004555155.1 Clostridiales bacterium
GCTGGGCGACGTGGTCTGCGGCGGCTTCAGCACGCCGCTGCGGGAGAAGGTCGCCGAGGCGGCCTACATCGTCACCACCTCGGATTACATGTCGCTGTACGCGGCGAACGGCATCTGCCGCTGCATCCGCAAATACGCCGACCGGGGCGGATGCCGGCTGGGCGGGCTGATCTACAACGAGCGCAGCGCCGTGGGCGACGAATCCGCTGCGGCGGACTTCGCCCGCGCGGTGGGAACGCGCATCGCCGGGCGCGTGCCGCTGGATCGAGCCATCTCCCGCGCGGAGATGCGCCGCAGCACGGTCATCGAGTGCGAACCGGATTCCGCCGCCGCGAGGGCCTTCGAGGCCATCGCGGACGAAATGCTGCACGGCGCGGACACCGCCGTGCCCGAGCCGCTCTCCACCGAGGCGCTGGAGGCCATCGGCGACCGGATCGCGGCGCAGTTCGCACGCATGGAGGAGGGTTTTGCGCGATGAAACTCAGCGAGCATCCCTGCTTCTCCGAAGCTGCCCACGGGCAGTTCGGTCGGCTGCACATTCCCTGCGCGCCCCGCTGCAACTTCGACTGCGCCTTCTGCGGGCGCGGCATGGATGACGGTGCGACCCGGCTGCCCGGTCGGGCCATGCAGATCGTGCGCCCGGACGAGGCGGCGGACTACGTGCGCAAGCGCCTTGCGTGCCACCCCGAGGTGCGCGTGCTGGGCGTCGCCGGGCCCGGCGAGCCGCTGTACAACCCGGAAACCTTCGAGGTTCTGGCGCTTCTGAAGCAGAGCTTTCCCGAAATGGGGCTGTGCCTGGGCACCAACGGCTTTCTGCTGCCGGAGAACGCGGAGCGGCTGCGGTCGCTGGGCGTGGAGACGCTGACCGTGACCGTCAATGCGCTGAAGCCGGAGACCGGCGCGCAGCTCAACGATCACATTCTGGACGAGCGCGGCAACCTTCTCACGGGAGTCGAGGCCGCACGGGAGTCCATCGCCCGCCAGCTGCGCGGCATTGAGCTGGCCGCAGGGGCGGGCATGACCGTCAAGGTGAACACGGTGCTCGTGCCCGGTATCAACGATGGCGAGCTGTGCGGGATCGCGCGCGCGGTGCGCGACCGGGGCGCGGCGATCATGAACGTCATGCCGCTGAAGCCCGCGGGCCGCCTGTCCGGCTGGCCGTCGCCGTCGGCAGAGACGCTTTACAGCGCGCACGACGAGCTGTCCACCATCCTCCCGCAGTTCCGGCGCTGCGCGCAGTGCCGGGCGGACGCCTGCGGCCTGATCGGCGAGGGCGAGGCGGGCGGATGCGTGAAGTAAATCCATCCATACCTGATTCTCATTCGATAATAAATAAGAAGAAATTCCTTGCCCCGATCCTGACAGCCCCGCTGTGCGCCCGTCCGCACTGCCGGAGATGCGGGCAGGATTTGTGGAAAAGGCGGGGAAGATCGGCTGACGCGGGTAAACCCGAGGAGGCCGGTTCTCCGCCACCATGGGCATGGATCCATCCGCACTGGGCCGCGTCTTTGCGGCGGGCGGCGTCAACATAAAAACGCCGTGACCATCGGCATGCTGCCGGAGATGTTCATCTGCATCGGCAGCTCTCCGCTTTCCGGGGCCTGCGCCATGCTCGCCAGCCGTCAGCCCCGCGGGAAGGGGGACGGACTGGCCTGCGGCATAACCTGTCCGTAGCTCTCCGCCGCGCCGGGGCGGCATGGACGCCTTCGCGGCGGCCTGCTTCCTGCCCTGTACCGGCGCGAAGCTGTTCCCGTCGGTGGACGCGGCTTCATTCCAGCATATCCCATCATAAAATAATCCTTCCGGATTTGACATTCCAAGACCGGCATGATATATTTTGGGTTAGGTATATTTAACTGCCGCACTGTGTGGCTGTGCGGCAGTTGCTCGAATTGGGAGTTAGTTATATCTAACGATGTTGGAGGCGGAATGGATGATGATCAACAGGCGCCTGATCGGCGTGGTTCCGGAGAGCAGAAGATATGTGGCCGGAAATGTGGCGGCGCAGTGGGTTTCGCTGGCGGCGAACATCTGTCTGATGTGCAGCATTGCAAGGCTGCTGGCGGGTCTGATGGATGGAACGGCCAGCGGTGCGGCCATCATCGGAACGGCTGCCGTCGGCGCGATCGCACTGGCGGTGCGGTTTGCATGCGCATTGCTGGCCAGCAGACTGGGGTATCTGTCCTCAAGGGCGGTGAAATCCACGCTGCGCGAGGCGATATACCGGAAGCTGCTGCGCCTCAGCGCGTCCTATGCCGAAAAGCTGCGCACGTCCGAGGTGGTGCAGGTGGCGGTGGAGGGCGTGGATCAGCTGGAAACCTACTTCGGCGCTTACCTGCCGCAGTTTTTTTATGCGATGCTCGCGCCGCTGACGCTGTTTATCGTGCTGTGCTTCGTGAACCTGCCCTCGGCGGCGGTGCTGCTGGTGTGTGCCGATGATTCCCGTCGCGATTGCGGCCGTACAGACCTGGGCAAAGAAGCTGCTGAGCAAATACTGGGGCCAGTACACGGCGCTGGGCGACACCTTCCTTGAAAACCTGCAGGGGCTGACCACGCTGAAGATCTATCAGACCGACGGCCTTCGCCACGAGCGCATGAACGAGGAGAGCGAAAACTTCCGCCGCATCACCATGAAGGTGCTGACCATGCAGCTCAACTCCATCACGATCATGGATCTGATCGCCTATGGCGGCGCTGGGCATGGTCATGGCGGTCACGCAGCTGCGCGCAGGGCATGTGGACGTTGGCGGCGCACTGACGATCCTGCTGCTCTCCGCAGATTTCTTCATTCCCATGCGCCAGCTGGGCAGCTTCTTCCACATCGCCATGAACGGCATGGCCGCGAGCGACAGGATCTTCCGACTGCTGGATCTGCCCGAGGAGCGCCCGGGCGGCCTTGCGCCGAAGGGCTGCGACATCGCGGTCAGAGGACTGCGCTTTTCCTATGACGGCGCGCGCGAGGTGCTGCACGGCGTGGACATGCACTTCCCGGCGGGCAGCTTTACCGCCATCGTGGGCGAGAGCGGCTGCGGAAAATCCACCATCGCGGCGATTCTCAGCGGCAAAAACCGGGGCTTCGACGGCAGTGTGACCATCGGCGGCGTGCCGGTTTGCGAAATCCGCGAGGAGGCGCTGATGCAGACCGTCACCTATGTCGGTCACGCTAGCTATCTCTTCAAGGGCAGCGTGCGCGATAACCTGCGGATGGGCAAGCCGGATGCGACCGACGATGCGCTCTGGGATGCGCTCGAGAGGGTCAGAATTGCCGGTTTCCTCCGCGCGGAGGCTGGGCTGGACACCCTGCTGACCGAGCAGGCGGGCAATCTGTCCGGCGGCCAGCGTCAGCGGCTGGCGCTGGCGAGGGCGCTGCTGCACGACAGTCCGGTGTACATCTTCGACGAGGCGAGCTCCAACATCGACGTGGAGAGCGAAAACGATGTCATGGCGCAGATTCATGCGCTGGCGAGGACAAAGACGGTCATTCTGATCTCGCACCGCCTCGCCAACGTGGCCGATGCGGACAACATCTATGTGATGCAGGACGGCCGGGTGGTCGAATCCGGCACGCACATGACGCTCCCGCAGGGCGGCTGCTACGACCGGCTCTGGCGGGCGCAGCGGGAGCTGGAGAGGTATGCAGGAAGGGAGGTGCGCGCATGAAGCGCAGTCATCTGAGGGTCATGACGCGGTTGATCGGTCTGGTGAAGCCGCTGACGGGCTACATGCTGCTGGCGATCGCCATGGGGCTGATCGGCCACCTGTGCGCGGCGTTTCTTACGATCTTTGGCGGCTATGCGCTGCTGGACGCGCTGGGACGGCCGACAGCCGTCGGCATGGGCGCGGCCTTTGCCTGCATGGCGGCGTTCTCCGTCGCCCGCGCGGGACTGCGCTACGGCGAGCAGGCGTGCAACCATTTCATCGCCTTCAGGCTGCTGGCGCTGATCCGCGACAGGGTGTTCGGCGCGCTGCGCAGGCTCTGCCCGGCGAAGCTGGAGGGCAGGGACAGGGGCGACCTGATCTCCGTGATCACGTCCGACATCGACCTTCTCGAGGTCTTTTACGCCCACACCATTTCGCCAATCGCCATTGCGGCGCTGTTTTCCGCGGCGATAGCGGTCTTCATCGGAAGCATCCATGTGCTGCTGGGCCTGCTGGCGGCGGTCGCCTATCTCGCGGTGGGCGTGGCCGTTCCGCTGGCGATCTCCCGCCTCAGCGGCGACGACGGCGCAAGGTTCCGCCGGAAGAGCGGCGAGCTGTCCAGCTTTGTGCTGTGCAGCCTGCGCGGTCTGGATGAGACGATTCAGTACGGTCAGGGCGCGCGCCGCCTCGAAGAGATGCGCAGCCGCACCGCCGACCTGGCTGCCGACGAGGCGCGCATGAAGCGCGTGTCCGGGCGCAACGCCGCCATCACCGGCGGCGCGATTCTCCTGTTCGACCTCGCCATGCTGTTTGCCGCCGCCGCGCTGTGCGGCAGGGGCGCGATCCGCTCCGAGGGCGCGCTGACCGCCGTGCTGGCGCTGATGAGCTCCTTCGGCCCCGCGGTTGCGCTGGCGAACCTCGGTTCCACGCTTCAGAATACCTTCGCGGCGGGCAACCGCGTGCTGGACATTCTGGATGAATCGCCGGTGACGGAGGACGTGTGCGGACAGCGGGAAATCGCCTTTGACAGCGCGAACGTCGACCGCGTGGGCTTTGCCTATGGCGAGGAGCAGATCCTTTCCGATGTGTCCGTCGAGTTTCCGAAGGACAGCATCATCGGCGTCAACGGCAGAAGCGGCAGCGGCAAGTCCACGCTGCTCAGGCTGATGATGCGCTTCTGGCAGGTTCAGCAGGGCGAGATACAAATCTCAGGAAAGAATATCGACAAAATCAACACCTCGAACCTCCGGAGTATGCAGT
Source organism: Clostridiales bacterium (assembly GCA_004555155.1). Taxonomy (GTDB): domain Bacteria; phylum Bacillota; class Clostridia; order Christensenellales; family Aristaeellaceae; genus Faecivicinus. The sequence goes on from SFJH01000044.1 coordinate 4,900, forward strand.
CCTTCGTCACGCAGGACACGCAGCTCTTTCACGACAGCATCGCCGAAAACCTGCGCGTCGCCAAGCCTGACGCGACGCAGGAGGAGCTGGAAGCCGCCTGCCGCAGGGCTTCGGTGCACGACTTCATCATGCGCCTGCCCAGGGGCTACGACACGCCGGTGGCGGAGCTGGGCGACAGCCTCTCCGGCGGCGAGCGTCAGCGCATCGGTCTGGCGCGGGCGTTTCTGCACGGTGCGGAGCTGATGCTGCTGGACGAGCCCACCAGCAACCTCGACAGCCTGAACGAGGCGGTCATCCTCCGGTCCCTGAAGGAGGAGCGCGCGGGCAGGACGGTCGTGCTGGTGTCCCATCGAAAATCCACCATGGGCGTGGCGGACAGGGTCTATTCCGTGGAGCACGGGAGGGTGAGCTGATGGGCACTGTTGAAACCAGGCGCGAACGGGAGAAGCGGGTCGTCTCCGAAATGATCGCGCTGTACTGCCGCAAAAAGCATGGCCCCCGGCGCGGTCTCTGTCCGGACTGCGCCGCACTGGACGCCTATGCGCGGCTGAGGAGCGAAAAGTGCCCGTTCATGGAGACGAAAACCTTTTGCTCCAATTGCAGGGTGCACTGCTACAAGCCGGACATGCGGGAGAAAATCCGCGCAGTGATGCGGTTTTCGGGGCCGAGAATGCTGCTGTACCATTCCGTGATGGCCGTCCGGCATGTGATCGAGCGCAAGCGTGAGAAGAAGCGAATGGAGGCAAACGGATGAAGAAGATTGTGTACATCATTCTTGGATGCGTGGGCGTTGGTATGGGCGCGGTCGGCGCGGTGGCGCCGCTGCTGCCGGCCTTTCCGTTTCTGCTGCTGGCGGCATGCTGCTTTGCCCGCAGCTCCGAGCGGCTGCACAATTGGTTTGTGAACACCAGATTATATAAGAATAATCTCGAAAGCTACGTCCAGGGCAGGGGAATGACGAAAAGGACAAAGGTTCGCATCATGGTCACCGTGACCCTGCTGATGAGCGTCGGCTTTATCATGATGCATCAGGTGCTGGCGGGCCGCATCGTTCTGGCCTGCGTCTAGCTGTTCCACATCCTATACTTCAGCTTCGGCGTGAAGACGCTGAAGGACTGCGGCTGAGCTGCAGTCCCGCCCGAATCCGCTCCTTCCGTCCGCACAGGGTGCAGGGAGGAAGGGGACAGGGAGTGTGCCGCAAGCGGCTTTTATACAAGCGGGGAGGAAACAGTGCTGTTTCCTCCCCGCATTTCTACGGCCTGAGCTGACTCAGAATCGCCTCGAAGGTCGCCGGGCTGATGACGTGCTCAATTTCGCACGCGTCTGCACTGGCGTCGGCTTCATTTATGCCGATCTGCATCAGGAATTGCCGGATAACCTTGTGGCGGATATAGATCTTCTGGGCGATCTGCATTCCCGCAGCGGTCAGCGTAATCAGGCTGTCCTTGTCCATTTCGATGTACCCGTTTTCCCGCAGGTGCTTCATGGCGTAGCTGACGGAGGGCTTGGTGACGTTCAGCCGGGCGGCGATGTCGATGGAGCGCACCTCGCCCTTCTCCTCCTTGAGCATCAGGATCATCTCGAGGTAGTCCTCGGCGGACTTGTGAATCTTCATATCCGGCACCCTCTGCATTTTTGTCTATATTAACACAGGAAGCCCCGTTTCGCAAGCGAAAATGCAGTCCCCCGCATGGAGGACTGCATGAACATGGGAATGGATGCTTGATTCACCTTCTGAAAGGTTTTCCGTTGCAAAGAGCCCGATGGCGCTGCGCCGCAGCGCCTTATAACGGGCCTTTCAGCCGCGAAGCCAGCATTTGTCCGCAAAGTCCTGTGAACAAGCCGGCAATCATGCCCGAAGCCAACAGCACGGGCAGGTAGGCAAGCAGCCCCACGGTTCGGGTGATGGCGACGGCGACGAGAATCTGACCGAGGTTGTGAAAGGCAGCGCCGATCACGGATGCGATCCAGACCTGCTTTGAACTCAGAATGCGCCGCAGAAGCAGCATGATCAGATAGCACAGTGCGCCGCCTGCGGCGCTGTACATGAGCGCCGAAACGTTTCCGGTCACAAAGGCGCTCAGAAGGATGCGGGCGCAGAGGATGGCCAGCGCATCGCGTGGTCCGATGGCAAACATGGCGTAGACGGTGATGATGTTGCTCAGCCCCAGTTTGATGCCGGGAACCGGACTGAGCGCGGGAAGGGCCGCCTCAATGGAGAAGATGATCAGCGCAAGGCCGGTGAGCAGCGCATTGCGCGTCAATCGCTGAATCTGCATGTTGCCTCCCTTATCCGGCGACTGCGTCCAGAGGCGCTTCGCCGGTATCCGATTCCGGCCGGATGACGAGCCGGTGCGGCAGGCAGACGATGGGCGTCACGCCGCCCTCCAGCCAGCCCTGCCGCACGCAGGTCTGGTCGGGACAGTTCGCCTCCGCGATGCGAATGCCTCCGGGACGAACCTCGATGCGGTTGGTCATGCCGTCCTGCTCCACGGTGAACTGCCAGGTTGCAGCTTCTTCGGACAGGTCGATGGCCCGAAGTCGCTCGCCATCGAGATAAACCACGGCAACGGCATGCTGTGGAGCGGCATGCCGCAGCGCCAATGCCGCTGCGGACAGCGCAATGAAGGCCGCTGCAAGGATCAGAATCCACAGGCGCGTGGTCAGCCGTTTGCGAATCATTCCGCTTCGATCCATTGAATTTCCCATGCTTCAAATTCTCCCATTGGACGCAGTGTCTCTCTGAGCCCGGCCGACGCCAGAATGCGCCCGTCCTCACACAGCAAAATGGCCTCGACCTCACTCTGACATGCCAGATATTCTGTCGCCCGGGTGCTTCCCATGACGAACAGCGCAGTGGAAAGGGCGTCGCACAGCGCGCCCTCCTGCCCGATCACCGTGGCGCTGAGCAGGTCGCCCTCCACCGGGCAGCCTGTCCCGGGATCGAAAATGTGGCCGTACCGCGTGCCATCCGCAGCGGTAAAGGAGCGTTCATAGTTTCCTGACGTGACGACAGCACAGTTTTGAACGGACAGTGCGGCGCAATGGCCGTCGCCCAGCGGACTGCGTATGCCCACCCGCCAGTCGCTGCCATCCGCCTTGGTTCCCAGACAGTACAGGTTGCCGCCCAGGTCGATCAGCGCGGATTGCACGCCCGCCTGCCGAAGCCTGTCGGCAATTGCATCGGAAGCATAGCCCTTGGCGATGCTTCCCAGATCCACCATCACGCCCTCGGGAAGCTGTGCCGTCCCGTCCGCATGCAATGTGATTTGCCGGTAGTCCACGCGCTGAAGCAGCAGCTCCAGCTCCGCTTCGCCCGGAACGCGCGTCTGACCGGTGGTAAAGCCCCACGCCCGCACGACTGGGTACAGGGTGACGTCCAGCGCACCGCCGGTGCGCTTTCCCATGTCCCTTGCAAATTGCAGCAGTCCGAACGTGTCCCGGGAGAGAACCGCCTTGCCCGTGCGGTTGAGCCGGGAGATTTCACTGTCCGGATCGGTGGCGGACAGCAGCGCTTCCAGGCGTAGAACCTCCGCTTCGCAATCCGCCAGCAGATCGTCGGAGGCCTCCTCCGCCCGAAGCGTCATGACCGTATCCATGGCAAAGAAGGTGCGGCACGACTCGGCATGGGCCGCTGAAAACAGCGCAAGCAGGGTCAGCAGAATTGCAAGGCTTCTCTTCACGGTGCTTCACCCTTCTGCGCCCCGGCCAGTGCATTGGCAATGGCTTCCTTCAGCCCGGCAGAGTTGTAGGTTGCGCTGGACGCCGCATCGACCTCGGCGGACTGCGCCTCGAGGACGGCGGGCAGGATCGCATCGACGGCATTGTTGAAGTAGGGCGCGTCGTCCACCGCCGAGGTCACCTTTATATCGGCGATCTCGCCGCCCTCGATGGTTACGGAAACGGTCATCCTCCCGTTGTAGCCGACGCCCGCGCCGGTATACACGCCGTCGCGATAGGCGCTGTCCATCGCTTCGGCGGCAGGGGACGGAGATGAAATCCACATAAAGCAGCAGAGAAGGACAAAGCAGAGCGTGCCGGCGGCGGGAAGGAGCCTTGCCCGGAGGCGGCGGTTCCTGCGCAGCAGAGCCTTGCGGATGCGCATGCAGGCGTAGGTGAGAAACACGACGCTGTACACGATGACGTTGCACTGTGCCGCGGCGCTCGTCCGTGCGCCGGGCAGATTGAGCAGCAGCACGTGGATGTACATGAGCCCGTAGAAGACGTAGGCCAACCGCTGCAGCCGCTTCCAGCTCCCGGGCTTCATCCTCCGCCGGACGCGCTTGAAGGAGGTGATGAACAGCGGCAGCATGATGGCGATCATCATCAGCGAACAGATCGCTGCCGCCAGCACGTTGCCCGGCATGGATGCGCCCCTGAAGAGCCGGACGAAATACGTTCTTCCGAAGGCAATGTTGTGGCCCAGCGTGAGGATCGACGCAAGGATGGAAAGCTCGCCCCGGATGGGCATAACCGTGCGCATGAAACCGCTGCCGTTGGGCACTGCCGATGCGAACATCACCGCGATGAACAGTGCGCAGGCCAGGCCACCCTGCGTGAATACGGGGAAGAACCACCTGCTGTCCGGCAGCGCGCCGCTCCAGACGGCTGCGATCACCGCCAGAGAGATCAGCGTGGCCAGGCCGTAGCACAGGCCGGCGTGTTTTTTGATCCGGCTGCGTCCTGCCCAAAGCAGAAGGGCAGCCAGCACAAGAGACTGTAAAAGAACCATGGCGACCTCCCGTTCAAAAATAACCGGCGAAGATGGGCAAGCACCCACCCCCGCCGGCACCCCGTTTGGCTTACTCCTTCCGGATACTTGCCGTGAAGCGGATGGATCGATCGAAGCCAGTGGAGACGACCGTCAGCGCATATTCGCCGCCTTCCGCAAACACCGGCGTGGTGACGGCTTCCGCGCCGCGTCCGCTCGTCACGGCAGCCTCGGGATCAATGCCGCCCTCCCTGTTGACAATGGCGACCGCGCCCTTGCCGGACGCGCTGTATTCCACATCGCCGACCGTTACGGTGCTGATATTCTCAATGAACCGCTGCGCCAGGGCCGGATCTGCGCCATCGGCAGCGACGAGCCGGTTGGTTTCCGCGTCATAGGCGACGGGCAGCACATCGGTGGTCAGTATGAAGTCGGCGCGCAGATGGGCGTATTTGCCGTTTGCGTCCGAGACGACCAGCGTGTATGCGCCGGGCATTGCATCGGTGAAGGAGAGCTGATCCGCCTCCGCCTGAATGCGCAGACCGTCCACGGCATACTCCGGTGCGTAATCCTCCGGCAGGTTGGTCAGGGTCATCGCAGCCGCGCCATCCGCCGCGGGCACGCTGGCGACCTCCACGCCGCCGTCAAACTTGACCGGCACATACAGGTTCGTGGAGAGCGCGTGGGAACCGGTTTCGGTGATGTAGGTGATCTCGCAGATGGTCTTGCCCATCATGTCGGCATAATCTTCGCTGGACAGCGCATTGCCGCTGCGCTCCTCGGTGACAAAGCCCACCGACCATGCCAGCTGGTCGAGCCAGATGTTTTCCAGATGGCGCAGGCCGTAAACCGCGCCGTCCGTCGTCTTTAGCAGAACGCCGTAGATCGTGCCCACATCGGAGGTGCCGTTGGCATTGTTGATCGCCGCGACGTTTACGACAAAGTCGCCATAGGCAGTGTTGTTGGAGAGGCTTGCCTCCGCCTCAATGACCGTCGTCTCCCCCTGAACCGCGGAGAATACCGCTGCGCCGTCCTCCACGGTGACAATCTTGTAGGCCCCCGGTACGGACGCCAGCGCTTCAAAGCCGTAGTTCGCATCGGCCAGCGCATCCAGCGATTCCTGCGTGATGGCCACGGGATAGACCACGCCGAGAATGTCGCCGCCCGCATCCGCCTCGTGCGCGGCGCTGTACGTGCCCGCTGCAAGCGTCTCGCTGCTCCACTTCGTGGGCGTTGCAGAGGTCACGGCGTCCACCTCGGAGGCAACGCCCTCCGCTGCGTAAAACGCGCCGTAGGGAATCTGCATCGTGCCATAGATATATGCGTCACTTTCGGCAAGCGCACCTCCTGCCGCAACGGCGCCAGTCAGCATCGCAGCAGCCATCAGGGAAGAAACCAGTCTTTTCATCGGGAAACGACTCCTTTCAAACATTTCAGATGGATTCGAGTTAGATTTAACTAACTACAGAGCGAAAAAATGATGATCCAAAGAGAATCACAGCATGGAGGTCAAATTCGATGACGTTGCTGCCGATGTGCGCGACGCTGTCCGGCATTGTCACGGTGTGCAGATTGCCGCACATCGAAAAGACGTCACCTCCCGTGGAGGTGACGCCTTCTGGAATCTCGACGCGCTTCAGAAAGTCGCAATCGCTGAAAACCTCGTCGCTGAGCTTCACGACCCGGAGCTTGCCGCATCATCTTCACCGTAATCGGTGATCTTTAAAGGCTTCTTCGGCGCCGAATTGCGAAAAGGATTCCACTTCTTTTCGTGACGATTCCGGGTCGTTACAACAGCAAAGCATTGACTTTTGGGCGAATCAAATCTATGATGATTTACATGCAGCATTCAGGCAGCCGCATCGGAAATGGAGGTGCAGCGCGATGATCTTTATCATGGAGATACGCATGGCAGATTCCTCAGGTTCAATACGTCCGCTTATCCGGAACAGAAGCAGATGACCAAAGAGGATTTCGTCATCGTGTGTGGTGACTTTGGCGCAATCTGGCAGCAGAGGGCGGGGGCGGAGGAGGCCTACTGGCTGGACTGGCTGCGGGAGAAGCGGTTCACCCTCCTGTTCGTGGATGGAAACCACGAAAACTTCACCCGCCTGAACAGCGATGAATTCGAAACCGTGAACTTCTGCGGCGGCAAAGCGCAGAAAATCCGTGACGGCATCTATCACCTGCTGCGCGGCCAGGTCTAAGAGATCCAGGGCAAGCGCTTCTTCACCTTCGGCGGAGCCTCCAGCCACGACATCGCGGAAGGCCTCTTCCGAATTCACTTCGGAAGAGGCCTTCCGCGCCGAATACCGCAGATGGAACCGTCAGGGGAAGCAGTATCGCGTGAAGGGCGCTCCTGGTAGCCAGAGGAGCTGCCCAGCGAGGCGGAGATGCAGGCCGGCGTCCGCGCACTGGAGGCGGTCAATTGGGAGGTGGACTATGTGATCACCCACTGCCTTCCCCATGACGCGGCCGCCGTGCTCTCCGGCTGCACCTTCTATCCGGACCGGCTCACGCTGTATTTCAATGATCTGCTGCACAGAGGCCTCCGCTTTGAGCGCTGGTACTGCGGCCACTATCACACGGATCGGACGGTCATGGGGAAGTTCCACATGCTGTATGAGCGCATCGAGCGGCTGATCTGATCGATCAGTTCCTCTCAAGCACGAAAACAGCTTCCTGACCAAAGAGTTCAGCGGGGAAGGCAGCGCTCATGGAGCCGTCCTCCAGCAACTGGCAGACGACGACAGAGGAAGCGGAGCCATCGGCAGCATCCATGTTCAGGATCATTGCACCGTCGGAAAACTCAGGCGCGATATTGAGCGTAATGTTTTCGCCTGCTACGAGCATCGTAAGGCAGTTCAGGCCGCCTTCTACGGTCATGAACAATTCAAACTGCGATTCCTGAGGCGTCGTCTGCAGTTCCCCAAGGCAAAACAGCGTGGCCGCCCACTGACCGTTATAGTCCTCCGGCGCGGCGTCAGAACGGGCAGGAGCCAGTTCAAAGGCGGCGGTGAGTTCGCGCGTGAACACAAGCTCCATACCGTCGAAGGTTCCGGTCAGGGTGTCAGCCTGTGCATCGTAGGTCATAACGGTTTCATCAGCGGTTCCCTTGTCAAAGACAATACCGGTGGATACCGCTTCCCATGTTCCTTCGGATTCTTCAACCTCGTCCATGGCGTCGAAGCTGACGGTATACAATCCGCCTTCATTCAGGGAAAAAGACATTTCCATGCCGTATATACGCGTATACCATGTGCCGGTGAAATCGGCTGCTTCAGCCAACGCCGCCACACCCAGAAGGGTCAGGGCCAGTACGAGGGAAAGCGCAACGGAAAGGGTCTTCTTCATTGGAAATTCCTCCTTGTTTGTGTATTGTTGATTGTTCCATCAGGCGGTTCAGAGATGTACCGCCCCATTTGCATGGATGTTCAGGTCCCTTTGGCCTTTGCCTGTGCCACCAAATTCGGCAGGAGAGTATCATAGTTCTTGTTCTTCAGCACATAGGTCTGATCTGCCGTGATGAAAAACTCCTTCTTGTTCCGGAGTCCGCAGCTGGAAACCGCAGCCAGCGGAATTTCCAGCCAGGGCTTGGGGCCTGCGCCGGTGGCTGCCTTCACCCCCTCGGCGATGAGCGAGCCGACAAGGCCCCCGCCCATTCTGGCCACCATGCCCGCATTCTTCGAAGCGGAGCTTTCCCGGTAGAAAAGGATGCGCTGATTGGTGACTTCCATGTGATAGGCAAATTTTCCGCCGTTGGGCTGCAGCATTACAATTTCATGCCTGCCGCGCATGCTCTGTTCGCCCGGACGCATCTCCCACTTCTTCATGGATTCATCCGCATAGCGAACCTGAGCGGTGCTCGCCGACGCCTGAGGTGCAGGCGAGGCCTGAGGCTGCGGCGCAGCCTTCGGAGCGGTCATTCTCTGCCCGCA
>SFJH01000085.1 GCA_004555155.1 Clostridiales bacterium
CGCTCGATCACCCAGAACGCCTCGAAGTCCTGCTCGTCCAGCGCGTTCTTGATCTCCTGCCAGTCGATGTTGGACTCGGGCGCGCCCAGCTTGCACTGCACGTTGAAGCGCTTCTTGCCCTCCTCGCTCTCGTTGCGGGCGGTGAACTCGGCCAGAATCTTCTGTCTCTGCTCCAGCGGCATGGCCTTCACGTTTCCGAACGGATTGCCCTTCTGCTCGCCGTGGCGGGAGGCCGGACGCGGGCCGGGGCCCTGCACGCGGCTGTTCTCCTTCACGTGGATGGAGACGATGCGGTTCTTATAGCGGCGGATGAAGGAGGGCGGATAGGTGCCCGCGTTCATCGCCCAGCCGCAGTCCAGCTGGAAGTAGCACTTGGAGCTGTTCTCCACCAGGTACTCCATGATCGGCTTGCCCTCGTCCACGAAGAACTCCTGGCTGTGGTTATGGTAGCCGATCTTGATGCCGTAGGGCGCGGCCATCTCCGCCATCTCGTCCAGCTGATGGGCCAGCTCGATGGCCTCGGCCTTGTTGCAGAACGGACTGCCCGCCCAGATGACGGCCTGTCCGCCCAGCTCTGCCATCTTCTTCACGATGGCCTCGCTGGGCTCGGCGTGAATCGACGTGACCACAAGGCCCGTCTCCTTCAGCCACTTCTTGATGTCCTCCACGTCGTTGTCCAGATCCACGGGCAGCAGCTCCACATAATCGAAGCCCAGCGATTTGATGGTCTGGAACTTCTCCAGCAGCGTCGGGCCCAGGCCCAGATAGCTGGCGATGCCGCCGAAGGAATACGTGCCGATACCGACTTTCATTGGAAACCCCCTCCTGTATGTCGACTGTATGGGAAAGCCCCTCCCCTTCAGTATACCATCCCTTCGGAGCAAACTCAACACGCTCGGGCAAATTTGTTTGGGCGCAAACTACTTTTTTGCAGGCAGGGGCGGGCGGGTTTCCTCCGCATGCGCGACCGATGCGGGCGGCGCGGCGGGAGACTGTTTCGGCATGCGGCGGTCGCGTCGAGGGGCTTAACCCCCCATCATTCCCGGCGCTCGGCCTTCCGGCGGCGAAGCGGGTTTCCGATTCCTCCCGGCGCTCGGCCTTCCGACGGCGTATCGGCTTCGGGCGGGACGGGGTTCCCTGTCATTCCCGGCGCTCGGCCTTCCGGCGGCGTATCGGGTTTCCGATTCCTACCGGCGCTCGGCCTTCCGGCGGCAAATCGGGTTTCCGATTCCTCCCGGCGCTCGGCCTTCCGACGGCGAATCGGCTTCGTGCGGGATGGGGTTTCCTGTCATTCCCGACGCTCGGCCTTCCGGCGGCGTATCGGCTTCGGGCGGGACGGGGTTCCCTGTCATTCCCGGCGCTCGGCCTTCCGACGACGTATCGGCTTCGGGCGGGACGGGGCTCCCTGTCATTCCCGGCGCTTGGCCTTCCGGCGGCGAAGCGGCTTCGGGCGGGACGGGGTTCCCTGTCATTCCCGGCGCTCGGCCTTCCGACGGCAAAGCGGGTTTCCGATTCCTCCCGGCGCTCGGCCTTCCAGCGGCGAATCGGCTTCGGGCGGGACGGGGTTCCCTGTCATTCCCGGCGCTCGACCTTCCGGCGGCAAATCGGGTTCCCGATTTCTCCCGGCGCTCGGCCTTCCGGCGGCGTATCGGCTTCGTGCAGAGGCGGGGCCCTGTCATTCCCGGTGTTCTTCCTTCCATTGGCGAATCTGCTCCAGCCGCGCGGCGAAGCGGGCCTCCGCGCCCTGATCCGTGGGGCGGTAATAGCGCCGACCCGCGAGGGAATCCGGCAGGCACTGCATGTTCGTCAGCTTTTCCGCAGAATCGTGGGCGTACTGGTAACCCTTGCCGTAATCCAGCTCCCGCATCAGGCCGGTGACGCCGTTGCGGATCACCAGCGGCACGGGCTCGGCCAGCTGGCGGACGGCATCCTGCTTCGCCTGCTCGTAGGCCGTGTACAGCGCATTGGACTTGGGGGCCAGGGACATGTACACCACCGCCTGGGTCAGATGGACGCTGCACTCCGGCATGCCGATGAAGTGGCAGGCCTGATAGGCGGCCACGGCCAGCTCCAGCGCCCTCGGGTCGGCCAGGCCCACGTCCTCGCTGGCGAAGCGCACCACGCGCCGGGCCACGTACAGCGGGTCCTCTCCGGCCTCCAGCATCCGCGCCAGCCAGTATACCGCCGCGTCCGGGTCGGAATTGCGCATGGACTTGTGCAGCGCGGAGATCAGGTTGTAGTGCTCCTCGCCCGACTTGTCATAGAGCAGCGACTTCTTCGATATGCACTGCTCCAGCGTCTCCCGCGTGACCGTGACCGCGCCGTCCGCGTCCATGTCCGCGTTGAGCACCACCATCTCCAGCGTGGAGAGCGCCGTGCGCGCGTCGCCGTTGGCGAACACCGCGATCATCTCCAGCAGCTCGTCCGCGATCGCCACCGGCTGGCCGCCGAAGCCCCGCGGATCCTTCAGCGCCCGCTTCAGCAGCGCCGTCAGCTCCGAGGTGGACAGCGCCTG
>SFJH01000086.1 GCA_004555155.1 Clostridiales bacterium
GTGTTATTTTCTGCGCTTTTTCCGAATGCAACAGCCGCGGCATTTCGCCGCGGCTGATTTAGCTGGATTGGAGAGGCAGAAGCGGATTTGCATGAACTTATCTGGGCTCAGTACAAGCCGTTTCGTCCTTTGCAAAATTGGGGGTCCGGTTAGCGATGATATACCGGGGGCGGTGCTTGACCTCTGTGTAGATTTTCCCAATGTATTCCCCTACGACACCGAGGCTGAGCAGCTGTACGCCGGAAACAAAGCAGACGATGCAGATCGTTGAGGCCCAGCCGGAGACGGTGTTATGCAGGATATACTGAAGAATCGACCAGATCACGCCAATGGCACTGAGGGCGGATACAAAAAAGCCCAGGAAGGAGATCATGCGGATGGGCTTGACGGACAGGCTGGTGATGCCGTCAATGGCCAGGGCCAGCATTTTATGAAGGGGGTAGTGGGACTCTCCGGCCAGGCGCTCGGCCCGGTCGCCGGTCAGCGGCGTGGGCTGGTAGTTGTTGGTGGAGGCGCTGGAGGACACGGCGCAGGAGATGATCCGGATGCCGCCGTCGGACGCGCCCGACGCATCCAGCAGGAACGCCTGCTGGAAGATGTAGCAATCCTGATCGTCGGGATCGGTGTTGCCGCCGAAGCAGAAGTTGCCCAGGCTGTAGACGATGTACTTGTCCCGGTAGCGCTCCACGCCCTGAATCACGTGGGGATGGGTGCCCAGCACCAGATCCGCGCCCGCGTCGATCAGCGCGCGGCCCAGCTTCTGCTGGTCGGTATTGGCGGTGTAGTCGTACTCCTCGCCCCAGTGGACGGACACGATCAAAAGGTCGCACTGGCTCCGGGCGGCCTTCACGCCGGCAATCGCGTCGGCGGCGGAGTGGTGCCAGCGCTCAAAGCCGATAAAGCCGATGCGGTAGCCCTGCTTCTCCGCGATGTACAGGATGTCGTTGCCGCTGGCCGCCACGCCGGCGGATTCCAGCGCCGAGAGCGTGTCCCGATAGCCGACGTCGCCGAAATCCCGGGTGTGATTGTTGGCCAGGTTGACCACGTCCACCGACGCGCCCGACAGGATGGACGCATAGGCCGGGTCGCCGCGCATGACGTACGTCTTGGAGGCGTACTTCGTGGCCGTGGTCAGCGGGCCCTCCAGATTCACGAGGGTGAAGTCGTCCTCCACAAACAGGTTTTGCACGTTGGCGAAAAAATAGTCGGGGCCGTTCTTCTCCGCGCAGCGGGTGAAGCGCTTCTCGATGCCGCTTTTCACCTCGCCGCCCAGCGTGCAGTCCCCGGCGGCGGAGATCAGCACGCGCACCGGAGCGGCGGGCAGCGGTTCCAGCGTGGGTACCGGGGCCATGGATGGCGCGGCCTCCGAGAGCGCGCGGGGCGCGAGCAGGCACAACAGCAGCAAAAGCGGCAGCATTCGGCGCATGGGGATTTCTTCCTCCCGTCGGATCGTTTGTGGCCATTGTATCACGAACGGGGGTGCGGCGCAAGCGCGGGGGCGGCGCATTTTTCGGTGCGGCGGGGTGAGCGGAGGCGGAGCTTCCGGCGGGAGCGGGTTTCGCGGAGAGAGCGGCGGCGGGATCGCAAGCGGGTTCTTCGTCGGCGGGGGACGATGGCGGACGGGCGGTGGTTGTGGGGGAGCAGGAAGCGACGGGCTTTACGGGAAGGGCGTAGGCGGGCCGGGATTCCGACGGCGGGGCAGGATTCCGTCGGCGTCGGGTTCTGCGTGGATTGGAATTTGGCAGCATCCGGCGCGAAATTCGCTTTTCCGGCGGCGGGATTGCAGACGAAACGTTTGTGTGCTATAATTCCGGAAAAACACTCAGGGGGGTTGAAACATGAAAATCGGACTGAGCACCTATTCGCTGGATCCAAAGATCGCGTCCGGCGAGATGACGCTGGCGGACGTGATGGAGTGGATCGCGCGCAACGGCGGCGAATGCGCCGAGCTGGTGCCGTTTGCCTATTCCTTTGAGAACGCGGATGGCTCCATCAACGAGCCGATGATCGCCGATCTGAAGAAGCACGCCCGGGACGCGGGCGTGGAGCTGGTCAACTATTCCGTGCTGGCCGACCTGTGCAAGGAGGGCGAGGCGCTTCAGGCCGAGGTTCGGCGCGTGAAGCACCACGTGGACATCGCCGCCGCGCTGGGCGTGCCGCGGATGCGCCACGACGTGTCCGCCTTCCGCCGCCCCCACGGCGAGAACGGTCAGGCGTACTTTGAGAAGCTGCTGCCCGTGATGGTGGAATGCGCCCGGGAGATCACCGCCTATGCGAAGTCTCTGGGCGTGAACACGCTGATCGAGAACCACGGCTTCTTCGCCAACGGCTGCGACCGCGTGGAGCGCATCCTGAACGGCGTGGCGCATCCGAATTATGGTCTGCTGCTGGACACCGGCAACATCGTCTGCGTGGACGAGGATCCCGTCGCCGCCTGCCAGGCGCTGGCCGCGCGCACCCGCATGGTGCATCTGAAGGATTTCTACATCCGTTCCCGCGATCCGGGCG
>SFJH01000012.1 GCA_004555155.1 Clostridiales bacterium
CCCCCTCAGGTTGTGGATTGTCGCATTTTCATTTTACCTGTTCGGACTTACTTTGTCTCCTCTTTTTTGGTTCTCACCCCTACTTTTATTATAGAACCAAACATTTGTGCGAGACAAAATCGGTTGGAGTCAGAACAGCCTCTCTCTAAGCGCTCCCCGTCCCCGGAACAAACCCAGACCTTGACGGCTTGAATCAGTGGCCGTCAAGGTCGTCGGTTTGAAGGATGTGCGGCTGTAAGAACCAACGAAGGATTCAAGGCGCTACCACAGCGCCGAAGAATCCGTCACATAAAGGCGTCAGCAAGTGGCTGCGGGCCCCGCCCGCCGCGGCAGCAAGTGGCCGCGGGCCCCGCCCGCCGTGGCAGCAAATGTGGACTTGTTTTGTGGGTTATGGTGTGATATAATGAGTTTCGATTCCTGCGGATTGCGGAAAGGAGCTTTTCATGAAGGATACGAAGGCGATGGCCTGTGTGAATATGTACGGCGTATTGGGCGCGCTGGAGAACCTCTGCGCGCTGGACGATGCGGCGAAGCGCATCCTTTCCGGGCTGAAGAAGCCCGTGGCGATGTGCCTGGAGGTGGCGGACGGCCCCTGCTGCACGTTCCATTTTGACGCGGACGGCTGCCGGATGACCGAGGGCAGCGCGGGCTGTACCTGCAAAATGCGCTTCGCGTCCCCGGAAAAGTTCAACGCGATGATCGATTCCGGCAAGCCCGGACTTCCCGTGAAGAACCCGGTGCAACTGCTGACGTTTCTGGCAGGCCCGTTTACGAAGTTGACCGACCGCCTGACCGAGCTGCTTCGGCCGTCGGCGGAAGCGCTTCGGGATCGGGCGTTCTTTGAGGAGAGCACCGTTCTGACGCTGTACACCATCGCGGGCGCGATCTCCGCGCTGGCCAACAATGATCCCATCGCGAAGATTTCCGCCGAATACACCGTGGACGGCGACATTTCGCTGGGCATCCGCAATTCCGTGGCGGTGACGCTGCGGGTGAAGGATCATCGCTTCACCACCTTCAAGGCGCCGGCGGAGAGGCCGCGGGCACTGATGGAGTTCGCCAGCATCGATCTGGCAAACGGGCTGTTCAACGGCACGGTTTCCACCATCAGCGAGATGTGTCGGGGCACCATTCGCCTGTCCGGTATGATCTCCATGCTGGACAATGTCAACCGGATTCTCGACCGCGTGTCGGTCTATTTGGCGTGAGGAGGTCGAAGCATGCGCAGCTTTCCCGAATACAATCATGAAAAGAGCCGGGCGTGGTTTGACCGCGCGCTGAACGTCATTCCCTCCGGGGTATACGGCCATCTCGGGCCGTCGGAGGGCCTGTTCCTGCCCATGGAAAAGTGGCCGCTGATCGCGTCGAAGGCCCAGGGCACCTATTTCTGGGACATGGACGGCAATCGCTATATCGATCTGATGTGCGCCTACGGCCCCAACGTGCTGGGCTACGGCGATCCCGACGTGGATCGCGCCGCCCTGGAGCAGCTGGCCGCCGCCAACTGCACCACGGCGCCGTCCTACAGGATGGTGGAGTGCGCCGAGCTGCTGGTGGACACGGTGGCCATGGCGGACTGGGCATTCTTCATGAAAAACGGCACCGACGCGACCACCTTCTCCGTGCTCTGCGCCCGCGCGCACACCGGCAAGCGCAAGATCTTCTTCCTGCGCGGCTACTATCACGGCAACGATCCCTGGGCGATGCGCGCCGACTATCCCGGCATCCTGCCCGAGGATGTGGCGCACAACGTGGTGGTGCCCTGGTTCGATCTCGATGCGCTCCAGCAGGCCTATGACGCCTGCAATGGCGATGTCGCCGCCCTGATCGCGCAGCCCTACGATCATGGCAACTTTGCCGACAATCGCGTGGCTTCGAAGGAGTATTGGGCGGCCGTGCGCAAGTTCTGCGACGATCACGGCATGCTGCTGATCATCGACGATGTGCGCGCCGGTTTCCGCCTCGATCTGGCGGGCTCCGATCACTACTATGGCTTCAAGGCCGATCTGATCTGCTTCTGCAAGGCGCTGGCCAACGGCTACAACATGTCCGCCGTCTGCGGGCGCGACGAGCTGAAGGCGACGGCATCGTCGCTGTCGTTCACCGGCTCCTACTGGATGAGCGCCGTGCCCTTTGCCGCCTGCATCGCCTGCATTGGCAAGATGAAGCGGCTCGACACGCCGGCGCTGTTCCGCCGGATGGGCGAAAAGCTGACGAGCGGACTGCGGGACGCGGGCAAGCGCCACGGGTTCGATCTGGTCGTGTCCGGCGAGCCCGCGCTGTTCTACCTGCGCATCGCCAATGACGACAGCCTGATGCTCCACCAGGAGTGGGTGGCCGAGTGCGTCTCCCGCGGCCTGTTCATCACCAGCCATCACAACCACTTCATCAACGCCGCCCTCACCGACGCGGACATCGCGCTCAGCATTGAAATCGCCGAGGAGGCCTTCTCCGTTGTCGCGGGCAGACATCCGGAATTGAATCTGATTGTGTAAGCGAGCGGCAAAAAAGGCGCCGACACGAATGGAGGGCAGAGCATGCGGGTAGGGATTCTATGTGCCAGCGACAGCGAGTTGGCTCCGTTTTTACCAATCATGGAGGAGGGCAGGACATCCGAGAAAGCAATGCTGAAATTCCATGAAGGAAAGATAAACGGCATGACGGTTGTTGCCCTGTTTTCCGGAGTATGCAAAGTCAATGCTGCGATTGCTGCACAGATACTGATAGACACATATGGTGTTGGGATGATTATCAATGCGGGAACAGCAGGCGGGATGAACCCTGAACTGGAGGTGTTCGATTCCGTCATTTCTACAGAGGCTGCGTATCACGATGTTGCACCCGATATATTGACAGAGTTCCATCCTTGGCTGGAATCCGTGTACTTCAAGGCCGACCGGGAACTGTTGGATTTGACCCAAATGGCAGTTGGCAAGATGAGCACGGAAGGCAAGGTCTACTGGGGGCGAATGGTGACGGGCGAAGTATTTATAGCGGATGAGGGGCGGGAAAAAATCAATGAACAATTCGCGCCTCTGACTGTAGATATGGAAACGGCAAGCATTGCACACGTATGCTATGTAAACAGCATACCATTTATTTCCATCCGGAGTGTTACAGACACTGCAGCACATAGCGGCACTGGACATTTTGAAGAAAACTGCAAAAAGGCTTCTGAAATTGCAAAAGATATCACTGCAGCTTTGTTGACAGAGCTTTACAACAAGCAATCAAGCTGAAAAAATCCAGCTTATATATGCCGGGCCGTTTCTCGCTGCCGGCAAAAGAACCTCCGTATGGTTGCGGCCATACGGAGGTTTTGCTGTTTGAGGATTGCGCGCCAAAACCGGAGTGTATTCCGGCGATCATCCTCTCAGCATCGGGGCGAACAGGCCGCCCTGGACGCTGCGGGCGATGAAATGGACGTAGCGGCCGGTCTTGGTGTCGTACCAGTCGGAGAAGGGCACGCGGGTGGTGGTTTCGCGCAGCGTGCGGGCGATGGGGGCGATGAGCGCCCTGCGCACCTCGGGATCCTCCGCGATGGCCGCGACCCAGCAGATCCAGTCGGACTTGGTGTAGTCCGCGCGGGAGTCCAGCGGCAGGCCGTAGGTGTTGATGCGCGGCAGATAGCTGCGGGTCTCCGCCTCGTAGAAGCGGTCGGGCAGCAGGCCGAGGTTGAGCACCTTGTCCCACAGGAGGTTGTACTTCATGCTCCAGCCCTGTCCGTCCAGCGTCAGCGGGGTGTTGCCCTGATCGCCGATCTTCTCCATGAAGCGTCCGGCCATCTCCTTCGCCTTCTGCTCCCAGGCGGGATCGCCAATCAGGCGTCCGTAGCAGGCCACGCCCACGATGGCCTTTGCGGCCAGATTGACGTTGTGGGCCAGATGTCCGGCGAAGTCGTCGGTGCACAGCTGCTCGCCCGGATCCTCGCCGAATTCGACCAGGTACTTCACCCACTTGTCCAGCAGGCCGCGGTACTGCTCCGCCAGCGCCCTGTCCGCGCCATACTGCTGGGCGGCAGCCAGCATCACCAGCATGTTGCCGCACTCCTCGACGGGCATCTGATATCTGAAATCGTAGACGTCGGCCGTGGAGGGATAGAGATAGTAGGGCTCGAAGGTCTCGCCGTTGAGCGTCCTGCGGCGGTCGTTTGCGCCGTAGACCTGGCCGATGGCGCAGGGATAGCGGCCGACGTCGTGGGGTGCGAAGTCGTGAACCCACACGGGCATGGAGGCGAACTCCAGAATCGGGCGGCAGAGCGCGTTGACCAACTCCGGATTGAACTTCAGGAACAGCGGGATGGACGGATAGCTGACGTCCACGGTGCCGATGCAGCCGTTGGAGTCGTTTTCCTTGGAAAGCAGCGCCATTTCGCCCTTGGGCGTGGCGATCAGCTTGTGGGCGCAGAGCGTCTGACGCCAGGCGGCGCAGACGATGGAAACGTAGTCGTCGCTGACCTTCTTGGCCTCGGCGATGATCTGCGCATCCAGACGGGCGCAGCGCTCGGTGATCTCGTCGAAGCGGCTGCAGGCCGCGTCGATGGCGTCGTTGATCTGCGCGCCGCTGCGGCGGTACCATGCCTTGCAGAGGTCGCCGAAGTAGTTGATGGAGGCGATGTCGTCGTAGGCGATGACGGCGCGCACCTCCTGTTCATCCTCGACCTTGCCGGACCAGCTCAGCATCAGGCCGTCGCTCACGGCGGCAACCTCCGCCGCAGAGGTCAGATGGAGATAGCCCCAGTCGATGGTGATATGGTCGCCGGAGTGGCACAGCGGCTTCTGGACGACCTGGCCGCACAGCGCGGAGTTCAGGCCGCTGTCCAGCTTGAAGGACGTGCCGAACATCTTCGGACGAATGTCGCCGTCGTAGCACAGGCGGTCGGAAAGGTGCAGGTCCAGGGAGACGTCGTGGGCCTTGCCGTCCGCAGCGGAGAGCTTCCAGGAGACCAGCGTCACCGGCATGCTCAGCAGGTCGGGATCGTCCGGCAGCGCGGGCGTGAGGAAAGTGACGTCGATGCGGACGCCGTTCACGAGGGAGGAGAAGCGGGTGCTGGTGGGCTCGACCTCGAGGCGGACGAGCTCGGCCTCCGGCGCGCTGCCCACGCCCAGATAGCGCGCCTTGACGCCGTCGACGGTCGCCGTGCCGCGCAGCGGCTTGGTGGGGCCGCACCAGTGGGTGGAATCGGTCTGGGTCAGCGTGTCTGCGGGCATCCAGATGGAGAGATAGGGATCCGAACAGATCAGGGGAATCGCGGGAAGCCGGTCAATGCGTTCCATAGAGGCACTCCTTATCATCCCGGCGCACATGCGTCCGGTTTTTTTATTGCCTGGTGAATCAATGCCGATGACAGCATTCATCCAGATAAATTATAACATATCGGCGGTGAAAGTCAATTGCGAAAGACTGAATGGTGCAAATATTGCAAAAAAGGATG
The DNA here is from genome assembly GCA_004555155.1 of Clostridiales bacterium. GTDB lineage: Bacteria > Bacillota > Clostridia > Christensenellales > Aristaeellaceae > Faecivicinus. The sequence continues at coordinate 5,435 of SFJH01000012.1, forward strand.
AATAATCAGAGGAATGTGCGCAAAAAATATCCAAAAAATCTGGATGGAGAGGTGCACATGCTGAAATTTGCGATGTTTGATACAAAGCCCTACGACGAACCGGCCTTCAGACGGTATGCCGAAGAGGCGGGGGTTGGGATCAAGTTCTATGAAACCCGGCTCAATGCAGACACCGTCTCGCTGGCGGAGGGCTATGACGGAGTGATTCCCTTTGTCAACGATGTGGTGGACGCGCCGGTGATAGAGGCGCTGCACCGCCATGGCGCGCGGCTGATCGCCATGCGCTGCGCGGGCTACAACAATGTGGATCTGGAAGCCGCGCGCGGCCGGATTGCGGTGTACCGGGTGCCGGCCTACTCGCCCCATGCCGTTGCGGAGCATGCCATGGCCATGCTGCTGACCATCGTCCGGCGCACGCACAAGGCGTATATCCGCACGCGGGATTTCAATTTTTCGCTCAACGGCATGGTGGGTTTTGATCTGTACGGAAAGACGATCGGCATCGTCGGAACCGGCCGCATCGGGCGGGCGCTGATCGACATCTGCCGCGGGTTCGGGATGAAGGTCATCGCCTACGATGCGAGAAATGCTTCGGATGCTTCGATCGAATATGTATCGCTGGAGGAGCTGTTCGCGCGCAGCGACGTGATCTCGCTGCACTGCCCACTGACGGATGAGACCGACCACATGATCGACGAGCACGCCATTCGCCGGATGAAGAGGGGCGTGGTGCTGATCAACACCTCCCGGGGCGCGCTGATCGACGCGGAGGCGCTGCTGGCAGACATCAAGGATCGTCACATCGGCGCGGCCTGCCTGGATGTGTACGAGGAGGAGTCCGACGTGTTCTTCGAGGATTTCTCCGGCCATATTCTCGACGACGACGTGCTGGCGCGCCTGATCTCCATGCCCAACGTGCTGATCACCTCTCACCAGGCCTTCCTGACGGAGGAGGCGCTGGACGGCATCGCCCGGACGACGGTGCAGAATATTTCGGATTATTTCAGCGGGCGGTTCAACGACAACGAGGTGGTGGGCGGCGCAGAGCAGAGAGCGCCGGCGCTCACCCGTTGAGCAGGGACTGATAGGCTTCGGGCGTGTTGCAGTTCGTCCAGAACGGCTCGGGAAGCTGCGACGGCCATCGCTGGCAGGGACAGCTTTCCGTCAGCGCGCGCACCGGCGCGCCGTGTTCCCGGATGAGGGGCTCGATCTGCGCATGGAGTGCGCGGTCGTACACCCCGATGAGCGGCTCCCAGCGGTCGCCGTGCACGGCCATTGTGATGGACGCGCTGCCCTGGGCATGGGCGCGAACCAGATCCCGCAGCAGACAGGGCGGAATCAGCGGAGCGTCCACGCTCAGCACCGCGCAGATGGGATGCCGGGCTTCCCGCAGGCAGGCGTGCAGTCCGCCCAGAGGCCCGCGATCCGGATACGCGTCGGGCACGGCGCGGGCAGCTCCCTGCGCTTCCCGCGCGCCGGAAATCAGAATGTCGTCCGAGCCCAGCAGACGCGCCTTGTCCAGCTGCAGCTCCAGCAGACTGCTTCCGCAGAGCCGGAGCATTGCCTTGTCGCGCCCCATCCGGGAGGATCTGCCCCCGGCCAGCACGATGAAGGAGAAGGGCGCTGCGTCCGTTCGGCGGTTCGCCCTGCGCTGGCGGAGCGCCAGGCGCTGGGCTTCGGGCTCGCCGTCAAAGAGCATCCGGGCGGCCTGGCGCTTGAGCGGCGTGTCCTGCGGCGCGTACTCGAGAACGAACGCCGCGATCTGTGCGAGGGCTTCGTCCAGGCGAGCGGCGCGGTAGTCCTCGTAATCGACGCCAATGATCCGGCTTTGTCGGACGTCCCACAGAAAATTGCGCAGATTGCCGTCTCCCGGCAGCCGTCCGGTGAGATCGCGCATCTGCGCAAGCCAGCGGCGCAGGGCCTTCCAGGGCGCGGGGGCAAAGCCCTCGCGCTCCTGTCGTTCCAGTTCATCCAGCAGCGTCGGAAAGGGCGCGTATTCCATCAGGATGATGCCGGGCGCCGAGGCGAGCAGCCGCGGCGCGTCCATCCGGCCGGACAGGCGCTGGAGCAGATCCAGCTCGGCGCGCCAGTCCTCCGGCGCATCAAACAGCTTGCGCACAGCAAGTCCGTTCCCATGGGGAACCGTGCGCACAAGATTGCGGCGGCTGGGCAGAATCATTGGACTTCCACGGCGACCAGGTCGCGCACGTTGCGCTTGCTGTTGGGATCGCCGAACACGATCATCTGGAAGCCGCCGCCGTCCTGCAGAATCAGGCAGACCTTGCCCTCATCCCGAAGCTCGTCGCCGGTGACCTCCGCGCGGTATTCGTCGGACGCGATGACCTCGATGCGTTCCACGGCGGCGGGATCGACGCCCGCGGCCTTCAGCACCTCGGACAGCGCGACGCCCTGTGCGTCGATCGCGCTGGCCTCGCCCTTGCCGTTGACGGTTTCGCCGTGAATTTCGGACTTTGTCAGGGAATCGGCCTTCAGGACGGTTTCGGTTCCGCCAAAGCGGACGGTCAGCCCGCCCGCCTCGTACTGTTCGCGGGTGGAGAGATGCCAGACCGCGACGGCGGCCGTGACGATGAGCAGGACGGCGATGAGAATGGGAACGATGCGCTTTTTCATGGTGGTCAGTCTCCTTTCTGAATTCCGAAGGACAGCGCACGGCGAACCAGCGGGACGATTCTGCCGCCCAGCAACCCGCACAGCGCGCCGGAGCTGGCGGCGACGCAGACGTACAGCGCCAGCGGCGCGCCCTGCAGCCGGAATACGATCAGATTGGCGGTCAGCGATGCGCTCACCGCTCCGACGGCGTTGGCCAGCGCGAGCCGATCCGTCAGAGGGAGCGGCTTCGTCAGCCGCATGACGAGATCGATGACCACGCCGGGAACGATATAGCCGATGGGCGAGAGCGCGCCCATGCTGCCCACCCGTCCCATGATCAGCGCGATCAGGCTCTGCGTTGCGCCCATGATGGCGGCGCAGCCCGGCCGGGGAACCAGCGCGGCGGAGACGACCAGAAACATCAGGGAAAAGCTGGTGCCGATGCCGCCGGGAATGTGCAGCGCATCGGTGACGAGATTGGCAAAGGGGGAGACGAGCTGCTTGGCAAACAGCCCGAAATCACAGCAGAGCGCCAAAAACAAAAGGCGCCGCAAACGTGAGTGCCTCATGGATGATAACGACTCCTTTTCCCAATGGAAGGCGCGGCCGTTTCCCGCCGCACCCCGGTGGACGCTGTCCACGGCCCGCCGCCGTGTGCGCAGAGCAGACAGGTCGGCCGGGCTCGGAATGTTTATCCCATCTTACCACAAGGATTTCACAATGTAAATACTCTTTTGGTCGCGGAATTCCATCGGATGTGCTATAATGATGAGGATTACAGGCTGGACGGAGGGACGCCCATGGAACGCGCATCGGACGAGAAGATCATCCACACGATGGGAATCAACAACTGCGGCGGCAAATGCATTATTCACGCCCATGTGAAAAACGGAACGGTGGTCAAAATCACCACCGACACGCCCGAGGCGGCGGGGGACGCGGTGCCGCTGACCGCCTGCGTGCGGGGATTGAACTACCACAGGACGTTTCTGGGAGACGATCGGCTGCGCTGGCCGATGAAGCGCGTGGGCGCGCGCGGCGAGGGAAAGTTCGAGCGGATCTCCTGGGAGGAGGCGGTGGAGACCATCGCCCGGGAATGGGCGCGCATCCGCGATACATACGGCCCCGGCTCACGATATGTGAACTACGCCACCGGCGTCAGCGGACTGCTGTCCGGAACGAAGTTTGCCAAGCGGCTGATGTATCTCGACGGCGGATGCCTGGGGTATTATAACTCGTACAGCTCCGCCTGCATCGGCCAGGCGACGATGCAGATGTACGGCACGCGCGAGAGCGGCAACCCGCCGGAGGACTGGCTCAACAGCAAGCTGATCATCCTCTGGGGGCACAATCCCGTGGAGACGAAGTTTGACTGCGAGACGATGTTCTATCTGAAAAAGGCGAAGCAGAAAGGCATCCCGATCATCGTGGTCGATCCGCGAAAGAACGACACTGCGCTGGCGCTGGATGCGGAGTGGATTCCCGTGCTGCCCGCCACGGACAGCGCGCTGCTGGACGCTATGGCCTATGTCATTTGGGAGAACGGCCTGCAGGATCAGGACTTTCTGGATCGCTGCTGCATTGGCTTTGATCCCGGGCATATGCCGACGGGCGTGGATCCCTCGGAGAGCTATCTGAGCTATCTGACCGGGGAAAAGGACGGCGTGCCCAAAACTCCCGAGTGGGCGGAGCCGATCACCGGCGTACCGGCGCAGACCATCCGCCAGCTGGCGATTCGGTACGCCACGGCGAAGCCCGCCGCGCTGATTCAGGGCTACGGCGCGCAGCGCCACGCCTGCGGCGAACAGAGCGCCCGAGGCGGCATGCTGCTGGCGTGCATGACGGGCAACGTGGGCGTGAGCGGCGGCTGGGCCTGCGGCGTGGCGGACTGCACGCGGCACGCATGGCCGCAGCTGCCCATGCCGGCCAATCCCTACGGACGGCAGATTCCTTCCTATCTGTGGACGGAAGCGGTGGTGCGCGGGCATGAGCTCAAGCCCATCGACGGCGTGACCGGCGGCGACGGGCTGGACAGCGATATCAAGATGATCGTCAATCTGGCGGGCAACTGCCTGATCAACCAGCACGGCGACGTCAACCGCACGGCGGAGATCCTCCGGGATCCGTCGAAGTGCGAGTTCATCCTCTGCAGCGATCTGTTCATGACCGCCAGCGCGAAGTTCGCGGACATTCTGCTGCCGGGCGTCTCGCTGTTTGAGTGCGAGAATATCTCGATGCCCTGGAAGTACGGCGACTTTTTGGGCTTCAACAACCAGTGCATTGAACCGCTGTACGAGTGCCGGTTCGAATACGACTGGCTGGCGGAGGTGGCGGAAAGGCTGGGACTGGGGCAGGCGTTTACCGAGGGCAGAACCGCGTCCGGCTGGCTGGAGCACTGCTACAATGCGCTGCGCAGGACAGAGACCGAGCTTCCGGACTACGAGTCGTTCAAGCGCGCGGGCATCTACCGCTATCGGAACAATCCAAGGCACATCGCCTTCGAACAGGAGCGGAAGGATCCGCAAAAGCATCCGTTCCCGACGGCCAGCGGCAAAATCGAGATTTTTTCCGAAAGAATTGATCGCACGGAATACCGGGACTTCTGTCCGGCGATTCCGCGATATGTGGAGCCGCCGGAGGGACGGCAGGATCCTCTTTCGCGGAAGTATCCGCTTCAGATGATCGGATGGCACACCAAGCGCCGCTGCCACAGCGTGCACGACAACAATGCCGCGCTGCACAGGGTCGATCCCCAGTGCCTGTGGATGCACCCGGAGGATGCGGCGGTCCGGGGAATTCAGGACGGCGACGAGGTGATGGTGTATAATGACCGCGGTCAGGTGCGGATTGCGGTGAAGCTGACGGATCGCATCGTGCGGGGCGTGACGGCCATGAGCCAGGGCGCGTGGTACCGTCCCGACGAAAAGGGCGTGGATCGCGGCGGCTCCATCAATGTGCTGACCTCTCTGCGCCCCACGCCCTATGCCCGGGGAAACGGCCAGCATACGAATCTGGTCGAGGTGAGAAAGGCGGAATAGAATAAGGGGACGGCGCTTGCGCGCGCCGTCCCTTTCGATATCCCCGAGCGGACAATCGTCATTTTTGATCCGGATCGTCCGGCTTTTTGCCCACCAGACCGCCGGTGATTTCGCTCGCGCCGCGCTTGAGCTTCGTCCAGCTGTCGCCGAACCGGCCGGTGGAGGCGAAGGCGTACACGACTGCGCCCAGCACGGCCAGGCCGATGACCAGCAGAATTCCCTTTGCGGCGGGCTGCGTGCGGGTTGCGTTGGTCTCCGCCTTGGCGGAAGCGCCGTAGAGCACGTTGTCCAGCACCTCGGCGATGTATTTGGTTGCGCCGATGGCCTTGTCCTTCTCGATTTCATCGGTGCCGAATTCCAGCAGCAGCGCCTGGGGATACAGCTCCTGATTGTAGTTGCCCTTGCCGATGTAGATATCCTTGATCAGACCGGGATATTCCTCGTCGGCGACCTGCTTGATCTGCTGGGCAAAGGCCTTGTTGGCGGCGCTGTTTTGGTTGGAGCGGCCCACGAACAGGCGCACCTTGCTGATGTCCTCGCCGTCGACGGAGGTTTCATACTGCTCTGCGGGAATCGCGTCGCGGTGGATGTCCAGCAGCGCGTCCGGGCCCTTCTTCAGCAGCTCTTCCGCCGTGCTGCGGGAGCGGTTGTAGGCTTCCGCGTCGTGGGGAAGAAAGGATTCCTCCGAATAGATCACGTCGATCCCCAGCTTCTCCAGTTCGTCCTTCAGCGCGTTGCCCACATCGTAGATGCCCGCGTCCTCCCAGAGGGAATAATCGCCGTCGTCCGGGATATAGGACTCGTCGCTGTGGGTGGAGTACATGCAGATCAGCCGCTTGCTGTCAGCGGCGTTTTTTTCCGCAGCATTGTCTGCTTCGGCCTGCGCATTCAGGGAGAAGAAGGTGGACAGCGCCGATTCGTCCAGCGCGGCGTCGCCCAGACACTCCGCCACGGCGGTGCGGGCGGCGTCGTCCACGGAGACAACGCGGTAGAGCTGGTTGTCGCCGGAAATATACTCGTCGCCGACATACATCTGTCCGCCGCGCAGGGTGACGATCTGTCCGGCGGCGTCCACCATGGTGTAGACGGCTTCGGCTTCCGCCAGCGCGGCCCGGGGAATCAGGAGCGCCGACAGAGCCAGCGCCGCGATCAGAAGGCGTTTGACGTTCATTTCTCCGACTCCTTTCGCACAAATTCGCCGTTTTTGAATTCCCGCGTGGGGCGCTGCCGTCCGCGCTTGATGCGCTCGGAGATCTCTCCGATCAGCTCGCTGAGCAGGACGGCGATCAGGCCCGACATGACGATCACGTCGAAAGCGCCCGCGCCGCCCAGCACCAGCCGCTGGCTGATTCCCATCGACCACACCTGCACCGCGCTGGCGACGCTGGCCAGCATCACGCCCACCACGCCCGCGATGAACGCGCCGCGGCGGGAGCGCCCGAACAGATAGCCGATCACGCCCGCCGCCAGACCGTGCATATAGCCGGGATCGATGACGATGGTCTCCGGCTCATCGGGCATGAAGCGGCCGAGGGCGTAGACCGCCGCGCCGGTGACCAGCGCGGCTGCGATGGAGCGGATGCGCTCCGCGGCGGTGTCGGCCTTGATCCAGAGATAGACGCACAGCCCCAGCGGAATCAGCGCGCCGCCGATGTTGAACGAAAACTGCGGCGTCACGGGGATATCCGGGACAAAGCCGCCCGCGATGATCAGCGCGATGAACAGAAGCGCCTGGCGGTCGGTGAGCCGCAGCTTGTCCAGCACGCGCTGGCCGACGCCGAACAGCACCAGCACGCCCGCGATCACCAGCAGTATCAATCCTAACGTCATATTGATTGCCTCCAAACCTTGGATTTCGCGGCTATTATGGCCGGAACGGGCGGCGATTAAGCGCGCAATTTCTGGAAGCCTGCGTTGCGCAGGCGGAGAATGAATGCTATAATGGTCGGGACAAACGCAGAAGGCGGTGGTTGAAATGATGAAAAGACTGTGTGCGCTGGCGATTCTGGCGGCGCTGGCGTGCGTGCTCAGCGGCTGCGGGATGATTCTGGTGGAGGACGAAGAGCCGGTGCGCGTGGGCTGGGAAACGCAGGCGCAAGATTAACAGAAAGTTTCAGGAAAAGCCTTGGGAATTGGCAACAAAATCAAGTATAATATTGTCTAATCGATGATAGAAAAATGTGTGGGGTGGATGACCGGTGTTTCGTCGTCTTTTGAGTGCGATTTTGGTGGTTGTGTTGTGTTCGGGCGCCTGCGCGTCCGCGCTGGGTGAAGAAGCGGCGGGCGTTTCCGCCGGCGAGCTGCTGTTCGGCGCGTCCGGCGCCGCTGTCCCCGATGGCGGAGATCCGGCGGCGGAAGGCGAGGAGGACGTGTATGGAGAGAACGATCAGGCCTCCATTTCCGTCTACCAGACGCTGCAGATCGGCGATCGGGACGACGCGGACGGCGCGGCGTACATCGTCATGCTGCAGAACCGTCTGATCACGCTGGGCTTTCTGCAGGGAGCCGCCGACGGCGTGTTCGGCGAAAGCACGAAGACGGCGGTGGAGCAGTTTCAGAAGCTGAACGGCCTGGAGACGACCGGCATTGCCGATGCGGCGACGCAGGAGCGGCTGTTCTCGGATCTGAGCACGCTGGCCACGCCCTCTCCGGACAATCCCGTCGTGTTCGGCAGCGAGTCGGTTCGCGTGCAGACGAAGCTGGCGGAGTGGGGCTTCATGGTGGGCGACATTGACGGCAAGATCGGCAGCGCCAGCACCCAGGCGATTGTGAAGTTCAAGACGTATGTCAGCGAAGTGCTGGGCCTGGAGGTATCGCCGACGCCTTCGCCGACCCCGGAGCCCACGCCTGTGCCGACGACGGCGCCCGGCGAGCTGCCGTCGGTGGTGGATGTGCTGCTGCCCACGGCGGAGCCGGAGCCCACGCCCTATACGCCGGACGGCGAGATCGATGATCTGCTCATGTCGTTTGTGGATGGCGAGCGCTCCTTTGACGTCTATCACGTCACGGTTCAGCACGGCGACAAGAATTCGGACGTTGCTCGCGTTCAGACCCGCCTGAAGCAGCTGGGCTATCTGTACGACACGCCGGACGGCGCGTTCGGCGACAATACGCAGCTGGCGCTCAAGTATTTCCAGAGGAAGCACGGCCTGACCGAATCCGGCGTCGCGGACGAAGCGACCCAGCGCGCGATGTTCTCCGGGACGGCACAGCGTGCGGAGGAGTATGTGTTCCCGTACAAGCTGCTGGTGGACATCTCCGACCAGCGCGTGTACGCCTACAAGTGGGACGGCGAGGCCTATACCGGCAAGGAGCGCAAGATGGTCTGCTCCACCGGCAAGGACGCCACGCCCACGCCCACCGGTACCTATCAGGCCTATGGCCGCATGACCGGCGAATGGTATTATTTCAAGACCTTCAACTGCTATGCCAAGTGGGCCTACGGCATCGTCGGCGGCATTCTGTTCCATTCGGTGGTGTACAGCAGCAGCAAGAAGCTGAACCAGAGCTCCGTGAACAATCTGGGCAGAAAGGCCTCCCACGGCTGCGTGCGCCTGTCCGTGGAAGATGCGCAGTGGATCTATGAAAACTGTCCCAATGGTACGACGGTTGTCATCCGGGAGTAGTTTTTTGAAAGTTGCCCCATGTCCCCGGCTCGTCGCTCTTGACGAACCGGGGACATCAATTTATAATGGTAACAGGAAACTCTTTCTGCAATGAAGACAGGGAGGAAGCGTTCATGAAGAAGTACCGCTATCACGAGGACGCGCATAAACTGCACGTCAACACGCTGCCTGCGCGCGCCTATTACATTCCCCATTCCGCGCGGCGCAGCGCCATGGAGGGAGACCGTACAAAATCCGATCGCTTTATGTCGCTGAACGGCGCGTGGTCGTTCGCCTATTTCGACAGCTTTGAGGATCTTCCGGCGGAGTTTTCGGAAGCTCTCGCCACGGATCAGATCACGGTGCCCTCCGTCTGGCAGACGCAGGGCTATGATCGCCACCAGTATACCAATGTCCGCTACCCGTTCCCCTATGATCCGCCCTATGTGCCCGTGGACAATCCCTGCGGGCTCTATGTCCGGAGCTTTGACTATCAGCCCCGCTACGGCGGCCGCAGAACGATCTGCTTCGAGGGCGTGGATTCCTGCTTCTATCTGTGGATCAACGACGCGTTCGTGGGCTACAGCCAGGTTTCTCACTCCACGTCCGAGTTCGACGTTACGCCCTATGTCCACGAAGGCGAAAATACCATCGCCGTGCTCGTGCTGAAGTGGTGCGACGGCAGCTACTTCGAGGATCAGGACAAGTTCCGCATGTCGGGCATCTTCCGCGACGTGTATCTGCTGGAGCGCAGCGCGAACGGCATCCGCGATTTCTTCATCCACACGGAGCTGACCCGGAACTACACCACCGCGAATGTAACGGTGGATCTCGAGATGCGCGGCGACGCGGGTGTGGAGTACAAGTTCTTCGACGCGATGGGCTACGAGCTGGCGACCGGCCGCGCGGAGCACAAGAAGATCTCCTTCACGCTGAGCAACGTCACGCTGTGGAGCGCGGAAAACCCGTATCTGTACACGCTGGTGCTGCTCTGCGAGGGCGAGGTCATCGCGGAGCGCGTCGGCCTGCGGGAGATCAAGGTGGAGAACGGCGTGGTGTATCTCAACGGTCAGAACATCAAGTTCCGCGGCGTCAACCGCCACGACAGCGATCCCGTGCTGGGCGCGGCAGTGGGAACCGAGCAGATGCTGCGGGATCTGACCCTCATGAAGCAGCACAACGTCAACGCCATCCGCACCAGCCACTATCCCAATGCGCCGGAGTTCTTGCGCATGTGCGACGAGTACGGCTTCTATGTGATCGACGAATCCGACATCGAATGCCACGGCGTGACCTGCCGCGGCTATGAATACCGGAACGAGGACTACAATCTGCTCGCGCAGGATCCCAACTACGAGGAGACCATCGTGGATCGCGTGAAGAACTGCGTCATTCGCGACAAGAACCGTCCCAGCGTGGTCATCTGGTCCATGGGCAACGAGTCCGGCCATGGCCGCAACTTTGACGTTGCCCTGGCCTGGACGAAGCGCTACGATCCCTCCCGCCTGACCCACTATGAGCGCGCGTCCTTCCCGCCCAAGGGCGAGGAGATCAACAGGACCGATCTGGATCTGTACAGCCGCATGTATCCCTCGGTGGAGGAGATGGATCAGTATTTCGAGGAGGGCGCGATCGGCAAGCCCTATATTCTGTGCGAATACTGTCACGCCATGGGCAACGGCCCCGGAGATCTGGAGGACTACTTCCGCTGCTTCGAGCGCCACGACGGCCATTGCGGCGGGTTCATCTGGGAGTGGTGCGACCACGCCATCGACATGGGTCGCACCGTGGACGGCCGCAAGAAGTACTTCTACGGCGGCGATTTCGGCGAGTTCCCCCACGACGAGAATTTCTGCATGGACGGATTGGTGTATCCCGACCGCCGTCCGCATACCGGTCTGCTGGAATACAAGAACGTGCTGCGCCCCGTGCGCATCAGCGAGGAGGATCTGAAGGCCGGCCGGTTCGTGCTGAAGAACATGCTGGACTTCACCAATCTGCGCGAGTTCGTGGATGTGACCTATTCGGTGCGCCAGGAGGGCAAGGATGTTTACGAGGGCTCTCTGACCGAGGAGATGCTCGACGTCGCGCCGCATGCCAGGAAGGAAATCCAGATTCAGTATCCGCAGGGACTCAAGGGCGATTTCGCCGTGCTGTTCACCATGGTGCAGCGCTTCGATACCGCGCTGGTGCCGGCAGGACACCGCCTGGGCTTCGAGCAGCTGGGCCGGCAGCGCTATCAGGCGCCGAAGCGCGAGGACGGCATCCTGGCTGTGGAGGTTCGGGAGACCGATCGCTATGTCATTGCGGACGGCGAGAATTTCCACTATGTCTACGACAAGGTTCGCGTGTGCTTCGACGAGCTCAACTACGACAACCTGAGCCTGCTGGACAAGCCTATGGAGCTGAACATCTGGCGCGCGCCCACGGACAACGATCGCAATCTGCGCCTCCAGTGGCAGGCGTTCGGCTATGACCGCGGCATTCCGCGCGGCTATGAGACCACGGTGGAGCATGCTGACGGCGCGTGCGTGCTGCGCACCCGCTTCTCCATCGGCGCGATCTATCTGCCCAACATCCTCTGCGGCACCGCCGAGTGGCGCATCAACATGAACGGCTCCATCGATGTGGCCATCCGCGCCAGACGCCGCGAGGATGCGCCCGCGCTGCCCCGCTTCGGACTGCGCATGTTCATGCCGAAGCAGCTGGATCAGGCGACCTACTTCGGCTACGGCCCCTATGAGAGCTATGTGGACAAGCACCGCGCGTCGGTCAAGCACCTGTACAGCGCAACCGTGGACGCGCTGCACGAGGACTATATCAAGCCCCAGGAGAACGGCAGCCACTACAACTGCAACTACCTGAAGCTGTCCGGCGCTTACGGCGGCGTCGAGGTGACGGGCGAGGGCTTCAGCTTCAACGCCTCCCGGTACACGCAGGAGGAACTGACCCGGAAGATGCACAACTTCGAACTGGAGAAGTGCGGCAGCACCGTGCTGTGCGTCGACGCCTTCCAGAACGGCATCGGCTCCAACAGCTGCGGCCCGGAGCTGGCGAAGCGCTATGAGTCGCCGGTGGACATCAATTTCGAGTGCATGCTTTCTCCCTATCGCGAATAATCCCAAACGCAACCGCGCACCCTGCGATCCACGCAGGGTGCGCTTTTTATGAAAAAACGGCGATTTTTCGCGGGACGGATCGGCGAGGTCTGGCATGATCTGGCATTGAATGGTGCATACTGACAGTATCTTTCGATTTGCGGGAGGAACGGATATGAACCTGATTGCCGGATTGAACCGACTTCGCCGGGCGCGCGGGCGGATCGAGCCCTCCATTCATGCTGCGCCGGAGGCGGACGACTACGCCCTGGCCCGGCGCATGCGCGCGCTCGCGGTCCAGCTGCGGGTCGACGGACGCGGAGCGCTGCGGCTGCCCGGGAGCGCTGCGGGGAGTCTCCGAGATCGGATCGCAGAGGCGGAAGCGCTGCACGCCGGCTGTGTCGACGGGGGCGCGGCGCTGGAGCGGCTGCTTCAGGACGCGCGGCTGATGGAGTCCTGCGCCGCTCAGGCCCACCGGGACGGCGTGCGCGGTCTGCCGACCGCAGGCGGTACAGCGCGCATCGCGCGGGTACTGGACGCGCTCTGCGGCGAAGGGGATCTGCTGCTGACCCGCGAGCGGCTGCTGCTGGCCATCGCGTCGTTCGACGACGTGCAGTCGCTGGAAATGGCGGAGCTGTGGGCGGTGCCGGAGGCAGTGCGCGTCTGCCTGAGCTGGGCCTATCTGCGCGCGGCGCGGGACGCTGTAGAAATCGCGAAGGAACGTCGGGCGGCGGAGCGATGGGCGGAAGGCGGCGATGTCAATTTTGCTCACCGCGCGCCGGCCTTTTTCGAGCATGCCCTTCGCCTGATGAACGACCGGGAGGACGCGCAGCGATATGATACGCTGGAGCGGCTGTTGCTGGAGCGCGGAAGCTGTCCGGAGCAGGTGGTTCAGGAGGCGCACGGGCAGGAATCCGTGGTGCGCATGCGCCTGGAGAACCTGCTGGCCGGGAAGCGGCTGATCGACGCCCTCGACTGGCAGCAATGCTTTTCGGAGCTGTCTGCGGTGGAGCAGGAGCTTCGCTTTGATCCCTCGGACGTCTATGGAGCCATGGAGGAGGATTCCCGCGCAGCGGTGCGCCGGGAGGTGGCGGCGCTGGCGCGGCGCATGAAGCTGGGCGAGCTGACCGTCGCGCGTCACGCGGTGCGCGCGGCGCAGGAGGCTGCGGAAGGTCATGCCCCCGAGAGCCAGCGCACGGTCTGCTATTGGCTGTACGAGGATGAAGGACGCGCAGAGCTGGCGAAGCGCATGGGCGGAACGGACGTCACTTTGCCGAAGCGGGTGCCGGATCCCACCGGACGTCGTTCGGCGCTGGGAATTGCGGGGCTGTTTTTTGCGCTGTACGGGCTGTATCTGGCGGCGGTGCACAGCATCTGGTTTGCAATGATGGGCATACCGCTGGCGTGGTGCGCGGCGATGGCGCTGGTGGGACGGTGGTTTCCGTCCTTCGTCAAGCCCGCGAAGCTCCTGAAGCTGAAGATCGACCGCGTGCCGGATGAACTGCGCACGCTGGTCGTCATGCCGGTGCTGCTCTCCTCGGTGGAGCGCGCCGAGCAGATCTGCGACCAGTTTGAATCGCTGGGCTGTCTGGAAAAGGACGAGAACATTCAGTATCTGATTCTGGGCGATTTTGCCGACGCGGAGAGCAAGCGCCTGCCCGAGGACGAGGAGATCGTCGAATGCATGCGGGCGCGCATTCGCAGAATGAACGACCGCGCCGGGCGGGAGCAGTATTTCTACCTCCATCGGGAGCGGAAGCTGCTGGAGATTGACGGGCGTTGGATGGGGCGCGACCGCAAGCGCGGCGCGCTGATGGATCTCAACCGCCTGCTGCTGAATGCCGAAGGCGCGGAGGAGGCCTTCCGCGCGGAGGGCGCTGCCTGCGATTCGCTGAGAAATCGCTTTCGCTATGTGCTGACGCTGGACGCCGATACTCGATTTCTGCCCGGTACGGTACAGCGGCTGATCGGCACGCTGGCGCATCCGCTGAATGCCGCTCGCACGGAGGACGGTGCGCGGCGCGGCTATGCGGTGCTTCAGCCGCGAATGGAGATGACCGCGGGCGCATGTGTCAACGGATTCGTGCGCCTGTTCGCCGGCAACGGTGGGTTGGACAGCTATCCTTCGTCCGCGTCCGGTTTCTGGCAGGACGCAACCGGCGCAGGACTGTACGGCGGCAAGGGTTTGTACGACGTGCGGGCGTTCATGGAATCGCTGGACGGCGCGCTGCCGGAGGGAAGGATCCTGAGCCACGATCTGATCGAGGGCACGCTGGCCAAAGCGGCGCAGGTCACGGACGTCTGCTTTTACGACGGCTTCCCGGCCACGATGGGCAGCTATTTGAAGCGCCTCAACCGCTGGACGCGGGGCGACTGGCAACTGCTGCCGGTCATGCTGAGCGCGAAGCGCTATCCGCCGGACGGCCGACGGCTGTCTGTCGCCGAGCGGATGCGAATGCTGGACAATCTGCTGCGCAGCCTGTGGGCGCCGACGCTGCTGGGACTGCTGATCCAGGCGGTCTGGATGGGGCATGGCGACGCGCTGACGCTGGGTCTGCTGCTGGCATACTGGACGCCGATCGTGCAGATGTTCAACGGCGATCCTCTGAAATGGCGGCGCGCCACTGCGGAGCTGGCCATGCTGCCCGCGACGGCGGGCTGCGCGGTGGATGCGGTCCTGCGCACGCTCTGGAGACTCGTGTTCACGAAGAAGCATCTGCTGGACTGGGTGACCTCCGCCGATTCGGAGAAATCCGCCAACAGTCCGGCGCTGTCGAACCGCATTGCGGCGATTCTGTTGATTCCGGGGCTGTTTGTTCCGGGCTGGGCGCTGACGGCCGTGGCGATGGGCGCGCTGTTCCTCGTGGGCCCCGGCTGGATTCGGGACATGGAGGGGGATGCGCCGCGCCAGGAGCTGAATGCGGACGACGCCGCGCTGCTGATGGAGCTGGCGCGGGACACCTGGCGTTTTTTTGAGAAATATGTGACGGAGAAAAACAACCATCTGCCGCCGGACAATGTGCAGGTGGATCCCGACGCGGGCGCGGCCGACCGCACCTCGCCGACCAACATCGGCCTGTATCTGATGAGCTGCGTCTCCGCCCGGACGCTGGGGCTGATCGGGGAGGATGAGCTCGAACGGCGGCTGGACGGCGCGCTTCATTCGCTGGAGCGGATGGAGAAGTGGCATGGACATCTCTACAACTGGTATGACGTCACGGCGCTCCGACCGCTGAACCCGAGATACGTCTCCTCGGTGGACAGCGGCAATCTGGCGGCGGCGTTGCTGCTGTGCGCGTCCGCGGCGGAGGGCCATCCGACGCTCTCGCAGCGCATGCGCGCGTTGGCGCGGCAGATGGACTTCGAACCGCTGTACGATCGGGAGCGCGGACTGTTCCGCATTGGGGTGGACGTGGAACGCGACCGCGCCAGCGATTCGCATTACGATCTGCTGGCGTCGGAGTCGAGAATTCTGAGCTATACGGCCATGATGCTCGGTCAGGTTCCGCTGAAGCACTGGGCGAAGCTCGCCCGAACGGCGGTCTATACGGAAAACGGCCCGTCGCTGGCCTCCTGGAGCGGCACGATGTTTGAATATCTGATGCCGGAGCTGATCATGCACGCGCCGGAGAATACGCTGTTGGGCCAGGCCATGCGCAGCGCCGTTGCCGCGCAGCGAGCGCTGGGACGTCGTCGCTGCCGCCCATGGGGCGTCTCGGAATCGGGCTATTACGCCTTCGACATGCATTTGAATTATCAGTATCGCGCTTTTGGTCTGCGGGCGCTGGCGCTGGGCGGACAGGCGCAGGAGAACGTCGTCGCGCCGTATGCGTCGGTTCTGGCGGCTTTTGCCGATCCTGCCGCCGTGGCCGAAAACGTCGTGGCGATGGAAAACCTGGGCTGGCGCGGCGAGTGCGGTCTGTACGAGGCGGCGGACTATCTGCATGCTGCCCCGGACGGCCGTCCGCGCCTGGTGAAGAGCTATATGGCGCACCATCAGGGGATGGCGCTGTGCGCGCTGTGCAACGTGCTCACGGATCGGTCGCTGAACCGCGCCTTCCAGCGCATTCCCGAGGCGAGAGCGCTGGAGCTGCTGCTGGAAGAGCGTCCGCTGAAAGACCGCCGCAGGAAACCCTGCCGCGAGACTGCGCCGCAGGCGCGAACCCGTGTGCCGCAGCAGCGGGACGATCGAACGGCGAGGCCGGAGCGCAGACTGGTGGAATCGCATCTGCTGGGCGGCGCTGGCGCGACCGCACTGGTCACGGCGGACGGATGCGTCCACTATCAGCGCAACGGCGTACAGGCGACGCGCTTCGGCGGCGATTTGCTGAATCGAACCGACGGCGCGTGCGTCCACCTTCGACGGGAGCGCACGGGCGAGGCGGTCATCCTCGGCGGAAGCGCCGTCTATTCGCCGGGCGGAGCGGTCATGACGTGCAGCCTGGGCGACCTTCAGTGCGAGATGCGATTGTGCGTCTCCCCGGAGGACGGCGCGCTGTTCAAGCGCATCTCGCTTCGGAACGCCTCGTTGATTTCGGAAACGGTGCGCGTGGCCGACTGCGCGCCTGCGGCGCTGGGCACGCCGGCAGACATGCTGGCGCACCCGGTGTTCCGTCACCTGTTTGTGGAGAGTCGGCGCGCGGCGCGGTGCGCGGTGGCGCTGGAGAGAAGATCCCGGGGGGAGGAAGCGCCCTGCCCTGCGCTGGTGCACCTGGTGAATGCGCCGGGCAGCCTTTCCTGCGAGACGGATTATGAACGCCTGGTGGGCCGCATGGGTTCGACCCAGCGCCCGGACGGCGTCGAGTGGAAGATGAGCGGCGCGACGGGGACGGTGCTCAATCCCTGCACTGCGCTCCAGAGCGTGCTGACCCTCGCGCCGGGCCAGACGGTTCAGATGCACTTCGCCTATGGGTTGGTGGAGTCGGAGAACGTCGGCGCGTGGATCGAGCGGAACTTTTCGGAGGCCATGCCCGAGCGCGCCGAGCAGCTCTCCGCCATGCAGGCTCGCGCGATGCTGGGCTTCATCGGGTTGGAGCCGCGCAGAGCCAATCTGCTGCAGAGAATGTCCGCACTGCTGTACGACGGCCATCTGGCGGGCGCAGCGGGATTGCATCGGGGAGAGGCCGAAAGCGTGTCGCGCGAGACGCTGTGGACGCTGGGCATTTCCGGGGACTTGCCGGTGCTTTTGGTGCGCGCGGACAGGACGGAATCGCTGAAAACGGTGCGGGAGGCCATTCGGGCGCACGAGCTGTACCGCACGCTGGGCGTGAATGTCGACCTGGCGCTGATCAACGAGCACGGCAACGACTACGAACAGCCTGTGCGCGACGCGCTGTCCGATCTGATCGCCTTCAGTCACCTCAACGATCTGCGCGGCGCGCCCGGTGGCGTGCACCTTCTGGACGGCGAATCGCTGACAAAGGCACAGCGGCTGGCGCTGCACCGGGCGGCTGTGGTGGACGTGGACGCATCCCAGGATTTCTATATGCAGGTGCGCCGCGCGCTGACGGTGCTGGACGTGCCGTCGCGCAAGGCTGTCCGCATGCAGCCCGGCGAAAGTCGGCTCTCCGCGATGCACACGGCCAACGGCTTTGGAGGATTCCTGGCGGACGGAAGGTATGCCATCGACGTGCTGCCGGAGGAGACGACGCCCGCGCCGTGGTCGAACCTGATGGCCAACGACGACTTTGGCGTATTGCTCACCGAGCGCGGCGGCGGCTTTCTCTGGAGCGGAAACAGCCGAAGCGGTCGGCTGACCGCCTTCGCCAACGATGTGCTCAGCGAAGGCTGGGGATGGATGCTCTATCTGGTCAACGAGGACAGCGGGGAATTCCTGCCGCTGCTGCCCGGCGCGCATCCGCAAACGCCTTTCCGGGTGGTCTACGGCGCGGCGGAGACCATCTATCGCTTTGATACGGAAGCGCTCTCCTGCGAGACGGCGCTGTGTGTGCGCGCAGATGCGCCGGAGCTTCGCGTTCATATCACGCTGCGAAGTTCATCCGGCGGACGTTTCCGACTGGTGGGCTTCGTGGACTGGCTGATGGGTGCGGATGCGCGGGACGCGTCCTTTGTGCGCACCTGGAATCGCGACGGCGCATGCTTTGCCGTGGGCGCCATGCGGGGCGTCGGATACTTCGCCGCGGCCAACGCCCGCGTGCAGGCAGGCTGCGACCGCACCCAATTCCTGGGCCACGGGTCGATTCAATTCCCCGAGGGCATTGCGGAAGCTCATGAGCGCTCGGGCGGCTGGGTGCTGAACGTCCCTGCGGAGCTGCATGCGGACGTGCCGATGCGTTCGGATTGGGTGATCGGCGCGGCGCAGGAAGCGCAGCAGGCCTATGCCCGCGTGCGCGGCTTCTATGCCCGACCGGAATACGAGGGCGTGCGCTTCAGCGCAATGAACGAATGGAAGCGGAGAATGGACCGGCTGACGGTGGAAACGCCCGACCCCATGGTGAATCATCTGGCGAACGGCTGGCTGCTGCACCAGACGCTGACGTCCCGCGTCCGTGGGAGAACGGGACTGTATCAGCCCGGCGGCGCATACGGCTTTCGGGATCAGCTCCAGGACATGCTCGCCCTGCTGCCCTCCGAACCGGAGCGGGTTCGCGCGCATATCCTGCGCTGCGCCGCCCATCAATTCGAGGACGGCGACGTGATGCATTGGTGGCACGAACCCTGGCTTGGCGTGCGCACGCGCATCAGCGACGATATGCTGTTCCTGCCCTATGTCACGGCGCAGTACGTGACCTGGACGCAGGATCGGGCCATTCTGAAGGAAGAGATCCATTATCTGGAGAATGTCGAAATCCCGGAGGGAAAGGAGGACAGGTTTTGTGAGATGCGCCCCGGCGCGATGCGGGAAACGCTGCACGCGCACTGCATGCGCGCCTTCCGGCGCGCTGCGGTGACGGGCGCGCACGGACTGGCGCTGATGGGCTGCGGCGACTGGAACGACGGCATGAACCGCGTCGGCGCACAGGGCAGGGGAGAGAGCATATGGCTCACGGAATTCCTGGCAGCCTGCGCCGCCGATTACGCGAAGATTGCGCCGGAAGCCGCCGACCGGGCCTGGCTGCTGTCGCTTTCGGATCGAATGAGCGCTGCCGTGGAGGAGAGCGGTTGGGATGGAGAATGGTATCTGCGAGCTTTTACGGATGATGGAACGCCGCTCGGAGGCGCGCAGGGCGAGGTCTGCCGGATCGATGCGATTTCACAGGCGTGGGCGGTGCTGGCCGGACTGGATGAGGCGCGGTGCGCAAAGGCCGTCGATTCCGCCTGGCGCATGCTGGTGGACGAGCAGACCGGCGTGGTTCGGCTGCTCACGCCGCCCTTCGACGGCGACGCTGTCGATCCCGGTTATATCCGGGGTTATCCCAAAGGCGTGCGGGAAAACGGCGCGCAGTACACCCATGCCGCCTGCTGGCTTCTGCTGGCGCTGATCCGCCGCGGCGACGCGGGCCGCGCGCACCGCATGCTGAGAATGCTGCTGCCGACGACGCACTCGGATACGCCGGAGAAGGCGCGCATCTATCGCGTGGAGCCCTACGTGCTGGCAGCGGACGTCTACGACGGCGCGCACGCCGGCCGCGGCGGCTGGACGTGGTATACCGGTTCCGCCGCGTGGCTGTACCGATGTATACTGGAGATGATCGGCTTCGAGCGGCAGGGCATGCGCGTGCGCGTCTGCGCGCTGCTGGGAGACTGGCCCGCGGCTGCCGTCACCGTGCAATGCGGCGCATCCAGGTATCGCCTGATTTCCCGAAAAGACGTGCACGGCATTGCGCTGGACGGCGAACCCGTGCCGGGAGAATGGATCGAGCTGCGCGACGATGGCTGTGATCACGAAGCCGTCTTCCCGCCGCGAACGCCCGGACAGCCGGACATGCAGAAGTCCTCCGGGCATTTACAAAAGACGGCGCATGTGCTGTAATCCCAAAAAGAGGATCGGCTTCCCATCCGGTGGAAGCCGATCCTCATGATTTGCAGATTGCCAGGACAGGTTCATCCGGGGCCAAGGGAGATGATCCTCCCAGATCCTCGCAGTTCTCCCCGTCATCCCTGTTCCTTGAAGCCCTCGCCGAGCACCTCGTGGGCCTTGTTGGCGATGACGAAGGCGGAAGGATCGATGGAAAAGACGATGCGGCGCAGCTGCATGGCTTCGAAGCGGTTGACGACGCAGAGCAGCACCTGCTTGTCCCTGCCGCTGTACATGCCCTTGCCGGAGAAGGCGGTGACGCCGCGCTCAAGCTCGTCCATCAGGCGGCGGGCGATATCCTCGGAGCGGTCGGAGATGATGAAGTAGGAGTGCGCGCTGTTGGGGCCTTCCAGCACGAGATCCACCACGACGTTCATCATGAAGGCGCAGATCAGCGCGTACATGGCCGCCTGCTGGTCGAATACAAACGCAGAGGCCAGGATGACCAGGCCGTCCACGAGAAAGATGCCGACGCTGACGCGGACGGCGGGGAACCAGCGGTGAATCAGCGAGGCCAGCATGTCCGTGCCGCCGGTGGTGGCGCTGCCGCGGAGAATCAGGCCGAAGCCCGCTCCGCCCAGCACGCCGCCAAAGACGGTGGCCAGCAGCAGATCGTTCGTCGCGGAAGGAATGGGAAGATAGTCGATGAACAGGGAGAGCCCCAGCATGGCCAGCAGCGAACGCACGCCGAAGCGCAGTCCCAGCGTCTTCATGGAGAACAGAAACAGCGGAATGTTCAGGAGAATGCTGACCGTACCGACGCTGATATTGCAGAAGCTGTTCACCAGCTGACCGATGCCGGTGAAGCCGCCGGCGGCGATGTTGTTGGGAATCAGATATAGATTGTAGGCGAAGGCGCAGCAGAGCAGTCCGATGAGGATCAGCGCTGTATTTTTCAATTCGGTGATCAGTTTTTCCCGCATGGTCGAACCTCCCGCAGAGCGATGGAAACTGGAATACGAATTATTTTATCACATTTTGCCCCAAAATGCAATTTCGGAACCCATTTCCCGGGAGAATCATAGGAATAAATGATCGGAATCGATCAATTCCTTTCTTGAAAAGGAGTGTGGACTATGAACTGTGGCTTCCGACCGCTGTATCCGCCGCCGGGCGACTGCTGTGAACGGGAAAACTGCGTGCGCATGCCCCTGTTTAACGCCGAATCGTGCTGTTCACACCGGGAGCACTGCGGATGCGCCCAGACCGTGCGTCTGGAGAATCCCTGCTGCCCCGGCGAGTGCGCGGACATTACGCTGAGCGTAGACAGCTGCGGCAACCTGGTGATCTGCATCCGCCGCGATCATTCGAGGTGCGACTGCCATCACGGGCCGAAACATCACTGCTGAGCCCTACAGAAGCGGGGCGTCTGCGCATGCGCAGACGCCCCGGATTTGATCCGAACAGCACGGCCGCCGGTTTGAAAACCGGCGGCCGATGAATTTGGAAGCGTTCGGCAATCCGCCGAGCGGTCAGTCGTCACAATCCGCCCAGCCCTGGCTGCGATCCACTGCGCGCTGCCACTGCTTGAGCAGGCGCGCCCGGGTGGCCTCGTCCATATTGGGTGCGAATTCGCGGTCAGGCGCCTGGAGCTGGTTCAGGTCGTTGTCGTTCCACAGGCCCACTGCGCGGCCCGCCAGCATGGCGGCGCCCATGGCGGTGGTCTCGATGACCTTGGGGCGCAGCACGCGCACGCCCAGGATGTCCGCCTGGAACTGCATCAGGAAGTTGTTGGCGCTCGCGCCGCCGTCCACGCGCAGCACGGTGGACTTCATGCTGGAGTCGGAGGCCATGGCGGTGATCACATCCGCGGACTGATAGGCGATGGCTTCCAGCGCCGCGCGGACGATGTGGGCGCGGCCGGTGCCGCGGGTCAGGCCGACGATGGTGCCGCGGCTGTACATATCCCAGTGGGGCGCGCCCAGACCGGTGAAGGCGGGCACGAAATAGACATTGCCGTTGTCCGGCACCTCCATGGCGACGGCCTCGGTCTCGGAGGCCTTGGTCACCAGCTTCATCTCGTCGCGCAGCCACTGAACCACCGCGCCGCCGACAAACACGCTGCCCTCCAGCGCGTAGCGGGGCTGGCCGTCCAGCCGCCAGCCGATGGTGGTGCACAGATTGTTCTGGGACTTGACGGGATTCTTGCCGGTGTTCATCAGCACGAAGCAGCCGGTGCCGTATGTATTCTTGCACATGCCGGGAGCGAAGCAGCCCTGGCCGAATAGCGCGGCGTGCTGGTCTCCGGCGAGGGAGGCGATGGGAATCTCGCGGCCGAGGATGCTCTTGTCCAGATAGCCGACCACCTGGGAGCTGTCCACCACCTCGGGCAGCACCTGAGCGGGGATGTTCATGGCCTGCAGCAGCTTCTCATCCCAGCGCTGCTCGTAGATGTTGTAGAGCATGGTGCGGGCGGCGTTGGTGGCGTCGGTGACGTGCACATGCGTGGAGGAGAGGTTCCAGGCGAGGAAGCTGTCGATGGTGCCGAAGCACAGCTCGCCGTTGGCGGCCCGCTCGCGGGAGCCGGGAATGGCGTCCAGCATCCACTGCAGCTTCGTGCCGGAGAAGTAGGCGTCGGGGATCAGGCCGGTCTTGTCGCGCAGCATGTTGCCCAGGCCGTCCTTCTTCAGGCGCTCCACCAGCGGCGCGGTGCGGCGGCACTGCCAGACGATGGCGTTGCAAAGGGGCTTGCCGGTGCTGCGCTCCCACAGAAGGGTGGTTTCGCGCTGGTTGGTGATGCCGATGGCCGCGACGTCCGCCACGTCGATGCCGGCTTTTTCCACGGCCAGCTTCAGCGCGTTGATCTGGCTGTCGAGGATGTCCTGCGGACGGTGCTCGACCCAGCCGGGCTTGGGATAGATCTGCGGAAATTCGATGCCATGCGAAGCGATGAGGTTGGCGTGCTCATCGAATACGACGGCGCGGGAGCTGGTGGTACCCTGATCCAGCGCGATGATGTACTTCATGTTCCTTCCTCCTTGGTAAAATCGCTATAAAAAGGGCTGCCGGTGTGGACAGCCCTTATAATGGAACGAATGGACAGGCCATCAACCCACATTCGCCGACGTTGCGGCGGGAGCTTCCGAGCTCACGGGAGCCTGCGTCGCGGGCGCCTCGGTGGAGGGCGCCTGCGTGGGCTCGTCCGTGGGTTCGAGGGTCGGAATGACCTCCGTCGGAGCGGGGGTGACTGCGGTGATGGTTTCCTCCTGGCTCACCTGCTTGAGCTTGTGGCTCGGGAACAGCGCGTCGAAGACCGCCGGAGCCTTGTTGTAGTGGTGCTCAAACACGGAATCAAGAGAGAACACGTTGAAATAGTCCAGGAAATTCAGCGCGAAGATCACGATCAGGACGCACAGGATGAACGTGAACAGCGCCTTGAAGAAGCCGATGATGTGGGAGCCGAGCGGACGATCGTCGTCATCGTCGTCCTCCTCGTCGTCATCCTCATCCTCATCGTCATAGTCGTCGTACTCATCGTACTCGTCTTCTTCGTCGTCATCCTCGTCGCCTTCTTCGTCGTCCTCGTCATCCTCGTCCTCGTCATACTTGACGGAGCGGGACTTTTTGCCGAACAGACCGCGGCGGGCTTTTCTGGAGCGGGGAGCGTCGTCCTCCTCCTCGTCGTCCTCGTCGTCCTCGTCGTCCTCGTCATCCTCGTCCTCGTCGTCGTATTCGTCCTCATCCTCTTCGTCTTCATCCCGGGCTGCGCGCTTTTTGTGGAAGAAGGAGAAGCCGCGCTTCTCGGGGACGTCGTCCTCATCCTCGTCCTCGTCGTCGCTGTCGTCATCGTCGGGTTCGGCGACAGGGACGGGTTCCTCCGCACGGCGGCTGGCGGAAATGGGCTTGAAGATGCGGGTGGGCTCGTCGGCCACATCCAGGCTGGCGGCGGGAGTCTCCGGCAGAACTTCGGATTCTTCCGGCGCGGGCTCGTCGATCTTGAAGAGTACGGGCTGGGCAACCTCGGCGGCGCGGGCGGCTTCCTCGGCAATGGCGGCTTCGGCAGCGCGGGCGGCTTCCTCGGCGGCGCGGGCGGCTTCTTCCGCAGCGCGCTGCTTCGCAGCCTCCTCGGCGGCCAGGCGCTCGGCAAGCTCGCGGCGCTCGCGGCGGGTCATGCCCTTGGATTCCAGACCGGCAGCCATCTGCTCGGTCATATCGATACTGACTCTGTTCTTCTCGTCCATGTCGGATCCTCCTTCAATGTCGGCCGCATCCGCGAACAGGCGTTTTGCGGGACGCGCCGGTTCCTGCGTTCGGGCAGGGGAATTTCGATGATTGCGGTTCGGGAAGAGCACATCCTCCCCGGAATCGGGTTCGTCGGATACATCGACGGCGCTGTCACTGCTCAGGCCCTTCCAGTCAAGGTCCTCGGAATCCGACTGATCCAGATTGAGCCATTCCGCATCGGAGTCATCCGCCTCCGCATCGTCGGAAGAGGGCTCGTCGTCCTCGCGCACGATGAACAGACTCAGGAATCTGCGGAAGCCGGACGGCCGGGACGCGCTGTCGCCGTCCTCTTCATCGTCCTCGCTGTCCTCCTCGTCGTCCTCGTCATCCTCGTCCTCGTCGAAGCCGTCGTTGGAATCTCCGAAGCCGAAGTCCCGGGATTCACCGTCGCCGGGTTCGGCGGATTCTGCTTCGTCGGCAGGGGCGTCAAAGATGTCCTCCACATCCGCCGGTTCAGCGACGTCTTCCGGCAGGGCAACGTCTTCCGGCAGGGCGACATCTTCCGGCAGGGCGACGTCTTCCGGCGCTGCGACGTCTTCCGGTACGGCGACGTTTTCCGGTTCGCCGATATCCTCCGGCTCGGGCAGATCCTCCGAAGCGGCGGCCTCCGGCTCAGGAACCGCTTCATCGGGCGCATCTCCGGGGAACTCTTCGGCGACGTAATTGTCGTCCGCGTAGTCCGAGTCGTCAAAATCAAAATCGGTTTCTTCCTGCTTTTTCTTCCAGCCGAAGAGCTTTCTGCGCTTCCTGGGGGCTTCCGGCTCATCGGATTCGTCGGGCGCAGGCGCATCCGCCTCGTCCAATCCGGCGTCGTCCGGCGCCTCGTCGCCGTCATCATCCGGGAAGTCGTCCTCGTCATCCTCTATATCGTCCTTTTTCCTGCCGCGGCGGAGCTTGCCCCAGGCGCTGCGGAAGATGGACACCATGGAATCAAAGGGATTGGGATCGCCGTCCTCCTCATCCTCGTCGTCGACATCCTCGTCATACAGGGCGTCGTCCTCGTCGTCGGAAAGATCCTCGTCCGGACGAAGCTCCGCCGGGCGCTCGTCCGCCGGTTCGGGCTCGTCCAGGACGTCTTCGGGTTCGGCAGGGATTTCCGTGGGTTCGCTTGCCGCTTCAGGCTCGTCGGCGGGCGGCTCAGCCGGAGCGGGCTCGTCGGCCGACGGCGCGGCGGGCTGAACCGGAGCGGCCTCCGCCGCGCGTTCAACGGGCCTTTCGATGCGTTCCGCCGGAGGCTCGACGGGATTGGGCTGCGGTTTTATACCGGAGCGCGGCGCAGGTGTTCGCACGTGCGGCGCGTCGTCATCGCTCCGGTTCTGGCGCTGCTTGAATTGCTCGTGCCTGCGCCGGAGTTCGTCAAAGTCCATGGATGGGCTGTTATCCCCATTACGATTCATAGCGTTACCGCCTCTCACTTGTGTCTGTTGTGCAGTAAAAATAGCAGACATAACTATACTCTTTTATTATATCGTGATTTGGTCGATCTTTCAACCCTTGTCGGGCATAAGCCCAAAAATATTTACGAAAGCATGTCAAAAGGTCACAGATTCGATTTTTTGCATACAATAAAATCGAAATTGACCTTCGGGAGGGGATTTTATGGCAACTCCAAGGGAAATTCTGCGCCGTGCACGCGGGCGATCGACGGGCGGGACGGTCCGGCCGACGCCGCAGCCGGCTCCGGTTCCGGCGCGCGCAGAGGCGGACGGCGGGCCGGTTGAACGGCAGGCAATTCCGCAGCCCGTGCGGGGAAACTCCGTCTATCATCAGCTGATGCTGCGGCACGATCGCGTGAATTCCAGCCATCTGCGGGGATAATCCGCAGCCTGCGCGCATAGGCATGAGCAGGAGGAGGGACGGACGATGATGAAGAATGATTACAGGCGGTCGCTGATCATGCTGCGCGCGCATGCGCAGGGATATTCGGGGCATGTCCGCCTGGAACGCCGGACGCTGATGGGGAGCCTGTTTGTCTCGATCAATGCGCCCTCGACGAAGGGCACGCTCTGTGCGGCGCTGATCCGGAGGAACGCGCGCGGCGCGTATGCTGCCGCCCGGCTGGGGACGCTGCGCCGCGATGGCCGCGGGCAGGCGGGACTGGCCTATTCCTTTGATCCACGGAATATCGATGGCGCGGCGCTGGAGGACTACTGGCTGATTGCGATCGTACATACCGATCAAATGGGTGCGTGCGAGCTGGTGCTGACCGGCAACGTCAACGGTTCGCGGGAGGTGGAATGGAACGGCGTGCGCGAGGCGGCGTGCGACGCGTGCAGGGAGAGCAGCCCTCCGGCCTGCGAGTTTTGCCCGCAGCGCGGTGAAAAAGAAGAGGAACCCGGCGAAGATGAGCGCGGGGATGACCATTCCCGGGAGAGGAACGATGGGGAAGAGTGCTCCCGGCGCGAGCCGGAGGAAGAGGAAGAGGAGGAGGAAGAGGAGGAGGAAGAGGAGGAGCCGCCCTGCCGCGATCCTCGCGGGGATGATGAGCATGACCGTTCCGGGAGCGAACCTCCGGCGGAGGACTTGCCGGAGACTCCGTCGCCGTCTTCCGCGCGGACGGACGAGTGCGCGGAATCCACGGCGGCGGAGATACTGGGCCTCGATCCCCGCGTGCCGTGGCCCGGCGTGGCAGAGCAGGTGCGACAGTATTTTGCCGGGCAGCCGCCGCGGGAGCTCATGCTGAACGACGGCTACACCTACGTCAGCGCGCCGATGCCCGAGGGCTCGGGCTATGACCGCGCCGAGATCGGGCTGAAGGTGGAGGAGGGCGTGCCGGTGGCGATGGCCTGCGCGCTGCCGTCGCGGTACACGCCCGAGCCGCCGCCGGGTCTGGAGAATTACGTCTGGAAGGGCGGCGCGGCCGACGGCTGGTGGACGATCGAGATGGACGTCTATACCGGCGAGCGGCTGATGTGATTCACGGAATGGCGATCTGATGCTGCACCCGGTGCGGAATTGCCGCGCATCGGGTGCAAATTAACAAATATTCGTTGAAAAAACCTCCGTTTTCTGCTAATCTTATAGACAGAAAACGAGAAAAGAAGGGTATTGAGATGGCGAAACTTACGATGGATAAGCTGGTCGCGCTTTGCAAGAACCGCGGCTATATCTTTGCCGGCTCCGAGATCTATGGCGGCCTGGCGAATACCTGGGATTTCGGCCCCCTCGGCGTGGAGTTCAAGAACAACATCAAGCGCGCCTGGTGGCAGAAGTTCGTTCAGGAATCCCCCTACAACACCGGCCTGGACTGCGCGATTCTGATGAACCGCGAGGTGTGGGTGGCGTCCGGCCACGTCGGCGGCTTCAACGATCCGCTGATGGACTGCAAGGCCTGCAAGGCCCGCTTCCGCGCCGACAAGCTCATTGAGGACTTCACCAAGGGCGCAGAGACCGGCGACGGCTGGACCAACGCCGAGCTGGAGAGCTACATCGCCGAGCACGACATCGTCTGCCCCGTCTGCGGCAAGAAGGATTTCACCGGCATCCGCCAGTTCAACCTGATGTTCAAGACCCACGCGGGCGTGACCGAGGATTCCGCCAACGAGCTGTATCTGCGCCCCGAGACCGCGCAGGGCATCTTCGTCAACTTCCTCAACGCCATGCGCACCACCCGCAAGAAGCTGCCGGCCGGCATCTGCCAGATCGGCAAGTCCTTCCGCAACGAGATCACCCCCGGCAACTTCATCTTCCGCGTGCGCGAGTTCGAGCAGATGGAGCTGGAGTTCTTCTGCAAGCCCGGCGAGGATCTGGAGTGGTTCGAATACTGGCGCGCCTTCTGCCGCGACTGGCTGCTCTCCCTGGGCATGAAGGAGGAGAACCTGCGCCTGCGCGACCATGAGAAGGACAAGCTGGCCTTCTATTCCAAGGCGACCACCGACTTCGAGTACCTGTTCCCCTTCGGCTGGGGCGAGCTGTGGGGCATCGCGGACCGCACGGACTACGATCTGAAGCAGCACTCCGAGCACTCCGGCAAGGCGCTGGAATACATGGATCCCACCACCAACGAGAAGTTCATCCCCTACTGCGTCGAGCCGTCCGTAGGCGTGGAGCGCCTGGTGCTCTCCTTCCTGTGCGACGCCTACGAGGAGCAGGAGCTGGAGGGCGGCGACGTGCGCACCGTGCTGCATCTGCATCCGGCGCTGGCGCCCTTCAAGGTGGCCGTCATGCCGCTTCAGAAAAACAAGCTGGGCGAGCAGGCCCGCGCGCTGTACGCGAAGCTGGCGAAGAAGTTCATGTGCGACTACGACGAGACTGGCTCCATCGGCAAGCGCTACCGCCGCCAGGACGAGATCGGCACGCCCTACTGCATCTGCGTGGATTTCGACACCGAGGCCACCGGCAATGTCACCGTTCGCGACCGCGATACGATGCAGCAGGAGGTCGTCGCCATCGACAATCTGATTCCCTGGCTGGAGAAGAAGCTCGAGTTCTGATTCCCCGCCATCCCAATGAAAAGCCCCGGCCACAGCGCCGGGGCTTTCAGCTTCTCAAAAAGATCTTTTGGAAAACCTCACGGTTTTCAGACGGTTCGGCGTGGGGTTTTCCGACGGCCCGAAGCCCCGGAGCTTCGCGTTCTTAAAAGAGGCCGGCGCCGGAATTTTCATCCTCCATGCCGTTCGGGAAAAATGTCTCAGGAGCCGGATGGGGCGGAAAAAAGGAAACGCCCCCGCCGGCGAAAGAGGCCGGAGGGGGCGGATCAGGACAGGCGGTCATTCCAAGCCCGCCGATTCCATGATGGTGGCGGCCAGCAGCATGTTTTCGGCGTCGGACTGGGGCAGGAAGAGAAGGTTGAGAACCGTGCCGTCGAACAGGGTGGCGCAGCCGCTGCAATCGGCGTCGGTGAAATTGTACGTCAGGAAACCTGCGCTTTCGCCGTCGCTGACGGAAGTGCGCAGCTCAATCTCGGGTCGGGACGAGAGCGACGCTTCCAGCTCGGACAGATCGGCGCAGCCGGTGTTCCAGCGCTGAACGTACATCAGCCGCGCGCCGTCAGCGCTGCCGAGGCAGTAGATGAAGCCGGCCTCGGAGAGCTCGGGCGCGACGTCGTAGCGCACCCAATCGGCGGGCAGGGAGAGCGAGAATCCGTCCTCGAATGCCACGCGGACGCTTTCGCAGACGTCTTCGGCAGTGGCCGGGGCAATCAGCGCGATCAGCGCCAGCAGACAGCAAATCATTTTTTTCATGAATGTGATCTCCTGAGAAGTTCGTTTTGATCATTATATCATGCGCGTCAAGGGGGCTTTTTTCCGCCGCCTTATTGACTCTCACATGGTGGGAGGCGCTACAATATCCGTGAGCTCAGAAAACCGACAGATCTGGAGGAGAACAGTATGCTGAAAATTGGAGAATTCTCGAAGCTGTCCAGAATCAGCATCCGCATGCTGCGCCATTACGATGAGACCGGCCTGCTGCGGCCTACGGAGATCGATCGCTTTACCGGCTACCGGTATTACTGCGAAGATCAGCTTCCCGTAGCCGGGCGCATCGCCGCGCTGAAGGACATGGGCTTCGGAGTCGCCGCCATTGGCGGAATTCTGAAGCACTACGATGATCCGGATGCCGTGGACGGTTTTCTCCGCGTAAAACAGGCGGAGCTGAGCGAATTGCTGGAACAGACGCAATATCGGCTGCGGCTGCTGGAGACGGCCCGGGAGAAGCTGAGAAAGGATGACGACGCCATGAAATACAACGTTACTTTGAAGACCCTGCCCGAGCGCTATGCCGCCTGCGTGCGCATGACGATTCCCAGCTACGATCATGAAGGAATGCTGTGGGAGATGCTGGTTCGCGAGACGGCGCCGCTGAAGCTTGCGGCAGACAATCCGTGCTATTGCTGCGTGACCTTCCTGGACGGGGAATACAGGGAGAGCGACGTGGACGTGGAGGCCTCGAAGACCGTAAAGGGAAGCTATCCGGACACGGAGCACGTTCGCTTCAGAACCCTGCCTCCGGTGACCTTTGCCTCCGCGGTGTGCAAGGGCAGCTACAGCCAGATCGGCGCGGTCAACGAGGTCATCGCCCAATGGGTGCGGGAGAACGGCTATGTCTACGACGGCCATCCCTTCAACATCTATCACGTGAGCCCCCATGAGACCTCCAATCCGGACGAGTTCGTCACGGAAATCTGCTATCCGGTCCGCAGGGGATAACGCCAGGCGCCGCGGACAGTCCGCACCCTTTTCCGGCGGGCGCATAGGATAGAATGGAATCCGGAAAAGGAGTGATTTCATGAATATCCAGGAAACCTGCTGGAGAGACAAGTGCAATATGCCGTGCCTCAGCCGGGTGCTCTGCTTCTTTACGCTGCTGCTTGTGCTGACGATTGGATTGATTCTCGGCGCGATCTTTGCCGAGCGGATTTTCAGTGCGCTGGCCGCTGTGATCGTGTTCGCGGTAACCATGGCGGTGGTGATCATCGCGCTGCTGATCTTCCGAAACTGCCGCTGCTGCCGGTATGGCCGCGAGGAATGATCGCTGAATCGTCCCAGGGAGCCCTTCCAATGCATTGGAAGGGCTCCCGTTTGTGCGGTTAATTATGCGTTCAAAGGCGAACAGGAAAATTGACAACCGGAGAATTTTCCACTATACTATATTACATTGAAAAACAAAGGATGCGATGCGCATGATCTACAAGTGGGATCTGACCATTCCGCAGCTCAGCGGCAGCAAGACCCGCAAGGGCTACATCTATCTGCCGGATTACTATGAGGACGAGCCTGCGCGGCGGTTCCCGGTGATGTACATGTTCGACGGCCACAACGTCTTCTTCGACAGCGACGCCACCTACGGCAAGTCCTGGGGCATGAACAGCTACATGGGCTGGACGCGCAAGCCGCTGATCATCGTGGCCATCGAGTGCAACCACGAGGGCAATCAGCGCCTGATCGAATACTCGCCGCTGAGTTACGAAAACACGACGCTGGGCAAGGTTCAGGGCAAGGGCAAGGTCTATATGGACTGGATGGTGAACGAGCTCAAGCCGGTCATCGACGCCAAGCTGCGCACGATGCCGGATCGGGAGCATACGATCGTCTGCGGCTCCTCCATGGGCGGACTGATGGCGCTGTACGGCGCGGTGGAATACAACCATGTGTTTCAGCGCGCGGCCTGTCTGTCGCCCAGCCTCTGGATTTCGCCGGCCAAGATCGTGCGCATGATCTCCAGAGCGCAGATCAAGAACGATACCTGTATCTATCTGGACTACGGCAGCGAGGAGATCTACAATCATGCCGCTTCGGCGGAGGCGCTGATTTCCGTAGCGCACCATCTGCTGAGCAAGCGGGTGAATCTGGCGTTCCGCATCGTGCCCGGCGGCACGCACTGCGAGGCGTGCTGGGAACAGCAGGTGCCGATCTTCATGGATTGCCTGGGACTGTAATCGATCAGATCAATGGATGGGGGAGTGATCCGATGGAAATTCGTTACTACAAGCATTACAGCAGCCATCTGAACCGCGACATGGAATTCAAGATCTACGGCCACCGGGGCAAGCCGGTGCTGTTTATTCCCTGCCAGGCGGGGCGGTTCTGGGACTTCGAGGCCTTTCACATGATCGACGTGTGGGCCAAGTGGATCGAGGCGGGCTTTGTGACCGTCTATTCCATGGATACGATCGACGGCGAGACCTACGCCAACCTCGGCGGCGACTGCGCCTGGCGCGTGCAGCAGCATGAGCGCTGGTATCATTATGCGGTGGACGAGCTGGTGCCCACCATCCGCCACCTGAGCGGCGAGCGGAACTTCTGCGATTATCCGATCATGACCTTCGGATGCTCGATGGGCGCGACCCATGCGGCGAACCTGTTCTTCCGCCGGCCGGATCTGTTTGGATCGGTGCTGGCGCTGTCGGGCCTGTACGATCCCGGCAATTTCTTCGGAAACTATATGGACGAGACACTGTACAACAATTCTCCGAATCTGTATCTGGCCAACATGCCCTTCGACCATCCCTATATCTCCATGTACAATCAGCGCAAGATGATCTTCTGCGTGGGTCAGGGCGCGTGGGAGGACGAGCTGAAGGCCAGCACGGGCCGCCTTGCCCAGGTCTGCCGGGACAAGGGCATTCACGCGCAGGTGGATTTCTGGGGCCACGACGTCAACCACGATTGGGACTGGTGGTTCAGGCAGGTCGAACACTACGCGCCTCAGCTCATCTTCTGACGCCGCGTTCCATCCGGAGTACCAAGCATTCCAGCAAAGGAGAGCATACAAATGAAGAATTTCATCTTTATTTCCCCGAACTTCCCGGAGACCTACTGGCATTTCTGCGCCGAGCTGAAGAAAAACGGCCTGCGCGTGCTGGGCATTGGCGACTGTCCCTATGATCAGCTCAAGCAGGAGCTGCGCGACAGCCTGGCGGATTACTACAAGGTCTCCAGCCTGGAGAACTACGATGAAGTGTTCCGCGCAGTGGCGTTTCTGACCTACAAGTTCGGCAAGATCGACTGGCTGGAGTCCAACAACGAATACTGGCTGGAGCGCGACGCCGCGCTGCGCACGGCCTTCAACATCACCACCGGCCAGCAGACGCAGGACATGGATCGCATCAAGCACAAGTCCGCCATGAAGGCGTACTATGCCAAGGCG
Source organism: Clostridiales bacterium (assembly GCA_004555155.1). GTDB lineage: Bacteria > Bacillota > Clostridia > Christensenellales > Aristaeellaceae > Faecivicinus. Next base: position 38,577 of record SFJH01000012.1, read on the forward strand.
GGCATTCCCACGGCGCGCTATCATCTGGTGCGGGAATACGAGGCGGCGAAGGCGTTCGCCAACGAGGTGGGCTATCCCGTGGTGGTCAAGCCGGACAACGGCGTGGGCGCGAACAATACCTACAAGCTGAAGTCCGACGCCGATCTGGACTATTTCTTCGCCACCAAGGACGACAACCTCTACATCATGGAGGAGTTCGTCAACGGCGAGGTGCGCACCTACGATGCGATCATCGATTCCAAGGGCGAGCCGATCTTCGAGACCGGCAACGTCACGCCCCAGTCCATCATGGACATCGTCAACGACAACGACAATTCGACCTACTATATCGTCAAGGAGCTCTCCGAGGAGATGAAGGATTTCGGCCACCGCACGGTGAAGTCCTTCGGCGTGAAGAGCCGCTTCGTGCACCTGGAGTTCTTCGTGCTCAAGGAGGATCAGCCGGGATTGGGCAAGAAGGGCGACATCCTGGGCCTAGAGGTCAACATGCGGCCCTCCGGCGGCTATTCTCCGGATATGTACGATTTCTCCAACGAGGTGGACGTCTACAAGATCTGGGCGGATATGGTGGCCTTTGACCGCACCGACGTGCCGCTGGATCGCGCGCACCACTTCTGCGCCTTCTGCGGCCGCCGCGACGGCAAGAAGTTCGTCATGGATCACAACGCCGTCATGGCCAAGTACGGCGCGCACATCAAGATGAGCGGCCGCATCCCGGAGGCGCTCTCCGGCGCCATGGCGAACCAGATGTACATCGCCAATTTCGACACGGAGGAAGAGCTGAAGCAGTTCTACAAGGATCTGCTCACCTGCGTGGAATAACGATGGAAGATGAAAACCGGGGCCTGCCGCATCGCGCGGAGACCCCGGTTTTGTGTATCTTGATCAGATATCGCCGCAATTCGGTGCTCCAACCTTCGTAATTTGAACAAAATGCCCACGGGCGGGAGCGTTTTTTAGAATTTCGATTGGAATGTTGACAAGTTGTGTTGGATGTGTTAATATAAACATGTCGTGAAAAATGGATCGGATTGTGTGAAAGAAAAGGACACTCCGGCTGCGCCGTTTTTCCGTCTCTCGGTTCCAACGGGCTTCAAACCCGTGGAAAATAAAAGGAGGTAAATTCCATGCGTAAGATCCTCTCTCTCGTTCTCGCGCTGGCGCTGGTGCTCTCTCTGGGCAGCTTTGCCTTCGCTGAGGAAATGACTGAAGTAGGCACGCCCCGCGCTGAGACGCTGATCGTCGAAACGCAGACGCCTACCGACGTTCCTGGCCAGTTCAACAGCTACATGCTGGGCACCCAGATGGGCTTCGGTATCCACCAGCTCATGTCCGCCCACCTGTGGGAAATCGACACCGTTAAGGGCGAGCAGTTCGGCGAGGTCGCCGAGGGCATGCCCGAGTCCAACGAGGACTTCACCGAGCACGTCGTGAAGATCCGCCAGGGCATCAAGTGGTCCGACGGCGAAGATCTGAACGCTGACGACGTCGTGTTCACCTTCAACATGATCATGAACAACCCCGGCATCGGCCAGTCCGCTTATGCCAACACCGTGTTCGCGTCTGTTGAGAAGGTTGACGACTACACCGTCAAGTTCGTGACCAAGGAGTCCTTCCCCCGCCTGGCGCTGCGCTTCGGCGTCACGATCTGGGGCAACGACTACCGCATCGTTCCTGAGCACATCTACTCTCAGGTCGAGGACGTCACCCAGTTCAAGGATGAGAACCCCGTCGTGGCTGGCCCCTACACCGTGAAGGATTACGATCCCAACGGCCAGTGGATCCTGTATCAGCTGCGCGAAGACTGGCAGCAGTCCACGCTGGGCGTCGTGACCGGCAAGACCGAGGCTCCCGCCGCCAAGTACGTGCTGTTCAAGGTCCTGGGCGATGACACCACCCGCCAGATGGCCATGATCAACAACGAAGTTGACGTAATGTGCGAAGTGACGCCTGAGATCCTGGACGTCATGACCTCCTCCAACGACAAGATTGCCTGCTGGTACGATGAGTTCCCGTATGCGACCTCCGACGACCCCTGCTCCAAGGGCCTCGGCTTCTCCATCGGCAAGGGCGCTCCCTATGACAGCGCTGACTTCCGCTGGGCCATCGCTCTGGCGATGAACTTTGACGAGATCTCCCTGGGCATCTTCGATGGCGTCGGCCGCGCCTCCGTGTTCCCGATCGTCACCGCCACCAGCGCTGGTCAGGAGCTGTACTACAAGCCCCTGCTGGAGTGGGTCTCCAACTTCGAGCTGGATCTGGGCGACGGCACCACTGTGAAGCCCTTCGACCCCGAGTACGCGAGCCGCATGGCTGCTGAGCTGGGCATCGAAGGCACCGACGAAGAACTGATCGAGATGTTCGGCGTTGGCTGCTGGAAGTATGATCCGGAAGCCGCCGAGAAGCTGCTGGTCAAGGCCGGCCTCGAGAAGAAGGACGACGGCTGGTACTTCAACGGCGAGCCCTTCGTCGTCAACCTGACCTACCTGGCTGACACCGAAGCGCAGGCTGGCCGCGGCGTTCTGGCTGCGTATGACCAGCTGACCAAGTTCGGCCTCACTTGCAACATCTCCTCCGAGTCCTCTGCGACCTGGGATACCAACAACGGCACTGGCGAATACGAAATCCGCGGCATCTGGCCCACCGGCTTCATTGTCAAGGATCTGTACTCCCAGATCAATGGTTGGGATGCTGACCTGATCGCGCCCATGGGCGAGATCGGCTCCGGCCAGGGCACCCGCTGGAACAACGCGCGCGCCACTGAGATCATCCACGAGATGGCCAAGGTTTCTCCGGACAGCGAAGAGTCCTACGAGCTGGGCCTGGAGTTCCTGAAGGTTGCTATCGAGGATATGCCCTTCATCGGCTTCCACTCTGGCGTTAAGTTCGTTCCCACCAACAGCACCTACTGGACCAACTATCCCTGCGCTGCGAACCCCTACAATGGTCCCTGGTGGTGGTGGAGCTGCTTCAAGTACATCGTTGCTGAAATCACCCCCGCGGCATAAGGCATAGATGCATTTGAAAGTGTAATCACAGGTGATTTGCACGCGCCGCTTGACGCGGCGCGTGCATTCTTCTACACAATTTTCGCTGAACGTGGTCCATCTAGGCGCGCCCCGGTGTAGGTGGTGCTGCCGCTTGACACTCGGCAAAGTAAATGAAGCTGTAACACGGAGGGGTGTAGCCAGTGAAATTTTGGAAGTATTTGGGTCTGCGCCTTTTGACATGGGCGTTGACCATCCTCATCGGCGTGACATTTATCTTCTTCGTTCCCCGCATGTTCCCATCCGACCCCGTTGAGGGCATGATCGGCCAGATGCAGGCCAGATCCGGTCAGATGGATCCTGTGGCGAAGGAAGCGCTGCGCACTTCGCTGCGCATCCAGTTTGGCCTCGAGGGTTCTCTTTGGAGTCAGTATACCTCGTTCCTCTGGAAAGGCTTGCTCCATTTTGACTTTGGCCCGTCTCTGATGAGCTATCCCACGCCTGCAAGTGAGATCATCACGCGCAATCTGCCGTATACCGTCGGCCTTTCGCTGACGACGACGATTCTGGCGTGGATCATCGGCAACGTGATCGGCCTTCTCGCGGGCTTCCGCAAGAACAAGCGCTCCTCCAAGATTCTGGAGACGATTGCAATCTGCATTTATCCGATTCCGTACTTCATCGTGGCTCTGATTCTGCAGATCGTCTTCTCCTATGTGCTGGGATGGTTCCCGCTGCGCGCGACCATCCTGTATAACGGCGGCTGGGTCGCATTCATGACTTCGCTGCTGAAAGCCTCTGTTCTGCCCGCAGTCTCTATCCTTCTGCTGGGTACCGGCTGGTGGATCATCTCGATGAAATCCCTGGCGAGCACCACGGCGGAAGAGGATTTTGTCCTCTATGCCCGCTATCGCGGCCTGAGCGAGGCCAAGATCGGCAAGAGCTACGTTTTCCGCAATTCCATTCTGACCCAGATCACGGCGCTGGCCATGAGTCTCGGCGGAGTTTTCAACGGCTCGATCATGACGGAAATCATCTTCGGCTATCCGGGCGTTGGCACGCTGATCCAGGATGCGATCACGCAGTCGGACTACAACATGATCCTTGGCTGCATTACGATTTCCATTGTCGCGATTGCAACCTGCACGCTGATCGCCGACCTGATTTATCCGTTCATCGATCCGCGTATCCGTTATAGCTAAGAAAGGAGGAGCGAAGCATATGAAAAAGTTTTGGAAGAACGCCAATGGACGTTTGAAGTTCGGCCTGATCATGACTGCTTTCTTCCTCATCCTTGGCTTTGTGGTGTTTTATATTCCTCATACGAATCCCTTCCCGAATAACATCCGTTCCAAGAATCTCGCGCCTTCGCTGGAGCACTTCTTCGGAACCACCTCTCAGGGTCAGGATATCTTCTGGCTGCTGATTGAAGCGATTCACAATTCCCTGATGATCGGCTTTATCGTCGCATTGCTGGGCACAGTGGTGGGCGTGTTTGTCGGTCTGGTTGCCGGATTCGTCGGCGGCACGCTGGACAGGGTACTGATGGTGATTACGGATACGTTCGTCGTCATCCCGTCGCTGCCGGTGCTGATTTTGATGACGTCGCTGATGAAGGGAAGCAATTCCACGGTCATTCTGATGGCGCTGGTGCTGGCAATGTTCGCATGGGCGTGGCCAAGCCGCCAGATCCGTTCGATGGCGCTGACGCTGAAGGAGCGCGACTTCATCCATACCGCCAAGTTCTCCGGCGAGGGCACGGTGCAGATTGTTGTAACCGAGATTCTGCCCTTCGCGCTGACCTGGTCGCTGTCCAACTTCATGAATGCGACGCTGTCGGCCATCGGCTCCGAGTCCAGCCTTGCGGTTCTGGGCCTTTCCCCGGCCAACCTGGTCTCCCTGGGCAATATGATTCAGTGGGCGCGCAACTACAACGCCATCATGGCGGGCCGCTGGAACTGGATCCTGCCGCCTATTCTGGCGACCGTGCTGCTGTTTGTCGGCCTGTTCATGCTGATCACCGGCTACAACGACTACATGTCCATGAAGAGAGGTAGATAAAGATGTTAAAGATTGACAACCTCTCCGCCTCCTATAAGACAATCGACGGCAACGTTCACGTCGTAAAGGACGTTAACTTTGAAATTTACGACAACGAGATTTTCGGTATTGCCGGCGAATCCGGATGCGGCAAATCGACGCTCCTGAAGACCCTGTACGACATCGTCGAATTCCCTCTGGAGATCGACAAGGGCAAGGTCATTCTCAGCGGCGAAAAGAACGGCAAGCCCTTCTCCTACGAGTCGGGCCAGATTCGCAAGAGCTGGTGGAACAACATTTCCTACGTTCCGCAGGCTGCGCAGAGTGTTCTGAACCCCATCGTGCGCCTGAAGAGCCAGTTCCTGGACTCCATTTCCAAAGAGGATCGAAAGAACGAGACCGAAGCGCAGACGCTTGAGCGCGTCGGCAAGTACCTCGAAGAGCTCGGCCTGTCCAAGGACGTGCTCGAGGCGTTCCCGTTCCAGCTGTCCGGCGGCATGCGTCAGCGCGCCATCATCGCGCTTGCGACCTTCATGTCCCCCAACGTGGTGCTGGCCGACGAGCCGACCACCGCTCTGGACGTCGTTGTGCAGCGCGGCATTCTGATGATGCTGACCCGCCTCCAGAAGCAGTTCAAGAACACGCTGGTGATCGTCAGCCACGACATGGGCGTGCACTATCAGATCACCGACCGCATGGGCATCATGTATTCCGGCAGCTTCGTCGAGCTGGGCAAGACGGAGGATATCTTCGAGGATCCCATCCACCCGTACACCAAGATGCTCATCGGCGCCCTCCCGCGCGTGGGCGACAAGAGCCAGAAGGTCGGTATTCCCGGCCGTCCGCCGGCCCTCAAGAATCCGCCGCCCGGATGCCGCTTTGCAGCGCGCTGCCCGCAGGCGACGGACAAGTGCCGCAAGGATGTTCCCGAGTTCCGGGAGATCAAACCCGGCCGTTTCGCGGCCTGCCACTACCTGACTCCGGAGGTGAACTGACATGGCAGAAAAGTTGCTTGAGATCCAAAATGTCAGCAAAATCTTCCGCATCGGCGGCATGCTGATGGGCAAGAAGCTGGTCGCAAACGACGATATCTCCCTGAGCATCGACGCGGGCAAGCCGGTCATTCTGTCGATCGTCGGCGAGTCCGGCTGCGGCAAGTCCACGCTGTGCAAGATGATCCTGCGCCTGTACAAGCCGGACATTGGCGACATCAAGCTGCTGGGCAAGTCCTATGCAGACCGCAAGTCCTATGATCCGAAGCAGTTCAAGCTGGACGTGCAGCCCATTTTCCAGAATCCCTTCGAGACCTTCTCCGCGCGCAAGACGGTGGACACCTATCTGTTCAACACCGCGCTGCGCCTGGGCATCTGCAAGAACAAGCAGGAAGCGGAGAAGATGATCGACGAGATCCTGCACAATGTCGGCATGTCTCTTGAGGTTGTTCGCGGCAAGTACCCGACCCAGTTCTCCGGTGGCGAGCTGCAGCGCGTATCCATCGCGCGCGCGCTGATCACCCGTCCGAAGCTGATCATCGCGGACGAGCCCGTCGCGGCCATCGACGCTTCGATGAAGATGAACATCGTCAACCTGTTCAAGGAGCTGAAGGACAAGTACAAGGTCTCGTTCATCTACATCACCCACGACCTGTCCACGGCCTACTACGTGTCCGATTACATCGCCACGCTCTATCGCGGCGGTCTGATCGAGTACGGCCCGGCCAAGGAGATCATGGACAATCCCGCCCATCCCTACACCGAGCTGCTGATGAACGCAGTTCCCCGCGTAGGCGACAAGTGGAACGAGGATATGGTCATGCCGGACATGGAAGACAAGGAATTTGCCATCACCTACTGCAAGTTTGCACCCCGTTGCCCCTATGCTACGGAGCAGTGCCGCAAGGCGCGCCCGGAGATGATCGAGCTCGGCGGTCAGAGAAAGGTGCTTTGCTTCCATTCGCTGGTGAAGAAGGAGAACTAAACTCGTGGAATTCAAAACGGGAACAGGCAACTGTTCCCGTTTTTTTACGGAACGAGTGAATGGTTCCGGGAGGAAAAGACAGCGGGAGATAGAATATAGAATGGGGTCGTTTTGCGCATGGATGAACGCGGACTGCCGGCGCGAAACCAAACCTGTTTTCAGAGGAAGACCGTTGATATTATGCGAACGGAGGGCAATCTGACATGAAGTACATGCATTCCGAATGGCAGGGCAGACTGCAGCACTGGCTGGAAACGCTTCGCCAGGATCTGTATCTGCCGCTGGGGCCGATCCAGGTCGAGTCCTTTATGACGATGGATCATCTGACCCCTGCGGAGGCGGCGAAGGGCGAATTCACGCCGATGCCGCACGGCACAAAGTGGGGCCATATTTATGAATACTGCTGGATGCGCAGCAGGATCACGCTGCCTGAAGAGGCCCAAGGCAAGCGCATTGCGATGAACCTGGTGACCGGCGGCGAGACCACCGTGTTCGTCGACGGCAAATCCTTCGGCACCTATCGCGCCGAGTGGGTGAACACGCCGCATCATTACATTGTGGACAACTGTCTGACCCGCTCCGGCGAGGCCGGCCGTTCCTACGACCTGCTGCTGGAGGAGTCTGATATTGATACGATCCTTACCGGAGAAGAAACAGAGTATGGACAGGGTATTCAAACGCTTGTAGAGCATGAAGCACAGGCGTTTATCTCAGACCTGTTCCGTACACTGCGGGAACGTAAAGTCGAACTGCGGACCGGAAAGGTCCTGTTTGTAGGCGGTGGTTCACTGCTGCTCAGAAAACAGATCGAGGCATCCGGAAAGGTCAGTTCCGCCGTCTTTATGGAGGAGATCGGCGCCAACGCCGCCGGATACGGACTGCTGTACGCGGCAGCAAATAGCAGAAGGTGATATGTGTGCCTGCAAAGAAAGAAACCCTCAGGTTTACCATACAATTCAATGCCGGAGATCCGCATCACCAGCAAGTGGCTGAACTCCTGAACAAGCAGGGGCGGCGCAAGGCACAGTTCATCGTAAGTGCCGTTACACACTACATCAATTGTACTGAGACGCCTGAGGTCGCCGTGCCGCACGTTCCGGACCGGAAAATGTTGGAGGAGATGGTGCGTGAGAT